>NZ_LAJC01000054.1 GCF_000981225.1 Allosalinactinospora lopnorensis
CGTCGCGCGGCCGCCGGCGGTGCGTGCGCACGCGAGGCGCCCCGGGCCGCGGCCCGGGGCGCCTCTTGGCGGTGCGTGCGGTGGGGGCTACTCCCCTTCGCTCAGGATGTGCTCCTCGATGCCCATCTCACCGTCTTCGTTGTAGTTGTAGACCTCGAAGGACGCCCCGGTCACGTCGCCGTTCTCGTCGAAGTCGATCGGGCCGCTGGCTCCCTGGTAGTCGATGTCCTGGCCGTCGGCCAGCAGGTCGCGGCATTCACCGAAGCTGGAGCACTCTTCGCCGTCCCGGGAGATGTTGGTCATCTCGTTGACGAATTCGCTCGGCTCGGTGCTGCCGGCCGCTTCGGCCGCCAGCGCGACGCTCACCACGCAGTCGTTGACCTGGGCCGCGTACTGCAGGTCGCCGAGTTCGGGGTCGAACTCCTGGAGTCCCTCGTGGAACTCGGGGGCGTCCGCGCCGGGCGCGGTGCCCTGGAAACCCGAGATGACGCCCGGGTCGTCGGGGTCGATGTCCTCCCCGAGGGAAGCCGAGCGCAGGCCGTCGGCGCTGTAGAGCTGGTCGGTCTCCATACCGGCCTCCATGAGGCCGGTGAGGATCTGCACGCCCTCCTCGAAGGAGACGAGCAGGGCCGCGTCGGCGTCGGCGTTGTCGATCTGCTGGATGATGGAGTCGAAGTTGGTGGCGTTGGGGTCGTAGCCTTCGCTCATCGCGACCTCGGCGCCCTGCTCCTCCAGGGCCTCGGCGGTGAACTCGGCCAGCCCCTGCCCGTAGTCGTCGGAGCGGTAGGCGATCGCGACGCTCTGGTGGCCGTCGTTGATCAGCTTCTCGGCGAGCACCGGCCCCTGCAGCGCGTCGCTCGGCGCGGTGCGGAAGTAGTAGCCGCCGTCCTCGTAGTCGGAGAGATCGGGGGTAGTGTTGGAACCGGAGCACTGGACGATTTCGGCCCCGGTGACGCGGTCGATCACCGCCATGGTCATACCCGATGCCGCGGCGCCGATGACGGCGTCGACCCCCTGGCCGATGAGCCGGTCGGCGGCGTCGTTGGCCTGGGCGGCGTCGTTGGCTTCGTCGCCGGCGAGAACCTCGGGCAGTTCCTGGTCGAGGACACCGCCGGCTTCGTTGATCTCCTCCATCGCGTAGTTGACGGCGCTGATCTGGGGCGGTCCCAGGAAGGAGAGGTCGCCGGTTTCGGGGAGGATGTATCCGAACTGGAGCTCGTCGTCGCCGCCCTCCTGTTCACCTCCGTTGCCGCACGCTGACAATCCAAGTGCTATGGCCGCGGCCGCTGCTGTGAGGCTGAGGGCCTTCCTTCTTGGCATTGTGGTTCTCCGTTCGACCGGAATGTTCCCGTTGATGGGTCTGGCCGCCCTCATCGGGCCAGTGGATGCACGCGCTTAATAATGTGCGTTAGCGGAGCTTAACCGCGAGGGAGGTTTTGTGGAAGGAGTGCCATGGCGCCGCAGCCGAGTCGGGTTCGGCCCGTTATCTTCCCGTAGCCCTTTTTCGGGGTTAAACCCCAGTTCACGGGGATTTCCCGCGGAGAGTGGCGGTGTGGGTGCGCCATGTCGATGGGGGGCGGTGCGGCCGCGCCCCGTGAGCGGGCGGCCGCGGTGTCCATGGTGGTCGGGGTGCTACGCGTTGTCACGCAGCATGCAGGTCAGCCGTGCGGTGCAGACCCGCTTGCCGTCGTCGTCCGTGATCGCGATGTCCCAGGTGGCAAGGGAGCGCCCCAGGTGGACGGCTGTGGCCGTACCGGTGATGCGGCCCTTCCGGGCGCTGCCGTGGTGCGTGGCGTTGATCTCGATGCCGAGGGCTATGCGGTCTTCTCCCGCGTGGATCGCCGAGCCGATCGATCCGAGGGTCTCGGCCAGCACGCACGAGGCGCCGCCGTGCAGCAGGCCGTAAGGCTGGGTGTTGCCCTCGACCGGGATCCGGCCGACGACGCGCTTCGCCGAGGCCTCCACGATCTCCAGCCCCATGCGGGTGCCGAGTTCACCCCCCGGGTTGCCGCTGCCCATGAGCTTGTTCAGCTGTTCGGCGTCGAGCGTCATCTCTGGATCTTCCTTCTCGTCGGTAGTGGGCGCGGATGTGCGCGGGGCGGCCCTGACGCGGGCCGTCGGAGATCGCCGGCGGCGATGCCGGGAGCACCGCGAAAAAGTCCGCATCGCATCCTAGGATTCCTGATGTGGTGAAGACAGCAGAGACCCCGGTGCAGAGCAGTCCGTCCCAGGTCCCGGGGGGAGCACCCCCGGGCGGCCCGCAGCGCCTGCTGCTGCTCGACGGGCACTCCATGGCCTTTCGCGCGTTCTTCGCGCTGCCGGTGGAGAAGTTCACCACCAGTACCGGGCAGTCCACGAACGCCATCTACGGCTTCACCTCGATGCTGATCAAGCTGCTGCGCGAGGAGGAGCCCACGCACATCGCGGTCGCCTGGGACCGCTCCGAGCCCACGTTCCGCCACGACGTCTACGAGGACTACAAGGCCGGTCGGGCCGAGACGCCGCAGGAGTTCCCGTCGCAGGTGGAGCTGATGCAGGAGCTGCTCGGCCTGCTCGGGGTCCCGAGCGTGTCGGCTCCGGGGTTCGAGGCCGACGATGTCATCGCCACCCTGGCTCTCCAGGCCGGTGAGCAGGGCATGGAGGTGCTCATCGCCTCTGGTGACCGCGACGCCTTCCAGTTGGTCACCGACGACTGCACGGTGCTGTACCCGGGCAAGAGCATCTCCGATCTGACCCGGATGACGCCGGAGCGGATCGTGGAGAAGTACGGCGTTCCGCCGGAGCGCTACCGCGACCTCGCCGCGTTGGTGGGTGAGAAGTCCGACAACCTCCCGGGCGTTCCGGGGGTGGGGCCCAAGACCGCCGCCAAGTGGATCACCAAGTACGGTTCCGTGGACGACCTCGTTGCGCGCGCCGGTGAGCTCACAGGCAAGGCCGGGCAGAGCTTCCGCGACCACGTCGACGATGTGCTGCGCAACCAGCGGCTCAATGTGCTCGCCACCGATGTGGAGGTCGGCCGGGGGGTCGCGGACCTGACGATGGCGGAGGCCGACCGCGCGGGGATCCACCTCCTCTTCGACAACCTGGAGTTCGCCTCCACGCTGCGCGACCGGCTGTTCTCGGTGCTCGGAGAGGAGCAGGCCGAGGTGACGCGGATCGACGACGGCTTCAGCGTCGAGCTGAGCGCGCCGGGCACGGGGGAGCTCGCGGACTGGCTGGGAGCGCACGCCGATGCTTCCGAACGCGCCGGGCTGGCGGTCTCCGGCATCTGGGGAGGCGGCACGGGGGAGATCACCGGCCTGGCCATCGCCACGGCCGACGGCGCGGCCGCCTACATCGACCCCACCGCCCTCGATTCCGGTGACGACGCCGCGCTGGCCCGCTGGCTGTCCGATCCGGACCGCCCGAAGCCCTCCATGAGGCCAAGGGTCCCATGCTCGCCATGGCCGCACACGGTTGGCGGCTCGAAGGGCTCACCAGCGACCCCGCTCTGGCGGCGTACCTGGTGCAGCCCGGCCAGCGCAAGCTCGACCTGACCGACCTCTGCCGCCGCTTCCTCAACCGGGAGCTCGACGAGAAGCAGGCGGAGGGCGACCAGCTCGCCCTGGACATCACCGGGGCGGGGGACGACGGCGCCGCCGAGAGGGAGGCTCTCGCGCTGCGCGCACGGGCCACGCTCGATCTGGCGGCCGGCCTCGACGTCGACCTGGACAAGCGCGGGGCGGTCCGGCTGCTGCGCGAGGTGGAGCTGCCGCTGGTGCGGGTGCTGGCCGGTATGGAGCGCATCGGTATCGCGGCCGACCGCGGATACCTCGACGAGTTGGAAGGGGAGTTCGCCGCCGCTGTGCGCCAGGCCGTCGAGCACGCGCACCAGGTCGTGGGGCGCGAGTTCAACCTGGGCTCGCCCAAGCAGCTGCAGCAGGTCCTCTTCACCGAGCTGGAACTGCCCAAGACCAAGAGGATCAAGACCGGCTACACCACCGACGCCGACGCCCTGGAGTGGCTGGCCGGGCAGACCGACAACGAGCTGCCGGTCATCCTGCTGCGCCACCGCGACCAGACCAAGCTGCGCACCACGGTCGAAGGGCTGATCAAGACGATCGCCGAGGACGGCCGCATCCACACCACCTACAACCAGACGGTGGCCGCCACCGGACGGCTCAGTTCCACCGAACCCAACCTGCAGAACATCCCGGTGCGTACCGACGCCGGCCGGCGCATCCGCCGGGCGTTCGTCGTGGGGGAGGGGTACCAACACCTGCTCACGGCCGATTACAGCCAGATCGAGCTGCGGATCATGGCGCACCTGTCGGAGGACGCCGCGCTGATCGAGGCGTTCCAGACCGGTCACGACTTCCACGCCGAGATCGCCGCGCGGGTGTTCGGGGTCGGCGTGGACGAGGTCGACGCCGAGGCGCGTGCCCGGATCAAGGCGATGAACTACGGTCTGGCCTACGGGTTGAGCGCGTTCGGGCTGTCCGCGCAGCTGGGTATCACCCCCGAGGAGGCCCGCGGCCTCATGGGCGAGTACTTCGCCCAGTTCGGCGGGGTGCGCGACTATCTGCACGAGGTGGTCGAGCGCGCACGGCGCGAGGGCTACACCGAGACGATGCTGGGCCGCCGCCGCTACCTGCCCGATCTCACCAGCGACAACCGGCAGCGGAGGGAGATGGCCGAGCGGATGGCGCTGAACGCCCCGATCCAGGGATCGGCGGCCGACATCATCAAGGTGGCCATGCTCGACGTCGATGCGGGGCTGCGCGAGGGCGGGTTCGCCTCGCGGATGCTGCTGCAGGTGCACGACGAACTCGTACTGGAGGTCACCGGCCCTGAGCTTGAGGCGGTCCGAAACCTGGTTTCGGGGAAGATGGCGAACGCCTATGATCTGCGGGTGCCGCTGGCCGTGTCGGTGGGCGTCGGGCGCAACTGGCACGACGCCGCGCACTGATCGGGTTCGGCGGTCCGGAGGACGCGACGACAGCGAGGGGAGGTGACGGCGATGCAGCGCGACCTGCGGGTCACCGGGGCGGTCTCGATCCCCGAAGGGGAGCTGCACTGGCGTTTCTCCCGATCAGGCGGGCCCGGTGGGCAGCACGCCAACACCTCCGACACCCGGGCGGCGCTGTCGCTGGACCTCGCCGCCACTCGGGCGCTCAGTCCCGAGCAGCGCGAACGTGCGCTGCGGCGGCTCGGCGACCGGCTGAACTCCGGGGTGCTCACGGTGACCGCTGAGGACACCCGGTCGCAGGCCCGCAACCGGGAGCTTGCCCGGGAGCGCCTGGCTGCTACCCTCGCCGAGGTGATCGCTCCGCCGCCGCCCAAGCGGCGCCGTACCCGCCCCGGCCGGGCGGCCGGTGAGCGGCGGCTGGCCGCCAAGCGCCGCAGGTCCGAGGTGAAGCGCTCGCGTTCCCGGCCGTCCGGCGATGCGGACCGCTGAATGGGGGTGTGCGGGCTTCGGGGCCGGCGGGCTGTATCCCGCCAGTGGCCCGCTCTGTGACAAATATCATAAAATGTGACGTTTGCGGCGTTTACCCCCTTGGCAACCCCGCTCCCAATTGACCAGGGCGCCACCGTCTCATATTCTGACCGGAGCGTTGTGGATTCGCGTGCGCAACTCGACCTCGGAGATGGTGCCGAGTGTGGCAGCCAGATCGCATACTCGACCCGGCTTCCGGGAGGCGAGCGGGCGCGGCGGCCAGTAGGCACTCCGGGGTCACGGAGGGGTTGCGTGGGGCGTTTCGCCGCCCGTTCCTCGTCGTTCTCTTCGGATAGCTGATGGGCCGCTCGAATTCCGGCGAACCTATATCAGTCCATGTCCGTATCCGGAGTCCACCCACACATGACGAGCAGTACCGAGGCCACCTCGACACCCCAGGTAGCGGTCAACGACATCGGGTCCGAGGATGCCTTCCTCGCGGCGATCGACGAGACCATCAAGTACTTCAACGACGGTGACATCGTCGAAGGCACCATCGTGAAGGTCGATCGAGACGAGGTCTTGCTCGATATCGGTTACAAGACCGAGGGCGTGATCCCTTCCCGTGAGCTTTCGATCAAGCACGACGTCGACCCTGGCGAGGTCGTCGCGGTCGGAGACCACGTGGAAGCCCTTGTCCTGCAGAAGGAGGACAAGGAAGGTCGGCTGATCCTCTCCAAGAAGCGCGCCCAGTACGAGCGCGCCTGGGGAACGATCGAGAAGATCAAGGAAGAGGACGGCGTCGTCACCGGAACGGTGATCGAGGTCGTCAAGGGCGGTCTGATCCTCGACATCGGGCTGCGCGGCTTCCTGCCGGCCTCGCTGGTCGAGATGCGCCGGGTGCGCGACCTCCAGCCCTATGTCGGCCGCGAGCTCGAGGCCAAGATCATCGAGCTCGACAAGAACCGCAACAACGTGGTGCTGTCGCGCCGCGCCTGGCTGGAGCAGACCCAGTCCGAGGTTCGCCAGACGTTCCTCAACACCCTGCAGAAGGGTCAGATCCGCAAGGGCGCCGTCTCCTCCATCGTCAACTTCGGTGCGTTCGTCGACCTCGGCGGTGTCGACGGCCTGGTGCACGTCTCCGAGCTCTCCTGGAAGCACATCGACCACCCGAGCGAGGTCGTCGAGGTCGGCCAGGAGGTCACCGTGGAGGTCCTCGACGTCGACATGGAGCGCGAGCGCGTCTCCCTGTCGCTCAAGGCGACCCAGGAAGACCCCTGGCAGCAGTTCGCCCGTACCCACCAGATCGGCCAGGTCGTTCCCGGCAAGGTCACCAAGCTGGTCCCGTTCGGCGCGTTCGTGCGTGTCGAGGAGGGGATCGAGGGCCTGGTGCACATCTCCGAGCTGGCCGAGCGCCACGTGGAGATTCCGGAGCAGGTCGTCCAGGTCGGGACCGAGATCTTCGTCAAGATCATCGACATCGACCTCGACCGCCGCCGCATCAGCCTCTCGCTGAAGCAGGCCAACGAGAGCGTGTCGCCGGACCAGGTGGACTTCGACCCCACTCTGTACGGCATGACCGCCGAGTACGACGAGTACGGCAACTACAAGTACCCCGAGGCTTCGACGCCGACAGCGGCGAATGGCTGGAAGGGTACGAGACGCAGCGCGACGAGTGGGAGCACCAGTACGCGCTCGCCCAGTCGCGCTTCGAGGCGCACCGCAAGCAGGTCGAGGAGGCCCAGGCCGCCGAGGCCGAGGCGGCTGTCGCGGAGCCGCAGGCCGAGAGTGAGCCGGCTCCAAGCACCACCACCAACAACAACAACGCGCCGAGCAACCCGGGGGGCAACGAGGCCGCCACGGGCGGCGCCCTGGCCTCGGACGAGGCCTTGGCGGCGCTGCGCGAGAAGCTCGCGGGCGGCGGAGAGAACTGACTCCGTTCCCGGCGCGGAACGCGAATCGCTGAAGGCCGCTCCCCCGAGGGGGAGCGGCCTTTCGCTATGGTCGTGGCAGGTCGTCCGCAGCCGCACAACCAGGAGCCGCCATGAGTCCCTCCGATGGCAGTGTCAGCGTCGCCGCCGCGACAAAGGCCGACATCGGAGAGATATGGACGCTGCAGCGGGCCGCCTACCTCGACGAGGCGCAGGTCTACGGCGACCCGTTCATCCTTCCGCTCACCGAGAGCCACGCAGGGATCGAGCAGAGCGTGGCGGCGGGGGCACTGGTACTGAAGGCCGTTCTCGGGCACCGGATCGTGGGTTCGGTGCGCGGCAAGGCCGCCGACCGCACCGGTCTGGTCAGCAGGCTCTGCGTCGCCCCCGACCAGCGCCGCCGCGGGATCGCCCGGTCGCTCGTCCTGGCCCTGGAGGAGCGGCTGCTCCGCGAGCACCCCGAGATCACCGATCTGGCCATCGTGACCGGGCACGGCAGCGAAAGCGGGCTGCGGCTCTGCCGCCGCCTCGGGTACTCCGAGGCGAGCCGGGAGCGGTTCGCCGACCACGTCGTTATGGTGCACTTCCGCAAACCGGTGGCCGGGCGTGCGGCGCGGAACGCGGCCACGTAGGGTCGTCGGCATGCTGCGTGTGGGACTGACCGGGGGCATCGGGTCCGGGAAGAGCGAGGTCTCGCGGGGGCTGGCCGCCCGCGGGGCCGTGGTCATCGACGCCGACCAGATCGCGAGGGAGGTGGTCGAACCGGGCACCTCCGGCCTCGCCGAGGTCGTCGAGGAGTTCGGGGCCGTTGTCCTCACGCCCGAGGGGGAACTGGACCGGCCCAAACTCGGTGAGATCGTGTTCGCCGACGAGGCCAGGCTCGCCAGGCTGAACGCGATCGTGCACCCCCGGGTGGGCGAACGCACCGAGGAGCTGATGTCGCGGGCGCCGCAGGACGCCATTGTGGTCTACGACGTCCCCCTGCTGGTCGAGAACGACCTCGGCTCACTGTACGACCTGGTGATCGTGGTGGACGCGCCCGAGGAGGCGCAGATCGAGCGTGTCATGGCGAACCGCGCGATGACCGAGGACCAGGCCCGCGCCCGGGTGAAGGCCCAGGCCGGCCGGGAGCAGCGGCGGGCGGCGGCCCACATCGTGATCGACAACTCCGGCGGTCTCGACGAGCTGGACCGCCGGGTCGACCAGGTCTGGGACGAGCTGCGCCGGTGCGCCGAGAGCGGCTGAGCGAGCGGGCTTGACCGTGCTGGTATCGCCACTACGGCGGCGAGAATCACAGAGAAACCGCACGGTGGATGCGGTCCGGGAGACGCGATCCGGCCGTGTCAGCGTCGGTAGTGCCACGGCCGCCCGGTGCCGCGGTACTCCGCCACCGGAATCGGCACCACATCTTCGCGCATGTGTCGGGTGTAGACCGTGCCGTGCAGATGGTCTACCTCGTGGGCCACCAGGCGAGCCAACGCGTCGGAGAACACGGTGATGGCCGGGGTGCCGTCCAGGGTCATGCGTTCCACCTCGATACGGCGCGGCCGCGGCACCAGGCCGCGGACGTCGAAGAAGCTCAGGCAGCCTTCGTACTGCTCGTCGGTCTCGGCGGAGGCATCGATGATGCGCGGGCTGAGCAACACCAGCGGTTGGGCGTCCGGATCGGGCGGGACCACCACGGCGGCGGCCCGGTCGGTGCCGACCTGGGGAGCGGCGAGCCCCATCCCCTTGCCGAACTCATGGTGGTCGCGAACGCGCTGTATGGTCCTGTGGAGCTGGTCGACCACTTCGCGGGCGGCGTCGGTCTCTTCCGGCAGCCGGAAGCGGGCGGCCGTCCGCGTGAGGACGGGATCGCCCTCCTGGATTATGCCGGCGGCGGCCATGCGGTCGCTGGCGGTACGCAGGATGGGGCGCGCTTCGGCCGTCGGCCGTGAGCGCCAGCGCCACTCCAGCCGGTAGCGGGCGCCGATAGGCGGCCCGTTCTTGGACCAGGAGAAGACCGTCTCCTGTCCGCGATCGATTCGCTGGACGGGCGTGCGCAGCGGGACCGCCTCCGCGGTGCTGGAGGTTTCGGTGCCCCACACGTCCGGACACAGATCGGAGGGAAACACCAGGTCGACGCTGACCCGGTTGGTGGGCAACCGGATGGCGCGCTGGAACCACTGGCCCCATTGGTCCTCACCGATGGTGTAGGCGTACTCCAGCACCGCCGCCTGGCCGGGGTACAGCGGGAACCTGGACTCCTCGTTGTCGAAGCACAGCCACACCTCCTTGAAGGAGTCCTTGTCGTGCTTGGCGCTCCACCGCATCGGTTCACCGTCGCAGGTGGCTGTGAGGTTCAGAGCTTCCCAGGTGAGAGGGTGGCGCCGGTACAGCTCGTTGGAGCGGTCGGGTCGACCGGGGTAGCGGTCGACGCTGATGCGCACCAGGTAGCGTCCGACCGGCTCGGCTCCGCCGTTGACGACACGGCGCCGCATCCGCGCGGTGTAGGCACCGTCGCGGAAGCGGAGTTCGGCGTGGTCGGTGTCGACGAACAACTCGCCGGTGCCAGCGGAGGGCCGCTCCGGTCTGCCCTCCCGGCGGGTGGCCCACAACTGCCCGCCCGCCTCCAGCACCTGGTCGGCGCGGCGCGCGAAGTCCTCGCTGGGCTGGTGGCGGCCGGCTTCCAGGTGGCTGATGTAGGAAGGGTCGAAGCCGATGGCGCGCGCCAGCGCCTTCTTCGTCATCAAGCCGTTCATGACCGCGGACCCGGACGCGGCCCCGCCGGCGGGGCCCGCCGACCGTGGCGGCATCGTGGAGCCGGGTGCCCGCGTCAGCGGCCCCGTATACGTCCAGGCCGGCGCTCGTACCGAATCCGACGCCCGCGTCACCGGCCCGGTACTGGTGTGCTCCTGCAGCGTGATCACGGCTGGGGCGCTGGTGCGCGACCACAGCGTCATCGGTCCCGGATGCCGTGTCGGCTTCGGCGCCGAGATCCCCCGCGGCCTGCTGCTCGCCCACGTGTTCATGAAGCACCCCGGGTTCGTCGGTGACGCGGTGATCGGTCGGCGCGTCAACCTGGGCGCATTCTTCTCGACCACCGGCCTGCGCTGCGACCGCGGCCCGGTAGCCGAACCCGCCATCGAGGAGATCACCGTCACCCTCGACGGGCAGCGCGTCTCGACCGGCCAAACCAAGTTCGGTGCTGTGCTCGGCGACGAGACCGCACTTCCGCCGAAACCGTGCTGGCGCCCGGCACCCTGATCGGTCCGGGAACCGTGGTCTACCCCCGCAACCACCTCGGTGGGTTCGTTCCCTCCGACGCTCGGGTTCGGTGACACCATGGCCACGCTTGTCCCCCAACCCACCGCGCGCGACCACGCCTACCTGCGGATCGGAGGAGGTCTCCGCCCTGTACGAGTCGCCGTTCACCGCGCCGGCCCCCAACGGTCCCGAGGACATCTTCAGCGAGGCCGATATCGACGTCCTGGCCGCGATCCAGGCGACCGCGGTTCCGGAGGAGGAAACACGCTGACCCGCGTCGATCGTGCTCCGGTGGTCGTATTCGGCCCCGTTCGCGATCCAATGGCGCACGGTGATGGGGCGGAAGGAAGACGCCGGTCGGCCGCCGCCGCGCCGGGGCCGGCTGACCTCCGGGCGGCGGCGCATGGGACACCGGAGCACCGTGCGGAGCGTGTCACCGGTGGCCTATACGGTGGAGAGCAGGCCAGGGGGCGAAGCCGACGGGGAGTGACGCGACGTGCGACCGGTGACCGACATCCAGCGCAAGGTGGCGCCGTTCGAGGTTGTCTCGGACATGACCCCCGCGGGGGACCAGCCGCAGGCCATCGCGGAGCTGAGCCGCCGGATCAACGGCGGCGACCGGGACAACGTGCTGCTGGGCGCCACGGGCACCGGCAAGACCGCCACCGTGGCCTGGCTCGTGGAGCAGGTGCAGCGGCCGACCCTGGTCATGCAGCCCAACAAGACCCTAGCGGCGCAGTTCGCCAACGAGCTGCGCGGGATGCTGCCGAACAACGCGGTCGAGTACTTCGTCTCCTACTACGACTACTACCAGCCCGAGGCCTACGTCCCGCAGACCGACACCTATATCGAGAAGGACTCCTCGATCAACGACGAGGTGGAGCGGCTCCGGCACTCCGCCACGAACTCGCTGCTCACCCGGCGCGACGCGATCGTGGTGGCCTCGGTGTCCTGCATCTACGGTCTGGGAACGCCGCAGGAGTACGTGGACCGGATGGCCACGCTCGAGGTCGGGATGCAGATCGACCGCGACGACCTGCTGCGCAAGCTGGTCGGGATGCAGTACACGCGCAACGACATGGCGTTCACCCGGGGGACCTTCCGGGTCCGCGGCGACACGGTCGAGATCATCCCGGTCTACGAGGAGTTGGCGATCCGCATCGAGATGTTCGGTGACGAGATCGAGCGGCTGATGACGCTGCACCCGCTCACCGGCGAGGTACTCGGCGAGGACGAGCAGCTCTACCTCTTTCCCGCCTCCCACTACGTGGCCGGTCCGGAGCGCATGGAGCGCGCTATCGGCCAGATCGAGACCGAGCTGGCCGAACGTCTCGCGGAGCTGGACCGGCAGGGCAAGCTGCTGGAGGCGCAGCGCCTGCGGATGCGCACCACCTACGACATCGAGATGCTGCGCCAGGTCGGCAGCTGCTCGGGCATCGAGAACTACTCGCGGCATTTCGACGGCCGCGAGCCGGGCAGCGCCCCCAACACCCTGCTCGACTACTTCTCCGAGGACTTCCTGCTCGTCGTGGACGAGTCGCACGTGACGGTCCCGCAGATCGGCGGCATGTACGAGGGGGACGCCTCCCGCAAGCGCACCCTGGTCGACCACGGTTTCCGGCTGCCGTCCGCGCTGGACAACAGGCCGCTGAAGTGGGAGGAGTTCCTGGGGCGTATCGGGCAGACGGTGTACCTGTCGGCCACCCCCGGCCCCTACGAGCTGCGGCAGAGCGGCGGCGACGTCGTGGAGCAGGTCATCCGGCCCACCGGTCTGGTCGATCCGGAGGTCGTCGTGAAGCCGACGAACGGCCAGATCGACGACCTGGTGCACGAGATCCGGGTGCGGGCCGAACGCGATGAGCGGGTCCTGGTGACCACGCTGACCAAGAAGATGGCCGAGGACCTCACCGACTACTTCGCCGAGCTCGGTCTGCGGGTCCGGTACCTGCACAGCGAGGTCGACACGCTGCGCCGCGTGGAGCTGCTGCGCGAGCTGCGGACCGGTGAGTTCGACGTGCTGGTCGGCATCAACCTGCTGCGCGAGGGGCTGGACCTGCCCGAGGTGTCGCTGGTGGCGATCCTGGACGCCGACAAGGAGGGCTTCCTGCGGTCCGAGAGGTCGCTGATCCAGACCATCGGCCGGGCGGCACGCAACGTCGCCGGCCAGGTGCACATGTACGCGGACCACGTGACCGACTCGATGCGCAGCGCCATCGACGAGACCAACCGGCGCCGCGCCAAGCAGCTGGCCTACAACGAGGAACACGGCATCGATCCGCAGCCGCTGCGTAAGAAGATCGCCGACATCCTGGACTCGCTGGCCCGTGAGGACGCCGACACCGAGACCCTGATCGGCGGCTCCGCCCGCCAGCAGAGCCGGGGGAAGGCGCCGACTCCGGGGCTGTCCTCCTCGGCGCCGGGGGAACGCTCCGCCGAGATCGAGAAGATGCCGCGCGCGGAGCTGGCCGACCTGATCGACCAGCTGGGCGAGCAGATGCACCAGGCAGCGGCCGACCTGCAGTTCGAGCTGGCCGCCCGGCTCCGCGACGAGATCAAGGAGCTCAAGCGGGAGCTGCGGGGCATGGAGGCCGCCGGCGTGGATTAGCGGCTCGCCGGAGGGCGACGGAGGCCCGGCGCGCGACCGGCGTCGAATGCAGGTTCGAAATATATACTCGCCGGGACATGAGGGGGCGCCATGCCCGGCTACGCCGAGCAGCCGCCGCCGAGCGGTTTCGCCGGTTGGGAGGATGCCCTTGCTGCTTTCGGTGTGCCCGAAGGGCCGTGTGACAAGGCTTACGCCATCGTCGATCCCGACGGAAAGGCGTCGCGGATTTTCCTGCGGAGGGCTCCGGAGAAGAGGAGAAGAAGAGCGCCAGGAACCGTGTTCACCTGGACCTCAACGTCACCGCCGGCCTTCCGGAGGAGCGGCGGCGGGCCGAGGCGGCCGAGGAGGCGCAGCGGGCCGTGCATTTGGGGCTACGCGGGTGCGCGAGGTCGACGGGCCCTCCGGGTACTGTGTCGTTATGCAGGACCTTGAAGGAAACGAATTCTGTTCGCAATGAATCCGTGCTGGTCGCGCGGTTAGGGGTGCTTTGTGCACCGAGAAGGGCTTGCTCATGGTGTGGGGCCGTTGTCGGGACGTGATCGGCAATCGGTTACCGTGGTGCGGTCCGAGCAGTGGCTGATATGGGATTTCAAGGCTGCAATTTCTTCGAGAAGTTCGAAAACGGTAGCCGGGTTTCCAAATATTGGGATACCTGGAACGCTGCCGTCGTCATCGCGTGACGGTATGTGACCATCCGTACGGATCCGGCGATGCCGCGCCACTGAGCCGCGGCGCGTGCGGATGGCAGCACGTGCGGCCAGGGAGGGACGATGAGTGGTTATGTCGCTCGAGTGCGGCATGACGATTTACCCGGCAGTGATGCCGAATTCGACCTGTTGGTGACGTCTGTGGCGCAGCGGTGGGCGGCGATCGATCCGTTGCTGCCCGAGCCTTTGCCGCCGCGCCCGAGCGGCTATCCGCTCCTCACGGTCAGCAATGGTCCCGGGTCCCCGGTGGCCACCGGCACGATGCGCTACTCCTGGTACCAGCCCGGTGAGGTCGGACGCACGTGGGGCGTCCCCGATCAGCACTGGCTCACCCCCGTGGTCGGCGGTCCCGACCCCGGGCGCGCGCTGGACTCCCTGATCACCAGTTGGCGCGAACAGCTGGAACAGTTGCCCACCGGTACCGGATCGGAATCGGCCGCGCTCATCACCTGGCCCGCGCGGGATATCTGCGGTGTGGTCCCTCTGCAGCGGCACGGCCTGCAACCGCAGCGCATCCTTGCGGCACGGCAGCACCGCCGGGGCGTGCCGCCCTCCCTGCCGCCCCGCGACGTCACCATCCGACTGGCCGAAATGCAGGACCTTACCCAGGTCGTGGGGCTGCTGATGGAAGAGCACCGCTACGAGGAGCACTTCGGCGGGGTATTCATCCAGCCCGAGACCCCCGAGCAGACCCGCCGCGTGGTCATGCGCGCGCTGGGGCGGTCGCCGTCGTGGATCTGGCTGGCCGAGCGGCGCGGGCGGCCGGTCGGACTGATCTGGGTCTCTCCCCCCGAACGCGCTCGCTGGGCGGCGCCGCTGGTCAGTACGGGTCCCGCGGCCCATATCGGCTACGGGCTGGTCACCGAGGACGAACGGGGAAACGGTATCGGCACGGCCCTGGTGAGCCACGCCCACCAGGCCCTGGACAGCTACGGGGTCTCGGTGACCCTGCTCAACTACGCGGTGATGAACCCGCTCTCCGGCCCGTTCTGGAACCGTATGGGGTACCGGCCGATCTGGATGACGTGGGAGGTCCGGCCGGCGCTGGCACTGCGCTGAGTCGTACCCGGCCGAGCTCACGGACGCGGTTACCTCGTCCGCCGGGCAGAGAGATGGTGACCCCCGCGGGCCCCGGGAGCGTTTCAGCGGCGACGGAGGAGGCACGCCTCCTCCGCAGGCGAACCCGTATCGGCGGAGGCGGCCACCGCTTTCAGGATGCCCGCCGGGATTGCGAGCGCTCCGGCGGCCCGGGAGCGGGCCGCCGACTTCCGGGGCGAAACGCCGCCAGGGGATGTCGTGCGTCCGGCTGGTCAGGGCCGGGACGTTCGGCCCTTGCCCTGGACCGGCGCGGATGAACAGCGTTGCGCGTATCGGGAGGGATGGGCGATGCCGATGATCCGGGTGAACGACGTCGCGCTGCTCTACGAGGTCGCCGACGCACCGGGCGAGCCCGTGGCCCTCGTCCACGGACCGTGGACCGACCACACAAGCTGGCGGCAGGTGGTGCCGGGGCTCGCGATCCCGCCGTGCTGATCTGGGTTTCTCCGCCCGAACGCGCCCGTTGGGCGGCGCCGTTGGTCGGTCCGGGGCCTGCGGCCCCTTTGGCCGGGGTGCCGGTGACCCTGCTCAACTACGCGGTGATGAACCCGCTCTCCGGCCCGTTCCGGAACCGCATGGGGACCGGCCGAGCCGGGCTTCCTCGGGACCGCCGAGGAGCGGGAGCCGGCCGCCTTGGGACACTCCTTCGACGAGGCCGCCGAGATCGGCGCCGCCACCGCCCCGGAGTACCTCGGTGACGGTCGGATCCTGGCCGTCGCCGAGGCCGAGCGGCGCGGGGGCGGGCACGCGGCGGTCCTACGGCCGCGCCCGTAGTGGAGCCCGGCGGCGCGGCTCCAGGGCAGGTGAGACTAGGCTTATAGGCGGTCGCCGGCGGCGCGGACGGAGCCGAGGCGGCGATCGCAGCAGCCGAGGAAAGGTGAACGCGGCATGGCGGCGCAGCGCGTGGACATCGTCGAGGTCGGGCCGCGCGATGGTCTGCAGAACGAGGACCGGGTCCTGAGCGTGCCGGAGAGGGTGGAGCTGATCGACCGCGCGATCAGCGCCGGCATCCGCCGGATCGAGGCGGTGAGCTTCGTCAACCCGCGGCGCGTCCCTCAGATGGCCGGGGCCGAGGAGGTCATGGCCGAGGTGCGGCGGCTTCCCGGGGTCTCCTACATCGGCCTCGTCCTCAACCGCAAAGGCCTGGACCGGGCGCTGCGGGCCGGAGTCGACGAGGTCAACATCGCGATTCCGGCGACCGACGAGTTCTGCCGGCGGAACCAGGGCTGCACCGTCGAGGAGATGCTGGCGGCCTACGACGACATCGCCCGCGCCGCGGCGGCGGACGGGATGCCGGTGAGCGTAACGGTCTCCACCGCGTTCGGCTGCCCCTTCGAGGGGGAGACCGAACCGGAGCGCGTCGTGGAGATCGCCCGCCGCGCCGCTGATGCCGGCGCCGTGGAGATCGCACTGGCCGACACGATCGGCGTCGGCGTCCCCCGGCAGGTGGCGGAGCTGGTGCGAAAGGTGGGCGGGATCGCCGGCGGGGCGGGGCTGCGCTGCCACTTCCACAACACGCGGAACACCGGCTACGCCAACGCGCTCGCCGCCCACGAGCACGGCGTGACCGTGCTGGACGCCAGCGTCGGCGGGTTCGGCGGCTGCCCCTTCGCGCCTGCGGCCACCGGAAACATCGCGACGGAGGACCTGTTGTACATGCTGCACCGAAGCGGGGTACAGACCGGCATCGACCTCGATGCGGTATCCCAGACCGGCACGTGGCTGGGTACCCGGCTGGACAAGGACCTTCGGCCTTCCTGGGCCGCGCGGGAGCGTTCCCGGGATGAGCACCCTGCGGCCGCCCGCGGTGCCCCGGAAACGGGGCCGGGCGCGTCCCGACCGTCTCTGGCCACCCTCCGCGGCGTGTTCCACTGTTATTCTGGTGGCCCGTGGAGTCCGAGGTGGCGCCGGGGAGAAACCACCCCGTTGGCGCCGGGCGCCGCACGGTCGCCCGCCTCAGCCGGGCGATCCGTAGCCATACGACCACGGGAGCATCATTTGGCAACCGCCGCGAGCACCAAACATCTCTTCGTCACCGGCGGCGTCGCTCCAGTCTCGGGAAGGGTCTGACCGCCTCCAGCCTCGGGCGGTTGCTGAAGTCGCGCGGGCTGCGGGTCACGATGCAAAAGCTCGACCCCTACCTCAACGTCGACCCCGGCACGATGAACCCTTTCCAGCATGGTGAGGTGTTCGTGACCGACGACGGGGCCGAGACCGACCTCGACATCGGCCACTACGAGCGTTTCCTCGACACCGAGCTGTCGGCCTCGGCGAACGTCACCACCGGCCAGATCTACTCCAGTGTTATCGCCAAGGAGCGCCAGGGCGCGTATCTGGGCGACACGGTGCAGGTCATCCCGCACATCACCAACGAGATCAAGGCGCGGATCTACGCGATGGAGGCGGCCGACGTCGACATCATGATCACCGAGATCGGCGGAACCGTGGGCGACATCGAGTCGCAGCCGTTCCTGGAGGCCGTGCGCCAGATCCGGCACGAGATCGGCCGGGACAACTGTTTCTTCCTGCACGTGTCGCTGCTGCCGTTCCTCGGCCCCTCCGGTGAGCTCAAGACCAAGCCGACCCAGCACTCGGTGGCCGCGCTGCGCAGCATCGGTATTCAGCCCGACGGCATAGTGTGCCGCTCCGACCGCCCCATCTCGCAGAGCCTGAAGAGCAAGATCAGCCTCATGTGCGACGTGGAGGAGGGCGGCGTGGTCTCCACCCCCGACGCCCCTTCGATCTACGACATCCCGAAGGTCCTGCACCGCGAGGGGCTGGACGCCTACGTGGTCCGCCGCCTGGGGCTGGCCTTCCGCGACGTCGACTGGACCGAGTGGGACGACCTGCTCCGCCGCGTGCACCGGCCCAAGCACGATGTCACCATCGCTCTGGTCGGCAAGTACGTCGACCTGCCCGACGCCTACCTTTCGGTGACGGAGGCGCTGCGCGCGGCCGGCTTCGCCGAGGACACCCGGATCAACCTGCGGTGGGTGGCCAGCGACAACTGCGCGACGGAGGACGGGGCGGTCCGCGAGCTCGGTGACGTCGACGGTGTCCTGATCCCCGGCGGATTCGGGGTGCGCGGTATCGAGGGCAAGCTCGGCGCCGTCCGCTTCGCCCGCGAGCACAAGATCCCGCTGCTGGGCATATGCCTGGGCCTGCAGTGCATGGTCATCGAGTACGCGCGGCACGTCGTCGGCTTGGACGGCGCCAACAGTGCCGAATTCGAGGACAAGTCCAAGCACCCGGTCATCGCGACCATGGCCGACCAGACCGACGTCGTCGCGGGGGAGCGCGACATGGGCGGCACGATGCGGCTCGGCCTCTACCCGGCCGAGCTGGCCGAGGGCTCCATCGCCCGGGAGGTCTACCGGGAGGCCCGGGTGTCCGAGCGGCACCGGCACCGCTTCGAGGTGAACAACGCCTACCGGGCCCAGCTGGAGAAGGGCGGCCTGGTCTTCTCCGGCCTGTCGCCCGACGGCAGGCTGGTCGAGTACGTGGAGCTGCCGCGCGAGGAGCACCCGTTCTTCATCGCGACGCAGGCCCACCCGGAGCTGCGCTCCCGGCCCACCCGTGCCCATCCGCTGTTCACCGGTCTGGTCTCGGCGGCGCTGGACCGTGCGGGCGCCGCGCGATGAGCCGGACCCGGGAAGAGATCGCCGACCATCCGGAATCCTGGCCGGTCGAGAAGAGCGCCGAGCGCTACAGGGGCGCCAAGACCGGCATGCGCACCGACTGGGTGCGCATGCCGGGGGCGCACGGCCCAGAGGTGGTGCAGCGCGACCTGCTGGAACATCCGGGCGCGGCGGTGGCGCTGGCGCTGGACGACTCCGACCGGGTGCTGCTGATCCGCCAATACCGCCACGCGGTGGGCCACCGGCTCTGGGAGCTCCCTGCCGGAGTACGCGATGAGGACGGGGAGGAGCCGGTCCACACCGCGCAGCGCGAACTGCTGGAGGAGGCCGGGTACCGCGCCGAGCGCTGGTACCAGCTCACCGACTTCTTCCCGTCGGCGGGGTTCTCCACCGAGCGGATCCAGGTCTTCCTGGCCCGCGGCCTCACGGAGGTTCCGGCCGCAGAGATCGGCTTCGAGCGTGTCCACGAGGAGGCGGATCTGCCCGCCGCGTGGCTGCCGCTCGATGACGCGGTGACGGCCGTGATGCAGGGTCGGCTGCGCAACGGCGCCACCGTCGCCGGTGTTCTCGCCGCCTCCGTCGCCGCGCGGGACGGATTCGCCTCCCTGCGCCCGGTGGGATGACCCGGTGCCGGACAGTGGCGATGCGGCCCCCGGACTGCTGCCGGTCGTGCAGCGCTATCTCGACCACCTCGCCGTGGAGCGCGGCCTGGCCGCGAACACGCTCAGCGCCTACCGGCGGGACCTGTACCGGTACGTGGCGTTCCTGACCGACAGGGGCCGCACCGGGTTCGCCGAGGTGGCGGAGAACGACGTCTCGGGCTTCCTGCGGGCGCTGCGTGAGGGAGACGCCGACAACGAGCCCCTCGGGGCGGCTTCGGCCGGACGCGCCGTGGTGACCGTGCGCGGGCTCCACAGGTTCGCGATGCGGGAGGGGGTCACGGCGGGGGACCCCGCCCGGGAGGTCCGGCCCCCGGCGCCACCGCGCCCGTTGCCGAAGGCGGTCTCCCTGGAGCAGCTGGAAGCGCTGCTGGCGGCCGCCGAGTCCGGGGGCGGCGGCCACCGGGCGCTTCGTGACCGCGCGTTGCTGGAGCTGCTGTACGGCAGCGGAGCACGGATCTCCGAGGCCGTTGGGCTCGATGTCGACGACATCGAGTCTCTCAGCGCGGCCGCGGGGGACGAGGGCGGGAACGTCGAGGGGATCGGCGCCGTGCGCTTTCGCGGCAAGGGCGGGAAGCAGCGACTGGTGCCTATCGGGCGTTTCGCCCGCCGCGCCGTCGACGCCTATCTCGTCCGCGCGCGCCCGGCCCTGGCCCTGAGCGGGCGCGGCACCCCCGCTCTCTTCCTCAATGCGAAGGGCGGCCGGCTGACCCGCCAGGGCGCGTGGGCGATCCTGCGCACGGCCGCGGAGCGGGCGGGGCTGAGCGATATCTCCCCGCACACGCTGCGGCATTCCTTCGCCACCCACCTGCTCGACGGCGGCGCCGACGTCCGCGTCGTCCAAGAACTCCTCGGCCATGCCTCGGTCACCACGACCCAGGTGTACACGCTGGTCACAGCTGACCGGCTTCGTGAGGTGTACGGGGCGAGCCATCCCCGCGCCCGTGCCGCGAAGCCGCGGTGAGCGGGGCGCCGGTGCCGTGCGGCCGCGGGGGTGCGTGGGCCGCCCTTCCTCCCACGGCGGAAGCCGGGGCGCTGCGCCGCTG
Organism: Allosalinactinospora lopnorensis; assembly: GCF_000981225.1. Lineage (GTDB taxonomy): Bacteria > Actinomycetota > Actinomycetes > Streptosporangiales > Streptosporangiaceae > Allosalinactinospora > Allosalinactinospora lopnorensis. The sequence continues at coordinate 20,347 of NZ_LAJC01000054.1, forward strand.
GAAACTCCGTGATCAACGGGTTAAAGGCTGGACAAACAGCAGCGCAAGGCGGCACCGTCAACGGAGGTGCTATCGCCACGCAGAGTGTCGCGTTGAATCTCGCGGCGCCGGCGTTCTAGAGTCGCCGCACGACGATACGTTGCTGTCGACATATTGAGTTTTTCCGACGGCCGGTCAACCGGTGAAGTCGAAAATTCCCGGTCATGGCCGGTCCGTAGGGAGGTCAAGGGTTGTGAGCTGGTCGGATTACGAGGGCCCGGAGACGGGGGAGCCCCCTGTCGATGAGGAGCCGCCTGAGGGGCCGGCGGGCAGCCCATGGGGGGAAACGCGCAGCACGGGGGCGGAACTGCTAGCCACGAGATCAAAGCCAGAATTCCCGGAACCGGAACCCTTGGAGGAGCACGGGCCGGCCAGGATCGTAGCACTGTGTAATCAGAAGGGTGGGGTTGGTAAAACCACCACGACCATCAACCTCGGCGCGGCCATAGCGGAGTACGGAAGACGGGTGCTGCTCGTCGATTTCGACCCCCAGGGTGCCCTGTCGGTCGGCCTCGGCCGGCTCGACCCGCGTGAGCTCGACCTCACGGTGTACAACCTGCTGATGCAGCGCGACGTCGGGGTCGAGGACGTGCTGCTGAAGACCGACATCGACGGCCTGGACCTGATCCCGAGCAACATCGACCTGTCGGCGGCCGAGGTGCAGCTGGTGGGGGAGGTCGCCCGGGAGCAGATGCTGTCGCGCGCGCTGCAGCCGGTGGTCGACGACTACGACGTCGTGCTCATCGACTGCCAGCCGTCGCTGGGCCTACTCACGGTCAACGCGCTCACCGCGGCCGACGGCGTCGTGGTGCCCCTGGAATGCGAGTTCTTCGCGCTGCGCGGTGTCGCGCTGCTCATGGACACCATCCAGAAGGTTCAGGAGCGGCTGAACAACAGGCTGGTCATCGACGGTTTCCTGGGCACCATGTACGACCCGCGCACGCTGCACGCGCGGGAGGTGCTCTCCACCATCATCGACGGTTTCGGCGACAAGGTGTACGGCACCGTCATCAACCGGACCGTCCGCTTCCCCGACGCCACGGTCGCCGGGGAGCCCATCACCCGGTTCGACTCCGCGTCGGCGGGTGCCAACTCGTATCGGGAACTGGCTAAGGAGGTGCTGGCTAGGTGGCCAAACAGCGGTCACGACGTGTGACCCTGCCGGGTGCGGACGAGTTGTTCTTCCGCTCGTCCGACTCCACAGAGCCCGAGCCGGCACCCTCAGCCCCGCACAGCGAACCGCCTCCGGAGCAATCGGCGGTCCAGGCCGCCTCCTCTTCGGCGTCGCCGACGTCGCAGAAGAGGGGGGCGAAGAAGCCGCACGCGCCGCAGCCCAGCGGTCGGCAGCGCCACGACGAGAAGATCACGGTGTACATTTCCGCGCCGGAACTTCTCGCGCTGGAGCAGACCCGGCTGACGCTGCGCGCCGATCACGGCCTCGCCGCCGACCGGGGGAGGATCGTCCGCGAGGCTGTGGCGGTGCTGCTCGCCGATTTCGAGGAGCACGGCGATTCGAGCCTGCTGGTGCAGCGGCTCGTGGATGAGTGAACAGGCATGGGCCGATGGGTGGCACACACTAGAGCCATGACCGTACACATCCCGGCCTTCGCGGCATGAGCACCGAGGAGGAGACCACCGAGGGTGGCTTCCAGGTGCACCTGGAAAACTTCGAGGGCCCCTTCGACCTGCTCCTGGGGTTGATCTCCAAGCACAAGCTGGATATCACCGAGGTTGCCCTGTCGAAGGTCACCGACGAGTTCATCGCCCACATCAACGCGCACGGTGAGGCGTGGGACCTGGATCAGGCCAGTCACTTCCTGGTGGTGGCGGCCACGCTGCTGGACCTGAAGGCGGCGCGGCTGCTGCCACGCGGGGAGATCGAGGACGAGGCCGACCTCGCCCTGCTGGAGGCCCGCGACCTGCTGTTCGCGCGGCTGCTGCAGTACCGCGCCTACAAGGAGGTCGCGGCGCTGCTCTCGGAGCGTCTGGGCTCGCAGGGGCGGCGTTTCCCGCGCGCGGTTTCGCTGGAGCCGCGCTTCGCCCAGGCGCGGCCGGACGTGCTCATCAAGCTCGGGCCGCAGGAGTTCGCCGCGCTGGCGGTGCGGGCGCTGACGCCCAAGGAGCCGCCGAGTGTCCCCGTCAGCCACATCCACCAGCCTCGGACGTCGGTGCAAGAGGAGGGCCAGGCGGTGGTGCGGGCGCTGCGCGAGCAGGGGAGGCTGACGTTCGCGGAGCTGACCGCCGACTGCACCGGTACCTTCGAGATCGTGGCCCGGTTCCTCGCGCTCCTGGAGCTGTACCGGGCCGCCAACGTCGAGTTCGACCAGCCCGAACCGCTCGGGGAACTGGTCGTGACGTGGATCGGCAGCACCGAGGGCGAGGTGGCGGTGGCCGACGAGTACGACCGGGCGAAGAGCGACGAGGAGAACGGGGAGCAGACGTGAGCGTGGGGGAGAACACGCCCGAACCGCGGCCGGGCACCGGCGGGGCGCAGGACACTCTCCGGCGCGACCTGGAGGCGGTGCTGATGGTGGTCGACCAGCCCGTCGCCGAGTACGATCTCGCGCGCGCCTTCGGCCGGGACGTGCAGACGATCACGGACACCCTTGAGGAGCTGTCGCGCGAGTACACCGAGCAGGGACGCGGGTTCGACCTGCGCCAGGTCGCCGAGGGGTGGCGGATCTACACCCGCCCCGAGTGCGCGGACGTGGTCGAGCACTTCCTCAAGGAGGGCCAGGAGGTGCGGCTGACCCAGGCGGCCCTGGAGACCATGGCGGTCGTGGCCTACCGCCAGCCGGTCTCGCGCGGCAGGGTCTCGGCCGTGCGCGGTGTGAACTGTGACGGCGTTATGCGTACCCTCGTACTGCGAGGGCTGATCGAAGAGGCCGGGCAGGATCCGGAGTCGGGAGCGCTGCTCTTCCGTACCACGACCTACTTCCTGGAACGTCTCGGTCTGCGCAGCCTCGACGAACTTCCCGACCTCGCACCATTCCTGCCTGACGACATCGAAGGTATAGACGACACCGGTGAACGCACCACGTAAGAACCCCAAGTCCCGCGGTGAGCGGGACGCCCACGACCAGCGCGGTGAGCGCGGTCGATCCGCACCGCGCGGTGAGCGCGGCGCCGACTCCGGCGACAGGAGGCGCCGGCAGCAGCGGGAGGACCGCGGCTCGGAGCGCTCCGGAAACGACAAGGAACGCGGCGGTAACCGCCGTGATGGCCGCGACCGGCGCGACGGCCGCGGCGGCAAGGGCGACCGCGGTTCGTCCCCCGGCACGCGCCGGGGCGACCAGGGCCCCGAACGGTCTCCCCGTTCCAAGGAGAAGACATCCGACCACCGCAGCAAGCGCCAGGCGGAGAACCAGCTCTCGATCGCGGCGCGCGAGCGGCTGAAAACGTTGCGGGCCGAGTACGACCCGCGCGACGACGACCATTCCGACGAGGAGCGCGACACCTACCAGGACGTCCCCGGCGGCATCCGGCTGCAGAAGGCCCTCGCCCAGGCCGGGGTGGCCAGCCGGCGGGCCAGTGAGGAGATGATCGCGGCCGGCCGGGTGTCGGTGGACGGCCAGACCGTGCGCCGCTTCGGCGCCCGCGTCGATCCGCAGACCTCGGAGATCCGGGTCGACGGCATGCTGGTGGCCACCGCCCCCGACCTGCTGTACTACGCGCTGAACAAACCTCGCGGCGTCGTCAGCACGATGTGGGATCCCGAGGGGCGCCCCACCCTGGCCGATTACGCCGGGCAGACCGAGGAGCGCCTGTTCCACGTCGGCCGCCTCGACACCGATACCGAAGGCCTGATCCTCCTCACCAACGACGGTGAACTGGCCAACCGCCTGACACATCCCCGCTATAAGGTCGTCAAGACCTACATGGCCAAGGTGCCGGGCCCGGTGCCGCGCAGCGTCGTCAAGTCGATCCGCGAAGGCGTCGAACTGGACGACGGCCCCGTCAAGGTCGACTCCTTCCGGGTGGTGGAGAACCTGCACCCCAAGGCGCTGGTGGAGGTGCAGCTGCACGAAGGCCGCAAGCATGTCGTGCGGCGGCTGCTGGACGCCGTGAGCCACCCGGTCTCCGAGCTCGCGCGTACCCAGATCGGTCCGATCGGGCTGAACGCGCTGAAGCCGGGGACGGTGCGGGCGCTGACGGCGAAGGAAGTCAGTGAGCTCTACACCGCCGCCGGGATGTAGCCTCCTGGCCCGGAGGCCTAAGGGTGCGACCGAGTACTGAGAAGGACGGGCGATACGTGGCGGTACGAGCGATTCGCGGTGCGGTTCAGGTGGAGGCGGACGAGCGTGAGCTCGTCCTGGATGCCACGACCGAGCTGGTCTCCGAGGTCATCCGGCGCAACGAGCTGGCGGTCGACGACGTGATCAGCGTGATTTTCACCGCTACCCCCGATCTCACCTCGGAGTTTCCGGCGCTGGCCGTGCGCAAGCTCGGTTTCACCGATGTCCCGCTGATGTGCGCCTCCGAGATCGCCGTCCCGCACGGCCTGCCGAGGGTGGTGCGGCTCATGGCGCACGTCGAGACCGACAGGTCGAAGTCGGAGCTGCAGCACGTCTACCTGCGCGGGGCGCAGGCACTGCGCCTGGACATCGCGCAGTAGGCGAGGCGGCGGGACAGCGGTGGGCGTCCTCGGGCCACCGGATCTCACGGAACGCCAGCGGGTCATGACACAGGGGCGTTAAGCTTCGCGTACGGTCCCGTGTTCACCGGAACACTTCGGGGCGATCCGACCAAGTTCAACGGAGGTTCTGTGTCCCAGCCGGAGTTGCGTGCGACCACTCCTGGGAACGGCTCGTCCGAGACACCCCTGGAGAAGCAGGACAGCGAGCCGGGCGGGGTTCAACCCATGGTCACCGCGTCCCTGCGGCTGCCCGCCTACGTCGTGGAGAGGCTCAAGTCAGAGGCCGAGCAGGAAGGGGTCCGCGCCATCGTGCTCATCAGGCGGGTCCTCGAGGACCACGTCCGCGGGCTCGGCACCGACCTGCAGGGGATCCGGTCCCAGCTGGACCGGATTGAGAAGGCGGTAGCCCGGTCCTGACCCGGGCTATGCGCGGGTCCCTTACGCTGGAGGGAACCACCGGTCTGGCCAGGACAACGGGGAGAAACGACCTGATGATCCAGCGTGCGATCGTGGTGGGCGCCGGGCTGATCGGGACGTCCATCGCGCTGGCGCTGCGCGAACGCGGCGTCGAGGTGGCACTCGGTGATCCCGACGCCGCGTCCCTGCGGCTGGCCTGCGATCTCGGGGCGGGAACGGTCCTCGATCTCGACGCCTTGGATCACCCCGCCGACGTAGCGGTCGTCGCGGCACCGCCCGCCGCCATCCCCGCTGTCCTGCGTGATCTTCAGGACCGGGGGGCGGCCCACGTCTACACCGACTGCGCCAGTGTCAAGGACGGCGTGGTCACCGAGTCCGCCCGCCTCGGCTGCGACCTCGCCACCTACGTGCCCGGTCACCCAATGGGGGGCAGAGAGAAACACGGCCCCAGCGCCGCCCGCGCTGACCTCTTCCTCGGCCGGTCCTGGGCGCTGTGCCCCACGGGAAAGACCGATCCGGGGGCGGTCGCCACGACGACCGAACTGGCGAGGCTCTGCGGCGCCGAGCCGCTCACCCTCGATGCCGCCACGCATGACCGTGCCGTCGCCCTGATCTCGCACGCCCCCCATGTCGCCGCGTCCGCGGTCGCGGCGCGGATGATCGGCGGCGACGACAGCGCCTTGGCGCTGGCCGGACAGGGGGTGCGGGACGTCACCCGCATCGCCGGCGGCGATCCGGGAATGTGGCTGGAGATCCTGCGGAACAACGCCGCACCGGTCGCTGAGGTCCTGGAGGGGATCGCCACCGACCTCGCGGCAACGGCCCGCGCGCTGCGCGCCGCCGGGGACGGCACCACGGAAACCGTGCACGACCTGCTGGAACGCGGCCGCAGAGGGCATGACCGGATCCCGGGCAAACGCGGCGCGCAGCGTGTCCCCGACTATGCGGTACTGCCCGTCGTCATCCCCGACGAGCCCGACTCGCTCGGCCGGCTGTTCGCCGCCGTGGGGGCCGCCGGGATCAACATCGAAGACGTCCGGATCGATCACAGCCCGGGACTGCCCGTCGGTGTGGCCCAGCTCTACGTGCTGCCGGGAGCCGTCACCGATCTGGCGCGTGTCCTGGCAGACCAGGCTGGTCGGTGCACGCCTGAAAGGGCGGACCGGGCCGGCCCCCTATGGCGCGGCTGTACCCTGTTTCGTTGAGAAGAGATGGAACCGAACCCCGGAGGAGAGAACCGACGTGAGCGCGCAGGGCAACGCTCGGGCTGCCGCGGCCGGCGAGGACCGGTCCGCTCCCCGCGCGAGCGGGGACGACCCCGCCGAAGGGATCGTCATCGCCATCGACGGTCCGTCCGGGTCAGGCAAGTCCAGCACGGCCAGGGGAGCGGCGGAAGCGCGCGACCTGAGGTACCTCGACACCGGGGCGATGTACCGGGCGCTGACGTGGTGGATGCTGCAGAACGACATCGACACCACCGACGCGGCGGCCGTCGCCGCAGCGTGCTCCCGCCCGGTCGTCACCATGGGCACCGACCCGTCGGCACCCGCCGTCCGAGTGGACGGTACCGATGTCGCCCGGGCGATCAGGACCCAGGAGGTCACCGCGAACGTCAGCGCCGTCAGCGCCGTGGCCGAGGTGCGCGAACGGCTCGTCGCCCTCCAGCGCGACATCATCGCCGAGGCCCGGAGCGAATCGGGGGGCATCGTCGTCGAAGGCCGCGACATCACGACCGTCGTCGCTCCCAACGCCGAGGTCAAGATCTACCTGACCGCCAGTGCCGAGGCGCGCGCCCAGCGGCGCAGCAGGGAAGTACGGACGAGTGACATCGCGGCGACCCAGGCCGATCTGGCGCGGCGCGACCTGCTCGACTCCAGCCGCGCGGACTCCCCGCTGACCCGGACCGAAGAGGCGATGGAGCTGGAGACCACCGGGCTCTCCCTGGACGAGGTCGTCGCCCTCGTCGCCAAACTGGTCGACGAGGCCAAGGGCGAGGCCGCACGCAGCGTCGGCGTGCTCTGAGCGCGGTACCGCACCGTGCCCGCGGTGCACCGAGAACAAGCTGGCCCCACGGCACGCGTCCTGGGCGCGTGGGGCCATCGCCACCAGGAGAAAGACGTATTCGATGAGTGAGCGCACATACGCCCCGGCCGAAGCGCCCGGCGAGGACGAGAAGACCGCCGTCAAACCGGTGGTGGCCGTCGTGGGGCGGCCCAATGTCGGCAAGTCCTCCCTTGTGAACCGGATCATCGGCCGCCGCCAGGCGGTCGTGGAGGACGTCCCCGGAGTGACACGGGACCGGGTGGCCTACGACGCGTCGTGGCGGGAGCGGGAGTTCACGCTCGTCGACACCGGTGGGTGGGACATCAACGTCAGCGGGCTCGCCGCGATGGTGGCCCGCCAGGCCGAGTACGCGGCCCAGACCGCTGATGTCGTCCTGTTCGTCGTGGACGCCACGGTCGGCATCACCGACGCCGACGAGGCCGTGACGCGGGTGCTGCGTGCGGCTGGGAAACCCGTGGTGCTCGCGGCCAACAAGGTCGACGGTGAGATGCAGGAGCCCGAGGTCATGGCACTGTGGAACCTCGGCATCGGTGAACCCTACCCCGTCAGCGCTATACACGGGCGGGGTTCGGGCGACCTGCTCGACGCCGTGCTGGCGGCGTTCCCCGAACAGCCGGAGGGCGGCGGCCTCGACGAGGAGGGCGGCCCGCGCCGGATCGCGCTGGTGGGCCGCCCCAACGTCGGCAAGTCCAGCCTGCTGAACAAGGTCGCGGGGGAGGACCGTGTCGTGGTCGACCCGGTGGCCGGAACCACCCGCGACTCCGTGGACGAGTTCATCGAACTGGGCGCTAAGACCTGGAAGTTCATCGACACCGCCGGGATCCGGCGCCGGTTCCGCGCGCTCCAGGGCGCCGACTACTACGCCACCATGCGCACCACCGCGGCGCTGGCGCGGGCCGAGGTCGCCGTCGTGCTCATGGATGTCAGCGAGCCGCTGGCGGAGCAGGACATCCGCGTCGTCGAGCAGGTCGTCGAGGCGGGCCGGGCGCTGGTTCTGGCGTTCAACAAGTGGGACACCCTCGACGAGGAGCGCCGGTACTACCTCGAGAAGGAGATCGACCGCCAGCTTTCGCGCGTCTCCTGGGCTCCGCGGGTGAACATCTCCGCCAAGACCGGGCGGCACATGGAGAAGCTCGTCCCGGCGATCGAAACCGGGTTGGCGAGCTGGGACACCCGTATCCCGACGGGGCGGCTGAACGGCTGGCTCAAGGAGCTCGTGGCGGCCAAGCCCCCGCCGGTGCGCGGCGGACGGCAGCCCAAGATCCTCTTCGCCACGCAGGCAGGCGTCCGCCCGCCGCACTTCATCCTCTTCACCACGGGCTTTCTGGAGGACGGCTACCGGCGCTTCATCGAACGCCGGCTGCGGGAGGACTTCGGCTTCGAAGGGTCCCCGATCAAGCTGAGCATGCGCATCCGGGAGAAGAAGGGCGGGGGCAAGGCGTCGAAGGGCAGCGTCCGCCCCGACTGGAACCGCTAGTCGCAGGCGTACGGCGGCCCGCACCGGAACCCCCGGTGCGGGCCGCCGTGTATTCCCTCTCCGCGGGGAACGGGGCCCCGGACGGTCAGATCGCGGACTCCGCGTGCCCGCGCACGGCGGCGGTGACGAAGATGCCTGTGGCGACCACCGCGGTGCCGAGCATGACCAGGATCATGCTGGCCAGCGTGGCCTCACCCGTGCTGGTGAGGCCGGCGGCGGACGCGAGGACGCCGCCCAGGGCGAACTGCAGTGTCCCGAGCAGCGCCGAACTGGTGCCGGCGACGGAGGCCGGCTGGCTGGCCACGGCGAGCGTGGTGGCGTTGGGCGAGATGAGCCCGGTGCAGAACATCATCACGAAGAGCACCGCGGTGACCGACACCAGGCCCGCGTTCCCGCTGAAGCCGAGTCCGGCGAGCAGCACAACGGAGAAGAGAGCTCCGAACAGGCCCGCGTACAGCCGCCGGGAGGTGTGCATCCTCCCGATGAGGACCACGTTGAACTGGTTGCCCAGGATCATGCCGAGAGTGTTGATCCCGAAGATCAGGCTGAACTGCTGGGGTGTCGCCCCGAACTCCTCCTGCGAGACGAACGAGAACGCGGAGATGTAGGTGAAGGTCATAGCGAAGCTCAGCGCCATCGTCAGGGAAGGGGCGATGAAACGCGGGTCGCGCAGCATGCGCGCGAACGTGCGCAGCATGACGGCGAAGTCCTGCCGTCGCCGGTTCTCGGGAGGCAGGGTCTCCGGCAGCCCGAAGAAGACCAGGCCGACCCCGGCCAGTCCGGCCAGCCCGAGTACGGCGAAGATGAGCTGCCAGGAGCCGGCCAGCAGGAGCTGGCCGCCGAGCATCGGGCCCAGCATCGGGGCGAGGCCGACGAGCAGCACGAGCCGGGAGAAGAAGCGTGCGGCGGAGTCACCGCTGAAGGTGTCGCGGACCACCGCCCGCGAGATCACCATCCCCGACGCCGCCGCGACCCCCTGGACGAAGCGGAGCGCGCTGAACATCTCCGCCGAGGTGACCGTCATGCACAGGAACGAGGTGGCGGTGAACACCGCCATGCCGATCAGCAGGGGGCGCCTGCGCCCCCACTGGTCGCTGAGCGGGCCGAGCACCAACTGGCCCAGGGCGAGCCCGACCATGACGGCCGTGAGCGTCAGCTGGATCTGGGACTCGGCCGCGTTCAGGTCCGCTGCGATTTCCGGGAACGCCGGGAGGTAGAGGTCTGTGGCCAGCGAGCTGGTGGCGGAGAGCACGCCTAGCACGAAGACGAGCAGCACGACGGAGCGGCGAGGGTGCGGCGAGGATGCGGGCGCCGCAGAGGGGCGGCGGACCGGCATGCGAGGACGCACATCGACAAGGCTCACTGGTACTCCAGAAGGCAGGAAGGAACAACAGACGGGAGTTGAAAAAAGGGGGGTGGCACCTAGGGAGGTCGAGCGATGGAACGGCGCCGGGAATGCCCCTCGTGCGGGACACCTCGCGTAGCAACCACAGGACCCCCGTTACGAAATCCCGGCCCTTCCTTTGTCTCGGCGTGATGTGAACCACCGATTGATAAGGCGAGCACACTGGGCGGTCCCGGGGTTGTGAAGACAGCCACCCTGGGACGAACATCGGGTTCTCGATAAAATTGCAGGTCAGAGCGCGATGAAGGAGGAGGGGGTATGCAAAGGGTCCTGGTCAGCGCCTGTTTGATGGGGAAGCGTGTGCGTTTCGACGGCCGCGCTAAGACGGTGGAGGACAGCATCGTCGAGCGGTGGCGCTCCGAGGGGCGGCTCGTGGTCTTCTGTCCGGAAGTGGCGGGCGGGCTTCCCGTTCCGCGGCCGCCGGCCGAGATCGAGTCGGCCAAGGGGGCCGGGGCCGTGCTGCGGGGCGATGCTCGCATGCGTACTCCGCAGGGCGCCGATGTCACCCGGTTCTTTCTCGCCGGTGCCCACGCCGCTCTTGCCACGGCGCAAACACACGGGGCCAGGATGGCCCTGCTGAAGGAGTCCAGTCCCTCGTGCGGTCTGCACCGCGTCTACGACGGCGGTTTCACCGGCATGACCGTCCCCGGGCCGGGTGTCACGGCGCAGGTGCTGCTCGACCACGGCATCAGCGTCTTCAGCGAGGACGAGATCGAAGCCGCGGCCGCCCACCTGGACGAACTGGAAGGGGCGCGCTGACCTCCGGAGCGCGAGGCGGCCGGCCCGGCCGGGGCGGAACGAGGCAACTGGTGACCTGTTCCGCCCCAGGCGCATCCGCCCGGGCTGACCGCATTCGTGCCGGAAAAGCTGTCACGAACAGCCTGGAGAATGCGATAGAGTCATACTCGTTGGCCGGGCAAGAACGCCCGGGCGGCGCCGGGACGTAGCGCAGTTTGGTAGCGCACTTGACTGGGGGTCAAGGGGTCGTGGGTTCAAATCCCGCCGTCCCGACAGAGGAACAAGCAGCTCAGAAGGGGTGCCATCCGATGGATGGCACCCCTTCTGGCGTTGTGGGAGCCAAACGGGGTCCCTACGTCACTCGCCGGCGGCTGCACCGCCCCTACTCGCTCGGCCGGAAGTATCATGCTCGGCCTTCCTCACGCGCCCCCGAGCTGTCGCAGCGGTGCCCTAGGTTCAATGTCTCCCCCCATCCGCAGAGGAGCCGCATGGGCATTAAGGACCTGACCGACCGCACCGCCGTCCTGCACGCTCTCGCGCGCTACGACGAGTTTGGACGCGACGCCTTCCTAGAGGAATCTCAGTTCGGAACGGCCAGGCGCTACTTCCTGCAGCACAACGGAAAGCTGTATGAGGCCAAGGCGATCGCCGGTGTTGCGTACCGAACCCAATTCCCCGAGCGAAGCCAGGAAGACTTCAGCGGTGGTAAGGAGCACGCGAACGCTCCTATGGAAACCATGGGATTTACCGTGCTAGACCGCGAGACGTCCACGGTCGACGAGGAGCGAGTCTGGCGACTCGCCATCTGGAGCCACCTCCGGGCCACCCACAAGGATCTCGACAAGGTGGAGCCAGCGACTCTGCGCGCATTCGGTGCCTATGGAGGAGCACAAGGCGTCTGGGTTGACACCCAGCGCACGTCCAAATTCTTCACTGAGGGCGTGACCGTTGGCATCCTTCACACGGGAGTGCACTACCCGGATGAGCTCTCTGAGGACGGCATCTTCTACCACTATCCAGTGACGAAACGTCCCGTCGGGCGGGATCGCAGCGAGGTGGCAGCTACCCAAGCAGCCGGATCGCTCCAGCTCCCCATATTCGTCATCACAAAGCCAACCCCTCGTTCGTCCGTGCGCGCCGTGCGACTCGGCTGGGTCGGCGGCTGGGATGACGCCAGTAAGTTGTTCCTGATCAACTACGGCGACGAACCGCCCGCTTCGCTCATCACCGAGGACCGATCGGATGAAGAGCCCTTTGAGCCCATGGCCACGCGTCAAAGCAAGAAGCAGCGCGCTGTTACGGAGCGCCCCGATCAGAACCGTTTTAAACTCAGGGTCTTGAAGCGCTATGGCTGGCGTTGTCCGTTGTCGGGAGTGACGGTGCCGCAGATGATCGAAGCGGCGCACCTCATCCCACACGCGATGAACGGCACGTCTGATCCCCGTAATGGGTTGCCCCTCAACGTGGCTTTGCACCGGGCTTTCGATGCGAACCTGTTCGGCATCGATCCGGAGACGTTGGACGTGGTCGTCCCCCGCGATGGCCATTCGCTCGCTGACCTGGGCATCATCACGCCTCATCTGCGTGACTTGGCTCAGCTCCCGCACAGAGAAGCGCTGGAGTGGCGCTACAACGAATGGAAGCGCCGTGCCGCGCCACCTGAGGAGTAGCAATGGCACGGCGCCCCGCGATGGCTAGTCGAAGATGCCATCCATGGCTTCGGCGCCGCCGGTGATAACAGGCCGGATCTGCTTGCGGTAGACGGCCTCGGTGACTGACGTTCCGCTGTGGCCGACCAGCCGGGCGATGTCCTCCAGCGGCACACCAGAGTCCGACATCAGCGAGACGAAGCTGTGCCGTAACTCCCGCGGCGTCCACTCTTTTGGCGTCAGGCCGGCGCGCTTGACCACGCGGCGGAAGTCTCGGCGGACGTTGTGCGCGTCCAGTTCGGTGCCGACCTTCGAGGTGAACACCAGGTCGGTGGCCTGCCACGCCTTCCCCGCGGCGCGGCGTTCGGCCACCTGGCGGCTGCGTTGCACGCGCAGCGCCACCACGCAGCGCCTCGGCAGTGCCAGCGTGCGGCGGGAGCGGCGCGTCTTGGTGTCGCCGCCGGCGCGTACCGAGCGCCATACGGCGATGTAGGGCGTATCGCCGGACAGTTCCACGTGATCCCAGGTGAGCACCCGCAGTCCTTCGGTGCGCGCCCCGATCAAAAACGACAGCACCACATAGGCGTAGAGCCGGAATTCCTCGGCGGCGGCCAGCAGTGCCCTGGCCTGAGCTAGCGTGAGCGCCTTCGAGGGGCGCCCCGCGGCTTTTCCCTCGGGCACGTCGCACAGCGCCACCACATTGCGCTTCACCTTGTCGCGCGCCTGGGCGTGCTTCACTGCGTGGTTGAGAATCGAATACAGCAGGCGCAGCGTGCGCGTGCTCAGTTCCTCGGACTTGTCATCAAGCCAGCCGTCCACATCATCGGCCCGCAATTCGCGCAGCTTGTAGCTACCCAATGCGGGGATTATGTGCTTTTCCGCCAGCATCCGGTAGTTGTCGACGGTGCCCGAGTCGCGTCCACGTAGGCCGCTCTTCAGCCACGCATACACGGCGTCGGCGACCGTGTAACGGGTGGGCTCGGCCGGAAGACCGTCCGATGTTCTGTTGTCCTGTCCGCGGGTCATACGCGCTTGCGGGCTCAAAGGACGGCATCGCGAAGGGTGGTCTCGTGTCCGTCGTGTCCGGTGGCCGATCGGGCCCTGGCCTCGGCGATGGCGATGTCCCACCGGTCGGGGCGGGACCGGCCGCGATCTCCTCGGCCGTGAAGTACACGTCCGGTGCCGGGGCGTGTTGCGGGCCTGATGGGTGGTGGCCGACGATGAGCAGCGTGCCGCCCGGTGCGACCGATGCCGCCAGCCGGCGGAACAGTGCCGCGCGCGACGCCGCCGGGTACACGTAGTGGGTGGAGACGAGATCGAAGTGTTCCTCGGGGGGCGTCCAGCCGGTCAGGTCGGCCTGTACCCAGTCTATCCGGCTCGTGATGCCGGCGGCGAGGGGTTCTGCGTGCTCGCGCGCGCGGCGCAGCGCGGTGGTGGCGATGTCCACCGCCGTCACCGCCAGCCGCGCGAGGCGAGCCAGATGCGTCGGCTCCCTCGCCGCAGCCCGCGTCCAGTGCCGTGCCGGGTGCGAGATCCCCGGCCTCCGGCGCCAGTTGCGGGTTGGGCCGCCTGCCGCAGATCGCGGTATGGCCGCGGTACCGCTCTTCCCAGTACGCCTTGCCGAATTCTTCGGACACGATTTCCCTCCGTGATTCACCTGCCGTGGCGACGGCCGCCCGTCACCTGTTCACCAGACGCGCTTCGGACTCGGGTAAGCGGGTCCCGGTGGGCGGCGACCGCCTGGCGGGTGTCCTCGGCGACCAGGTCGGCGTTGATCTGGGCCGCCGCGGCAGCGCCCGCCGCCGCGGCGGTACCGACCTGGGCGGCCAGATCGGTGACGTTGCCCGCGACCCACACCCCGGGCACTTCGGTACGGCCGGTCGCGTCGGAGGGGATGTGCTCACCCATTCCCCCCGGATGTTCCGCCGGCCGCAGTCCGAGCGCCGCCAGGAAGCCTGTGCGCGCCGCCATCCGCGAGGAGATCGCCAGCACCTCGCGGCTGACCACCGTGCCGTCGCCCCGCCGCACTCCCACGAGACGGTCCTCGACGATCTCCAGGGCCGCCACCTCGCCGTCCACCACGCTGATGCCGCGGGCAGCCATCTGCTCCGCCTCCTCGCCGGCCGGCGGCGCCATGGTGTGGGAGAAGAGCGTGACATCGGCGCTCCACTGGCGAAACAGCAATGCCTGGTGCACCGCCAGCGGCCCATTGGCCAGTACACCGATGGCCCGGTCGCGGACCTCCCAACCGTGGCAGTACGGACAGTGCACGACATCCCGGCCCCACCGGGCCCGCAGCCCCGGTATGTCCGGCAGCTCGTCAGTCAGCCCGGTGGCCGCCAGCATCCGGCGCGCACGGACCGTCCGGCCGTCGGCCAGTGCCACCGCGAACCCGTTGTCCTCGCGAGCCACGGCGTCGACCTCGCCGGGCACCACCTGAGCGCCGTAGCCGCGGACTTCCGCCCGACCGCGCTCCAGCAACTCGACCGGCCCGATCCCGTCCCGGGCCAGCAGCCCATGCACACCCGCGGCCGGGGCGTTGCGCGGAGCGCCCGCGTCGATCACCACCACCGACCGCCGCGCCCGAGCCAGCATCAGCGCCCCGCTCAACCCCGCAGCGCCACCGCCGACCACCACCACGTCATAGCCGTCTCTCAGTTGATCGGTCACCGTGACCACCTCCACGGCAATCATGCGAGCCCACCCTCCATTGCCGCAAACTTTGTTGCCGATATGGCAAACTGGCGGCATGGACAACGACCTCGACCAGGCACTCGGCGCGGTCGCACCCCGGCTACGCGCGTTGCGCCAGCAGCGCGAAACCACGCTGGCCGACCTGTCGGCCGCGACCGGCATCTCGGTGAGTACCCTGTCCCGGTTGGAGACCGGTGACCGCCGGCCGACCCTCGAACTACTGCTTCCCCTGACCAGAGCCCACGGCGTCACGCTCGACGAACTCGTCGACGCCCCACCCACCGGCGACCCGCGCATCCACCTGCACCCGGTCACCCGTCACGGCATGACCATGCTGCCCCTGACCCGCAGGGCCGGCGGCATCCAGGCGTACAAGCTCGTGCTCCCGGCCGGCAGCCGCCCAAGGGAACCCGATCCACAGACCCACGAGGGCTATGAATGGCTCTATGTCCTCAACGGACGGCTGCGGCTCGTCCTCGGTGAACACGATCTGGTGCTCTCACCGGGCGAAGCCGCCGAGTTCGACACCCGCGTACCGCACTGGTTCGGCGCCGCCGACGCCGAACCGGTCGAGTTCCTCAGCCTGTTCGGCAGGCAGGGCGAACGCGCACACCTCCGCGCCCGCCCCAAGACAGAACACCAACCCGAACGACCCGGCTAGGGCCTTCCGTCGAACGATCTTGCGTGGTGGATCATGGCCGGGTGGTACGTCGTCGTGAACTGTCCGAGCGGAATGGGAGTTCGTCCGGCCGCCGCTGCCCGTGACCGCGCAGGGCCGCAAGCGGCTGGACGACCGGAGAGGCCTCAACGGGATCGTGTGGAAGTTCCGGGCCGGGACGGCCCGGCGGGACGCACCCGGGCGTTACGGGTCCCGGGCCACGCTGCGCACCTGTTTCCGCCGCTGGGCCGAGGACGGCACCTTCGCGGCCGGCGACATCGACTGGCCGGTGTCGGCTGACTCCGCCGTCGCCCGGCCCATCGTCGCAACCGATCGGGCCCCACACAGAAAGGTAGGGCGGCCTGACCAGCAGGACCCACCTGGCCTGCGATTCCACAGGCGGCCGCTCGCCCTGGTGGCGACGACTGACAGTGAGGATGTGTGGTGGCTTCTCCGATGGGTCTGACCCGAACACCAGGCCGTGCGGACACCGCGGCACCCGGATTCTGAGAGTGGCGCAATCAGTGGTGGGGGGGCCGGGGACGGAAATAAGGTGAGAGTTCAGAGTCGGCGCCGGTACGCCTTGCGGAGGACCGGGGAGGTCGCGCGGTGTTCCCGGGCGCACGGGACGAGCGAGCCAGGTCGGGAGGTGGCTGTGGCGGCGACCCAACGACCCGCGGCGGACGCTTCGCGGTATCCGCCGATCGCCGACCACGGGCTGATCGGTGATCTGCGCACCGTGGCGCTCGTGGGGACGAACGGCACGATCGACTGGTACTGCTGCCCGCGCTTCGACGGGCCCAGCGTGTTCGCCTCGATCCTCGACGCCGACCACGGCGGGGCCTTCGAGCTGGCCGCCGACGTGCCCGCGAAGACCAAGCAGTTCTACTTCCCGGACACCAATGTGCTGATCACCCGGTTCTTCGCCGAGGACGGGGTCGGCGAGATCCAGGATTTCATGCCGATCGCCGAGGACCCGCGCGAGGCCGGCAGGCACCGGCTGATCCGTCGGGTCGTGTGCGTTCGGGGATCGCTGCCGTTCCGCGCTCGGGTCGCCCCGCGCTTCGACTACGCGAGGCGGCGGCACACGCTGCGCGTCGACAACCGCCAGGCGGTCTTCGAGTCGGAGTCGCTGGTCCTGGCGCTGTCCACCAGCGTGCCGCTCGAGCAGGACGGCCCTGACGTGTGGGCGGCGTTCAAACTCAACGAAGGCGAAACCGCCGTGTTCGCCCTCGATCAGGTCGGCGACAATGTGGCGCCCCGGCCGTGCCCGCTGACCGAGGCAGAGCACGAGTTCGCCGCCACGGTGCGGTTCTGGCGGCGCTGGCTGTCCGCCTCCCGCTACCGGGGCCGGTGGCGGGAGATGGTGCACCGTTCCGCGCTGACACTGAAACTGCTCACCTATGCGCCGACCGGGGCGATCGTGGCCGCTCCGACGACGAGCCTGCCGGAGAGTATCGGGAGTGGGCGCAACTGGGACTACCGCTACGTGTGGATCCGCGATGCCGCGTTCTGCCTCTACGCCCTGCTGCGGCTGGGATTCACCGAAGAGGCCGCGGCGTTCATGGACCTCCTGTCCGAGCGCATCGATGTCCGCGGCTGCGCCGACTCCTCGGGCCCGCTGCAGATCATGTACGGCATCGACGGGCGCAGCGAACTCCCCGAGCACGAACTGGCGCACCTGGAGGGCTACCGGGGCTCTGTTCCGGTCCGGGTGGGCAACGCCGCGGTCGACCAGCTCCAACTGGACATCTACGGGGCCGTCATCGATTCCATCTACCTCTACGACAAGTGGGGCACACCCGTCTCCAGCGACCTCTGGGACAGGGTGGTCGCCGTGGTCGACTGGGTCTGCCGCAACTGGGACCAGCCCGACGAAGGCATCTGGGAAACCCGCAGCGGCCGCAAGAACTTCCTGTACTCCCGGCTGATGTGCTGGGTGGCGATCGAACGTGCCATGCGTATTGCCACCCGCCGGGGGCTGCCCGCCGACCTAACCCGCTGGCGCCGCGTCCGCGACACGATCTACCGCCAGATCATGCAACGCGGGTGGTCGGACAAGCGGCACGCGTTCGTCCAGCACTACGGCGGCGACGTCCTCGACGCCGCGGTACTCATGATGCCACTGGCCAAGTTCGTCTCTCCCACGGACCCCAAGTGGCTGTCCACACTGGACGCACTGAGGGAGCAGCTCGTGTCCGACTCGCTGGTCTACCGCTACGACTCCCAGGCCAGCCCGGACGGCCTGCAGGGCAGCGAAGGCACGTTCTCGATCTGCTCCTTCTGGTACGTTGAGGCGCTCGCCCGCGCCGGACACCTCGAAGAGGCCCGACTGGCCTTCGAGAAGATGCTCACCTACGCCAACCACCTCGGCCTCTACGCGGAGGAGATCGGCCGCACCGGTGAACAACTCGGCAACTTCCCCCAGGCCTTCGCCCACCTCGCGCTGATCAGCGCCGCATTCAACCTCGACCGCGTCCTCGGCTAGCGGGCCGTGTCCGCGTCCTGAGTCGTCCGCCGCGGCCGCCCCGCATACGGCCCTGATCCGGTAGCCGTCCTTGGCGAAGAGGCGGCACCGGGCCGCTGAGGGGCTGGCCCGGTGCCGCCACGTGGAGTCGGCGCCGCGGCCGCCGCTCGGAGTCTCTCCTTCTCCTCCCGGTTTTGTGGCGCCGTCCCGCCTCGCTTGGGGCGGGATGCCCAGGTCGTAGACAACTCCATCCGGACCGGACACGGCCGGACCGTAATCCGGAATACGGGAAGTTCCTCAGGAGATTCCCAGGAAACGACGTTTCCTGCGAATGGTAATCCCCGACAGGTCACCGCGTTAACTCTGCCGGACGTATGAAAATCCGAACGGCCGGTCCCAGATGTTCCTGGACGCTTCCGGACAACGCGGGCCGCTACTGAAACCCCAATCCTCGCAATCGGAGGAAAACGCGTATTCTGTGCGTATCCCCCTGTTCGGGACACCCTGACGCGGATGCCCGCCGGATGCGCTTCTGGCCGCCGCGGAGCTCGGGTACGTTTCCCGCAAGCGCTAATCCGGCGTTTTGATCCTCTCTCCCGTACCACCGTTTCAACACGCCGGGAGCGCCAGAGACCCAGGTCGAAACAATTTCAGCCCGGAAGGAAAACCGTGACCTGTATCCGCGCCCCCCACTCTGCAGGACGGCCCGCCGCCGCTCGTGCGGTGGCCGTGGCCGTCCGCCCTGGCCTGCCCGCTGGGAGGGAGGTCCTCCGTGCCTAAGAGTGACCTGCTGGAGCCCAGCGGCCCCAACGCTTCACTGCGCGGGCGGGTGCACCGCCCCACGGTCTACCGGCCGGCGCCCGACGCCCCGCCCCACCATCTGCGCCGCGGCTCCGACGGCCATGTCTACGGCTGGGTGCGCATGGCGCCCGCCTCCGAGGAAGCCGAACCGTGTTCCCCCGGTCGGCTCGGCTCGGACACGACCGGCAGCGGTACGGAGACCTCTGAGGAGGGGGCGCCGGTGCGGCCCCCCACGATCGAGGATCTGGAGGGCTACGACCAGCGCCCCAACCCGCTGGAGGCGCAGACCCCGGCGGAGTTCGTCCAGGCGATGCGCCGGTTCCGGACCTGGTCGGGCGACTGGTCCTACCGCGAGCTGGAGCGGTTCTGCGGCGGTGCCGTGCCGCGCTCAACCTTCCACGCCGCGCTTACCGGCGACGAGCTGCCGAAGTTCGTGGTGCTGATGGCGTTCGTCTCCGCCTGCGGCGGCAACCAGGACGAGGTGCAGCGGTGGGTGACCGGGTGGCGCCGGCTGCGCATGTCCGAGACCGGCGACGGATCCGCGGCCGGCCTGCCTCCCGGTGCCTCTCCGTGACACCGGTGCCGTTCCGCCCTGGGCGGAGCGGCCCACTGCTGTCCGAGACCGTCCGTTCCCCGCATCCGTGCGAGCCCCGCCGCATGTGAAGCGGGCAAAGGGGGCGAGGCCCGAGAGCTTCGCCCCCGGGAGGAGGGGCCGATCCGGGCGGGGCGCTGCGGCGAGCAGGGCTTTGCGCTCTGCCGTTACGTGGGCGGCCGCCTCGACGCGGGGTGGGCCAGGTAAACGGCTATCGTGCCGAGACTGCCCGCTGCTGCGACGAGGAGCGGAAGCGTCAGTCCTACCTGCAGCAGCAGGGTTCCGATGGCTCCGCCCACGAACACCGCGATCACGGCCAGGAGGCGGTGCTTCTGCTCGGGATGGCCGGTGCCCTTGCCGAGGGAGGAGTCCATGAGCAGGGAGACCAGCGTGAACGTGACGAGGGTGGTGTTCAGGGGCGCACCGAGGCGCCGGACGGTGGCGCTGCGCACTCCCATGGCGGCAGCGGTGAGAGCGATCACCGCGTAGTGCCGGGGGCTCGGGGACTCCGCGACAGGCTGTAGACCGAGCCCGCACAGTGCCGCCGCTGTGATCAGGACGGATACGGTGGCGGCGGACGTGAGGAGCCACCGTCGCCGTTCCGCCGCCATGGCCGCCCCGATACGGCTGCCGACGCTCGCGCCGAGCACGAATGCGGCGAGGGCGGTGAGAGACGCGGCGGGTTCGAGGCCGCCACCGGCCGCGGCGAATCCGAGGAAGAGGAGGTTGCCGGTCATGAAGGCGGTGAAGACCCCACCCAATCCGAGGTAGCTGACGGCGTCGACCACCCCCGTGATGGCCGTCAGCGTGATGAGCGCCACCGGCAGAGGATCCCTGCCGGAGGCGTCCCCGCTGGCTTTCCTGGCCACCCCTGCTCCTTCGGTCTGATGGGAACCAGGATTGCGCGGGGGGCGCCTCATCTCATGGCACCACGCCCGGCTGCCGCATGCCCTTCGCGGAGGGGGCGCGAACGTCTCTCTGAGGACGCGTGTGCGCGTTGCGGAGGGCGGGCCGGATCACTCAGGTTTTGCCATTTTTACTGGTTAGCGGTGTGCGGGGTGGGCAGAGGAACAACGGAGGCAGGGCCCGGCTCCGCCTTGGGGGTGGCGTTGAGCGGGCCCGCCTCCTCTTTTCATGCCGGGGGAGCGAGTGTTTCCCCGCTTCGCCGCCCCTGACGAGAACCCCGTTCTCGAACGTGCGGACCACGGTCGCGGCCCCGCGGCGCTGCTGGAGGGGGCCCCGGAAGCTCCGCGTGGA
Organism: Allosalinactinospora lopnorensis; assembly: GCF_000981225.1. Lineage (GTDB taxonomy): Bacteria > Actinomycetota > Actinomycetes > Streptosporangiales > Streptosporangiaceae > Allosalinactinospora > Allosalinactinospora lopnorensis. The sequence continues at coordinate 41,241 of NZ_LAJC01000054.1, forward strand.
CCCGGGTTCCTGTCCCTCACCGGTCACTGTGGTTCGGCGGCGGGCGGCCGCTTGGCGGCCGCCCGCCGGTAGCGCTCGGCGAGCCGGCGCGCGTGTTCGGCGAACTCCGGGGGATCGAGGATCTCGAAGTCGGCGTCGATCACTCCGATCCACGCGGTCAGCAGCGGGACCGTCTCGCCCCCGACCCGCAGCAGGCACGAGTGCTCGTCGATCGCCTCCACCACCCCCATTGTCTGCCCGGCCACGGTCTCGACGGGGGCGTGCACCAGCACCCGCGCCTGGATCGGCCACATGACCGATCCGATGCGGTGGTAGAGGTAGGTCGCGACGTCGCCCTCGGGCGGGTCGCGGGGGGTGAAGCGGGGGCCGGTGGGAGGCCGCGGCCGGATCCGGTCCACGCGGAAGGTGCGCCAGCCGTCCCGCTCGGTGTCCCACGCCACGAGGTACCACCGCTGGCTCCACGACACCAGGCGGTGCGGCTCGACCAGGCGCAGGCTCGCGGCCCCGTCGTGGCGGACGTAGTCGAACCGCGGCCGCTCACTGGCACGGCAGGCGCCGGCGATGACGGTCAGCACATCGGGAGGCACCGACGGCTCGTCGTCGCCGATGGTGACAGTGGAGGAACGAAGGGCGCCGACCCGGTGCCGCAGGCGGGAGGGCAGCACCTGCTCCAGCTTGGCCAGCGCACGCACCGACGCCTCCTCGATCCCGACCACCGAACTCCCGGCGGCGGTGTGCAGGCCGACCGCGACCGCCACGGCCTCTTCGTCGTCCAGCAGCAGCGGCGGCATCCGCGCCCCCGCGCCCAACCGGTAACCGCCCGACACCCCGGGTATCGCGTGGATCGGATAGCCCAGGCTGCGCAGCCGTTCCACGTCCCGACGCACGGTGCGTGCCGCCACGCCGAGCCGTTCGGCCAGTTCCGCGCCGGCCCGGTCCGGCCGTGTCTGCAGCAACGACAGCAGGCGCAGCAGTCGCGCCGACGTCTCCAGCATTTTCCCAGTGTGTCAGGG
>NZ_LAJC01000055.1 GCF_000981225.1 Allosalinactinospora lopnorensis
CAGCCGGCGGTGGCGCTCCGGCCGGCCGCGGCGCTCCGGCCCCGTAGGCCCGTGGCGCGCGCTGTCGGTGTCGCGCGCTCAGTTCCCCGCCGCGTTCGGGACGATCTGGATCTTCACCCCGCTCCGCCCCGCATGAGGTCGAGCGCCTCGGGGTACCGGTCGAGCGGGAGAGCGTGGGTGAGCAGCGGAGCGGTTTCGATCTCCCCGGAGGCCAGCAGGTCCCGTGCGGCCCGGAAACTGTTCAGCACCGCCATCGAGCCGACGAGAGTGATCTCATCGTTGTACACGCGGAACGGCGAGAGGCTGATCCGGGCGTCCTCCGGTGCCACGCCGAAGACGAGGAACCGGCCGCCCCTCCGCAGCGCGTCCAGCGCCGCCTCCATCGCCGGTGGCGCGCCGGTGACGTCGACCGCGGCGTCGAAACGCGCGCCGTCGAGTTCGTCGACGCTGGTGGCGGTGGCCTGGGCGCCGAGGGTGCGGGCGATGGCGAGGCGCTCGGTGTTGTGGTCGACCATGGTGACGCGCGCGCCCCCGCGCTGCAGCAGCTGCTGTAGCAGCAGCCCCATGGTTCCGGCCCCGGCCAGCAGGAACTCCTCTCCCGGCTGCACGCCGACGCGGCGTAACCCGTGCACCGCGCAGGAGAGCGGCTCGATGAGGGCTCCCTCCTGGAAGGACATCGACTCCGGAATCCGGTGGCAGTTGACCGCCGGGACGCTCACGTACTCGGCGAAGGCCCCGTCGACTGTGTCGCCGATGGCGCCCCAGTTGCCGCAGAGGTTGCCGCGTCCGGCGCTGCAGGCATCGCAGTAGCCGCAGAAGAGCGAGGGGTCGACCGCGACGCGGTCACCGGGCTGGAGGTCTCCCGGGGCGGCGGGTCCGAGCTCGACGACCTCACCGCTGAACTCGTGTCCCGGGACGAGTGGGTACGGGCTGGGGGGAACTCCCCGTCGGCGATGTGCAGGTCGGTACCGCAGATACCGCACGCGCCGACCTTGACGAGCACATACCCGGGCCCAGGGCTCGGCACCGGCCGTGCACCGGTTCCCACTTCACCGGGTTTCTCGACTATTGCTACGCGCACCGAAACTCCCCACAATATTCGCTCATATGAGCGATGACACACTCACTTGATCAATCACATTGAAGCGCCCGCGCAACGGCATGTCAACGTATGATTTGCATAATGAGCACGAGTAACCTCAGATGAGCAGAGGAGATATGCGGCAGCACGACGACACCTCACCGCCCCACTCCGGCACCGAGGGTCAGCAGGTCAGAGGGCCCGCTGAGCTGCTCATGGCGGCGAATGTCGCCCGGCGCTTCTACCTCGAGGGGCGGTCCAAGGTGGAGATCGCCGAAGAGTTCGGGCTGAGCCGGTTCAAGGTCGCCCGGATCCTCGATCTGGCCCGCGAGGCCGGTATCGTCCGGATCGACATCCGGGTTCCTGGACAGATCGACGCTGAGCTGTCCGGCGCCCTTCAGACGGCGTACGGGCTGAAGCGGGCGATCGTGGTCCGGACCGTCTCCGACAGCCCGGACAACCTGCGAAGCCAGATCGGAACGGTGGCCGCGGACCTGCTCACCGAGATCGTGGAGGACGGCGACGTGCTCGGGCTGGCGTGGGGGCGGACGCTCAACGTGGTCCTGCAGGCGCTCACCCGGCTGCCTCGCTGCACGACCGTGCAGATCAACGGTGTCTACTCGCAGCGCGTCCCGTCGCGGGGAGCGGTCGAGACCGTGAAGCGCGCCGCGGAGCTGTCCGGCGGTACCGCGTATCCGATCTACGCGCCCCTGATCCTGCCCGATCCGGATACGGCGCAAGCGCTGCGCGCGGATCCCGGGATCGCTACCGCGTTCAGCTGGTTCAGCCGGCTCACCAAGGCCGTCGTGTCGATCGGGGCCTGGGAGGAGGACCTGTCCACGGTGTACGACGCGCTGGACCCGGTGACCCGCAAGGCCTACCGCGACCTCGGCGTCCGAGCGGAGATGTCGACGCACCTGTTCGACGCCGAGGGCCAGGAGGTGCGCACCGACCTCACCGACCGCGTGCTGACAATCAGCACCGAGGAGTTGCGCCAGGTGCCTGAGGTGATCGCGATGGCCGCGGGTGAGGAGAAGGTGGAGGCGATCGACATCGTCCTGCGCTCCGGCCTGGTCTCGACGCTGGTCACCGACGCCGCCGTGGCCAGGCGGCTGGTCGGGGGCTGACAGGGACCGCGGCGCCGTTCACGGAGTCCCCGATCCCGGTACCGGCGGCGCTCCCCCGCCCGCCGCTGCGGTCGGACCCGAGGACCGGCGGTAACCGGCCTGGAAGTCCACCGCTGCGCCGCCCGCGCGGACGCGGGCGGCCGCTGGTCTCTTGGAGCACCGGCGGATCAGCCGGGCTCGTTTCCGGGTTTCCACTTGATTCCGCATCCCATGCTGGGGTTCTGCGGTTCCGGTGCCGCGCGCCCCGCGAGAACCGCGTCGAGCGCGGCCCGCAGGCTCGCACCATCGGCGGGCAGGTCGTTGCTCGGCCGGGCTCCGTCGAACTCGCCCCGGTAGGCCAGCCTGCGCTGCCCGTCGTAGAGGAAGAAATCCGGGGTGCAGGCGGCGCGGTAGGCCTTGGCGACCTCCTGGGTCTCGTCCACCAGGTAGGGGAACGCGAAGCCGGCGCGCTTGACCTGCTCGGCGAGGTGCTCGGCGCCGTCATCGGGATGGGTGTCGACATTGTTACTGCAGATCGCGACGGTCGCCAGCCCTCTGCCGCGGTACTCGGCCGCCACCGCGCCGATGCCGTCCTCGATCCTGCGCACATAGGGGCAGTGGTTGGACATGAAGACCACCAGTAGCGCGGGAGCGCCGGCGAAGTCTTCGAGAGACATCGTTTCGCCCTCGACGGACGGCAGGGCGAAATCAGGGGCGGGCGTGCCCAGAGCGACCATAAACGAATCAACTGCCATGCCACGAGTCTTGCACATACCTCGCCCGTGGGTGCGTGCCGCTACAGAGCCGGCCCGTGCGCGCCCGGTATCGGCCGTTCCGGGCTCACTCGTGCGGTCTCTCCTCATCTGTGCCCTGCTTCGCCACGTAGGCCCCGACGATCCGCGCGATCACCGTGGCGAGGAACAGAGTCCCGCCCACTGCCTGGAGGGCGGCCAGGGAACGGGCCCACGGGTGGACCGGCAGTATGTCGCCGTACCCCAGCGTGGCCTGGGTGACGTAGCTGAAGTAGGTGAGCTGCTGCCACGCGAGGTAGGTCTCCGGATGCACCGTGTCCTGGAAACTCCCCTGCCACAGGATCTCCATCGAGCTGAAGACGGCGGCGAACACGCCGCCGATGAGCAGGTAGACGCAGACGGCCGCCTGGATCAGGTCCGCCCCAGGCGCCCCGCTCCTGCGGAAGATGAACTTCCCCAGCGAGTACGCCAGACCGACCTGGAAGAGGCCCAGCGAGACGAGCATGCCCAGGCGCGCGTCCTCGTTCTGCTGGTCGAACGCCACCCATATCCCGAACACCAGGAAGACCGGGGTGATGACGAGCAACGGCACCAGACGATCCCGCTCGTCACGCACGGTGAGGATCCCGGACACGACCATCCAGGCGTACAGCAGCATGTAGAGCCCGGTCCACCAGTCGCCGTAAAGCGTCACCGGGAAGCCGAACTGCAGCAGGATCAGGACCATCAGGAAGGCCCCGAGGTTCCAGCGGCGCTTCATCGACGCCTCCCCTTACACGACGATTCGGGCGGCATGGGACCGACCGCCGCCGGGAGAGTTCAGTAACCGCCGTTGTCCCGCTCTGTGGCCGGGCTGTCGGCGCCCGTGTCCTCGCAGGCCGCCAGCCCGAACGCCGCGAGTGCGGCGATGCACGCGGCGGCTGCCGGGCGGCGCGCGGCCGCCAGCGGCGTCGAACCCACGCGGACCTCCTTAGGGTTGTCGGTGTCTGCCCGCCGCGCTCGTGCGGTAACGCGGACGAGCGGGCACGCTACCCACGGACCTCTCCCGCAACCGCAGGCGCGAAACCACCGCAAAGCGCCGCCGCGCCTGTTGGGCGCGGCGGCGCTTCTAGGCCGCTCTTCAGGCTGATGGGCCCGAGCGGGGTCTGTCGTCCGGGTGAGGCGGGCGGCTACTTCGAGAGCAGCTGGCGGAGCACGTACTGCAGGATGCCGCCGTTGCGGTAGTAGTCGGCCTCGCCCGGAGTGTCGATGCGCACATCGGCGTCGAAGGTGACCCCGGTGTTGGTGCTCACCCGCACCGTTTCGGGGATGCGGCCCTTGTTGAGCTCGGTGACGCCGACGATGGAGAAGATCTCCTCACCGGTCAGGCCGAGGGAGTCGGCCGAGGAGCCCTGCGGAAACTGCAGGGGCAGCACACCCATACCGATGAGGTTCGAGCGGTGGATGCGCTCGTAGGACTCGGTGATGACCGCGCGGACCCCCAGCAGACGGGTGCCCTTGGCGGCCCAGTCCCGCGAGGACCCGGACCCGTACTCCTTGCCGCCGAGCACCACCAGCGACGTGCCCTGGGCGGCGTAGTTCTGCGCGGCGTCGTAGATGAACGTCACCGGCGCGTCGGCGCCGTCGCCCTGGGTGAAGTCGCGGGTGTAGCCGCCCTCGGTGCCCGGTGCGAGCTGGTTGCGCAGCCGGATGTTGGCGAAGGTGCCGCGGATCATCACCTCGTGGTTGCCGCGCCGCGAACCGTAGGAGTTGAAGTCCTTGCGTTCGACCCCGTGCCGGCGCAGGTACTGGCCCGCCGGGGTGTCCGGCTTGATCGCACCGGCCGGTGAGATGTGGTCGGTGGTGACCGAGTCGCCGAGCTTGGCCAGGACGCGCGCGGAGACGATGTCCTCGACCGGGGCCGGCTCCTCGCGCATGCCCTCGAAGTACGGGGGCTTGCGCACGTAGGTCGACTCGTCGTCCCACTCGAAGGTGTTGCCGGTCGGAGTGGGCAGCGAACGCCACCGCTCATCGCCGGCGAACACGTCGGAGTAGGCGTTCTGGTACATGTCCGTGGCGATCGCGGAGTCGATGACCTCCTCGATCTCCTGGGGCGAGGGCCAGATGTCGGCGAGGTAGACCGGCTCGCCGTCGGCGCCGGTGCCCAGCGGTTCGGTGGTGATGTCGACGTCCATGGACCCGGCCAGGGCGTAGGCCACGACGAGCGGCGGCGACGCCAGGTAGTTCATCTTGACGTCGGGGTTGATCCGGCCTTCGAAGTTCCGGTTGCCGGAGAGCACCGAGGTGACGGCGAGGTCGTTCTCCTGGACCGCCTTGGAGATCTCCTCGGGTAGCGGCCCGGAGTTCCCGATGCAGGTGGTGCAGCCGTACCCGACCAGGTTGAAGCCGAGCTTGTCCAGGTAGGGCGTGAGGCCGGAACGCTCGTAGTAGTCGGTCACGACCTTGGAGCCGGGCGCCAGCGACGTCTTCACCCACGGCTTGCGGGACAGTCCCTTCTCCACCGCCTTCTTGGCCAGCAGGGCGGCGCCGAGCATGACCGAAGGGTTGGAGGTGTTGGTGCAGGAGGTGATCGCCGCGATCACCACGGAACCGTGGTCGACCTCGGTCTCGGTGCCGTCGGAGAGCGTGACCTTCACCGGCTTGTTCGGCCGGCGGCCCAGCTGCGCGGTGGTGTGGCTCGCCGCGCCGCCACCGTTGTTGCCGGTGGTGAAGACCGCGGGAGAGTCCGAGGCGGGGAAGGACTCGGCGGAGGCCTCGTCCACACCGTTCTCGATGCCGTCGTCGTGCACGTAGTCGCGCACGTTCTTGCGCCATGTCGGCTTGGCCTCCGACAGGGCGATCCGGTCCTGCGGGCGCTTGGGACCGGCGACGGACGGAACCACATCGCTCAGGTCCAGTTCCAGGTATTCGGAGAAGGCCGGCTCGTGTGCGGGATCGTGCCAGAGGCCCTGCTCCTTGGCGTAGGCCTCGACAAGGCCGGTCTGGGCGTCGCTGCGGCCGGTCAGCTTCATGTACCGGATGGTCTCGTCGTCGACCGGGAAGATCGCCGCGGTGGACCCGAACTCCGGGCTCATGTTGCCGATGGTGGCCCGGTTCGCCAGCGGCACCGAGGCGACGCCATCACCGTAGAACTCGACGAACTTACCGACCACGCCGTGGTCGCGCAGCATCTCGGTGATGGTGAGCACGAGGTCGGTGGCCGTGGTGCCGGGGTTGAGCCGGCCGGTGAGCTTGAACCCGACGACGCGCGGGATGAGCATCGAGATCGGCTGGCCGAGCATGGCGGCCTCGGCCTCGATGCCGCCGACGCCCCACCCCAGGATGCCCAGGCCGTTCTGCATGGTGGTGTGGGAGTCCGTGCCCACGCAGGTGTCGGGGTATGCCTGGCCGTTGCGGTTCATGGTGACGCGGGCCAGGTGCTCGATGTTGGCCTGGTGCACGATTCCGGTTCCCGGCGGGACCACCTTGAACTCGTCGAAGGCCGTCTGGCCCCAGCGCAGGAACTTGTAGCGCTCGTGGTTGCGCTCGTACTCGAGCTCGACATTGCGCTCGAAGGCGTCCGGGCGGCCGAAGAGGTCGACCACGACGGAGTGGTCGATGACCAACTCGGCGGGGGCGAGCGGGTTGATCTTGTCGGGATCGCCGCCCAGTGCGTTGACGGCCTCGCGCATGGTCGCGAGGTCCACCACGCAGGGGACGCCGGTGAAGTCCTGCATGATGACCCGCGCGGGGGTGAACTGGATCTCCTGGCTCGGCTTGGCCGCAGGGTCCCAGTTCCCGAGGGCGCGGATGTGCTCGGCGGTGACGTTCTGGCCGTCCTCGGTGCGCAGGAGGTTCTCCAGCAGCACCTTCAGGCTGTAGGGAAGCCGCTTGGCGCCCTCGACGGCGTCCAAACGGAAGATCTCATACGATTCGCCACCAACGCGGAGCGTGTCACGGCTGCCGAAGCTGTTCGCGGACACGGTGTTTGCCTCCTGATCTCGCCACTTTCTCTCCGGCATCCTCCCGCAGTGGCGGTGCCGGGACATCACTGAGGCTGCCCTTACGAGATCGCCCCGAAAAGCGTGGCCCACCCACTCCCGACGCTACTCGGAGCGGCCTTGACCGGCCACAGCGCCCCCGGCCGCAGCTTCGGCTGGGCGCCCCTTCCGACTACATCGTGCCAGCCGGAACACCCGTTGGCGGTCAACCTCACACGCTCAGTGATTCATCTCGCCTGTTATCTCGATGTCAAGCTATCGAACGTGTATCTCGATATCAAGTTATCGGGGCGGCGCCGCCCCGCCGCGTTCCCCGGACGCACCCGGCTAGCGGACCTGCGGCGCCACTTGCGACGCCACCAGTTCCAGGTGGTCCAGGTCGGCCAGGTCGAGGACCTGAAGGTACAGCCGCTCGGCCCCGATCTCGGAGAAACGGCCGATCCTGTCGACCACCTCGGCCGGGCTGCCCGCCAAACCGTTCTCCTTCAGCTCCGCGACGTCGCGACCGATCGCCTCGGCCCTGCGGGCGACCTCGGCATCGTCGCGGCCGCAGCACAGTACCTGCGCCGCGGAGTAGCGCATCGGCTCGGTGCGGCCGGCGCTCTTCACCGCCAGGCGAGTGCGTTCGAACGCCGCCGCTGTCTCGGTGACCGAACGGAACGGCACGTTGTACTCGTCGGCGTGCGCCGCGGCGAGCCGCGGTGTGCGTTTCGGGCCGGTGCCCCCGAGAAGGACCGGCGGGCGCGGTGACTGCTCGGGCTTCGGCAGCGCCGGTCCGTCGACGAGGCGGTAGTGCCGCCCTTCGTAGCGGAACGTCTCCCCCCGCGGGGTGGCCCACAGTCCCGTGACGACGTCCAACTGCTCCTCGTACCGTTCGAACCGCTCGCGGGCCGAAACAGGGAAGGGGATCCCGTAGGCGGTGTGCTCCTCCTCGTACCATCCCGCGCCGAATCCGAACTCCACCCGGCCACCGCTCATCTGGTCGACCTGCGCGACGCTGATCGCCAGCGGACCGGGGTGGCGGAACGTCGCCGCGGTCATCAGCGTGCCCAGGCGGATCCGGGAGGTTTCGCGCGCGAGCCCGGCCAGGGTGATCCAGGCGTCGGTGGGCCCGGGAAGACCGTCGACGGCCCCCATCTTCAGGTAGTGGTCGGAACGGAAGAAAGCATCGTAACCGAGCTCCTCGGCGGCCCTGGCCACTGAAAGCAGGGTGCCGTAGGCGGCGCCCTGCTGCGGTTCGGTGAAAATCCTCAGACGCATAGGACCTATTGTTCTACTGCTGAACGAAATCGCGTAACCGGAACGCGTGTGCCGTCTACCGCGGCCGGACCCTCACCCCGCGCACGGCCTTCCGGCCGCTCGGGGTCGGCGGCACCAACTTGAACGCCGACCGGTCACACGCCCCTCGGGCAGCGCCTACTCCCGGGCCAGGGTCGCCACGCACTCGACATGGTGCGTCATCGGGAAGGAGTCGAAGGCGCGCAGTCCCACCAACTCATAGCCCGCCTTGACGAAGGTCGCCAGGTCGCGGGCGAGCGTGGCCGGATCGCACGAGACGTAGGCGACCCGCCGGTTCCGCAGCTCAGCCAGCTGCTCGGCGACGGCCTCACCCACTCCGGCCCGCGGCGGATCGACCACGGCGATGTCCACCCGCATGTCGACCCACTCCCTGAGCTGCGCGGCGACATCGGCCCGCTCCACCCGCGCCCAGGGGGCGTCGCGCAGGTTGTGCCGGGCGTCGCGCACCGCTTCGGCATTGGCCTCCACACCCAGCACGCGGCCCTCGGGGCCCACCGCGTCGGCAAGCGCGCCGGCGAACAGTCCGGCCCCGCAGTACAGGTCGAGCGCGGTCTCGCCGGGCTCCGGCCGCAGAGCCTCCAGCACCGCGTCGCTCAGCACACCGGCCGCGGCCGGATGCACCTGCCAGAACCCTCCGGCGTCGACGCGGTACTCCCGCTCGCCAACGGTCTCGCGGACCCCGCGCCGCCCCCGAACCGGCTGGGTCCGGCCTCCCTTGAAGCGGCGCAGCACCGCCGCAGACGCCTTGGGGGTGGGCAGGAGCGGCAGCTTCGCACCGCGCGGGGTGACGACGACCGCGGTGTCGGCGCAGGAACCGGATGTGACCGCCTCGACTTCGCTGACGCCGTCCCACCGCAGCCCGGGGATCCCGATCCGGTTCACGTCGGGGTGGGCGATGGCGCACTCGTCGACCGGTTCGATCTCGTGCGAGCGGTGCCGGCGGAAACCGGGCCGGCCGTCACCGCCGACGGCGAACCTGACCCGGGTGCGCCAACCGAGCCCGTCGGGCGTGCCCGGCAGCTCCTCGACCCGGACCTCGCGGTCGATCCCGGCGATACGCCGGAGCTGGTCGGCGAGCACGTCCCCCTTGATCCGGCGCTGCGCTTCCAGCGAGGCGTGCTGCCAGTCGCATCCGCCGCATCCGCCGGGCCCGGCGAACGGGCACGGCGGCTGCACGCGCTCCGGTGAGGCCTCCAGGATCTCCACGGCATCGGCGCGCAGGAAGCGCTTCGTCTCCTCGGTCACCAGCGCCCGCACGCGTTCACCCGGCAGCGCGTGCCGGACGAAGACCACCTGCTCGTCGTGGCGCCCCACGCACCACCCGCCGTGGGCGACGTTCTCGACGCGCAGTTCCAGCCGGGCGCCGACCCGGCTTCCGGCTGCGGGATCCGCGGAAACACCACGGCTCATTGGGGACCTCCTCAGGCGGACGGGACTACTCGGGCGCCATTCGGGTGACCCGGCGCAGCCACCACCCGTCTGCGGCCACTCTAACCGAGCCGGACCCCCGCAAAGCCCCTGCGAGGGTACGGGCCCCGGACGGAACGCGCCAACGGACCCGCGTCGACCGGGGACACACGGCCGCGGCGGGCGGCGTCCACACTCTTCGGACCGATCCGGTTGGGCGCGGCCGGTTGGGTATACCTTCGCCTGGGGGCACACGTCCAAGATGCGTGGCCCGTTGGCCGAGCGTGGATTCACAGGAGCGGATGACCAGTGCACGTTGTCATATTGGGCTGCGGGCGGGTGGGGTCCACGCTCGCGCACACGCTGGAGGACATGGGCCACACGGTTGCCGTGATCGATCAGGACCCCGACGCGTTCCGGCGGCTGCGTTCCAGCACCGCCAAGACCGCGGTGGCCGGGCTCGGGCACGACCGCGACGTGCTCGTCTCGGCCGGTATCGAGGACGCTTCCGCGTTCGCCGCGGTGAGCAGCGGAGACAACTCCAACATCATCTCGGCCCGGGTGGCGCGCGAGACGTTCGGAGTCGAACACGTCGTGGCGCGGATCTACGATCCCCGGCGCGCCGAGGTCTACCAGCGGCTCGGCATCCCCACTGTGGGAACCGTCCATTGGACCGCCGACACCATCCTGCGCTGGTTGGTCCCCGGCGGCCCCGGGTTGGACAGTGGACCGCTGTGGCGCGACCCTTCGGGGAGTCTGGTCATGACCGAGGCGCCGCTCTCCTCCGCATGGGTGGACCGGCGGATCGAGCAGCTCGAAGCCGCCCTTCCGCTGCGCGTGGCCTACCTGGCCCGGGCCGGCGAGATCCTGCTGCCGCGCAGCGACGAGACGCTTCGCGCCGGCGACGTACTGCATGTGCTCGCTCGAAGTGACGAGATCCAGGCCGTCCAGGCGCGGCTGCGCATGTACGACAGCGAGGGGAACGGGGTTTAGATGCGGGTCGCTATCGCCGGGGCGGGCAGCGTGGGGCGTTCCATCGCGGCCGAGCTGACCGGCAGCGGACACGAGGTACTACTGATCGACCGGGATTCCCGCGCAATCGGACTCGACGAACTGCCGAACGTGGAGTGGCTGCTCGCCGATGCCTGCGAACTGTCCTCACTGGAGGACGCCCGGCTCGGTGAGTTCGGCGCCGTCGTCGCCGCGAGCAGCGATGACAAGGCCAACCTGGTGGTCTCTCTGCTCGCCAAGACGGTGTTCGGGGTGCCGCGGGTGGTCGCGCGGATCAACGACCCGTCGAACGAGTGGCTGTTCACCGAGGCGTGGGGAGTGGACGTCGCGGTGTCGCCGCCGCGGCTGATCGCCGCCCTGGTGGAGGAGTCGACCGGCATGAACGAGGCCGGTGAGGCGATGGCGCTGATGTCGCTGCCGGACACCGACCTGTTGGAGTTCACGTTGCCCGAGGACGGCGCCCACGTGGGCCGTCCGGTCCGGGAGCTGGTTCCCGACCTTCCGGAGGACATCGTCCTGGTGGCGGTCGTCCGCGAGGGGCGGGTCCGTCCTCCCGCGCCGGAGACCGTCCTGGAGCCGGGCGACGAGCTGGTGTTCCTCAGCAGCGCCGAATCGGTGCAGGAACTCGGCGGGATCCTGGTGCCCGGCGCCCACCAGCCCCGCTGAGGGGCGTTCGTCCGCCGGGGCCGGACCTGCGCGGGGTGGTCCGGCCAGCACCGGTCCCGCGGTCCCCGCACGCGCAGGGGCGCGGGTCGTTCAGCTCTGCCTGCCGTCCAGGGATCCCTTGTCCGGGGACAGTGTCCCGGGTTCCACCGGCGTGCGCCCGCGCGCCAGCAGCCAGACCATCACCGCCAGCACCGCCACCTGGAGCGGCCAGCCCATACCGATCTTGGCGATTCCGAGCAGGGCGAACGTGTCGGCGACCCCGTGCTTGGCGGCCGCCCACAACGGGTACTGCACCGCGACCCGGATCAGGCACGGGAGCACCAGCAGCCACGTCAGCTGGGAGCTGAGTTTGACCACGGCGCGGTTCTCCCGCCAACCGGTGGGATCGCCGGTGACCGCACCGATGAGCAGCCCGACGGCGGGCCAGCGGATGAGGATGGTCAGTATGAGCACCGCGGCGTACACCGCGTTGTAGATGATGCCCGGCAGGAACGCGTCTTCGGCGTCCCCGCTGCGCAGCGCGAATACCGCGGCGATAGCGATACCGAAGAGGCTGTTCACGACGAACTGCACCGAAGAGCGCTGCGCCAGCCGGACGGCGGCCAACAGCACCGCAGCGGCGATCCCCAGTCCCAGTGCGAGCCTGAGCTCCTGGCTGATCAGATAACTGAGCGTGAAAGCCACTGTCGGGACCGCCGCCTCGACCATGCCCCGCTTGCCGCCCAGCGCCTTGGACAGCTGCGCCCGGACGACGGCTTCGACGGTGTGCTCCGACACCTCCTCTGCGGCCGGTCCGTCCTTTCCGGCATCGCCACCCGGCAGTGTGGACGATGGGGTTTCGGCGTCGCCGTCGGCCGCGCCGGCGGACCGGTGCTGGTCGGTCATGCTGCTCCCGCTGGTGTTCGAGCCCGCGGCCCGTTGATCCGGCAACCGCTGAACTGCTCGGTTGCGATGTGCGCTCTGCCGTCCAGCCTAGGGCAACGGCGCTGCCCTCCGCGTGACTTCGAGGTCGGCCGGCACGTTTCGCCGGGTGGGGCGGCCGGACCGTCCGAACCACCCCGATGACGTCGCATCCATGACATCGCGGACCCGGGTACCTAAGCTGGCGCCCAGAGCGCACGGCTCTCGGCGAGGAGAACACCATGGCTGTTCCGTCTGTTTCGCTCCGGCCCGACCACCTCGGCTTCGCGCTGCGGCTGCACGCCCAGATGTCCGGCTCCGGGCGGTCCGGACTGGTGTGGTCGCCCTACTCGGTGGCGTGCGCGCTGGGGCTGGTGGCCACGGGCGCCAGAGGCGCGACCCGCGAGGAACTCACCGGGCTGCTCGGCGGGGACCTGGAGGCGCACCTGGCCGCTCTGGACGACGCCGTGGCCTCCGGTCCGGAACTGGCCACGAGCACCGGGCTGTGGCTCCGCGACGACCTTCCGCTCCGCCCGGAGTTCGAGGCCACCGTGCGCGCCCGTCCCGACTCCGGTGTGTACACGGCCGACTTCCCCGGCGACCCCGACGGGGTCCGGCGGACCATCAACGCCGAGGTCGCCAAAGTGACCAACGGCCTGATCAGCGATCTGCTCTCCCCGGGCACGGTGCAATCGCGCACCCAGGCACTGCTGGTCAACGCGCTCTGGGTCCGGCTGCAGTGGCAGAAGCCGTTCGAGACCGACAAAACCGCCCGGAAAGACTTCCACGCCCCGACCGGGACCCGCCGGGTGCCGATGATGCGCCGCCGGGGGCAGATCCCGTACGCGCAGACCCGCGGATGGCGGATGGTCTCCCTCGAAGGAGACCACGACCTGGTGCTGGACGTGCTGCTGCCCGATGAGGATCATCCAGGCGCGGAGCTGGCACCGCAGACGCTCACCGAGTTGCAGCGGGCCGCCTCCCCCACCGAGGTGGACCTCGCGCTGCCGCGGTTCGAACTCACGCACCGCGCGCAGTTGTCCGGCGCACTGACCGACGTGGGTGTACGCACCTGCTTCACCTCTCAGGCCGATTTCGGCGGCATCTCCGAACGCCCGCTCCTCATCGACGAGGTGGTCCACCAGGCGCGGCTGCGCGTCGACGAGAAAGGCGCCGAAGGTGCCGCCGCGACCGCCGTGATCATGCGGACCGCGGCGTTCACCCCGTCCAAGCCCGTGGTGTTCACCGCCGACCGCCCCTTCACCTTCGTGCTCCGCCGCCGCGAGGCCATCCTCTTCCTCGGAGTCGTGGCCGATCCGGAGGATCCGGGCCCCGCCAAGTGACAACGGCACCGGTCACCGCGGGCCGACACGCACGGACCGGCGCCGTCCGATCGGGCGTTACCGGAATCGGCGGGGGCACGCTGTGCGGCGAAGGCGTACCCCCCGGTAAGGCGGAGCTCGCGCACCGCTGCCTTTACAACGTAGATTTCTACGTTGGCCGTGCGGGCCGTCGAGACAAGACCGGGCCCTCCCATCGCCGGGAGGACCCGATTCGCTCACGATCGGCGCAGGAGGTCAGTCGCTCCCCGCATCGGCCTCTTCCTGGGACTGCTGCGCCTTCTTGGCGGTCTCCATCGACTTCTGGATCTCCGGCGGAACCTTGATCTCCAGCAGATCCCGCGGCGGGACCGGCTGTTCTCCGCGCACCACCACGATCTTCTGGAAGATCTCCTCGATCTGCGCCATGACCTCGGGCTTGCTCGCGCCCTCACCGCGGACCACACCACGCAGGATCCAGCGCGGGCCGTCGACGCCGATGAACCGCACCCGCTGGCCGAGCTGCTGCCCCTGCTCGTTCTTCTTGCCCTCGACCGGGATGACCGCCCGAAGTTCCGGACCGAACGTGCCGTCGAAGTCCTCGACCTTGCCGCCCTGCCCGGTGACCTGACCGCGCAGCTCCTCGCGCATCTCGTCCCACAGGCCGCTGGATTTCGGCGCGGCGAACGGCTGCACCTGGATGGCGCTCTTACCGCTGACGAGGGTGACACCGATGATCTTCTGCTGCTTCTGCGCAACGTTGATCTGGACCTCGATACCCTGCTCCACCGGGACGCGGATACTGCCGAGGTCGAGCCGGGACACCTCCGGCGCGTCCTCCGCCGCATCCCACGGCCCCTGGACCCGGTATCTGTCCTCGTTCTTGTTCGGTTCCGGCGCCCCCGACGGCTGTGCGACGGCCTCAACGTCGCCGGCGGCGCCGTCCTGCTGGCTCTTCTTGTTCCGGCGTCCGAACACGCCTTACACCTCTCCCGCTTGGTCGTCCCCAGTGTGGCCGGGGAGCATGATCGTCATCACTGCGCTGCGTGGCCGCCGGTGGAGCCGAAGCCGCCCGTTCCGCGCATGGACTCCGGGAGCGCGTCCACCTCGCGGAAGACCGCCCGTTCGACCCGCTGGATGACCAGCTGGGCGATCCTGTCCCCGCGCGCCAGCTTGACCGGTGTCCGCGAGTCCGTGTTGATCAGGGTCACCCGGATCTCGCCGCGGTATCCGGCGTCGATCGTACCGGGAGCGTTGACGAGGGTAAGGCCGCACCGCGCCGCCAGGCCTGATCGGGGGTGCACGAACGCGGCGTAGCCTTCGGGCAGCGCGATCGCGACACCGGTGCCCACTGTTGCGCGCCCGCCGGGCTCGAGCACGATGTCCTCGGCGGTGACGAGGTCGGCTCCGGCGTCGCCCGGATGCGCATACTCCGGAAGAGGCAGGCGGGGATCGATGCGGCGGACCTGGATCTCCACCGCGCCGTCAGGGGAATCGCTACTCACATTTCGTGAGCTTATCGCGACCGGCTCCCCCTCCGGGACGTCGACACCACCCGACACTGCGTCCAACGGGGCGCCCCGTTGGACCGACCCCGGCTTATCCGGCCGCTTCCGGCAGGGTGACCTCGACCCGCAGTTCGGAGTCGCCGGTGATCTCGAAGTCCAGCGTCGAGGCGCGGCCGGCGGCCGCGATGTCACCGCGCGCGACACGCGCGCTCTCGACGTTCTTGCCGCGTGCGACGACGTGCTCGACATCGGCGCGCATCGACAGCTTCGCCTCGGACTTGGCCTTCCGGATCGCCCGCAGCACCTCGGAGGTGGCCGCGAGCACTCCGGGGTCGCCGCCCTGTGCCGCTGTGCGGAGTTCGGTGGCCTCCGGCCAGGAGGCACCGTGCACGGAGCCCTCGCGCCACCAGGACCAGACCTCGTCGGCGACGAACGGCAGGAAGGGCGCGAACAGTCGGTTCAACGTGGACAGCGCGATCAGCAGGGCCGCCCGCGCCGACGCCGAGCCCTCGGACCCCGTGTCGTATGCGCGGGCCTTGACCAGCTCCAGGTAGTCGTCGCAGAACTCCCAGAAGAACCGCTCGGCGCGCTCCAGGGCCCGCGTGTGGTCGAAGTCGTCGAACGCCGTGGTGGCCTCCTCGACGACGTCGGCGAGCGCGGCCAGCATGGCGCGGTCCAGCGGTTCGGTGACCGTGCGCGGGTCCTCCGAAGCCTCGTCGCCGGCGACCGACAGGGCGAACTTGCTGGCGTTCAGGATCTTGATGGACAGCCGGCGGCCGACCTTCATCTGCCCTTCGTCCAGCGCGGTGTCGGTGCCCAGCCGACCGCTGGCCGCCCAGTAGCGGATGGCGTCGGAGCTGTACTTCTCCAGCAGGTCGATCGGGGTGACGACGTTGCCCCGCGACTTCGACATCTTCTTGCGGTCGGGGTCGAGGATGAAACCGGAGATGGTGGCGCGGTGCCAGGGCAGCCCGCCGTGCTCGAAGTGCGAGCGGACGACCGTGGAGAACAGCCATGTCCGGATGATGTCCTGGCCCTGCGGGCGCACGTCCATCGGAAAGACCCGCTGGAACAGGTCGTCGTCGCGCTCCCAGCCGCCGGCGATCTGCGGCGTAAGGGAGGAGGTGGCCCAGGTGTCCATGACATCGGGATCGCCGATGAAGCCGCCCGGAAGGCCGCGCCGGTCCTCGGTGTAGCCGGCCGGCGCCTCGGAACTGGGGTCGACGGGAAGCGCCGCCTCGTCGGGCACGATGGGGGTGCCGTAGCGGGGGTTGCCGTCGGCGTCCAGCGGATACCAGACGGGGAAGGGAACCCCGAAGAACCGCTGGCGGCTGATCAGCCAGTCGCCGTTGAGCCCCTCGACCCAGTTCTCGTAACGGGGCCGCATGTGCGGGGGGTACCAGGTGAGCTCCCGGCCTCGGGCCAGCAGGGCGTCGCGGACACCGGTGTCGCGGCCGCCGTTGCTGATGTACACTGCCGGGTGGTGACGATCTCCAGGGGCTTGTCGCCCTTCTCGTAGAACTTCACCGGGTGGGTGATGGGCATGGGCTCGCCGAGGAGCTCACCGGACTCGCGCAGCATCTCGACCATGCGCTCGCGCGCGGTGTGGACCGTGGCGCCGGCGAGCCTGCCGTAGGCCGCCCGGCCCTCCTCGGAGTCGACGCCCTGCGGCGGCTCGGTGACGACCCGGCCGTCCCAGCCGACCACGGGACGGGTCTCCAACTGCAGCTCGCGCCACCAGGTGACGTCGGTGACGTCACCGAAAGTACAGATCATCGCGATGCCGGTGCCCTTTTCGGGGTCGGCCATGTGGTGCGCCTTGACCGGGACCTCGACGCCGAAGACGGGCGTGCGGACGGTGCGGCCGAACAGGCCGGCGTAACGCTCGTCGTCGGGATGCGCGACAAGCGCGACACAGGCGGGCAGCAGCTCGGGACGGCTCGTCTCGATCTGGACGGTGCCGCCTCCCGTCCCGGAGTCGCCGTCGGTGCGGTGGAAGGCGATCCGGTGGTAGGCGCCGGGGCGCTCCCTGTCCTCCAGTTCCGCCTGGGCGACGGCGGTGCGGAAGGTGACGTCCCACAGCGTGGGGGCCTCGGACATGTAGGCCTCACCGCGCGCCAGGTTGCGCAGGAACGCGCGCTGGGCGACCCTCCGGGAGTCGTCGTCGATCGTGGCGTAGGTGTAGCGCCAGTCGACGCTCAGACCGAGCCTGCGCCAGATGTGTTCGAAGACTTTCTCGTCCTCGACGGTGAGCCGGTCGCACAGCTCGATGAAGTTCCCACGGGAGATCGAGAGCGGTTTCTTGGGGTCGGGTTTCGCGGGCGGGGAGAAGTCCGGGTCGTAGGCGATCGACGGGTCGCAGCGGACGCCGTAGTAGTTCTGCACTCGGCGCTCGGTGGGCAGGCCGTTATCGTCCCAGCCCATCGGGTAGAAAACCGACTTGCCGCGCATGCGCTGGAAGCGGGCGACGGTGTCGGTGTGCGTGTAGGAGAACACGTGGCCGATGTGCAGCGTCCCCGACACCGTGGGCGGCGGGGTATCGATCGAGAAGATCTCGTCGCGGCTCTTGGTGCGGTCGAAATGGTAGACGCCGGACTCGTCCCATACGTCGACCCATTTCGCCTCGATACCGTCGAGCGAGGGCTTGTCGGGCACGCGGAAGGAACGAGAGCGGTTGGTCATGGGCTAATGGTATTGGCTCTGCGAGCGTGATCGCTCCTGGTTCTCGCCAACTTGCCAACTTGTGGATCCGCGGTCTTCGGCCGCGCGTCGGCACGACACCCGCGGGCCGCGGCGGCTGTGGCCGGTCGACAATGCATGGCAGTATTTCGGCCAGCCCCTTCCAACATCACCGACGACAAGGAAAGCGATCGATCACATGGCAAAAAAGGAAGGTGAGCTCGCCGCGCAGATCGTCGGCGGCGTGGCCGCCCTCGCCGCCGGGTACGCGGCACGCAAAGTCCTGACCTTCGCCTGGACGCGGGCGACCGGCAAGGAGCCGCCGACCGAACCGGAGTCTCTGGACGTCAGTCTCGGGGAGGCCCTGGGCTGGGCGGTGCTGACCGGCGTGGGCATGGAGGTCGCGCGGGTACTGGCGGTACGCGCCGCTTACAAGCGGATGCGGCCGCGGAGGCACCGCGAGATCGGTGAGGCGTAAGCGCGAACGCGGTCGCGGTCCCTGGTCCGCGCCCGTCGAAGAGGACCACGGGACGCCCCCCGGAACGGCGTCCCGTTCTCTTCGCGCGCTCCGACGCACGCCTCGGTCACCGGCCGGCGGGCAGCTCGACAGCGCGCAGGTCGGCGCGTACGGAACCGGCCAGCGCGATCGTCGCGGCGCGGTTGAGCGCTCCTCCGGCCACGGCGCCGGTCAGGTAGGGGCCGAGCGTCGAGAGGTGCCGGCCCATCACGTGCATCAGACGCCTGCGCAGCGCGGCCTTCGCCCCAGCGCCCAGCACGATGGCCAGGGAGTCGCCCACCTGCACGCGGTCGACCCCGCGTTTTCTGACCCATGCCATCAGGTAGTCGGAGCCGCGCTGCACCCCCGAACCCAGCGGCTGCGCACCGTAGGTCTCGTGCAGCTCGCCGATGAGCTTCACCTCGATGGCGGCGACCACGACGGTCTCAGCCGCGATTTTCGCGGGCGCCGTGAGCAGCAGCGGAGGCGCGGCGAGCTGCACGGCTGCCAGGGCTCCGCCGGCCGCGCCGACCACGGTGGTCGCACGGGCGGCGTTGCGCACCAGCGTGTCGGCCAACTCATCGCCGTCCAGGCCGTTGTGGTGGCGGCGCAGTGTCTCGCGATCGCGCACCGGTACGCGCGGGGCGATCTCATCGGCGAACAGGTCCGTGAGCCAGCGGCCTCCGGCCGCCCCCTTGACCCCGGCGGCGCGGGCGCTGCCGGCCAGGGCCCGGGCGAGCCGCCCGAGCAGCTGCGCGCTGCGCCGCGGATCGCCGCCGTCGTCGCTGACGATGCGGCCCACGAGCTTCCCGACGTCCGCACGCCTCTCGGCGGGCTGCTGTTCGGCGGGGGTGGCCCCTTCCTCGCCACGGGTACCGTTATCGCCGTGCCTGCTGCGGGACATGCCTCTTCCCTTCCCCTATCGCCCCTCACTCACAACCTAGACGACCCGGGCCGCGGAGGACGGGCGGCTGCCCCGGCTCCCGCTTCCCACCTCCTGCACAATGATGCGCCCCCGGCAGCGGGGACGCATCACACGCTGTGGCACGCCGACCGTCGAGGCAGCGGGAGAGGGAGACGCCGGTTTCAGGCAGCGCACTCCTTGCAGACGAGCTGCCCGTTCCGCTCCTCGGCGAGCTGGCTGCGGTGGTGTACCAGGAAGCAACGAGAACAGGTGAACTCGTCGGCCTGGCGCGGCAGAACCCGTACGGCGAGCTCCTCGCCGGAGAGATCGGCCCCAGGAAGCTCCATCCCCTCCGCTACTTCGTCAGGGTCGACGTCAATCGTGCTAGTGCCCTTGTCCACCCGACGTGCCTGCAGCTCTTGAAGGCTGTCCTCGTTGATATCTTCGTCGGTCTTACGCGGGCTGTCGTAGTCGGTGGCCATACTGCTTGCTCCATCCCCCTCGTTCTATGCCTCGTTGCGCGGGTGTAACGCTTGAGCGCCGCATCTTGTGCCCGAATCGGTCGGAAAATTCCGGTGGCGTAAGTGGACTGTGACCCCTCCCCGGTGTCGTCGCACCGGATGGCAGCACAGAGTGACCGAACGCGGCCGCTGCGCCGCGCGCCGCGGATCGGCTCCTTGTCATGTGCTACCCAACGCCCGAAGGATTCCGACCTATTTCCGCAGTCTTCCCTCACACCGATCGAGCGCGGGTTCTCTACGGGCAAGGTCAGAACAGACACGTTCACGCCGGGCGAAATTCCCGCCGTGTTTACGCCCGGGAGAGCATACCCACCTTTGGCAACTGCTCGGACCTCGGGTCACCGTGTCGTCGGACACGTATAGATATCACGTATTGGGAGGTCGCGCACCTTGCCACGGGTGCGTGTTACCGATTACCGCCCGATGCTCCCTCGCGCGCCTGCCCCGGGAAGCACACGGTGACCACGAGGCCTCCCCCCGAGCGAGGCCAGGCGCTCACGTTTCCCCCGTGCGCGCGCACCACGGAACGCACGATGGACAGCCCCAGGCCCGCGCTCTTGCTGGAACGGACCCGCTCCCCGGACCCGCGCCGGAACGGCTCGAACAGTCCCTCGACCTCATAGGCGGGGATGATCGCACCGGAGTTCTCCACCTGGACCGCGGGCTGCCCCTCGTAGAAGCCGGACCGCACGGTGATCTCGCCGTCGTCCACGTTGTACCGCAGTGCGTTCTCCACCAGGTTGGCCACCAGCCGTTCGAGTAGCACCGGGTCGCCGTTCACCGGCGCGCCGCGCAGGTCGGAGCGCAGCATCAGCCCGGCCTCCTCGATCTCCTGGGAGAGTTGGCTGAGCACCGTGTTGGAGACCTCGCCGATGTCGACGACGGTGCGCACGTCCAGCTCGCGCTCGCTCTTGGCGAGAAACAGCAGGCCGTCGATGAGGCGTTCGTGGCGGGAGTTGGTCTCCAGCAGGGTGCGCCCGACCGTTTTGAGGTCGGCGGAGGCATCGGGGTCGCTCAGGGCGACCTCCAGCAGCGTCCGGTTGATGGCGAGCGGGGTGCGCAGCTCGTGCGAGGCGTTGGCGACGAAGCGGCGCTGGCCGTCGAAGGCGCGGTCGAGACGCTCCAGCATGTCGTCGAAGGTGTCGGCGAGCTCCCGGATCTCGTCGTCGGGTCCGCTGAGCGCGATGCGCTCGTGCAGGGAGCGCTCCGAAAGCCGACGGGCGATCCGGGTGATCTTGTGCAGCGGCGACAACGCCCGGCCGGCCACCACGTAGCCGAGCGCCACGGCCAGCAGCCCCACGATGACCAGTGCCAGCACGGAGAAACGCGTCACCTGCGCCAGCACGTCCTCGATGAGGGAGCTCTTCACCGCCTCCACCAGATCGGGGTCGTCGGCGTAGGGAGAGCCCGGCTGCAGGGTGAAGGTCAGGTTGTCCAGGAGCGCGGCGACAATGACGTAGTTCAGCAGGACCAGCAGCGAGCCGGCGGCGAAGAACAGCATGCCGTAGATCAGCGTCAGCCGGGCCCGCAGGCTGATGTTGTCGGTCAGCCGGTGCACACCGCGCGACACCGACCCCTCGGTGTTCCCCGGCTGGGAAGGCTGGGTGTTCAGCCGGCGCCACGTCCCCGTGTCGCCCGGCGGAGTCGCGGCGACCTCACCCGGCGGCCCGTCGTCGGCGCCGACACTCAAATCCGGTACCCCGCGCCGGGAACGGTCTGGAGGACGGGGGGATCGCCGAGTTTCTTGCGCAGCGTCATGACGGTGACCCGCACGACGTTGGTGAACGGGTCGGCGTTCTCGTCCCAGGCCTTCTCCAGCAGCCCTTCGGCGCTGACGACCGTTCCTTCGGCGCGCATGAGCACCTCGAGAACGGCGAACTCCTTGGGCGTGAGCGCGAGCTCGCGGCCGTCCCGTTCCACGACGTGGTTGGCCGGATCGAGAGTGACCCCGCTGCGCCGGAGCACCGGAGGCAGCGGCGGGACCGCGCGGCGGCCCAGCGCACGCACACGCGCGATCAGCTCGGCGAAGGCGAAGGGTTTGGCCAGGTAGTCGTCGGCGCCGAGGGTGAGTCCCTCGACCCGGTCCTCAAGCTCCCCGGAGGCGGTGAGCATCAGGATCCGCCCGGTGTAGCTCCGGTCGACCAGGGACCGCGCGACGTCGTCGCCGTGGACACCGGGAAGGTCGCGGTCGAGCACGATGACGTCGTAGTCGTTGACGTCCGTGTGTTCCATGGCGCTGTCCCCGTCGTAGACGACGTCCACCGCCATCGATTCCCGGCGCAGTCCGACCGCCACCGCTTCGGCGAGGACCTGCTCGTCCTCCACCACAAGTACCCGCACTTTGCCCTTCGCTTCCGAGCGGCCGGGTAGGCCGCTGCCGGCGCATCCCCCAACACACCGGCAGCGGCGTCTATCCCCCGGCTATGCCGACTGTTATCGCACACCCCGAATAAGAACCGGGTAAACCACCGCGCTCCTCCGTGGCGGCGGCCACGCGGGAGCGGCTCCGGGTTCACTCTCTCCACCGTCTCACGAGATCAACGTAGGGCGGTGGATCAGGTGCGGCAACTCCGAGTCGGTCTCCGGGAACCCTGGATCCCGGAGGTCCGGTCCTCGTAGGACCGGCCCGCCGGGCCCCTGAACGGGAGTCGCTGCCGGCGCATCCCCCAACCGCCGGCAGCGACCTTCACCCCGCACATTTCAAACGTGCCACATATGGGATAAGAAACAGGTAAGTACTGGCATGAATCATCCGATGTGCTGTAGGCCACCCGCGCCGGGCGCGCCATTCGCCCCCTCGCTGCGTCGCCCGCCGGACAGCTTGGCATGATGGACAACCGCGGCACATCCAGACCGGTCACAGATCGGTCACGTTCCGCTGTCGAGGTTTCGCCGGGGGACGGTTGCGGGTAGGGCCAGCAATCGCCGGGACGGAACACGACAGGTGCGTCCATTGCGCCCCTGCCGGGCCCCCGCCCGACCGCTTCCGGCCCTCGCAAGACCCATGCCGACCGAGTGGGCGCCCGCACGCCTGGACCCACACGGCCCTGTCACAACGCTGTGACTCGATGTAGCGCAGACACGAAACAAGTGAGGTGAAATGGGCGAGTTCGTCGCGGAGATCAAGGTCCGCATTTCAGAGACCTACAAGTCGCTCCAAGCAGCCCGGGCCGCCGGAGACGACTTCCTCGCCGACGCCCACGCGTCGGAACTCGAGGATTTGCACCGCATCGCCGCACGGAACGGTATCGACCCACACTGCGCGTAGTTTGCGATCGTGAAGATGCGACAGGGGCCGGCCGGATCACTCCGGCCGGCCCCTGTCGCGTCGGTCACGCGCCCTGGTGCGCCACCGTGCCATCGGTGTCGGCGCTCAGCGGCGCGAGCAGGGCGTGCAGCTCCTCGAAGAGACCCGGAACGGCGGCGACGAGGAGTTCGGGGTTCGGGGGAGCGCCGTGCAGGCCCTCGACCCTCACACCGGCTTCCCGCGCGATCAGCGCGGCGGCACCCCAGTCCCAAGCGTTCAGCCCGCGCTCGTAGTAGGCGTTGGCCCTCCCGCGGGCGAGTGAGCACAGGTCCACCGCGGCCGAACCGCAGCGGCGGATATCGCGCACCCGCGGCAGCACGGTACGCAGCACCTCGGCCTGGTGTGCACGCCGTTCGGCGCTGTACCCGAACCCCGTGCACACAAGCGCCATCTCCAACGGCACCGCGTCATCGGCCCTGAGCCGCCGGCCGTCGCAGTAGGCGCCGCCGCCGAGCGTGGCCGTGTAGACCTCCCCGCGGACCGGGACCACCACGGCCCCGGCCACGACCTCGCCCATGGACTCGGCGGCGATCGACACCGCCCAT
This sequence comes from Allosalinactinospora lopnorensis, assembly GCF_000981225.1. Lineage (GTDB taxonomy): Bacteria > Actinomycetota > Actinomycetes > Streptosporangiales > Streptosporangiaceae > Allosalinactinospora > Allosalinactinospora lopnorensis. The sequence goes on from NZ_LAJC01000055.1 coordinate 23,482, forward strand.
TCGTCCCGGCCGTACAGGTAGTTCACCGTGCCGTCGATCGGATCGACGATCCAGCGCACACCGGTGGAGCCGGGCTCGGAGCCGCCCTCCTCCCCCAGAACGGAATCGCCGGGTCTCGCGTTCAGCAGGCGCTTGCGGATCAGCTCCTCGACCGAGCGGTCCATCTCCGTGACAACGTCGGTCGGTGTGGACTTGGTGTCGAGCACGTCCACGCCGGCCTGCCCTTCGGCCGCCAGCCGCCCAGCCTCTCGGGCGACGTCGGTGGCGAGGTCCAGAAGCCGGGCAGGGTCGGCTGCGTGCATCGTTGGTTCCCCCGTCGTGGTCGTCTCCGGCCGCCGGTGCTCAGAGCAGTTCCGGACGGCGCCATTCCTTGCCGTGCACGTGGTGGTCCAGGAAGGCGAAGATCGTCTCGTACCAGATCTTGATGTTGCCCGGGGCGAGGACCCAGTGGTTCTCGTCCGGAAAGTACAGGAACTTCGCTTCGACATCGTGGCGGAGCAGATCCCACCACAGCCGGAGCCCTTCCCCGATCGGAACGCGGTAGTCCTTGTCACCGTGGATGATGAGCATGGGCGTGTTGATGTTCGTCACGCTCAGGTGAGGGGAGTTGAGCTCGTAGCGTTCGGGCTGCGTACGCGGCTCGCCGAACTCCTGAATCCAGACCGGAGGATAGTCAGTGGTGCCGCCGAAGGCGTCCAGCATCCACAGCGATGCGTGGCTGACGATGGCCCTGAACCGGTCGGTGTGTCCGGCGATCCAGTTGGCCATGTAACCGCCGAACGACCCGCCCATCATCGCGGTGCGCTCGCCGTCGATGTCGTCGCGGGCCACGGCGGCGTCAGTGATCGCCATGAGGTCGGCGCAGGTCCGCGGTCCCCAGCGGCCCCAGCCGCGGCGCAGCATGTCCTGGCCGTAGCCGGTGGACAACGCCGGGTCGGGGAGCAGTACGGCATACCCGCACGCCGCCATCAGCCACGGGTTCCATCTCCAGGACCAGCTGTTGAAACTCATGTAGGGGCCGCCGTGCACCCATAGCAGGAGCGGAGCCGGGGACTTCGCCGACGCTTCTTCCGGCAGGACCAGCCAGGACCGAACGCGGGTGCCGTCATCGGCCACCGTCTCCACCTCGGTGAGGGATCCCGGAACCTGCAGCGGTTCCTCGGGCGCCTTCAGCCGGACGGGGTCCGCGCCGGCGGCCGCGGCGTCGAGGCGGACCGGTGTGGGCGGCTCGTCCCAGGAGTCGCGCAGGGCGTAGAGGGTCGTGCCGTCGGGGGCGGGGTTCAACTCGCTGTAGGCGCCGTCGTCACCGGTCAGCCGGGTGACCTCGCCGGTAGCGAGCTCGATCCGGTAGACGGGGCGGCGGCCCTCGAAATCGGCGACGATGAACACCGCGGAGGAATCGGCGGCCCAGGCGTGGTCGCGCGGCCAGAGGTCGTGCTCGGGGAGCAGGTCACGTTGCTCGCCGGTGGCGAGCTCGACCAGCCACAGCGTCGAATCGCGGGGCTCGCCGTCGTACTCGCCCGGGAAGTACCGCCGGACCGCGACATAGCGGCCGTCCGGGGAGACCCTGGGAGCGGTGAGATCGACACGGGGATCGGCGGCGAGCACGCGGCGCTCGCCGCCGGCCGTGTCGACGGCGACCAGCACGGTATGCTCCTCCGCATTGCCCTTGGGCGTCCGCCAGTCGGTGACGACCGTGCGGCCGTCGGGGGTGATGTCGGCGCTGTGGTCCTGCAGGGCCGTTCCCGGAATGGGGGTGAGGTCGCGCGCCTCACCGAGGCCGGCGGCACCGTCTTCGGGGGGCTCGGCGGCGTAGAGCCGGGGGTGGGCGGGGCCGATGTCGCTGTCCCAGAACCGCACCGGGAAACCTTCGTGCAGGATGGCCGTCACGCCGGCCTCCTTGCGGTCCTTGCGCGCCCGCTCGTCGGCGTCGGCGTCGATGCTGCCGGGGTGCGTCTCGGCGGAGTAGACGACGCTTCCCGTCTCGCGCGCGACCGAGAAGGATCCGATCCCGCCGGGGTGCGAGGCCACCTGGCGGGCCTCTCCGCCGTCCGCGGGCAGCAGCCACAGGCCGGGCCCGGGGGCGGCGGATTCTCTGGACGGCGCTTCGGGGTCGGGGCGCGCGGAGGTGAAGAGCAGGGAACCGTCAGGGAGGAATCCGGGCGCCGCCTCCCCCGCTGTGGAGCGCGTCAGCCGGCGCGGCTCCCGCCGCCCGTCGGGATCGATCTCCCACAGTGCCGTCCCGAACGCCTTTCCGTCCGGTTCGAGTTCGCTGACTGGTGCGACGAGGCGCGTTCCGTCCGGGGAGAGCCGCAGTCCGTTGACGCGGCGGAGCCCGATGTAGTCGGACAGTTCATACCAGCAACGAACCACGACATTCCCTCCGAATCCGCCAGGCCTTGGGCATCACGACTTTATCCGGCGGACGGCCGTCCGTGTCGAGAGTCGCCGGCCGTCCGAATCCCGGCGGTCGCGGCCTGCTCGCCTCCCGGCGCTCCTCACCGCGGCTGGCAGCAGGCGGAGGACTCCCGAGCGCACGGGGGCAGGGCGCTGAGTCCCGCGGGCTGCCCGCCGGGCTCGGCACGTTCGGCGATGAGTTCGCGCACCATCGAGACGAACCTCGGGTGGGTACCGGGGGCGAGCGCGCGGACGAAGTCGATCCCGAGGCCTCGCGCGGTGTCCAGCGCCTCGTGGTCGAGGTCGTACTTGACCTCCATGTGGTCGGACACGAAGCCGTAGGGCACCACGACCACCGCGGAGACGCCCTCCTCCGCGAGCTCCTCGATCCGGTCGTTGATGTCGGGCTCCAGCCAGGGCTGGCTCGGCGGACCGCTGCGGCTCTGGTAGACGAGCTCGTAGTCGTTCCCGGTCCCCAGACGCTCGCTCACCAGCCGGGCGACCTGCCTAAGCTGCGCGACATAGGCCCCTCCCGGACCGTAGCCCTGCCCCGGCCCGCCGCTGGCGTCGGCCATGGCCGTGGGAATGGAGTGCGCGGAGAACAGCAGGCGGGCGCCGGCGCGCTTGTCAGCGGGCAGCCCGGCCAGCGCTTCGCGGGTGTGCTCCACGAGCGGCTCGACGAACCCGGGATGGTCGAAGAAGGGACCGATCAGATCGATCTCGGGAGCGTCGGGACCGGCAGCCTCGCGGGCGGTCGCGATGTCGTCGAGGTAGGCGCGGCGGCTGGAATAGCAGCAGTAGGCCGAGGTCGCCAGCGCGACGACGCGTCGCACACCGTCCTTGGCCATCTGGGCGACGGTTTCGGCGAGCAGCGGATCCCAGAACCGATTCCCCCAGTAGATGGGGAGGTCCACGCCATTGGCGGAGAAGTCGGCGCGGACCGCCTCGATCAGGTCCCGGCACTGCTGGTTGATCGGGCTGACACCGCCGAACAGGAAGTAGTGTTCACCGACCTCCGCAAGGCGCTCTCGAGGTATGCCACGGCCGCGGGTGACGTTCTCCAGGAAGGGAATGACGTCATCGTCGGTTTCAGGGCCGCCGAAGGAGAGCAGCAGGAACGCGTCGTAGGGCCTCATGACTACATGAAACCAGGTCGCGGGAACACGTTCGGTCACCTCAGCGGTGACGGCCTCCCCGCGCTGCACGCGGCCCACCGCATGGGTAGCCTCCCTGTTCTCGGCCCGCCCTCGTTCCCTTCCCCTTCGAAGGGCGGAGGCCGCAGCTCCCCGCTGCGGGTCCCCGCCGCACCGCTCCGCTGCCTCTCCGGGAGGACTCTCAATGACGAATGTGTTATGGCACACCTGGTCCGGCACCCAGCAGGTCAGTCCGCGCCGGCTGATCGCTCCCAACAGCACCGCGGACGTCGTCGCGGCCGTGCACTCCGCCGCCGGGGAGGGGCTGCCGGTGCGGATGGTGGGATCCGGGCACTCGTTCACCGGCGTGGCGGTCACCGACGGCGTGATGCTCGCCCCGACCTCGCTGACCGCGCTGCGCTCGGTGGATCCTGAGGCAGGTACCGCCACCGTGGAGTCCGGCCTTCCCCTGTGCGACTTCAACGAGGCGCTGGCCGGGCACGGCCTGGCGCTGGCCAACATGGGCGACATCGCGGTGCAGACGATGGCGGGGGCCCTCCAGACCGGGACGCACGGCACCGGACGGGATACCGGCGGGCTTGCCTCGCAGGTACGCGGCATGGAGCTGGTACTCGCCGACGGCAGCGTCGTGACTTGCTCGGCCGACGAGAACACCGACCTGTTCGACGCGGCCCGGGTCGGGTTTGGCGCCTTCGGCGTGGTCACCGCACTCACCATGGAGGTGCACCCTGCCTTCCTGCTGCGCGCGCGCGAGGAGCCGATGCCGCTCGACGAGGTCCTGGAGCGGCTTCCGGAACTGCGCTCAGACAACGAGCACTTCGAGTTCTTCTGGTTCCCGCACACCGGGCAGACCAACACCAAACGCAACAACCGGGCCGACGGGCCGGCCGCTCCCCTCGCCCCGTTCAGGGCATGGCTGGACGACGAGTTCCTGTCCAACTCGCTATTCGACGCGGTCAACAGGTTCGTCCGGCAGGCGCCGGCGGCGGTTCCGGCGATCAACCAGCTCTCCTCCCGGGCGCTGTCCGCGCGTTCCTACACCGACGCCTCGCACCGCGTGTTCGCCAGCAGCCGGCGCGTGAAGTTCGTGGAGATGGAGTACGCGATCCCCGTCGGGCATCTGCCCGACGTGCTTCGCGAGATCCGCGGCATCATCGACCGGCGGGGCCACCGGATCAGCTTCCCCATCGAGGTTCGCTTCACGCCGGCTGACGAGGCGTGGCTGTCCACCGCCCACGGCCGCGACACCGCCTACATCGCGGTCCATGTCTACCGGGGCGTCCCGTACGGCGACTACTTCGCCGACCTGGAGGCCGTGTTCACCTCGGTGCACGGCCGGCCGCACTGGGGCAAACTGCACACGCGCGACCGCGCCTACCTGGAGCGGGTCTATCCGCGGTTCGGCGCGGCGGTGGCTCTTCGCGACCGGGTGGACCCGCGGCGTCGCTTCGGCAACGCCTACCTGGACACCGTGCTGGGCTCCTGAGCCCCGCGGTGGGGCGGGGAGGATCCTCCCCGCCCCACCGCGGTACCAGCCCCAAAGGGGTGGGATGGCGGTCGACCCCCGGAAACACCTAGCGCCGTGTCCCCTACAGGGGAGACCGCGGTTCGCCGTACTGGCCGCCGGGCGGCGCCGCTCCCCCGTTGTCGGGCTCTCCTTGCTCCACACCGCCCTGGCCGCTTTCGCCGTCCTGCTCGGCGGGGTCGTCCTGCTGGCCTTCGGTCCCCGGGTCGGGTTGCTCGCCGGTCTCCCCGCTCGGTTCCTCGGGCTGGTCCCCGGTTTCCGGGGCCCGGCCCGGCTCCTCGCCGGGGTCTTCGGGGTCGGGAGGAACGTCCTGTCCGGGGGAGTCATACTCCTGGCCCTCGGGGTCGGGGCCGGGTTCGGACTCCTCCTCGGTCGGCTGCTCACCGCTCTCGGAGTAACCGCCCATGAGCGTCGGCGCCGACTCGGTGTCCCTGCCCTGCACGGTGTCGGTCAGCGAGCGCCCGGTGAACAGCTCGAACATCAGGATCGCCAGCATGACCAGGCCGAAGACGACCAGCGCGGAAACGAGCAGCGGCTTCCACCCGCGCCGCTTCCACCAGGACCGCTCCTCCTCCGGGGCATCCGGGCCTTCACCACCGCCGCCCGGGCCCGCTCCCCGGGCGGACGAGGGGCCGCCGACCGCGGGCATCGCCCGGGTGGCGCCGGACCCGCGGGTATCGGTCCGCGTCGTCTCCGCGGGGGAGTCGGGAACGCCTGCCCCGGTACGGAAGACGGCCGTCTCGTCCTCGCGGCCCGCGGCCGCCGAGAACGCCTGGGTCGCCCGGGTGTCCTCCGGATCGTGCCCCGACCGGGGCTCGCGGCCCTCGTGGGGTTCCATCGTGGCGGCGAGCGGCCTATCGGCGTCGGCCGCGCCTCCAGGGCCCCTGTGGGACGACAGATCCCGGGTCGCGCTGGACGCCCAGCTCCGTTTCTCGGCAGGGTCCCGTCTGGCACGCTCGGCAAAGCCCTTGGCCCTGTCCCCGCTCTTCTGGAAGAAGTGCTGGATGACGGCGGCCCCGGCCGTGCTCAGCACGCTCATCACCGCGGCCCCGATGATGGTGCCGTAGACCCCCAGGAACGAAGCCGCGGTTGCGGCGCTCAGCGTGGCCAGTCCCCCTCCGGCGACCTGGGCCATGCTCAGGTCGATCCCCTTCTTTTCTTCCTTCCTGTTCTTCTCCTCGTCCTCGGTCATCCTCCCCCCTCATACGCCGCTCGGCGCGGTGCGGCTCTCGGATCCCCCGGGACCGTCCGAGCCGGATGCGCCGCGCGGCGCATCCGGCCACCCCCGTCGTAACCGGTCAACCATTCCAGGGGGGCTCAGTGTTCCTCCCTCGTCAGAAGCCGGACGCCGCCGCTCGCCGGAAGGGCGCCGGGGCGCTGGTCGGCCGACCGGGAACTCGATCCGGTGGCCCTTACGGGGCGCAACGCCATACGTATCCGGTCCGCGAGAGGTGTCCCCTCTCCGAGATAGCATCACCGACGGGACGTCAAGAGGAGACCAAACCGACTCTCGCCGCTCCCCTGGGAGCAGGCCCGCTCACGTGTCAGGATGGCACGATAGGAGCACCGGGACTTCTCCGGGCAGGCTGCCGCGTGCCCGGAGGGACACGTACGGTTCGGACATGCCGGGCGCGGTACTGGCCGAACGACCGGATGCCGACAAGACTGAGAACGTGGGGGATGGCCCGGGACCTACCCTCGACGGGACGCGAAAGGGAGGGCGATGCAGGAGCTTCGCCTCGTCGCCGTGAGCGAGGACGGCACCTACCTGGTCTTGGCCAGCGCCGGCCGTGGTACCCGCTTCATGCTGCCCGTCGACGACCGTCTCCGCGCCGCCGTGCGCGGCCAGTTCTCCCGGCTCGGCCAGTACGAGATCGAAGTGGAGAATCCGTTGCGCCCGAAGGAAATCCAGGCCCGGATCCGCTCCGGGGAAACCGCGGAGGCCATCTCCGAGTACTCCGGGATCCCCATAGAACGCGTGCGCTGGTTCGAGAGCCCTGTGCTGCAGGAACGCGAGTACATGGCGCAGCAGGCCCAGCGCGCGTCGGTCCGCCGCCAAGGGGAGTCCTCTCCCGGTCCGACCCTCGGTGACCTCGTGAACGAGCGCATCGGTCCCCATCAGCTGGAGACCGGCGATGCCGTGTGGGATGCCTGGAAGCGGGAGGACAACACCTGGCAGCTCAGGTTGGCCTTCCAGGTGGCCGACGAGGAGCGCGTGGCGCACTGGAGGTACGAACCCCGCCGCCGCTGCGTCACCCCGGCCGACGAGGAAGCCGTCCGGCTCTGCACACCGGAGGCCGCAGAGCCGCTGGACCTCGGTCCCGGAAGCGCCAACGTGACGCCCTTCGTCCCGCGCCGCCAGGGCGGGGCAGCGGAGTCCGCGCCGCCCCGGACCGACCCCGTGGCTCCGCCGGAAAGCCCCCTGTCCTCCGCCGCGACCGAGCAGTCGCCCTCCACGACCCCGCTGAAACCCGCCGCTCCCCCCGAGAAACCCGCGGCGCCCGGGCGCGTCTCGGTCACATCGGAACGCACGGCCCCCGCCCCGGCCGGGCAGGAGAGCGCCGCCACGACCGCTCCGCAGCGCCGTCCGACCGGGAAGCCGCACGAGCCTGCACCGGCGGACGACGCGCCGGAGCCGCCGGCACGTCCCCAGAGTCCCGCCGCCGAGGGACCCTCCGGTGAACGCCCCGAGCCGGAAGCGCCGGAGACCCCCGCCGCCCAGCACTCCGCTCCGCCCGCCGCCCCTCGCTCCAAGGAACGTTCCGAACGCCAGGGCCGGCAGGAGCGTTCGCGACAGGAGGCTCCGGTGTCGGCCGCCGCAGCGGGCGGGACCACCGGCGGCGCCCAGACGCCCAAGCGCAAGGGCCGCGGCCGCCGCGCCTCGGTCCCTTCCTGGGACGAGATCATGTTCGGCTCCAAGAAGCCCGATTGATCCGCCGCCGCGCCTGTTACCGCAGCGGGCCGCCCGGTGCTCGCGTTCCCTCGTAGCGAGGGAACGCGAAATCGGCCGGGCGGCGGCGTCCATGCCTCGACGGGACCGTCAGGAGGCGGGGCCCTCCGGTTCTTCGGCCTGCACGGCGCCTTCCGCGCCGTCACCGTCCGGTGGCTCAGGCGACCTCTCCAGGAACGGGCGGACCATTTCCGGGGTCACCGTCGCGGCGAAGGCCACCGACTCCTCGAACCCGGCGTCAATGGCGGTGTAGCCGCCGCTGCCGGCCCCCACCGCGAGCTCCAGGTGCGCCAGACCCGACCGGCGCTGGAACAGGCTCTGCGACCACGTCCATCCGATGATGGCCTCGCGCCCCACCACCGCCTGCTCCCGGCGCAGCGACCCGGAGCGCACGCTGACCCGCCGGCCGTCGTACCCGTGCCCCAGAGAGCGGTAGCGGTCCACGCCGAGCGGGACACCCAGCAGCGCCACGAAAGCGAACGCGCCGGCCAGTATGTACAGCCCGGCGCCCCCGGCTATGACCGCCAGCACGGCGAACGGCGCGACCGCGCGGAAGAGGCGGCGTCCCAGGGCGGGCCCGGGGTGCGGTATCAGCAGTCCCCGGAACGGCCTCAGCGCCTGCTCGATGACCTGCTCCACCCGTGCCCGGTCCCCGATGGGCAGCAGCATGGCGCGCGTGGCGGTCTCGCCCAGTCCGGTGACGACCGCGCGCAGCCGGACCGCCCGGCGCAGGCGCTCCAGCGGGCTGTCGAGCAGCTCGTACCCGCGGATCCGTCGGTACTCGAGGGTCACGCTCTGCCGGGTGAACAGCCCGCGCTCGGCGATGAGCGCGCCCCCGCGCCTGCGGAGCGTGAAACCCCAGTGGGTTATGCCGTAGGAGACGACGGCGAACACCGGCATCAGCAGCAGCAGGACCACGATGGTCCCGACGGCGACACCGATGAGCAGCGTGACGTCCCGGAACAGCAGCCACCCGACCGCCTCCTCCGCGGCGCCGGTCTCCCCTATGACCTGGCCGATGAGCCCCAGGAGCGCGGCGAGCACCGCGAACGGGGTGACCAGGTGCGCCAGGCTCAGCAGCGCGTAGAAGTACCAGCCCGTCGGCATTGTGAAGTAGACCGTTTCGGGTTCCGGCGAGCCGTGCGCCGCCCCCGGCTCCCCGGTCCCCTCATCCGCCGCGGGCGCGGCTCCCGGCTCCGCGGCCGTTTCTCCCGCCCCCTCCGTGTCGCCCCGCAGGACAGCGCGGCGGTGCAGCAGCACCCGGCGCAGGCGTTCGGCCTCCTCGATGGTGACGGCGTCGAGTTTGCCCTCCTCCTCCCGGCCACCACCCGCAGCGGCCTCGACCTTGACGACCGCCAGCCCGAAAAGACGGTGCAGGAGGGTGGACGTGATGTCCACGCCGCGCACGCGCTCCAGCGGGATGGTCCTGCGGTGCCGGTTGATCAGTCCCTGGCGGATCTCCAGCCGTTCCGAGCCCACCTGGTAACTGAACGTCAGGTAGGTGAAGAGGCCGGAGAGCATCATCCCGACGATGGCGACGGCCACACTGCCCAGGACCCACGGGTTGAAGTTCCCCACCACGACCGCGACCCCGAGCGGGACGGCGAATCCCTTCAGGAGGTTGACCGGGGCGGTCATCATCGAGCGCGGGCTGAGCCGGTACACCGGCTCCGGGGGCGGGACGGGGGCCGGCGCGGGCTCGGCTGCCTCGGGGCCGCGACCGCCGCCGTAGGGCTCCTGCGCCCCTGGGCCGCGCCCGCCCTCAGGGCTGTTCCCGGTCTCGGAGCGGGCCAGCGCACCGGGCACGAACCGGTAGTCGGGTCGGACCTCCCCGCCCGAATCACCGGGGCCGGTGGGAAGGCCGGGTTCCTCGTTCTCGGTCAAGTCGCGTCATCCCGCACTTCGCCGATGCGTACCGCCAGCTCTTCGGAAATCCGTTGCGCCTCAGCGGCGTCCAGCCCTTCGATGGTGGACGATCCGGCGTAGGAGGCCGTCTGCACGCGCAGCGTGGCCACGTTGAACATCCGCTCCAGCCAGCTCTGGGTGTGGTCGACCGTCTGGATGCGGCTCACCGGGACGAGCTGCCAGGCCCGGCTCAGCCAGCCGGTGCGCGTGTAGACGACATCGGAGGTGACCTCCCAGCGATGCACCCGGTACCGCCAGCGCGGCGCGACGATCGTCTTGACCAGGGCGTACCCCAGGTAGACCCCCGGGATCCACCAGACGTGCTCCAGGAGCCACCCCGGAACCCAGGGCCAGGCCGCCGAGACCATACCCCAGGCGATCAGACTCAACACGGTGGCCACCATGATCGACGAGATCGCATGGGCCAATGTCCACATCGGTACGGCACGAGGCGACACACGGTACTGCGGCGCACGCAAACGGGTGCTCATCACGCCCCGAGTCTAGGACTTTCCGGTCGCTCTTCGCGGACACGCGTCCACTCACGGCCACCTACCCGCGCTGCCCCCGGCGAACACGGCGCACCGGACGGCGCCGGCGCGGTTCCGGCCACCAGGCCGGGCACTGTCAGCACGCCTGTCAGCGGTTTGTCAGTACCTGTCCCGAAACTGGGAGGGTGAACGCTTTCGAAGGAGACGAGGCAGCCGCCATCCGCGCGGACGGCCTGGTCAAGAAATTCAAGGGAAAAACGGCTCTCGCGGGGGTCGACCTCACAGCGCGTACCGGGACCGTGCTGGGAGTGCTGGGGCCCAACGGCTCGGGCAAGACCACCACGGTGCGCATCCTCTCGACTCTGCTGCACCCGGACGAGGGGCGCGCTACTGTCGGCGGATACGACGTCGTCCGCCAGCCGCACCAGGTGCGGCGGCTGATCGGGCTCACCGGGCAATACGCCGCGGTCGACGACGAGCTCAGCGGCACCCAGAACCTGCTGCTCATCGCGCGGCTCCTCGGTTACACCCGCCCCGGTGCGCGGAGGCGCGCGGCGGAGCTGCTGGAGCGCTTCGCGCTCAGCGACGCCGCCGACCGCCCCGTCAAGACGTACTCGGGCGGCATGCGGCGCCGGCTGGACCTGGCGGCGAGTCTCGTGGGGCGTCCCAGCCTGCTCTACCTGGACGAACCCACCACCGGCCTCGACCCGCACAGCCGCAACGAGATGTGGGACGTGGTGCGCGGCCTGCTGGACGACGGCGTGACCGTGCTGCTGACCACGCAGTACCTCGAGGAGGCCGACCAGCTGACCGACGACATCGTCGTCCTCGACCACGGCAAGGTCATCAGCCGGGGGTCACCCGATCAGCTCAAGGCCCGCGCCGGCACGCAGGTGCTGCAGGTGCAGCCGGTCGAACCCGGCGAACTCGACCGGGTCGTCGGCATCGTGGAGCTCGTCTCCGGATCGGAGGCCCGCACGTCGAGCAGCACCGCCAGTGCCGCGGTGACGGACCCCGCCGTGCTCCCCGAGGTGGTGCGCCGCCTCGACGACCAGGGGATCTCCGTGGCCGAGCTGACCCTGCGCAAACCCAGCCTGGACGAGGTGTTCCTCGCCCTCACCGGCCACCCCGCCGACGACGTTCCCAGCGACACCACGGCCCCGGCTTTCGAAAGGACACACGGTTGAACGCCGCGACGATGACGGAGCTCCCCGCTTCGGACAACGGGCCGAACCTGGTGCCCCGGATCACCCCGGCGGCCACCGTCCAGCACGGGGCCCTGCTGGCCTGGCGCAGCTGCTGAAGATCAAGCGGAACCCCGAGGAGATCCTCGGTCTGACGTTCATGCCCGTCATGTTCGTGGGGCTGTTCGTCTTCGTGTTCGGCAACGCCATCGAGGGCGGCGGGTGGCAGGTCTACCGGGATTTCATCATCCCCGGTATCACGGCGCAATCGGTGATCTTCGCGACCATGGGCACCGGCATCACGCTCAACACCGACATCGAGAAGGGCATCTTCGACCGGTTCCGCTCCCTGCCGGTCGCGCGCTCGGCACCTCTGATCGGCGCGATCCTCGGCGACATGGTGCGCTACCTGCTGACGGTCATGATGGTGCTGATCGTCGGGTTCGCCATCGGCTTCCGCCCTGAGGGCGGCGTCACCAGCATCATCGCCGCGACGGCCGTCGTCATGCTCTTCGCGTTCGGGCTGTGCTGGCTGTCGGCGTTCGCCGGGCTGCTGCTCCGCACTCCGATGGCGGTGCAGACGTTCGGCTCGATCTGGATGTTCCCCCTGACGTTCGCCAGTTCGACCTTTGTCAACCCCGACGACATGCCGAGCTGGATGGCGGCGTTCGCCGCCGTCAACCCGGTCACGCACGTCGTCGACGCGATGCGCGGGCTGCTGATGGGCGGCCCGGTCGCCGGGCCGCTGCTGTGGACCGTCGTCTGGACGGCCGGCCTCACCGCGGTCTTCTTCCCGCTCGCCACGCGCGCCTACAAGCGGCGCTCCTGAACGGCGGGGCGGGCGCCGCGCCCTCAGGCGCGCGCCCGCCTCTCCAGCCACGCCCCGATGTCGGAGACGATGTCCGCGCGCCCGGTGTCGGCGCCCTTCCGGTACGCCTGGGCGAAGCCCGCGTCGCCGAGGCGCGCCCGCGCCCTCGCACGCAGCCGGACGATGTTGGGCTCGGCCTCGTTGGGCAGCCCGCGCACGGCCTCGGCGTAGCCGAGCAGTGTGGCCGCGCGCTCGGGGCTCTCGCCGAGCACCTTCTCCGCGAGCACTTCGAGGACCAGGCCGGCCTGCGTGGCCTCCGTACCGGGAAGGATCCCGTTCCACGCCGTGACGGCGTACCGCCACGACTCCTCCGGCTCGCCCAGCTCCATGGCGGTGCGCGCCAGGTTGGCGTAGCACACCGGCTCCACCTGGCGGCGGACGACCCGCCCCATGTTCTCGGTCTCCTTGAGGACCCCGAGCAGGACCGAGCGGGCGCGGGCGGCGGCACCGGCCACCCGCTCGATCTCGGCCTCGGCCAGCCGCAGCATGATGACGCCCTCGCGCTCCAGCCCGACCGGGGTGATCTCCGCGACGTCGCGCCGGGCCGCCTCGGTCTCGCCCTGGTTCGCCCGTGCGAAGGCCCGCCGGCTCCGCAGTACCGCGTCCAGACCGTTGACGCCGATCTCCCCGGCCAGAGCGATCCCCTCGTCGAGCAGCGCCCGCTCGTGCTCCAGGTCGCTCAGCCGCACCAGGTCACCGAGGATGATCACGGCCTGGGCGGTGCCCCACCGGTCCCCCAGGCGGCGGAAGCCTCCAGCGCCTCCAAGAGCAGGTCCCGGGCCCGCCGGGCCGCCCCGCCCTGCATGGCGACCAGGCCTATCAGCACCCTGGCGGTGGCGCGCAGCCACGGATCCCGCTCCTCGGCGCTGCGCTCGAGGCGGCGCAGCACCTCCCCGCGGTCATGGCCGAGCATCGTCAGGTAGACGGGCAGGAAGATCAGTGTCCGGTGGTTCTCCGGTGCCTCTCCCGCCCGCCGCAGCACCTCCTCGGCCCGCAGCACCCCTTTCTCGGCGGTGATGCCGTCGTTCTCGTCGGCGGCGGCCGACATGAACAGGCATTCGGCGTAGGCGACGGCCCGCCCTTCGGGCGGCTGCTCTCCCGTCAGCTCGATGATCTCGCCGGACCAGCGGCAGAGGTCGGCCCAGGTGTCGGTCATGTGCCAGTACCACTGCGCGGCGTGGTTCAGGTCGAGAGCGAGGACGGTGTCGCCGGTGTCGATGGCCCAGCGCAGCGCCGCCGTGAAGTTGTCGTGCTCGGCGCGCAGCCGGGACAGCCAGGTGAGCTGCTCGGAGGTGCGCAACTTCGGGTCGGCCTCGTTCCACACCCGCAGGATGTGCTCGGCGTGCGCGCGGCGCAGCACCGCCTCCTCACTGCTCTCGGTGAGCCGCTGCGCCGCGTAGGCCCGCACGGTCTCCAGCATCCGGTAGCGGGGCTCGCCCTCCTCCGCCGGAAGTGGATCGGCGATGATGAGGGACTTGTCGACGAGGGCGAACAGCACCGACCAGACGTCCCGTCCGCCGACCTCGCCCGCACCGCCGTCGCTGCAGACCTGTTCGACGGCGTCCAGGGTGGCTCCGCCGGCGAACACCGAGAACCGGCGCAGCAGCGTGCGCTCGGCCTCGTCCAGCAGCTCCCAGCTCCAGTCCACGACGGCCTGCAGTGTCTGGTGCCGCGGCAGCGCCGAGCGGCTGCCGTTCGTCAGCAGCCGGAACCGGTCGCTCAGCCGTTCGGCGAGCTTCGGGAGAGGCATGGCGCGCACCCGGGCCGCGGCGAGCTCCAGCGCCAGCGGCATGCCGTCGAGTTCTCGGCATATGCGCACGACGTGCTCGGCGTTGCGCTCGTCGACGGTGAACCCGGGCCACGCGGCCGCGATCCGTTCGGCGAGCAGCCGCACCGACGCGTAGTCCCGGGCCTGTTCGGCCGGTGTCCCTTCGGGCGGCAGCGCCAGCGAGGGCACCGCGAGCAGCCGCTCGCCGTCCACGGCCAGCGGCTCCCGGCTGGTGGCGAGGATCCGCAGGCGAGGGCAGGCGGCGAGCAGGCGTTCGGCGAGTTCCGCGACACCGGTGACCAGGTGTTCGCAGTTGTCCAGGATCACCAGGAGAGCCTGCGGAGCGAGCGTCTCGACGATGCGGGCGACCGGATCGACATTCGGGGCGGAGGCACCCGTCTGCATGACCATGAGGGAACGTTCGCGCAGCCCGAGCGCGGTGAGGACGGTGTACGGGATCTCCGCGTCGTCGCTGATGGGGGCGAGGTCGACGAACCAGACGCCGTCCGCGACAAGCTTCGGCTCCCGCTCGGCGACGGTGGTGCCAGTCTCGATGGACAGCCGGGTCTTGCCGGCGCCCCCGGGCCCGATCATCGTGACCAGGCGCTGGCCACGCAGCAGGCCGACCGCGGTACCGACCTCCTCGTCGCGCGCGACGAAGCTGGTGAGAACGCGCGGCAGCCGTGTGACCGGCGGCGGGCGGGACTCCTCTTCGCCGGGCGGCACCGGCTGCAACTCGCCGCGCAGCAGCCGCACGTGCAGTTCCTGCACGTGCGCAGAGGGGTCGATGCCGAGCTCCTC
This sequence comes from Allosalinactinospora lopnorensis, assembly GCF_000981225.1. Taxonomy (GTDB): domain Bacteria; phylum Actinomycetota; class Actinomycetes; order Streptosporangiales; family Streptosporangiaceae; genus Allosalinactinospora; species Allosalinactinospora lopnorensis. The sequence goes on from NZ_LAJC01000055.1 coordinate 38,525, forward strand.
CGCGAGCGCGCGGCGCAGCCGATCGTAGGCGGCCAGCGCGTCGGCTTGGCGGCCGGAGGCGTCCAGCGCGCGCATGAGAAGCTCGACCGGCTGCTCGCGGAGCGGTTCCCGCGCTACCAGCGCTTCGATGTCGGGAAGCGCGTTTCGGTGGTCGCCGTAGTCGAACCGGCAGGAAAGGCGCTCCTCGGTGACGCCGCGCCGCAGTTCGGCCAGCCGGACGGCGGTGTCCTTGGCGGCTCCGGTACCGGAGAGATCGGACAGGGCAGGGCCGCGCCACAGGGAGAGCGACTCTTCGAAGACCCGGGCCGCACCGCGCGGATCGCCGGCCGCTCGCAACTGGCGTCCGCGGTTGACGAGGTCCTCGAACTCGCACAGGTCGATCTGCGAGCGATGGACATCCAGCCGGTATCCGGCGATATCGCCGTGCAGCGGCACACCGTCGCCCAAGGCGCGCCGCAGCCGCGAAACCAGGGCCTGTAGTGCGTTGCCGGCACCGGTGGGGGCGTCGTCGCCCCAGATGCCGTCGATGAGCCGGTCGGTACCGACCACGCGCCCCGGCTCCAGGAGCAGCAGCACCAGTAGTCTGCGTAACCGCGCGCCGCCGACAGGGACCGTCCCCCCGGTCTCGTCGCGCACGGTCAAAGGCCCCAGGATGGAATACCGCACGGTCCTATGATCTCCGATGGTCCGCCTCCGGTCTCAACCGGTTTTCCCTGAACGCGCCGCACCGTCCGGGGGTTCCCGGGCAGGATGGCGCGGGTGGCGAGTGCCGTGGGACCGCGCATCGCGGATCCGGGGCCCGTCGGCATCTGGACCGGAGTAAGGTTCCAAGGGAAACTCGCCGCAGGGGCTGCCCGCGGCGCCACACCCGGAGGCGTCCGGGGATCCGGCCCGGCGACGCCCCAGGAGAGACCAATTCAGAAGTTTCGCAGGAGCCCCATGTTCCCGGTCGCACCCCACTGTTCCTCCGGCTCGCGCCACGGTGCCGTCTCGGCCCTCCCGCGCGCACGGCGCCGTTTCGCCGTGACGAGCGGAGCGGTCGTGCTGCTGGCCGCAACGGCGGGCTGCGGCTCGCTCTCGCCGGCGTTCGAGAACGAGATGAGCGCCGACATCAATGTGAACAGCCCGATGATGCAGGAGGGCCGTCCGCTGCCCGACGCCTACACCTGCGCGGGCGAGGGCGTCTCTCCCCCCTTGGAGTGGTCGGGTCTGCCCGATGAGGACCGGACCTCCTCGATCGCCGTTGTCGCGGACGACCCTTCGGATGCGCATGTCTTCTGGGTGCTCTACGGCATGGACCCGCAGGTCCCCGAGATCCGGCAGAACAGCGTTCCGCAGCCGGCGCACCAGGGTCAAAACAGTGCGGGCGGGTCCGCCTACGACCCGCCGTGCCCCGAGGAGGGGCACAAGCACGAGTACCGGTTCACTGTCTACGCGCTGAGTGAGGAGGTCGACCTTCCCGAGGGCGCGCCGTTGGAGGACTCCTTGGAGGCGATCGCCTCGCGCGCCATAGCCCGGGGGTCGCTCACCACTACCAGCGGGTAGCGAAATGCGCCACAATCGACCCAGGAATGTTTTCCCGCGTTTTGGACACATAGCTCGATTGCATTCTCGCAAAGGACACCAGGAAGCTTCCGTCGCCCTCTGCACTCGTGCCGCAACTATGCATAAAGTGGATCCGTGCCCCCCCTTGATTTTTTGATGACCACATTCACTCAGCACACAGCGAGGCGCCAGCGTCGTGCCGTCCTCCCGCGGACGAGCGCCGTGGACGCCTCTCCCATCCCCGGCGGCGGGGGGCTGCCAGCCGACCGCCCGGGGATCGGCGTGCGGAGCTCGTGCGTGTGCACCACGGTTCCGGCCGACCACCGCGTGCAAGGCGGATCGGCAACGGCGGCATCAGGCCTTGAGGGGCGGGTGCCGCCGCGTCCGGTGCCCGCTGACCACATCACCCCCGCCGGTGGCTCCTCTGTCCCTTCCCATGCCGCAGGCCCTAGGGTGGTGCGTTCACCATGACCATTACGCTCATCACCATCATCGCCGTCATCGTCGTCCTCGCCGTCCTCGTGCTGATCCTGCTGGGCATGCGCGCCCTCAGTATCGGTAACGCGCGCGATGAGTACGAGGACGACTACGACGACTACGGTGATGACCGATTCGAGGGCGAGGAGGACGAGGAGGAGGCCGAGCCCGCTCCCCGCCCGCGCGGGCGCCGCTCACGCGCCGACGCCGACGAACCGCGTCCCGCACGGCGCCCCCGCCTGCGGCGAAACCGCGCCGACGACGACTGGGAGGACGATTCCGGCGGGCTGTCCGACAACGACTTCTGGTCGAGTCTGTCCGGCGACGAATCGTCCTTCGGCCGCGAGGACGACGAACGGCCGCGGCGGCGGGAGGCGCGTAACGAGGCGACGCAGGCCATGTCCGCCGTCTCGGACGAGGGGGACGACTCCCCGTACGACGACGAGCCCGAGCCGGCCCCGCGCTCCCGCGGCCGCCGCGCGCGCCGCGCCGATGGCCCCGACCCCGCCGGGGAACCGGAGACCCCTCCCGCGGGAAGCACAGAGATCCCCGACCCCGACCTCGCCAAGCTGGCGAGTCTGGGCCAGGAGAACGACTCCGCCGCCGCGGCTTCCGAGAGCACCCCGCTTCCCAAACGGCCGCCCCTCCCCGAACGGCCGCCCCGGGACCAGGATCCCGCGCCGCCGCCCCCATCCCCTCCCCCATCGGCACCCGTTCGACCGGATCCGCTGAACGACCCGCTCGGGGTGCCTTCGGCGCGCGAAGCGGGATCCCAGAGCCCGCCGGAGACCCGGTCGTGGACGCCGCCGACACCTTCGGGCACCGGAGAGCCCTCCCGGCCCTCCTCCAGGGACTCGGGCTCCTTCTCCCGCGATCCGCTCGGCTCACCGGCCGCCCCGTCGTCCAGCGGCTACCTCCCCGGTGCG
>NZ_LAJC01000056.1 GCF_000981225.1 Allosalinactinospora lopnorensis
CCCTCTGGTGGGATCGATCGTCATCGTCACCGGTCGCCCCGCCGATGTGGCGGTGACGTACGGAAGTCTCGACAGCATCGGCGGCATCGCCGTCCTCGGCCAGTACGGCCTGGACCGCTGGGAGGGCGGCCGGCACACGTCGCCGCAACCACCACCGGGAGTGCAGACGGTCCGCGAGGAACTTCCGGGACTCATCGAACGGGTCGGAGCCCCGGAGGGCACCTGGATCGAGGACAAGGGGCACGCGCTCGCGGTCCACACCCGCCGCACGCCCGAGCCCGACTCCGCCTTGGACCTGCTGAGGTCGCCGCTCGACGCTCTGGCCGAGCGGACCGGGCTCTCGGTCGAGCCCGGCCGCATGGTCATCGAGCTGCGCCCGCGGGGCATGGACAAAGGCACGGCGCTGACCGACTTCGTCACCGACCGCGGGGGGTCGGTGGTGCTCTACGCGGGCGACGACCTCGGTGACCTCGCCGCGTTCGACGCCGTGGAGAACCTCCGGGAGCAGGGCGTCCCCGGGATCACGGTCTGCAGCGGCTCGACAGAGGTCACAGCCCTGGCCGAACGCGCCGACCTGGTCGTCGACGGCCCAGAGGGGATCGCCGACCTGCTCGCCGACCTGCGGCATGCCCTCATCACCCCGTCCGGGCCCCCTAGCTCTTGAACGCCGCCAGCGCCGCCGCGCGGAGGTCACCGAGACCCGTCCTCCGGCGCCCGAGGTGCACGGCATTGGTCAGCAGGCCCACGTAGCGGCCGGTCTCAGGGTGCAGGACGAGGCTGGTCCCGGTGTAGCCGTTGTGGAAGACGACGCCGTCGTCGGTGACCAGCCAGGCCAGTCCGCGGGAGTACCCCCTCTCGACGAACACGCCGGGCGTCCAGCTCTGCCGGAGATAGCCGGCGAAGGAGTCCGCCGGCCCGCCCTCGGAGTAGCGGTGAAGAAGCTCCCTCGCGAAGACCCCGAGGTCAATGGCGGTACTGAACACCCCCGCATGGCCGGCGACCCCGCCCATGAGGGCCGCGGCCTCGTCGTGCACCACACCCCACGTCGGCGCGGTCCCCGGGATACGGCGCTCGGTCGGGGCCACCGAGGGCGAGCGCGGTAACGGCCCGTAGGCCGTCGCCGACATGCCCATATCCGCCCACATCTCCGCCGCCAGCCGGTCCAGGGGCGCACCGAGGACACGCTCCAGCAGCAGGCCCAACAGGATGAACCCGCGGTCGATGTAGCGGTACCCCTCCTCGTCCAGCGGCTCGGACAGGATCGCCTCGGCCAGGTCACGACCGGTCCCGACATAGCACTCCAGCCAGGTGACCGGGTTCAGCCGCGACGTGTGGGTGAGTATCTGCCGGACGGTCACCGCCCCGCCGGGGTACGGCCCCCCGGGAAAGTGGTCCGACAGCGGCGTGTCCAGGTCGAGGAGGCCCTCGGCCACTGCCCGCCCCACGAGCGGCCAGGTGGCCAGCACCTTGGTCAGACTGGCCACGTCATAGTGGACGTCCGGGGCGGCGCGGGCGCCCTCGCACTCCTCGGCGAGTCCGCCGACGGCGACGAACTCCCACATGCTGCCGGTGCCGACAACGGCGGTGCCCCCCGGCAACCACCCCGCATCGACCATCACCTTCAGGACACCGCGAATGTCCATCCCCGTATCCGCGAGCCAATCACCGTCTCGCACGCGCCCCCTCCTCCGACGGAACTTTCCCACCGGCGGATACCCGCTGGACACGGGGTTGTCACCCCGTTCCACCTGCGCATGAGCATGGAACATTCCTGTGCGGGAGACCGAAACCGGGCCCGAAGGCGCGACTGCGGGCCTCGCGCCCCGAGAGGGAAAGGGTTTCGTCGTGTCCGCAAGGAGCGCGGAGAGCGGGGCAGGGCCTCACCCCTTGCCGGGCGCCTCCGTGGCGGGGCCCCGCCGCGGCCCCGCCCGCTTCGGACGCCGCTGTAGCCGACCGAAAGGCTTCACGGTGGAGAGGACGGTGGCGGCGAGCAGGAACGACCACGCGACCGACAGCGAGATCACGGCCTTCTCCTGCTCGCTCGCCGCGGGCGGCTCCCCCGAGCCGCCCGCCGCCGAGGCCAACTCCACGAGCCCGGGGCCCAGGGCCAGATTGCTGCCGAGCACCAGCACGGTGGTCAGCACCAGCTTGATCGCCACCCAGTAGTACCGCAGCAGTCCCCAGGACGTACCGAGGGAAAGAACCGGTCCGCTAACCCCCGCGAGCGGCTGATCGGCGTGATGAGCACCGTCACCAGCAGCGTCGCGGCGGTGTAGCCGGCGGTGGCGGGTTCCGGGATGCCGGCGAGCGCAGCGTTGACGGTGGGGGCCACCAGCGCGAGATGCACACCCAGCCACCCCACGCTGGTCACGACGCGCACCGTCACGGCCGCCTTGCGGAGTACAGGGGAGAGCCGGAACAGCGGCCCGCCGCGGCCGGCACCGGAGCTGTTCCACTCCAGGCGCCGGCCGGGCAGAGCGGCCGTGCCCACCGTTCCCGTCACGGCGTGCCGCCCGGTTAGGTACCCGGGTACCAGTTCAGCGCGCTCGCGCGCTCCAGGAACTCGTCCACGCTGATGTCACCGCGGGCGAAGCGCTCGGCGAGCACCCTGCGCGCGGTCTCGTCGGCGGGCTCCGGGGCGGGCGCGGCCCACGGCGGCCGCCCGCCGCGGCGGCGCAGCAGCCAGAAAGCGGTCCCCGCAGCGAGGAGTGGCAGCAGAAGGCACATGAGGACTCCAATCACCGGTGCGAACGGCGGCGGGCCGGCTCCCCACGGAGGGCCGTGCCGCGCTGCCGTCGCCGTCATTTCGGTCGCCAACAGAGCGAGTTGACTGTTCATGGGCCCAAGCCTCGCCGCCGCGGGCTACGCGTGTCGTCACCCGGGCAGCGGCTTCGCGGCTACGTACCGCGCCTACGCTCCCCGGCCGGTGCGTGTGTCCCGCGCCTGCCGGGACCAGAGCCGGATACACGGGCGCAATGGGCCTATCGGCGGAGGAGGCGGCCGGTGCGCACCGCCCCATAAGCTCGTCCTCAACCCGCCGGCGGACCCCGGCCCGAGGGGTACCGGCAGCAGGGTGGCGAGCCTTCGGGAGGTGGTGGCGGTGGACGGGCAGCGGCTGGTGGCGGTCTCCAGGTACCTGGCCAGGCACCTGCGGCACACCCCGGAGCGGATCGGGATCGACCTGGACGCGCACGGCTGGGTGGAGGTCGATACGCTGCTCGCGGCGGCGGCCTCCCGCGGGTTCCCGATATCGCGGGCGGAACTGGAGCAGGTCGTCGCCGGCAACGACAAGCGCCGGTACACGATCGAGCACGGCAGGATCCGGGCCGACCAGGGCCACTCCGTGCCCGTGGACCTCGACCTCCCGGTGGCCGAACCGCCCGTGTCCCTCTACCACGGGACGGTGGCCAGGAGCCTGGAGGCGATCCGCGCCGCAGGGTTACGGCCGATGAACCGCCACCATGTCCACCTGTCCCCGGACCGTGCGACAGCCACCCGCGTCGGGGCGCGCAGGGGCCCGCCGGTCGTTCTGGCGGTCGGCGCCGGAGACATGCACGCGGCCGGGTACGAATTCCGGGTCAGCGCCAACGGAGTGTGGCTCACCGACCACGTCCCGCCGTCCTTCATCCGTTTCCCGGGCGGCTAGCGGTCCACCGACGCCCGCACAGGACACCCAACGGGCGGGAACGGAATCGGGCTCGGGAATCCTCCGGTACGGACGTCTACGTGGTGCAGACGATGCTCGGGCACCGCAAGCAAGGCAAGGCCCTCCGGGTCACCGACAACATGCTGGTCGCGGCTGCCAAGGCCCTCGGGGTGGCAGCGGCTGGGGAAAGGCGCGGCGGAAACGCTCCTGCCACCGATCAGCAGTATGCGGAAAGTCACCCGCGACGTGGCACTCGCCGCAGCCCTTCGGCGATCTTGAGGAAGTCGTTCCTTCACACGCGCACGAAGAAACGAAATGCTCAAGATCAGCGAGGACCCCCATGGGAAGGAAAAGGCCGCAGCGGGAGTCTCGACGGACTCCCCGTGGCCATAAGCGATAGCTGACCAGCCGACGGACCCCATCTGCCGCGGCCACGTCATCCCTGGCCAGAAAAGAAAAGAGCCGGCAAGGGGACTTGAACCCCTAACCTATCGCTTACAAGGCGATTGCTCTGCCAATTGAGCTATGCCGGCCGGTGTCTGCACCACCCAGTGGCATGGTACCGGTTGTGGGCTACTGTCCGGACGTCCGACGCCGGGCGGTCTCGTACAGCGCTATGCCGGCCGCCACTGAAGCGTTCAACGACTCCGCGCCGCTGATCGGGATCCCGACGACGATGTCGCAGGTCTCGCGGACCAGCCTCGACAGCCCCTTGCCCTCGGAGCCGATCACGACGACGAGGGGTCCGGTCGCCAACCCCAGTTCGTCCAGGCGGGTGTCGGCACCGGCGTCAAGCCCCGCGACGAACAGCCCGGCCTGCTTGTACCCCTCCAGTGTGCGGGTGAGGTTGGTGGCCTGCGCTACAGGCAGCCGGGCGAGCGCGCCGGCCGAGGTCTTCCAGGACGCCATGGTCACGCCCGCGGAGCGGCGCTCCGGGATCAGCAGGCCGTGCGCGCCGAACGCCGCGGCCGACCGGGCGACCGCCCCAAGGTTGTGCGGATCGGTCACGCTGTCGAGCGCCACGATCAGCGGAGGCGTGTCCGACTCCTGGGCGGTGTCCAGCAGGTCGTCGGGATGCTGGTAGCGGTAGGGCGGCACCTTCAACGCGATGCCCTGATGCGCCGCGCCCGGCTGCCCGCTGCTTTCGCAGTGGTTGTCCAGCTGCGTCCTTGTGACCTCCTGGATCTCCACCCCGGCATCGCCGGCGAGCCTGGCGGCCTCCGTGATACGGGGATCGGGTTCCAGACTGTTCGCCAGGAACAGCCTGGACGCCGGGGCACCGGCCCGCAGCGCTTCGAGGACCGGGTTGCGGCCGACCAGCAGTTCCGAGCCGCCGCCGTCGCGGCCGGAAGCCCCGGGGACGTCGGGGCTGGAGACCGGCGGGCCCGGCTGCTGCTTGCCGGCACCGGAACGCTGTTTCTTGGGGTACCAGTGCCGCTGCTCCTTGGGAAGCGTGCCCTTCTTACCTTCGAGCGCGCTCTTCCCTTTGCCCCCGCTGCCCTTCGTGGGACCCTTCTTGCCCTTCTTCGCCGGCATGAGCGCTGTTCCTTCCATATCTGCTGTGCATGCGGCCATGCCGGAAACACCGGTCCCCGTTCGGTCTCGGCGCCCCGTCAGCCGTGCCGGAGCTCCCAGCGCGGACCGCGCGGAGTGTCCTCGACGGTGATGCCCGCTTCGCTGAGCCGGTCGCGGATCTCGTCTGCGGCCGCGTAGTCCTTGCGGGCCCGAGCCGCCTGCCGCTGGTCCAGAGCGACCGTCACCAGGGCGTCGACGACGTCGCGCAGGCCGGTGTCGCCGGTCTCCGCCCACTGTTCGGACAGCGGGTCCAGTCCCAGCACCGCGAGCATCCCCCGCAGCCGGCCGGTGATCTCGGCGAGGCGCTCCTTGGCGCCATCGGCAAGTGCCGAGTTGCCGTCGCGCACATGCCCGTGCACGACCGCGAGCGCCTGGGAGACACCCAGGTCGTCGTCGAGCGCCGACGCGAACTCCTCCGGCATCTCGCCAGCGGGCGCCACCTCCCCGACGACCTCGGTGGCCCGGGTCAGGAACCCCTCGATCCGCTGGTAGGCGGACGCCGCCTCGCGCAGTGCCTCGTCGGAGTAGTCGATGACCGACCGGTAGTGCGCCTGCGCCAGGTAGTAGCGCAGTTCGACCGGCCGGACCTTGCGCACGATCTCCGGGATCAGCAGCGAGTTGCCGACCGACTTGCTCATCTTCTCGCCGGCCATGGCGAGCAGGCCGTTGTGCAGCCAGTAACGGGCGAACCCGTCACCGGCGGCCTGGGACTGCGCGGTCTCGTTCTCGTGGTGCGGGAACACGAGGTCGAGTCCGCCGCCGTGGATGTCGAACGTGGAGCCGAGGTACTTGGTGGCCATGGCCGAGCACTCCAGATGCCAGCCGGGCCGGCCGCGGCCCCAAGGGGTCTCCCAGCTGGGCTCCCCTGGTCGTACCCCCTTCCACAAGGCGAAGTCGCGGGGATCGCGCTTCCCGAGGTCGTTCTCGGTGTCGTCGGCGCCGCGCATCTGCTCAAGCCGCTGGTTGGACAGGGCCCCGTACTCAGGGAAGGAGGTGACGTCGAAGTAGACGTCACCGGAACCGTTCTCGGCGGGGTAGGCGTGCCCGCTCTCGATGAGCCGCCGCATCAGCTCGACCATCTCGGGCACGTGCCCGGTGGCACGCGGCTCCACGGTGGGCGGCAGGCATCCCAGGATGTCGTAGGCCCAGGTGAACGCGCGCTGGTTGCGTTCGCTGACCTCCCACCACGGCACGCCTTCGGCCCGTGCGACGTTGATGATCTTGTCGTCGATGTCGGTCACATTGCGGCACAGGGTCACGCGGTAGCCGCGGTAGGTGAGCCAGCGCCGCAGGATGTCGAAGTTGACACCGGAGCGGATGTGGCCGATGTGCGGCGGAGCCTGCACCGTGGCACCGCACAGGTACAGCGAGGCACGCCCCTCACGCAGAGGGACGAAGTCGCGGACCTGCCGGGCTCGGGTGTCATAGAAGCGCAGACTCACAGTGCCAAGGGTAGCTGTTCCGCGGCGGGGTACGGGCCGGGAGCCGCCGACCGGTGGACAGGCCCGACCGGCGCGGACGCGGAACTCCCGAGGCGCTCCCGGCCGCATCAGCGCGGAACCTCGTGTTCACAGCGCTGGCTGAGCTACGCTTCTGCATACGATGGCCGCTAACCCCTCTTCACGTACCCGCGGCGCGCGCCCTGCCCCCCGAACCTCCGGCAGGGGATCCCGCGCCATCGCGATCACACTGACAGGCATCGGCGTCCTGGTGATCGCCGCGTGTGCCGTTCTGCTCTCCTACAACGGCATCTACCAGATCGCCCGCCAAGGCGACGTCGACCCGAAGTACGCACACCTTTACCCCGGCGCGTTCACGCTGCTGCTCCTCATCGCCTTCTGGACCAGCTACCTGCTCCGCGACGCCCCGAGGTCCCGGCGGCTCGGGGTCGACGCCCTGATCCTCGGGCTGATCCTGATCGCTGCGTTCGCCAGTGCGTTGCAGCCACTGGGCTACCAACTGCTTCCGGAGACGGCCGTCGTCGTGGCCGCCGTAGCGCCCTGGATGGCGCTGCTGGTCGCGTTCCGGCTCTGGCTGTGGGTGGTCTCGCACCTGCGCGGCGAACGCCCCGAGGCCGCGCGGCGCCCCCGCTCCGCGCCCTCCGCTGATCCCGATTCCGTTGACACCGCCCCACTGCCCGCCGAGTCGACACCGAAGCCCGCCGAACCCGAGGAGCCCCAGCCGGGGCCACCGGAGGAGCGCGAGGCCGCTCCCTCGGCACCGGCGCTGCTGTGGCCGCCCAAGCAGGACCAGCCTTCCCACAAGGAGTCCTCGGTCCGCGTGCTGGAGCGTGAAGAGGTCGAGGCGCACGAGACCGACGCGGCGGACGGCGACCTCCAACAGGCGAAGACCAGCGCATCCGGGAGCCGCGCCGCGGCGGCGGAAGAACCGGAGTCCCCGTCCCCGGAACCGGGAGATACCGGGGACACCGCCCCCTTCCCCGAACCGGAGCCCGTTCTGCCGGACCCCGCACCGAAGCCACGCCCCGAAGCCGCGGAAACGGGGGCGCCCGCCTCGGAACCCGAGGCGGCGGGGGAGCCCCACTCGGCACCCCCTCGCGAGGAGCTCCCCAAGCGCGTGCCGCAGCCCGCTGCCAACCCGATCAAAAAGGCCGCGGAGCCGGCCAAGGACAGCGCTTCCGCGGCGGAGGAGAGCGATACCGGGCAGAGCGGCGCCAACACCGGACAGCACGAGGACGGCTTCGTCCACGACCTCCCACCCGACGACCCGACCAGCGACGAAGCGGCACCCCTTGAAGGGGAGGCGGCGGAACCGTTCTCGGGGGGCGGGCCGGAGACGGATCCCCTGATCGAGAAGCGTCCCGTGGCGCTCAGACCGCGCCGGCCTCCGATGACCGGTTTCCCGGAGGACCCGCCATCGCGTCGGGTCCGCAGCGGACCTACCCCACCGGAGGAACCGCACGGCTGAACCTCATCGGGCACCCGTCCGCTGATTTCCGCGGGCCGGCAAGACGGCCTCGGCCCCACCGGAAGGTCCGGGACACGGTCGGTCCGTGTCATTCGGAGGGTGCGCACAGGGCGGTGGCCACCGCCGCGATTCCCTCGCCCCGGCCGGTGAGCCCGAGGCCATCGGTGGTGGTCGCCGAGACCGTGACCGGGGCACCGGCCGCCTCGGTAAGGACCTGCTCCGCCTCGGACCTGCGCGGCGCGAATTTGGGCCGGTTGCCGATGATCTGAACAGCGATGTTACCGATCTCGTACCCGGCGGTCCGGACTCGGGCGGCCGACTCCGCGAGGAGGGCGACCCCCGACGCACCGCGCCATTTCGGATCGGCGGTGCCGAACTGCGCCCCAAGATCGCCCAGGCCGGCCGCGGAGAAAAGCGCGTCGCACGCCGCATGCGCGGCGACATCGCCATCGGAATGGCCGCTCACTCCGTCCTCTCCCGGCCATTCCAGGCCCGCGAGAAACAGAATGCGTCCTGCCATAAATGGGTGGACGTCGGTTCCGACGCCCACCCGCGGCATTTTCGGCATGAAAACAGTGCTTCTTTGGTGGCCTTTAGTCAGTCGGTGAGGACTTCGTCGAGAAGCGCTTCGGCCTTGTCTTCATTCGTCTTCTCGGCAAGGGCGAGTTCACTCACCAGTATCTGCCGGGCCTTGGCGAGCATCCGCTTCTCTCCGGCGGAAAGGCCGCGTTCCTTATCGCGCCGCCAGAGGTCGCGGACGACCTCCGCCACCTTGTTGACGTCCCCGGACGCGAGCTTCTCCAGGTTCGCCTTGTAGCGCCGGGACCAGTTGGTGGGCTCTTCCGTGTGCGGTGCGCGCAGCACCTCGAAGACCCGGTCCAGTCCGTCTTGGCCCACCACGTCACGAACCCCGACATCTTGGGCGTTCTCGGCAGGCACACGTACCGTAAGATCACCCTTGTCGACCTTCAGAACGAGATAGGTCCTATCCTCGCCCTTAATGGTGCGAGTCTCAATCGCCTCAATACGAGCAGCCCCATGATGGGGGTAGACAACGGTGTCGCCGACCTTGAAAGTCATGTGACAAGTACCCCTTCCGCTACCACAAGGGTACCACGAATCCGTGACTCAACGTACCTATTCGGTTTGCGAACGCGCAGGTCAGCGCCACAATTTAGGTCTTGACAAATGGTACTCGAGGTGCTCTCGACCGCACTCCCTCCGGACGGCGCTCCGTCGTCGCGGACCCCGGGAGGGCCGGACGCCCCACGCCTGCGAGAGGAAAACAAAGGGCGCCCTCGGCCCTACCGCTCCGCCACGCGTCCTCCGCGGGCCGCAGCCCGCGGGATGTGATGTTCCCCATGATACCGGAGGCGGTCGCCGGGGAGCATGGGCCTCGGCTGACTAGGCCTCCAGCTCGCGGTCGCTCACCTTCTCCCCCGTCACCATGTAGACGAGGTTGTCCGCCACGTGCACGGCGTGGTCGCCGAAGCGCTCGTAGAACCGGCCGGCGAGGGTGACGTCCATGGTCGCCTCCACGCCGTGCTTCCAGTTGGGGTCGAGGATCCGCTTGAGCAGCTTGCGGCGCAGCTTGTCCATGCGGTCGTCATCGGCGTCCAGCTCTCTCGCGGTCTCGGCGTCGCGGGCGTTGACGACCTCTCCGGCCTTGATGACCAGAAGCTCGGCCTGATGCCCCATCTCCAGCACGATGGAGCGCAGTTCCGCCGGGATGGCGGATTCGGGGTTCCGGCGGCGCGCGATCTTGGCGATGTGCACCGCATGGTCCCCCATGCGTTCCAGGTCTCCCGCCATATGCAGCGAGGTGATGATCGTGCGCAGGTCCTTGGCCACAGGCTGCTGGCGGGCCATCAGCTCGAACGCGCTGCGTTCGATCTCGTCGTTGAGCTTGTTGAGTTCGTCGTCCCCGGAGATCACCTCCTGGGCGGCGTTGAGATCGGCGTCGAGCAGCGCGGTCGTGGCGCGTGCAATGGCGTGCCTGGCCAGCCTCGTCATCTCGACAAGGCGTTCGCTGAGGGCGTCGAGCCCCTCATGGTAGGTGTCGCGCATAGTTCACATCGTTCCAGTTCGCGGCTGAATCGTTTCGTAAGGGACAGTGAATATTGCGGGAAGCTCGGTTCCAACATAAGGCCAGAGGGGTACGGCAGAGCTCGTCCCGCTTACGATCGAACTGTGCAAGGGGAGCTGCTCGCCACCATCGCGGGGCTCGTCGGACTCATGACGGGCGTCGCCGCGGGGCTGGCGTTTCGAATCAGCGAGAGAGGTCGTAGCCATACCCCTGAACCGTCCGGGCAGTCCGAGCTGCCCTCAGGGATCGCCGAGGTCCTCGCGGCGCTCCCGTCGTCGGCCGTGGTGCTCGACTCCGCCGACCGGGTCCTCCGGGCCAGCTCCGCCGCCCGCGCCTACGGGATCGTACGGGGTTCGGAACTCGTCATCGGCGACCTGCTGGCACTGGCCCGCCAGGTGCGCCGCGACGGCGTGATACGCGAGACCGAGATCGAAGTGGCCGTTCGCAAGTTCGGGCCCGACGCCACCTCCTTCGCCGTACGGGTGGCCCCCCTGGGGGGCACCGGCCTGGTCCTGGTGCTCGCCGAGGACCAGACCGAACGCCGCCGCGTCGAAGCGGTGCGCCGGGACTTCGTCGCCAACATCAGCCACGAGCTCAAGACACCGGTGGGAGCCCTCTCGCTGCTCGCCGAGACCGTGGCCGACGCCAGCGACGACCCTGACGCCGTGCTCCGCTTCACCGGCCGCATGCAGCAGGAGACGTCCCGGCTGACCAGCGTCATCCAGGACCTGATCACGTTGTCGCGGATCCAGGGCGCCGAACCCATGGCCGAACCCGACAAGGTCCAGGTCGAGACCCTGGTCGAGGAGGCGCTCGACGCGGTGCGTATGGCCGCCGACTCCAAGGAGATCGAGCTGCTCTCCAGGGGAACCGAGGACATCGTCGTCCTCGGGGACGAGGGGCTGCTCGTCACCGCTCTGCGCAACCTTGTGGCCAACGCGGTGTCCTACAGCCCCGAACGCACCCGGGTGTCGGTGCTGACCGAGGTCACCGAGAAGTCCGTGGAGATCAGCATCGCCGACCAAGGAATCGGCATCCCGGCGCAGGACCTGGAACGAATCTTCGAGCGCTTCTACCGTGTGGATGCGGCTCGAAGCCGGGCGACCGGTGGCACCGGCCTCGGCCTGGCGATCGTCAAGCACATCATGACCCACCATCGTGGAGAAGTGACCGTGTGGAGCAAGGAGGGCTCGGGGTCGACGTTCACGTTGCGTCTGCCCCGGCCGGAGACCCGGGAGCGAACGCACTCCCAGGAGAACACCAATCGGGAGGCACCACAGTGACGCGTGTACTCGTCGTTGAGGACGAGGAATCCTACAGCGATGCCCTGTCGTACATGCTGCGCAAGGAAGGTTTCGAGGTCGCGGTGGCGACCACCGGGACGGCGGCGTTGGAGACGTTCGACCGCACCGGGGCCGACCTGGTGCTGCTGGACCTGATGCTGCCCGGCCTGCCCGGAACCGAGGTGTGCCGGACGCTGCGGCAGAAGTCCAACGTCCCGGTCATCATGCTGACCGCCAAGGACAGCGAGATCGACAAGGTCGTCGGCTTGGAACTGGGGGCCGACGATTACGTGACCAAGCCGTTCTCCTCCCGGGAGCTGGTGGCGCGCATCCGCGCGGTGCTGCGCCGCCGCGGCGAGGACGAGGCGCTCCTCCCCACGGCGCTCGAAGCCGGTCCGGTCCGGATGGACGTGGAGCGGCACGTGGTCACGGTGCGCGGCGAGAACATCCAGCTTCCCCTCAAGGAGTTCGAACTGCTGGAGGTGCTCCTGCGCAACGCCGGCCGGGTCCTCACCCGGATGCAGCTCATCGACCGGGTGTGGGGGGCCGACTACGTGGGTGACACCAAGACCCTCGACGTACACGTCAAGCGGCTGCGCGCGAAGATCGAGGCCGATCCGGGCAATCCCGAGTTCATCGTCACGGTGCGCGGCCTGGGCTACAAGTTCGAACCGGTCGTCGCCACGGCGGAGTAGCGGGGACGGCCTCCGGCCATCATACGTCGAGGACCACCGTGAACGGTCCCTCGTTGGTGAGGGACACCGACATCACGGCGCCGAAGGCACCGGTCTCAACGTGCGCGCCCAGCTCGCGCAGCTCCTTGACGACAGCGTCCACCAGGGGCTCGGCAACGGGACCGGGAGCCGCTGCCTGCCATGTGGGTCGGCGGCCCTTGCGGGCATCGCCGTACAGGGTGAACTGGCTGACCACGAGCAGCGGAGCCCCTATGTCGGAGCAGGACTTCTCCTCGTCGAGGATCCGCAGCTTCCACATCTTGGCGGCCAGCCGCCGCGCTTCGGCCTCGGTGTCTGTGTGCGTGGCTCCGACCAGCGCCATCAGCCCCGGCCCGGTGATCTCGCCGACGATCTCGCCCTCGACGGTCACCGAGGCGTGGCTGACTCGCTGTACGACCGCTCTCATCGATCCCTCTACTACCTGATCGTCCGGAACTGGCGGGTGTTTGAGATGACTCCCGTCAGCGTCAGGGTGAACATTCGGATGGAGTCGGCGAAATCCTGGAGCCGCCATTCCTCGGGTCCCTTGTACCAGGGAAGCCCGTTCTCGCCGAGCTCGTCCTCACCCGCTGCGGCCAGGATCTTCGCCCACCGGTCCACGTTGTCGAAGATGATCGCGTAGGGCAGGTACCGGGAGAAGACCCGGACACGATGCTCCTCGGGCACCTGCTCCGCCCTGGCGCTCATCAGATAGGCCCGGAAGCCCAGGGTGTGCGCGAAGGCCGAACTGCCCTGGCTGGTCTTCGCGGGCATGTACTGCCCGCCGACCGTCACGGCCGCACCGGCGATGATCACGGCCAGGCCGACGAAGGCGGTCTGGGTGAAGACCGCCAGCAGCACGGTGAGGAGCACCCCCATGGCCGTGAGCACGATGCCCTTTGTGGCCCACTGGGTGCGCACCAGGTTCGGCCGACGGGCGAACCACTTGAGCCGCACCATGTCGCGGTAGAGCTCGTCGCGTACAGCGGCCAGCCGGGCCGGGAACCGGTCGTTGCCCAGTTCCGACAGCGTGACCCGCTCGCGGTGGCGGAACAGGGCGTCGAGCAGCAGCCGCTCGTACGGGAGCAACGAGTCCTCCAGCGGCACCGGGAGCTTCTCCATCTGCCAGTCGACCGCGGTGAAATGCTCGTGCGGCAGTTCCCGGATCGTGAGGTAGCCGCGTACGGCGAGGTCGACAACGGTGGCGGTGATGTCCACGACGTCGGCCTGCTCATCGATCAGGGTGCCGATCTGGCCCGGATGGACGTCGTCGGGCGGGGTGAAACGGATGCCGTTACCGCCCGATGCCAGCGGGACACTGTCGCCCACGCTCGCCTCGGAGCGCACCGCCCGTTCATCGCGTCCGTGGACGCGGATCAGCACGACGAGCCCGCCGACCAGTACCACCAGCAGCAGCCCGAAGACGCTCGCGGTCGCGGGCGTGATCGCGAACGCCGATGTCAGTGACCACTTCCGGTCAAGGATCGGGTCGCCGGGCGCGGTGCCGGCGGGATAGGAGACGACCACGCCAAGGCTCTCGCCCGGGGTCATGTCCGCCTGCATGAACCGGGCCACGAGCGCCTCGTGTCCGCCCATGTCGGAGGCGGTGCAGTACATGGAGCTGCGCGGCTCTCCCGCGGTGCAGGAGATGGCGATCGGCGGTGA
This sequence comes from Allosalinactinospora lopnorensis, assembly GCF_000981225.1. Classification (GTDB taxonomy): domain Bacteria; phylum Actinomycetota; class Actinomycetes; order Streptosporangiales; family Streptosporangiaceae; genus Allosalinactinospora; species Allosalinactinospora lopnorensis. Next base: position 13,897 of record NZ_LAJC01000056.1, read on the forward strand.
CGCCGCCTCGACCACGACGGTCGTGCCGGCGACGGGTGCGCTGTAACCGCCGACGGCCGTCCAGCCCAGTTCGATTCCCTGGCCGACGCTCTCGGTGCCCCCGCGGACCTCGTAGCGCAGCACGACCTTGTCCAGCCCTGCCGTGTCCATGGTCACGTCGACGCCGGCGTCCCGCTCGGCGGAGTCCGCCGGCACGGACCCGCCGTCGGCGTCCTCAGCGGTCACGGAACCGAGTTCGTAGAGCCGGTCGTAATCGTTGTCGTAGGGCTCTCGGGTCACGAACGTGCGGGTGAACTCCTCCGGCGCGGCGCCGTTGAAGGAGATGGCCTCCTCACCGTGCAGCACTCCCGCTTCGTCGAGGCGCAGCGTGACCTCGTTGCTGATCGCCCCGTCGTCGGCCGCCCGCGGCAGGGGTACCGGGTCATTCGCCGGAGAGGCCGCGTCCCGCTGGGCCGCCGAATCGATCGACGGCCCGGGCGCCGAGGCCGCTGCCGGAACGGCGGTGCCGAGAACAAGGACGGTCGCGGCTATGGCAGCCGGACGCGCGAGACCAACCCATCCCATGGCGTGAGAGCTTATCGGCTCGCCTCCCGCGGCCGACGTCGGCCAATCAGGTTACGGATCAGCCACCGGGACCGGTGGTTGTCTCTCACGAAGGTCATAATCGAAAGGTTGGGCCAGAACAGCAGGGGTCGGTGCTGTTCACCATCAGCGGGCGGGGAGGTGAAACGGCCTCATGGCCGAATCGGATTGTGGCGTCACAGGCACAATCGGACGGACACGTACGGGGGGTGCATACGCGCTTCCCGCGTACGCGCACCGACCTCGGCAGCGGCTCGGCACCGGTGTAGTCGTCGTTCTCCTCACCGGCCTGGCCGCCGTCGGTCTGGCCGGTTTCCTGAGCTTCTCCGCCCTGTTCGACCGCAGTGAAGCGACGACGCACCCCGTCGCCGACGATCCCCCGGGCGGGGCCGCCGAGACGGAGCGCCCGCCTGAGGAAGGGGCGGGCGCCGAGATCCTCACCGCGAACCCGGTCTACGACGGCGGCGAACTGCCCGCCGCCTCCTGCGATGCGCCGGAACTCGACCACCGTGACGACGTCTCGATGGAGGAGTTCCTGCACGAGACCACCGACTGCCTCGACGACGCCTGGGGGGAGTACTTCGAAACCGCGGACCTGCCGTTCGAGGAACCCAACCGCATCTACTGGTACACATCGGGCCAGAGCCCGTGCGGCAACTACCCGGCCAGAGGCGTCGCCGCGTTCTACTGCAAGGCCAACGAGGGGCTCTACCTCGGGCTCGACGACATCGTGCAGAACTCAGGCGACAGTGAGTACCCGGAGGCCTACGCTTTCCTGCTCAGCCACGAGTACGGGCACCACGTGCAGGGAGAGGCCGGAATCCTCGGCTACCTCCACAGCATCCGGGGGGACGAGCACCGCAGCGACCGCGACGCCCTGACACGGCGCAGTGAGCTGCAGGCGAACTGCCTCAGCGGGAACTTCCTGGGCTCGGTCGCGGACAGCTACCCCATCGGTTCCGAAGAGCGGGCGAATATCCTCGAAGACGCCGAACGCCGGGGTGACTACGATCCTGGTGGGAGGACGCACGGCTCACCCGAGAACGGATCGATGTGGACGGCCCACGGCATGGATCGGCGGAACCCGGCGGCGTGCAACACGTGGATCGCCCGGGAGGACCTGGTCGAGTGATCCGGGATACCTGGCGGCTTCGCGGGCGGCGCGTTGCCGGAAGCCGGAAGGCACTGTACGCGGGCCTGTCCGCGCTGGTGTTCGCGCTGGCCGCTCTGGGCTGGAACGCGGCGACCGGTACCGCGCCGGAGCACGGACCGGCGCCGGGCGCCGCAGGGCCCTCCGCGCCGCCCGGCGACTCCCGCCAGGACGGCACCCACGACCTCGCCCGTCCCCCACTGGCCGGCGGTGACATTCAGCGCCCCACTGGCGAGTCCGCCCTGGTGGCGAACCCGTTGTACGGCACCGGACGTCTTTCCCCGCTGCCCTGTCCCGCACCGGACCTCGACGTCGGCGACAGCGACTCGGTCGAGGGGTTCCTGGACACGATGACCGACTGCCTCGACGAGGCGTGGGAGAGGCAGTTCCGGGCGGCCGGGGTCCCCTACGAGCCGCCCCGGCGCGTCTTCTGGGACGAGCCGGGGAGCAGTCCCTGCCGCGATTACCCTTCGGACGCCGGGGCGTTCTACTGCCGGGCGAACAAGAGCGTGTACATCGGGACCGAGGACGTCGTGGACAAGTGGAACGGCGCCGAGGACAGCGTCGTCTACGCTTCGTTGCTCGCCCACGAGTACGGGCACCACGTCCAGGGCGAGTCGGGACTCTTGGAGCACTACCACGAGCAGCGCCGGCTGCAGGAGTCCAGGATCGAACAGAACGCCTGGACCCGGAAGGCGGAGCTGCAGGCCAACTGCTTCGCGGGGGTGTTCCTCGGCGCGGTCGAGGTGACCTACCCCGTCAGCGGCGACGACCGCGAGACCGTGCTCGACGACGCGTCCTCCACCGCCGACCGCGAGGACAGCACCGCCGAGGAGCGCACCCACGGATCCGCCGAGAACAGCGTGTACTGGCTGGAGCGCGGGATGGAGGAGCAGTCCCCGGGATCCTGCAACACCTGGGACCTCGCAGAGGACGACCTCGTACAGTAAATCCGCGGTCAAATCCGTTGCGGCGCGGGGAGTGTAGCTCTCCCCCGCGCGGGAAGATCCTGCCGCATGCCGGATGAGCACGTCGTGGAGTTGCGGGTTCACGGGGTCAGTGGCGGGCAGGCCGAGGAACTGCTCGACGTCGAACCAGCGGTGCGGGTGGGAGGCGACGGGCTCGCCGGGTTCTTCCGATGGCGGTGCAAGAGCGACACCGAGGACGTCCGCGACGTGCCGCGCGAGATCTTCGCGTGGGGCAACCTGACCTCGGGGCGCTCTTCACGCGCGTTGTGGTTGCTACTTCTGCCGTTCATGCTAGTCAACGTGGCCTACTGGATGCGTCCCGGACGGCCGGGCGAGCGCCCTTCGCGGATCTACCGATGGGCAGACCACGCCTACGGGCTGTCCGTGCGGCTGCTGGCGCTCAGCCTCACCGCACTGCTGACCATGGCCGGCGCCGGTATCGGCATGGATCTCATCGGCTGGCAGTGCTCCGGCTACGGCGCGCGGTGCGCCGAGCTTCGCCCGTGGCTCGGCTTCCTATCCGCCCCCGGGGCTCTCCTCTCCGATCCCGGGCGGGCACTCGCTGTCGGCGCCCTGCTGCCGCTCGCGATCGTCCTGGTGCTGTGGCGGCTGTCGCGCCGGAGCAGCGGTGTCTACGAGGTCGCCAGAAGGGCGGACGGCTCTTCGTGCGCTCCCAACGTTGCCGCGCCCCTGAGCGATCCGGACTTCTGGCGGAACAGCGAGATCATGGGGCGGCTGCGGTCGGCGCACGTCGCGGTCGCTCTCGGGGTGGTGACCGCCCTGCTGCTGACTCCCGCGCTGATCCACGACCGGGCGGCGGGCTCCCCGATCGTCGGCGGCGTCCTGGCCGGGCTCGTTGTCCTCACCCTGGCCTGCGGCACGGTGAGCGTGCTCGTCCCCGGCTCCGATCCCTGGTGGAACCGGCGGGCGGACGTCGTCTGCCACGTCCTGCGCGACCTCTCGCTGCTGCTGCTCGCCGCCTCACTGATCTATTCGGTGTGGCCGCGGCCCGGGTGGAGCGCGGAGGGCCGGCTCCCCGGATACGCCGCCGGCCTGAACGCGCTGTTCGCGGCGCAGTGCGTTCTCGCGCTGCTGCTCCTGGCCGCGGCGGTGCTGCTTTACGCCATGAACCGGGTGCACTCCGATACTGCGATGCGGGGCATGGCGGGGCCGGCGACAGCGGTGCTCGGGGTGCTGTTCGGCGGGGTTTTCTCGGCCGCGGTGGTCTACCAGGCCGCCGGCTGGCTGGGGGGCTGCTACTACCCGGGTGCCCAGGCGGCCGGCTGCATCGTGCTGCGCCCGCCCAGCGCCTACTCCTGGCTGCAGCTCGCCTTCACCATGGAGGCGGTGATCGCGCTGGCCGCGGCGGCCGCACTGGCGGTAGTCCTGCGGCGGCGAACCGGCGCCGAGGCGCGGAACACGGCCGCCATGTACCGGCGGCCCCAGGGCGCCCGCCGCACCCAGGAGATCGCCAGGGCACGGGCGATGGGAAGCATGACCGAACTCCTGCCCGCCAGTCTCGCCGCGTTCGTACTGCCTGCCGCCGCCCTGGCCCTGCTGGTCCTCTGCGCCGCCCTAACGGGCCGGATCACCGCCACTCCGTTGGACAACGCGCAGATCACCCCGGCCTCCGTGGCCGCCGGGACGACGTCCTGGGTTCAGGGCGCCATCGCGTTCACGGTCGCGGTCGGGTCCTGGCTGGGCGGGTTCTTCCTGCTGGCGGTGGTCTGGCTGGGGCGCAGCGCCTACCGGGACCGGCCGACCCGGCAGGCCCTCGGTGTGCTGTGGGACATCGGAACGTTCTGGCCGCGGGTGGCGCACCCGCTGGCACCGCCGTCCTACGCCGAGCGCGCCGTCCCGCAACTGGCGGCCAGGGTCGCCGGAATGACGAAGAACGGGACGGGGATCGTGCTCTCCGGGCACTCCCAGGGGTCGGTGCTGGCGGCCGCGACCCTATGGCAGATACCGATCCGGTGCCGCCCGCTCGTCGCGCTGATCACGCACGGCTCCCCGCTGTACCGGCTCTACGGCCGCTATTTCCCGGCCTACTTCGGCCCCGCTGCGCTCGCCGACCTTTCGGAACGGACCCTCCGGTGGCGCAACCTCTGGCGCGCGACCGACGCGGTCGGCGGCCCGATCCACCTGGAGCGGGAGGGCGAGTGGTCGACCGTCGCCCCCGCCGAACCGCTGCCGGACCCCCGCCGCTACGACGTCCGGGAAGGGGAGGCGCTCCCTCCGGAGATCCTGGGCCACTCCTTCTACACCCGCGACCCCGCCTACACCGAGGCGGCCGTGGCCGGGGTCCGGCGGATCAAGGAGGCCCTCTGGGTAACGGAGCGCCGCGCTAACAGGCTACCACGGTCCGTAGGGGCCGTCGGAACGGCCGACGTTGCGGGTGGCCGGCCGCACGTCCAGCAGGTAGATCAGGGCCGCGGCGAGCGCGAGGAACGAGAACATTCCGAAGAACCCGAGGGCCGCGCTTAGCGAGACGAACGTCCCCACGCCGAGGAGGCCCGTCCAGAGCCCCTTGGTCTGCTTGTCCATTGCCGGGAATGCCTGCGCGGGGGTACGCAGGGCTTCGATGAACGCGTAGAGGGTCGTGACGAAGATCGCTATATAGAGGATCTGCCACAACGACCCGAACAACGTCTGGACCACGAGACGCTCCGAACCTTAGGCGACGGCGGGCAACCTGGAGACCCGGAGCCCGGGTCCCACCAAGGTAAACGCCGGGCTGCCCGGGATCGTTTCCCTCACGGTACCTCTCACATAGGCAGATGCCAGAGCGACAGCGTGGTGGCCATCAGGGTAAAGGCCGAGAGCAGCACCGCCGCGGCCGCCGGACGGGACAGCTCCTCGGCCGGGGCGATCAATCGGGAGACGCGCCGCACCACTTCGGGCTCGGCGTCGCCGGCGGCCATCGCACCGGCCGGGACCTGGGCGTTCCCCGCCGTCCCGAAGCGCAGCAGCGCCGTGGCCAGCTCCTTGGGGGAGCGTTCGCGGCCCGCCTGGTCGTCGGCGCACATCTCGATCAGCAGCGCGACCGCGCGGTAGTAGGTCTCGACCATCCGCACACGCGGGAAGGCCCGCTTCAAAGAGGAGAAGGGCAGCAGCACGAGGTCGTGGCGCTGCCGGAGGTGGGCGTGCTCGTGGGCGAGCACAGCGGAGAGTTCGCTGCGGGCCAGGACCTCCAGGGCGCCCGCGCTGATGACGATCTTCGACCGCAGGACTCCGGGAAGGCAGTACGCGGCCGCCGCCGGGTGGTCGAGGACGCGCGCCCCGGGTACCTCCGGGTCATCGCGGGACACGAGCTCCAGAAGGTCATGGTGGCGCCGGCGGGTCCGCAGCACGTGGACGGAGGAGGCGACCAGGCCGCAGAAGAGCACCAGGGTGAGGCCGAACGCCGCGATCACGGCGGCCACCCGGACGGCGCCCAAGGGGGTCTCGGCGAGCCGGGAGAGGTAGAGGCCATGCGCGGACGCGTCGCTCGCCAGGGCGGCGAGCCCGCCGATGACGCCCTTCTCGTAGGGAACCAGGCCGAACGCGAGAAGCGCACCGATGGTGGAGATCCCCCACGTCAGTCCCAGCACCTGCCATGTGATGACTGCGATGTAGGGGCCGCGGGCCGGCCATGAGGCCCAGCGGAGCCGTGCCGCGGCTGCGAGGCAGCCGACCGCGATGGTGGCGAGCAGAGCGGCACTGACCATATGGTTACGTCCTCGGCTGGTCGATTTCCGCGAGTGCGCGGCGAAGCGCTTCGGCTTCGTTGCCGCTCATCGAGCGCACGAACGCTGCCAGAGCGGCGCCACGGTCCCCGGTCTGACCAAGCGCGTCGAACATGAGCTCGGAGACGTAGCTCTCCCGGCTGGCTGCCGGGCGATAGCGCCACGCACGGCCCTCGCGGGACCGGGCGACGACGCCCTTCTTGGCGAGTCGGTCGAGCACGGTCATGACCGTTGTGTGAGCGAGATCCCGGTCAGCGAGGGCACGACTGACCTCACGGACTGTCAGGGATTCGTCCTCTGCCCACAGTACCTCCATAACCGCGCGTTCAAGGTCACCGAGCCGATTCATGCTTCGAGTCTACTCCCGGTAGTACTACATCGCGTCGGACCCCAGGTTATGGCATTGCGCCCCGATGGTTAGCGGACTCTGACCGCACGGCCGTCCTGCGGATTACTCTCCGCGTTCGGCGTGTCGCGGTACGCCAAAATGGAACCGTTGATTACCGTGTGTGAGATTCGGTTGTGTCGCCGTTTCCCGAGGGCGACGAACCCGGCCGATCCGGCCACCGAAGCCGACGACTATACCACCGCCCCGCAGGCTCCCCGGCCCAGCCGACAGGCCGCCGTCACTCCCGTGGTGCACCCGCGCCCGGGTGAGGTCGCGGCCTGCGAGGAACCGGGACTCGAAGAAAGAACGCCCGCCGCCTCAGTGAGGGGAGGGCGGTCGCGGCGCAACCTAGCGCCTTGTGTCACCTTGGGAGGTGGTGGCAGCCGGCGCGATCCATGTGAGGTAGCCGTGTTCCTCCCATTCGCCGGTGATCTCCACGCCGGCCTTACGGGCGCGTTCGCCCGCTTCGTCGGCCCCGCCGTCCCACTCCTTGTACAGCGGCTCCCGGCCGGGCACCTCAGCGTGCAGCGCCCACTCTGGTCCGGCGTCCACGTTCGGATTACGGGCCAGCAGGATCTCCACATCTCCTCCTCGGGTGTTCGTCTCGCCCTTCTCGGACACGGGCCCGCCCGCCCTTGCAGGGGCGTTGCAGGGCCGGGCGGAAGGCCACCCGGGGCGGATACGGCGCCCCGGGGTGGCAAGCTCGCGTGCGATCACCCGCAGTCTCCCCTAGCGGGTCCGCACAGCGAGGCCCATTTCCGGAGAAAACTCCGGTCGTTTGGGGCCGCCCGGCCCCGGAGGGGGTAATGGGGCTGAGCGGCGGTGTGGGCCCGCGGCGGCCGCCCCGCAGGTCGGACGGGCTGGACGGGGTGGCCGCCGCGGGGGTTCATGGTCGCCAGTCGACGGCACGCTCCACGCCATGGATGCGCAGGCTGGCCGCGGTGGCGCCGCACCAGTCGCGGCGTTCGGCCTCGATTCGCGCCCCGGCGAGGATTTCCGCCTGCTTCCGGGCGACCGGTTCGGGAGCGGACAGGCACGGGGCGATGACCTGGCGCACGTGGTAGCACTCGCCCTCGCCGACCCGGTGGACCATCCCGACCACATAGGTGCGGGCCAACCGCCGCAGCGCGGTCTCGCGGGGGCAGCACGTCCCGGAAACGACAGCGGACCCGCGTTCCGCGGAGGTCGGCCTCGGCCTGGTAGGTGATGCTCTGCCAGTCCTCCTCGACCACGGTGGGGACGACATCCATCGCGGTCGCCCAGGAGTGGAGCTCGTCGTAGGTGCGGGCGGGGACTTCGGGGGCACTGCTGCGCCCCCGCATCCGCACCGTCTGCACCGTCGTGGGGGCGGTGGGTGCCCATCAGGCCCGGGCTTGGCCCAGCACCTTCTCCACCGCCTCCAGCCAGGCCTCCTGGGCGTGGTGGTCCTCCGCACCGGGCCACAGCTCCACATCATCACCTTCACCCAGGGTCAAGGTGATGGCCTGCGGGGCGTCATCGATCAGCCCCACCTCAGCCGAACACGGGTGAAACAGCGTGCTGTAACGCCGCAACGGACTCACCGTCCCACCCCCGCCAACTCGCGCCGGGCCAGCAGGTCGCGCACCAGCGGCGCCAACTCGGCGCGCAGATCATCAAGGCCGTCGTCGTGGTGGTGCTCCCGATTTCGACGGTCGGTCGGTGACCGCGATGCGCGGCGTCGAGAACGTAGGGACGGACCAGCACCGCCCGAGAAGCGAACACCGGAGCATGCGGCCCGTAGACGGGCAACTCCGGCCCCGATGGCGCGGCGCGGGAAGCCCCACTACCAGACGCGCCAGCCGGGCCGAGACGGCGCCACCAGCACCGCGAGTGGGAGCAGCAGTAAGCACAGCAATCTCATAGGAACACCCCAGGGGGTTGGGGCCGGATGGGAGGTCCGGCGGGAACATCAGGTGGTGCTATCGTCGCTGCCCGCAACATAATTTGCAAGCCCCGCATTATAAGTGCCGCCACAATTTTCTGTGCCTGCCCAGTACAACAATGGATGGTGCACGAAATGTCTGGTTCACAGTCCCACGCCGTAAGATCTGGCCAACACAACCGCCACGCTCGAAGGAGCACGGACCCATTGGTCAGCAGCCCAACACTTCGCCGTCGCCGTCTCTCACGCCTGCTGCGCGAGCTACGTGAGGACCGCGGATACACCGCGAAGTGGGTCGCCGATCAAGCAAAAGCACGCTCAGGGCGTCCACGCGGCTGGTCGGAATCGAAGCTGAACCGGCTGGAAGCCGGGGAATGGAAACGTGTCAAGGCAGATGACGTGAATATCCTGCTCGACATCTACAAGGTCACGAGCCAGGACGAGCGGGCTGCGTACATCACCCTCGCCAAGGAGGCCAACCAGAAAGGTTGGTGGGCCAGCTACGGGAACATCCTCGGCAGCGGCCAGTTCATCGGCCTGGAAGCAGAGGCATCAGGCATCCGCACGTTCGAGTCGATGACGATCCCCGGGCTACTGCAGACCGAGAGCTACGCCCGCGCCATGATCCGGGGTAGTGGCCTCGTTGTCGACGAAACTGACCTTGATCGTCGCGTCGAGGCACGCATGATCCGCAAGCAGGTGCTTCACCGTAGTGATCCGCCGGACTACTGGGCTGTGATCGACGAGGCTGCCCTATCGCGGATCACACCCGATCTCTCCGATCAGCTCCAGTATCTCCTAGATGTCAGCACGCGGACTAACATCGGAATCCAGGTACTTCCCATCGACCGGGGGCCGCATGCGGCGATGACGGGACAGTTCGTCATCATGGAGTTCCCACCGCCGGATCCACCTGTGGTGTATCTGGAAGTGATGTCGGAGGAGCTTTATCTGGAGAAGCCTGAGGAAATTCGCCACTACCAGCGAGTTTACGACTACGTGCAGGCCGAGGCACTACCTACCGACGAGTCACGCGACCGCATCCGCCAACGACTGACATCCCTGTAGAAGAGGCATCATGCCTGATACATCCCGCCTGGTCTTTCGTAAGAGTTCCTACAGCGGCGCCACAACGCAGAACTGCGTCGAGGTCGCCGACGCTTCCGGCCGCGCCGCCATACGCGATTCCCGATATCCGAAGGGCGGCGCGCTGATGTTCCCGATCACTGAGTGGGCCGCATTCCTCGACGAGGTCAAGGACGGCCGTCTGTAACCTGATCCACGAAGAGGGCCCCCAGCGCGGAACTGGGGGCCCTCGACGTACATACCTGATGCATCCCGGGGGGAGTCTACCCCGCCGTGGGACCAGCGACCAGACGCCGAACCGGTCAGCCGCGAGGCTAGGACGGCTGTTTCCCGGTGCCGTTGCAGAGAGTGCATGGAACCTGGATCACCTCGCCGTCTCTGGAGTGCTCCACGGTTCCGTACCCTTTGCAGCCGCTGCAGTTGACCTCCTTCTGATGCTTGCCCCTCACGCACCTACCCAAGGGGGTTGTTGGGATCGTCAAGCCAGACATGCTGGCCCTATGGGGTGACGGTGAGGCCGAACCGGTCGATCCCTGGTTCGCCCCATCCCACCCACGTCAGGTAGGTCTCCTCAGCCTCGTCCCACAGATTGCGTGGACCGCGCTGCGTCACCACGGTTCGGCGAGACGCGCCGTCGCGCCGGACGAGCGCGTGGGAGGGTCCAAGGTCGGAAAGCACCACCATGGAAGATCCGTCGGCGGATTCGCTGCCCGCGACGGTGACACCAGGAGCGACCCCTGCCAGCGCCACCTCGAACCCACGGCCGGCTCGGGTCACGCGTCGCGGATCCACGCGCGCAACCGACTCACGCTCATCGTCAGCGAGTGAGGCGCCTGGCCGGCGCTGGGCGCGCACCATCATGTACCCGCAGGTGCCACGGAACCTGCCGACCGCACATTCCCCCGTGGCGGTGAGCCGAACCTTGTGGCCCCCGACCCCAGGCATCCACGGTGCAACGATGACACCACCGGGCCGGGTCTGCTCAACCCAGGTGTAAGGGATTTCGCGAACGCCGCAGGTGACATGAAGACGGTCGTAGGGCGCGCCTTCCGGCCAGCCTTCGGTGCCATCGCCGACAACCACCGTCGGCGCGTATCCCGCGCGGTCCAGGGTCGCCGCCGCCTGCTTGGCGATCTGTTCGTCCACCTCGACCGTGGTGACGTTGTTCGATCCGAACCGGACGCACAGAAGCGCGGCCGTCCACCCAGTGCCCGTTCCGATCTCCAACACCCGGTCACCTGAGTAGGGCTCAAGAAGATCAAGGAACTCGAAGATATTGCTGGGCGCGGAGCTGGAACTAGTGAAGCTTGCTGCTTGGGACGCAGTCTTCTCGGTGAGGTCGGTGGCGCCATCGTCGATCTGGGTGACGATCACACTGTCGCTGTAGACCGCGCGTCGCCACAGCTCCGGGTCGGCGGCTCGATCAATCCAGTAACCGGGCCCGGGTCCTAGAGGAGCAGCCCATGCCGCACCAGGAATGAATTGCTCGCGGGACACCGCGTGCAGGGCCTCGACCCATTCCGGTGACGCGAGGTGGGCAAGGTCGTTAGGGCCGGGGGAAACCATAGAGCGACCGTAACCCGACAGTCGCGCAGTGTCAGAAGGACGGCCGACTCGGCCACGATCCGTCACGTTTCTCCGTGGCGGGTCTTGTCCTCATATGCCTGCGGCGGACCTGTCCGCTCGATGCACTGGGCGATCCGTTCCTCGATCGAGGGAACACCATCGAGATCGGGTGGGGTCGGACACCCCCGCCATATATTACTCTCCGCATTCAGCGTGTCGCGGTACGCAAAAACGGAACCGTTGATTACCGTGTGTGAGATTCGGTTGTGTCGCCGTTTCCCGAGGGCGACGAACCCGGCCGATCCGGCCACCGCCGGACGCCAGATCCGCAGAGCCGTCCAATCAAGGGTTTCGGTGTGTTCACGACGCTCTCTCGCAGGACGACGATCCTGATCGCCTCCTCTCTCGCGGTAACGACGGCTGGGACGTTCGCCATTGTGCAGAGCTGGGACACGCCGCCGGCCGCGGTCACCGAAGCCGACGACCACACCGCCGCTCCGCAGACTCCCCGGCCCTCCCGGCAGGCCGCCGTCACTCCCGTGGTGCACCCGCGCCCGGGTGAGGTCGCGGCCTGCGAGGAACCGGGAGAGGAGGAGATCGTGCAGGTCCCCGATGAGGGCGCCCCCAACGGCAAGCGCCCCGTCTGGATCCGGCGCCCGCCCGGGGCCGACAGCGACGACGTCCCCGTGCTCTACCTGCTGCACGGCTCCACCGGCACGCACCACGACATCATCGACGCGACGTCGGCCCCTTGATGGACAAGGAGATGTGCCGCACGGGTGTGGAGTTCGTCATCGCCGCCCCGCACGGCCAGGAGGAGCAGCACACCGACACCGAGTGGGGTGACGCCGTCCACGGCCGCTTCAACATCGAGACGTTCGTCACCGAGAAGGCGATCGAGGTCGTGGAGGGCGAGCAGCGCCGGCCGCAGGAGCTCCGCGCGATCGGCGGGTTCTCCATGGGCGGTTACGGTTCCGCGGCGCTGTCTCTGCGCAATCCCGACACCTACTCCCAGGTGGTGAGCTGGGGCGGCTACTTCAGGGTCGACGACCCCAGCGGCACTTTCGGCGACGACACCGACGCGCACGCGCCCGATCTGCTGATCGACGACCCCCGCGCCGCCGATATCCGTTTCAAGCTCATCGAGGGGGCCGAGGACCGGACCCCGTTGCAGGAGGGCAGCATCCACGGCGAGGCGGAGCGGTTCTCCGCCCTGCTGCGGGAGCGCGGAATGACGGTCGAGACGGCGTTCCCCCCGGGCGGCCACGACTTCGCCACCTGGACTCCGACCTTCCCGGACGCCGTGGACTTCCTGGTCGAAGGGTGGACCGCCTCCGAGGCCGACCGGGACTGACCTCCGCCGGCGTTCCGCCCCCGCGCCGCCGGCCGTCGCGCCCACTCCCCTACCCCGGCTGCACTCCGCCGGCCGCCGCCCCTCCATTATGGGAACACTGCGTGCCCTGGTCGCTGTTAACCAGTGATTGAGGCGCGGGATGAAAGCCGCTGGAGGAGAGAGAGGGCCGACACTGGTGGTGCCGTACAGCCCCGACGTGCCCGACACGCGATTTCCGAGCCGCGGACGGTCACCGTTCCCTCGGCGAATCGCCACCATCAGCCTGCACACCTCCCCACTCGAACAGCCGGGGACGGGCGACGCGGGCGGGATGAACGTCTACGTGGTCGAGGTCGCCAAGCGCCTCGCCGAACGCGGTATCGCCGTTGACGTGTTCACCCGCGCCACTCGCCCGGACCAGCCGCCGACGGTCGAGATGGCACCCGGTGTCACAGTGCGGCACATCCCGGCCGGCCCCTTCGGTGATCTGGACAAACACGCCCTCGCCCGGCACCTGTGCCCATTCATCTTCGGGGTGCTGCAGACCGAGGCGCGCAACGACGCGGGGCACTACGACCTCGTGCACGGCCACTACTGGCTTTCGGGCCGCGCCGGACTCGCCGCCGCGCACCGCTGGGGCGTGCCCATGGTGCAGTCGATGCACACCCTGGCCAAGGTCAAGAACGCGTTCCTGGCCGAGGGGGACGCCCCCGAACCCGAGGGGCGGATCCGCGGCGAGGAGCACCTCGTGCGGCACGCGGACCACCTCGTCGCCAACACCGCCGACGAAGCACGGCAGCTCACCGGCTACTACGGCGCCGACCCCGCCCGGGTCAGCACGGTGCCGCCCGGAGTCGACCTGGACATGTTCACACCGGGCTCGCGGACGGCGGCGCTGCGGCGCATCGGTCTGCCCCCGGACACCGAACTGCTGCTCTTCGTCGGGCGCGTCCAGCGGCTGAAAGCGCCTGATGTACTGCTCCGCACCGCCGCCGCGCTTCTGGAACGGGACCCCTCGCTGCGCGACCGGCTCGTTGTGGGCATCGTCGGCGGGCTGTCCGGCGGCGACCGCGCCGAGCCGCAGCGGCTGTCCTCCCTGGCCCGTTCCCTGGGGATCGCAGACATCCTGCGCATGGAGCCGCCGCGCTCGCGCACCGAGCTGGCCCACTACTATCGGGCGGCGACCGCCACCGTCGTGCCCTCGTACTCGGAGTCGTTCGGGCTGGTCGCGGTGGAATCCGAGGCGTGCGGGACACCGGTCGTGGCGGCCCGGGTGGGCGGGTTGCCCACGGCCGTACGCGACGGGGTTTCGGGGGTGCTCATCGACGGCCACGATCCGGCGGACTACGCGCGCACGGTGCACCGGATGATCACCGAGCCGACCTGGCGCGACGCGCTGGGCCGTGCCGCCGTCAGGCACGCGGCCGGGTTCAGCTGGGGAGCGTCCGTGGACGGGCTGCTGGACCTCTACCGTGGGACGCTGGTCGGGGAACCGCTGCCCGTGGCCGCCAACCAGTGAGCCTACAGAGAGCCGCACGCATGCCATCACAGGAGCACGCGACCGCCATTGTGGCGATCGAATCCGCCATCAAGGAGGCGGAGCTCGAGTTCGAACGCCCGCGCCCGGACGCGTTCCTCGTCACCCTCCCCGGACAGCGCAAGATCAAGACGCTGGTCTGGCTGAACGTCGGCGAGCACAGCCTGCTGCTGAAGGCGTTCTTCTGCCGCCAGCCCGACGAGAACCACGCCGCGTTCTACCGCTGGCTCATGCACAAGAACGAGAACATGTACGGCATGGCCTTCGCGGCCGACGACGCGGGCGACGTCTACATCGTGGGCCGGCTCCCGCTCTCCGGCGTCACCGCGGACGAGGTCGACCGGCTCCTCGGCTGCGCGCTGACCTACTCCGACGAGAACTTCAACGGTGCTCTGGAACGGGGTTTCGCCTCCTCGATCCGCAAGGAGTGGCAGTGGCGGCTCGACAACGGCCACACGCTGCGCAACCTGGAGGCGTTCCGGCACCTCGTCGAACAGCCCGCGGAAGTGGAGTAGACCAGTCCGCCCCCTCCGGTGGCCGCTCCCCGCTCCGGGACTCGCTAGGCTGGCGGCCATGGGGACTCTGGTTCTGCTGCGACACGGCGAAAGTGTCTGGAACGCCGAAGGGCTGTTCACCGGCTGGGTGGACGTGGACCTTTCCGAAACGGGCGAGGAAGAGGCGCGCAAGGGCGGCAGGCTGCTGCTCGAAGCCGACCTCCGGCCCGACATCGTGCACACCTCGGTGCTGAAGCGCGCCATCCGCACCGCTGAGATCGGACTCGACGAGGCCGGGCTGAACTGGCTTCCGGTGCGGCGCTCCTGGCGGCTCAACGAGCGGCACTACGGCGCGCTGCAAGGCAAGAACAAGGCGCAGACGCGGGAGGAGTACGGCGAGGAGCAGTTCATGGTCTGGCGGCGCTCCTATGACACGCCGCCGCCGGAGCTCTCCGACGACGACACCTACTCCCAGGTGGGTGACCGGCGCTACGCCGACCTGCCGCCGGAGCTGATACCGCGCACCGAGTGCCTGGCCGACGTCGTCGACCGGATGCTTCCGTACTGGTACGACGCGATCGTGCCCGACCTCGCGGCCGGACGCACCGTCCTGGTCGCCGCGCACGGGAACTCCCTGCGGGCACTGGTGAAGCACCTCGACGGGGTCGACGACGAGACCATCGCCGGGCTGAACATCCCGACCGGCATCCCGCTGGTCTACGAGCTCAACGACGACTTCACCCCCCGCAAGACGGGCGGCGAGTACCTGGACCCCGAGGCGGCCAAGGCCGCGATCGAGGCCGTGAAGAACCAGGGAAAGAAGTAGCCGACCGGCCGCGGCCCGCACCCCGTTCCGGGGGTGCGGGCCGCGCGTGTCAGTAGACGAGTGCCTGGGCTCCGTCGGCGGTGACCTCCTCGACGAACGTCGGCGCTCCCGCGATCCGGACGCCGTCGACCAGGTCGCTTTCGGTGAGCTCCCGCCGGGCGGCGCACTGGCCGCACAACGTGATCCGGCCCCCGGCCAGGACTCCCTCCAGCAGGTCCTCCAGCGGGGCCGCGTGCGAGAGCGAGAAGGCCTTCCCGGCGCGGCCCGGGACCGCGAGCCAACTGGCCTCCCCCGCCAGCCACAGCGACACCTCGACTCCGCTCGCCACCGCTGTGGCCGCTATCGTGAACGCCTGGTTGCAGCGCTCCGGCTCGTCCTCACCTACCGTGACCTTGATCACCAACGCACGACTCATGATGGTCAGCGTAGCCCTTGGCGAGGACGGCGCGGACCGGCCGGCTCACATCGCGTTGAGTGCCAGCAGCAGCCCAGTGCAGGCCGCCATCATGCGCCGCCGCCGAGCAGGAGCGCTCCGGCCCCTTTGGGCACCGGGCCCGACGCCTCCGAGTCGTCACCGTCCCCGCGTTCGACGCGGAGCCGCCCGCCGGGAGGCGGGACGATCACCGGCCGACCATCGCGCATCTCCACCACACCGTGCACGGCGATCGGGGCGCCGGGCCTGATGACCCACTCCCGGTACTCGAACTCGATGGTCTCGCCACGGAAGATCCCGGAGATCCGGCCTTTGACCCGCGGCAGAAGATCGTCGGCCGGGGCCGGAACCCCCTGCTGCGGGCGACCGACAACGCGCTGCAGGCACATGTCGGCCCCGCTGAGTTCGGCGCCCTCGGGGTCCACCAGGACGGTGCCGCCCTTCCACGCCCGGCGGCCGGGGGCGACGATGCCGAACAGCTCCGCGGAGGCGTGGTCGGCGATGGGGTCGCACACCCGCTCCCGCTCGACCCCGTTCTGCGGGAGGGACCAGTAGTGGCGCAGCACTTCGTGCCCGTGCCAGACACAGTCGGTGCGGGCCAGCCGTGACTCGACGAGCCCATCGGGCCCGGGGACCGCGATTCCCGTGGCGGTGATCGGCTCACCGGCGCGTGTGGCCACCGCGCGCGGCCGGAGTGCGGCGGTTCCGCGCCGCAGGTACCACCGGCGCCCGGCGGGATAGGCCAGCAGGGCCAGGATCGCCGCACCGGCCAGGAGGCTCCCACGATCGCCAGCATCACAGGCAGCCTCTTTTCCTCTCGTCCGGCTTGTGCGCCATCGGCCCTCCGTATCCTTCTGGTGCCGCGGCGCCCGAATATCCTTCTTTACCAGGTTTCCGGAAGGCGCCGGCCACACGGTGCGGCGCCGACCGTGCGGTCGGCCTCCTGCCCGCGGCGGCGCTCCCCCTGTCGTACCGGACCGTGTCGACCGGGTCATGAATGCCGGATTGCCGGTCGCCGCTCTGCGGGACACGCGGCGAGGACGCCGCGCCGACGGCAGACGGCGCTCCCTTGGCCGGGCGCCGCGACTCCCGGACAGTATGCACCTGCTCCACATGTCCGAAGCCCCGGCCGGGAGACCCGCGGAGCCGCGGTGGCCGAGATCACCCGGAGGACGGAGCCCTCGACGGCGAGCCCCCACGGGGGCGGCGAGGCGTCCGTCACAACGGAGAGCCGAGGCCGGATCGGCCCCGGCTCGCTCCGGCTAGGGCGTGAAGCGCACCGGCAGCTCCTCCACGCCGTTGGAGACGATGGAGGGCAGCGGTCGCGGTTCGGCTTCCGCCAGCGCGAGGTCGGGGAACCGCTCGAACAGCTCCGGCAGGGCGATCGCGAGCTCCAGCCGGGCCAGGTTCGCTCCCAGGCAGTAGTGCCGCCCGTGCGCGAACGCGATATGGCTCTTGTCCGCTCGGGTGATGTCGAACAGGTGGGCGGTATCGCCGTGCCGGTCGGGGTCGCGCCCGGCCGAACCGTAGGACACCAGCACCGCGTCCCCCGCGGCCATGGTCACGCCGTCGATCTCCACCTCTTCGGCGGTGTAGCGCAACGGAACGTTCTGGATCGAGCTGTCCCATCGCAGGGTTTCCTCGATGACGTCGTTCCAGGTGTAGATACCGTTCCTGACGAGGTCGAGCTGCTCGGGATGAGTGAGAAGCGCTCGCACCGCATTGACCAGCAGGTTCATCGTGGTCTCGTAGCCGGCGCCGATGATGAGGATCAGCGTCCACACGAGTTCGGACTCGGTGAGCCGGTCGTCCTCGTCACGGGCGGCGATCAGTGCGCTGGTCATGTCGTCGCCCGGCTCGCCGCGCTTCCTCGCCACGAGTTCGGAGAGGAACCTCTGCAGGCTCTCGTGGGTGGAGGCTGCCACCTCGGAGGTGATGTTCTGGTCGAACACCCTCCCGATCATCCGATGCAGCTCCGGGCGTTCCTCCTCGGGAACACCGAAGAGCTCACTGGTGATCGTCATGGGCAGGGGGAGGGCGAAGGCGCGCTTCAGGTCGGCCTCGCCTCCGCCGGCCGCCATATCGTCCAGCAGCCGGCTGACGAGGCCGGTGACGTAGTCCCGCATCTCCTCGACGCGGCGGGGGGTGAACGCCTTCGACACCAGCGTGCGCAACCGGGTGTGGTCCGCGTCGTCGCGGGCCAGCATGTTGTCGTTGGCGACCCAGCTGATCAGTTGCCAGTCGCCGGGGATCCTGCCCTCGCGCCAAGCGCGCCAGTGGATCGGGTTCTTCTTGACCTGCGGATGGGTGAGCACCTGCATGATGGCGGAATGGCGGGTCACCACCCACGCGTCGACATCGCCGGGAAGCCTGACCGGGACGATCGGCCCGAGCTCCCGAAGGCGCTCCGACTGGCCGTGGAGGTCTCCGGTAGTGAGAGGGACTGATTGCACGGTGTTCCTTCCTGGGGCTGGGGCGGAACGGCAGAAGGCGGCCGGTGGCGTCCTGCTGAGGCGGAGAGGAGCGCGAAGGCGCATCGCGGCGCCCTTTCGGGGGTGTCACCGGCCCTTCGGAGCCACGAAAACGCCTTCACCGCAGGGGATCCCGCGCAGCATACGCCCCCCGGCGGCCGGAACCGGCCCGCGGGTACGGCCGCGCCCCTGACACGGGCGGCGCTGGTGGGCGGCCCGCCCGCGACCGGCGGCTAGGCTGTTGGCCGTTCCCGCGAATACGCAATGAGGAGTCATGAGCGATCTACACCCCGACCTGGAGAAGCTGTCGTTCCTGATCGGCCGCTGGGAAGGCGTCGGTGTCGCCGGCTATCCGGACATGGAGGAGTTCCAGTTCGGCCAGGAGATCGAGTTCACACACGACGGCCATCCGCACCTGAACTACCGGAGCCGCGTGTGGCGGATCGCGGAGGACGGCTCTCTCGGTGCCCTCGTGACCTCCGAGACCGGCTACTGGCGGGTCCGCCCCCCTGAAGGGGGCGGCGAGCCGGAAGGGACCGCCGACATCCCGGCCGTGCACGTCGAGGTGCTGCTGACACATCCGGAGGGGTTCAACGAGGTCTACCTCGGCACCGTCTTCGCCAGCCGCGTCGAGCTCTACACCGACGTCGTTCTGCACACCGAGACCGGCATGCGGGTGACCGCCGGCCACCGACTCTACGGGCTGTTCGGCGAGGACCGCGGGACGCTGGGGTACGCGTGGGACCTGGCGGCACGCGGCCAGGAGCTGCAGTCGTACATGTCCGCACAGTTCAAGCAGGTCGGCTAGGGGCGCGGACCCCGCCGGCGGCGGTACTGCCCGGAACAGGACGGACCCCCGGGCACGGCTCCCGACACTTGGTGTGCGGGGCCGGATGGACAAGTTCCGGCCGCCCGGGGGTCTGGGTGTCCGATGTGGATTCGCTAGCGCGATCCGATTCCTCGTTCCGCCCTAGCGGACGGACACCTCGCAAGTCCTTGAAGCCTTCACTGTCAGGACCACCTCCTTTCCTGCGTGGATATGACGCTACGCGCGAAGCGGCGCACCGGGCAAATGTTTTTCGCGCGGCGTGGCCCGGTCTGCCCCTTCCCCTCGTGGTACCGCGCTGTGCGCCCGATCACTCTCCGGGAACGTAGGATCGGGACCATGGCGCAGCAGACCTGGCGCGAAGAACTCCGGTCCCGCGGCTACCGAGTGACACCGCAGCGGCAACTGGTGTTGGAGGCCGTCCAGGAACTGGAGCACGCCACACCGGACGCATCTGCACCCGGGTGCAGCGGACCGCCGCCGGCCTCAACCTGTCCACCGTCTACCGCACCCTCGACGTGCTGGAGAAGGTCGGTCTGGTCACGCACACGCTCCTCGGAGCCGGGCCTCCCTCCTACCACCTCACCGAGGAGGCCGATCACCTGCACGTCGTCTGCCGGGGGTGCGGCCAGGTCTCCGACACCGCGCTCGAACTCGCCGACGGCCTCGTCGAACGGCTCCGCGACGAGATCGGCTTCGAGGCGGACGCCCGGCACCTGACCGTGTTCGGCCGGTGCCGGACCTGCCGCTCCGGATGACGGCGCCGCCCACGCCCCGCCCGAGTGTGCGTAGCATCGAAGTATGATTTCACCGCTGTTGACGCGCGCCGGGGCCGTCGCCGCCGATGACCCGGACACCGGCGTCGCCGCCCACTACGGGGAGCCCTCCCAGGAGGGCCGCGCACTGGAGCACGGTTCCGGGTGGATCGACCGCGGGAACCGCGGTGTCGTACGGGTGGCGGGCCCCGACCGGCTCGGCTGGTTGCACAGCATCACCAGCCAGTTCCTGGAGGGAGTGCCCGCCGGTACCGCGACCGAGGCCCTGGTGATGGACACCAAGGGGCACATCAACCACCACATGTCGATCGTCGAGGACGGTACGGCGGTGTGGGCGCACACCGAACCGGGGGGCGGTGCGGGCCTCGCGGAGTTCCTCGACTCCATGCGCTTCATGCTCCGGGTCGAAATCGCCGACCTCAGCGACCAGCGCAGCGTACTCACCCTGGCCGGGCCGGAACGCGATCAGGCTCTGTCCGCCGTCGCCGGGCAGCTTGAGGACACCCCCGTCCGCCGCACCGGCGACGAGATCGACCTCTTCCTGCCCGCGGACACGCTTCCCACGGTCACCGAGGCCCTCACCGGCGCCGGCGTCCGGCCGGTCGGCCTGTGGGCCTACGAGGCCCACAGGATCGCCGCGCACCGCCCCCGGCTCGGCCTCGACACCGACCACCGCGCGATCCCGCACGAGATGGGCTGGGTCGGTTCGGCCGTGCACCTGGAGAAGGGCTGCTATCCGGGCCAGGAGACGATCGCCCGGGTGCACAACCTGGGACGGCCGCCGCGCCGGCTGGTACTGCTGCACCTCGACGGCACCGCCGAGCGGCTTCCCGAACGCGGATCCGCGATCCAGCTCGACGGCCGCCCGGTCGGCAACGTCGGCTCATCGGCGCGCCACCACGAACTGGGGCCGATCGCGCTCGGCCTGGTCAAGCGGTCGATCCCGGTCGACGCCCAGTTCACCGTCGACGGCATCGCCGCCGCGCAGGAGGTCATCGTCTCTCCGGACACGGGAGCCAACGCGAACATCGAGCTCCGGCGCCGCCCCCGCTGACCGGCGCCGGTACGCCCGCTAGAGCCTCGGCAGCGGTGTGGAGTCCGCGGTGCGCTGCCGGTCGTGGAACGCGTAGCCGCCCGGGTCCCGGGCGTAGGCCTCGGCGTAGCGCCGCACCTTGTCGCGGTCGAGGGCGACCCCCAGGCCGGGGCCCTGCGGGACCGGCAGCCGGCCTTCGGTGTAGACGTGCGGTTCGGTGAGCACGTCGTCGGCCAGCAGCGAGGAGTACGCCTGGTTGGCGTAGATGAAGTTCGGCGTGGACGCCATGACGTGCAGCGCGGCCGCGAGGCCGACGCCGAGTTCACCGAGGCTGTGCTTGAGTACCGGAACTCCGGCGGCGTCGCAGATGCCCGCGGACCGCTTCAGGTTGAGCAGGCCGCCGTCCATCTGGTTGTCGACGGAGATGACGTCGGCCGCTCCGTGCCGGATCACCTCCAACTGGTCGTAGCGGGTCCAGGACGCCTCGTTGGCCAGCAGCGGGGTGTCGACCCGGCTCCGGACGTAGGCCATCTCGGCCAGGTTGCGGCCGGACACCGGCTGCTCGGCCAGTTCCAGGCCGTGCTCCTCCATCGCCCGCAGCACCCGGATGGCGGTGCCCGACGACCATGCCTCGTTGGCGTCCACCCGGATGCCCGCCTCCGGTCCCACCGCCCGGCGGACCGCGGCGACACGCTCGATGTCGGACCGCGGCCGGGGCGAGCCGACCTTCAGGTAGAACGTGCCGAAACCGCGTTCGGCCCCCTCCGCCGCCTGCTCGGCGGCCTCCTCGGGGTCCGCGCCGGAGACGTAGTAGAAGAAGTCCACGGTCTCACGGAAGCGTCCGCCGAACAGTGTCACCAGCGGCTGCCCGCACACCTTGCCGATGATGTCCCAGCAGGCCATGTCCACCGCGGCCAGAGCGGGGCTGTTCTGCTGCATGTGGTGCCAGGTACCGATCACCTCGACCCGCTTGGTGAGCCGTTCGATGTTGCGCGGGTCCTCCCCGACGACCAGCGGTTCGAGGGCGCCGAGCGCCGCCCGTACGACATCGGTGGACGGGTAGGCCGCCGCCTCACCGATGCCGCTCAGCCCTTCGTCCGTGTGCACCTCCACGAGGACCACTACCTGGCCGCGGCGCCGTCCGAAGGCCCACACCTCGTCGGTGCGGAACGGCACGGCGACGGGGGTGGCCTCGACGCCGGTGATCTTCATACTCGCCTCTCTGCGCCGAGAAGAACGTTCAGACAACGGTGAGGTCGCGGGGTGCCCGGGTGAGCACCTCGCACCCGTCCTCGGTGACCAGGACGGTGTCGGAGATGACATACCCGGTGGGCTCGGTCACCCATGACATGGCGTGGAACGTCATCCCGGCACGAATCAGCCGGCCGGAGCCGGGCCGGACGCCCAGCACCTCCCCGCCGCCGACCCAGCTCGGCGGGAAGCCGATGCCCACGAGATAACCGCAGTGGTGCCGAGGGGCGCCCTCTTGAGGGTGGACCTGGTTGACGGCGTTCTCCCAGGCCATGTAGACGTCACTGGCCACGGCGGCCGGCCGGAATGTCGCGGTGATCGCCTCCAGTCCGGCGAGTGCGGCCTGGTGTGCGGCCACCGCTTCCGGCGGGGCCTCGTCCACGTAGACGGTCCGGCTCATCGGCGCGTGGTAGCGGCGCACACACGCCGACAGCTCCAGAAACAGTCCCTCGCCCGGCTCGATCGCCCGCTCGTCCCAGGTGACGTGCTCCTGCTGGAGGATCTGAGTGGAGCGGATCAGCGGCGCGAAACCGGGGTTCTGGCTGCCGCCGGAGATCATCGCCGAGTAGACGGCCGCCGCCACCCGGGACTCGCTTCCGCCGGCCGCAACGGCGCCGATACCGGCCGCCATGCCCTCCACGGACAGCGCCGCCGCGCGGCGCGCGGACGCGATCTCCGACTCCGACTTGACCTCGCGCAGGTGCTGCCCAAGGTCGCCGGCACCCACCCAGAGGAGTTCCGGCAGCTCCCGGCGCAGCCCGGCCCAGATCGCCGGCGGGAAGAACATCGCCGAATCCTCGACCCCGATGGCCTCTCCGGGCCTGACATGGCTACGCAGGGCCGCGGCGACTGCCGCCATCGGGTCCTCCCCGTCGTGGAACGGCCGGTGCACGCAGTCGGGCGCGCGGGCGGCCACGGTCGGCCCCTCCATGGCGCGGGTGATGAGTTCGGGTGTCCCCTCGCGCGGGAGGAGCAGCAGGTTGAACGCGAAGTATCCCTGGTAGTCCAGGCCGAGCAGGTAGTAGATGTTCTCGGGGGAGACCAGGAGGAGGGCCGAGAGGTCGCGCCGGGCCATCTCGGCACGCGCGGCGGCCATACGACCGCGGAGTTCGGTCACGCCTTCGCGGATGGGGGGTTCGGGGGCAAAGTCGAGCATCGCCGTCATGGCTACATGGTGGGGCAGCACTACGGATGCAGTCTATCGACATCTTTTTCGGATATCTTTAAGATGAGCTACATGTTTGAGGTACGCAGGCTTCGGCTGCTGCTGGAACTCGCCCAACGTGGCACGGTGACCGCTGTCGCCGAGGCCGACGCCATGACTCCTTCAGCGGTGTCCCAGCAGTTGGCGCTACTGCAGCGGGAGGCCGGCATGACGCTCTACGTGCGGGAGGGGCGGATGCTGCGCATCACCGACGCCGGGTGGGTTCTGGTGCGGCACGCGGAACGGATCTTCGAAGGATTGGAGGAGGCGCGCGCGGAACTGGCCGAACTGGCGGGCCTGCCGACCGGACCGGTACGACTCTCGGTCTTCCCCACGGTCGCCCGTTCCCTGGTGCCGAGTGCCGTCTCGCGCTGCCGGGAACGCCACCCGCAACTGCGGATCGTGGTGGACGAGCGCGAGGCCACGGAGAGCATCGCGGCGCTGCGCGGCCACGAGACCGATATCGCGCTGGTGTACTCCTACGCGCTGCTACCGCCGCTGGACGCCACGGGCGTCTCACTGACCCGGCTGCTCACCGAGTCGTTCGTGATGCTGCTACCGCCCGAGCGCGACGTACCCGAGGGCCCGCTCCAGTTGGCGACACTCGCCGAGGAGGTCTGGATCAGTCCGTACGACGACACGTCCGGCCGCGCGGCCCTGGACCGGGTGTGTGCGCGCGCCGGGTTCGCGCCGCGCGTCGACTACGCCAGCAACGACTACACGGTGATCACGGCGATGGTCCGGGCCGGCCTGGGAGTGGCCCTGGTGCCGCGGATCGCGCTGGAGCCGGGCGACACCGACATCGTTGTGCGCCCGTTGGTGGGCGACCCGGTAAGCCGGGTGATCTCGGTGGCGACCCGCGCCGGAACGGGCCGCGACCCCGCGTTGCGCGCCATCTCGGCCGACATCGAAGCCGTCGCCGCCGAACAGACCGAGCCTCTCGGCACCCACTAGAAGGTCACATGACGGCGGCCAACCGTTCCTCGTGCAGCCGCTCGCCCCAGGAGGGGGGCAGCGGAGGGAGCTGGCCCACACGCGTGCTCAGCAGCAGGTCGGCGAACGCCGGGTTGCGCGGCAGCGCCGGGCCGTGCAGGTAGGTGCCGAGGACCCGGCCCTGGTAGGCGCCTTCGGTCTGGCCGTCGTTGCCGATGCCCTTGAGCGTCCGCGCCAGCGGTTTCGCGCTGGGGCCGAGGGTGGTGCGGCCCTGGTGGTTCTCGAAACCGGTGATCCGGCCGCCGCCGATCTCGGGGTCGACGTCGGCGACGATCTCGCCCACCGCCCGGCTCTCACCGCGGCCGCTGTGGATGTCCAGGATCCCGACACCGGGCAACGGATTGTCGTCGTCGTCGCCGTAGCTCTGGCCGATGATCTGGTACCCCGCGCAGACAGCGAGCACCGTGGCGCCGCGCTCGGCCGCGCGCTTGAGCCCTCCGTCGGAGCGCAGCCGGTCGGCGGCGAGGATCTGCGGGCGGTCCTCTCCCCCGCCCAGCAGGTAGATGTCGCCCTCCACCGGCACCGAATCGCTGGAGTGGACGTGCACGATCTCGGTGGGAATGCCGCGCAGTTCCGCCCGGCGGCGCAGGATCAGCGCGTTGCCTGATCGCCGTAGGTACTGAGCAGATCGGGATAGATCCAGACGATGCGTAGCGCGCTGCTGGTGTCGCTCATGGGTCCCCTCCTACTGCACTCGGCCGTACGCCGTGCGGATCTGCTGGAAGGCCGTGTAGTTGGCGATGACGTCGACCTTGGTGATCTCGGGATGCTCCGTCTTGAGCTTGGTGACGATCCCGGCGACATCATCGCCTATTTCGAAGGCGACCTCGTCGGTCTCCAGCCGCAGCGCCAGGTCGGTACGGCGCTCGCCCATGACGAACACCCGGCGGTCGCGCAGCACACTGTAGTCGACGTCCCACAGCCAGGAGGTGTCCTTGCCGTCGGGGATCTGCGCATTCACCGAGAGGATCACCGGAATCCGCGGCGGCCCCAGCACCGCGAACGACTCCAGCCACCCGGCCGGGTTCTTCGCCAGCAGCAGCCGCACCTCGACCCCGTTGGTGACAACGGAGGTGTAGCGCCCGGCCACCGAACGGATCTCGCGCAGCCGGGGCAGCGACTGCTTGGGGTGGATTCCGTAGGCGGTGGCCGTGGCCATCGCGATCGCGGCGTTGGCCTGGTTGGCGCCGCCGGGCAGGCTCAGTTCGAGCCGCATCCGCTGGCCGTCGGGGGTGACGACGACGTCGGCCTCGTTGTCCACGCTCCACGAGGCCTCAGGACGGCTCAGCCCGCACTCCGGGCACTCCCAATGCGGGTCGGGATCACGTTTGAGGTGCCCGCCGCACTCCGGGCAGCACCAGGAGTCCTCCTTCCACCGCTGTCCCGCCGAGACCCACGTGGCATGCCGCGCGCCGAGGCCGGCCCAGGCGACAAGCGGATCATCGGCGTTGGCGACGACGTGTGTCTCGCTCTTCTGCAGTGCCTCGCGCCACTTCTTCGCCAGCAGGTTGATCTCCGACGCGCGGTCCATCTGGTCCCGGCTGAGGTTCATCAGTACGACAGCGGCGGGCGCCGTGGCTTCCAGCACCTGCGGCAGGTACTTCTCATCGACCTCGAGGACACCGTTGCGGGCGCTGGGCTTGGCCGCGAGCGCCGTGATATGTCCCGTGGGCATGTTCGCGCCCTGCTCGTTGGTGGCAATCTCGCCGAGCTCGCGCAGTGCCGACGCGATGAGCCGCGTGGTCGTGGTCTTACCGTTGGTCGCGCTGACCAGGGTCAACCGCCGGCCTTGGGCCAGCTTGGCGAGCAGCTCCGGCTCGACCTTGAGCGCGACCCTGCCGCCGATGACAGAGCCGTCGCCGCGTCCGGTGGCCCGGGACAGAGTCGCCGCGCCCTTACCCAGGGCCGAGGCCAACTGGGCGCGCAAGGGAAGTTCGCTCATGATCCCTACTAAATCGCTGCTGGGATTAGTTGCCGCAAGGAAGCACGGGGCGCCTCATTGAGAGGGCGGTGACCCCATAGCCTATTGCCCCGCAGAGGCCACTGGTAGCCTCCGGCGCCGTGGCGCCGCGCCTTCGGCTCCGGGCGGTTGGCATCCGACCATGCCCTCGTCCGCCTTCCCCGCCCGAGAAAGGTCACCGCGGCTCCTGCCGGTACTGAACACCGTGCTGGTGGCACCGCTGTCGTTCCTGTGGTGCGCGCTGAACCGGCCGTCCCAGGAGCAGGCCGGGGAGTGTTTCACT
>NZ_LAJC01000057.1 GCF_000981225.1 Allosalinactinospora lopnorensis
CCGGCGGGGTGGGAGACGATGGCGGCGGCCCGGTCACCGGCGGGCCCGGGGCCGGAACGCCGAGGGAGGGTGCGGGGTGTCCGGGACCGTGGTAACCGGGTGGTGGCCCGTACCCCGGTGCGGGGGGCGGGTAACCCGCGGACGGGTAGGTGTGGCCGGGCTGGGGAGGCGGGGCCGTGGTGTGCGGGGGGGTTCTGCGGTAGCGGAGCCGCGTGCTCAGCCAGGTGCCGAACACGTAGACACCGGGCAGGAGGACGAGGAGCACCGTCCACCCTGTCCGGCCGGGCTCGTCTTCCAGGAGCCCGGCCGTGAACTCCCCTGCTCCCGGAACCGGCAGCCCCTCCATCTCCGAGAGGGGGTCCATCAGCAGGGTCAGCGCGAGCACGGCCACCCAGAGCAGGTGGCCGCCGAAACGCCCCCAGAGCGTGTAGGCCGCGACCCCGATGAGCAGTGAGAGCGGCGGCAGGACCGATGTCACGAACGTGTACGCGGACCGGAGGTCCTCCAGTGGGGGCGGATTCTGCGCCCCCATGACGAGCGCCCCGGTTACGACGGCCAGCGACCACACGGCGCCCCAGACGACCAGGCTGAGTCCGAGGACCGCGGCCGCCGCGCGTACCGCCGGCCCCTGCCCGGGCAACAGCGGTCTGCTGTGCGGCGGATGGTGGGACCTGTTGACCGCGACGAGCACCCAGACGAAGAGCGCGAAGCCGGCGGGGAGCGCACCGAGGAGGAGGATCGCGGCGTCCTCCCCCAGGGAGTCCATGCCGCTGATGAGCGGCTCCCGGACGGGGTCGGGGACGAGCATGGGCGCGTTGCCCAGCAGGAAGGGCGCGTAGCTGAGCAGGGCGGCCAGACCGCTCGCGAACATGAACGTCCCCGGCCGCGACCGTTCCGGCGCCAGCGCCAGCGCCAGTGCCAGCACGAGGTGGATGGGCCACAGCTCCATCTGGTGGGCCAGTGCCGCGGCCTGCTGGGACGCACCGGGAGCCGCCGGGTGGCCGATACCGGCCTCTCCGAACGAGTAGGGGAGGACGAGTACGAAGGTGGCCACGGCCCAGAACAGGAAGGAGGGCACGAGGATCCGTGGGGAGGCCCGGTGGAACCAGGTCCGGGGAGAGAGCAGCCGGCGCCATTCGTGCAGCGCGGAGGAACGGGCGAACGGGGCGAGCAACCGGGCGGCGACCGGTTGCTGCTGCGACTCGCCGCCGGGGGCGACCGTCAGCGCGTCGAAGGCGAGGGCGCGCCACCACGGGAGGATGAGCGCGGCCCATGCCTGCAGGACCACCCGGACCGTTGCTCTCCTGCCGGGGTCGTCGATGGCCTCGACGGCGATCGCCACAGCGCGGTCGCGTTCGGCGGGGGCCGGACGGAAACCCGCTTTGGAGGCGGTGATCAGCGCGCCGTCGATCACCGAACGGGCCCGGTGGCCGACCCGTTCCAGCCGGGCGCAGCGGGCGGCGCATCCTTCGTGGGAGCAGCGGTGGCCCGCGGCGATGAGAGGGATCTCGTTGACGATGATCTCGGCGAGCATCTGGTGCTCCTCTGCGCCGCCGCGGGCCAGTTCGCGCAGTCCTTCGATGCCGGCGTCGCGCCCCCGGTAGCGGGGCCGCTCGTCCGGGAGCTGGGCTGCGATGAAGGCGGTGATCGCGGTGGCCGCCTGCTCGCGGCTGTCGACGCCTGACAGGTAGTCGCGGTCGAACGCGGTGTCGCCCGTGTCGTCGAGCCAGTCGCGGAGCTTGCCCGCGCCGCCGCGGCAGAGCCAGTTCTCGGCGCGCGTGGCGTGCCGGTCGAACAGCCGGGCCAGTTCCGCGGCGGCGTGGACGCTGCGCCCGGCGAAGGTGATCGGGCGGCGGGCGGTGGTGGCGCGCAGTGGACCGGTGGGGAACCGCGTGCTGTCGTCGGTGACCGAGAGGGTCCACTCGGCGTCGATGAGCCGGGTCGCCGCTCGCGTCAGGTGTTCGGCGCTTTCCTTCTCGGCGACGGCCTCGCCGGTGATGGCCGCGAACGCCTCGGCGGCGGCGGGGCGGTTCTCGGGCGAGCGGTCCAGGGCACGCCGCACGACATCGTGCAGCGCCGGCGGCAGTTCGCCTTCAGCGGTGTCGGGCTCCTCGTTGATGGTGCGGTAGCGCAGCATCTCCATCGGGCCGGCGCCGTACGGCGGGCGGCCGCTGGCGGCGTAGGCGACGAGCCCGCCCCAGCAGAACATGTCCGAGGCCGGGCCGGCGCGCTCCCCGTCGTAGCGTTCGGGGCTGATCCACCCCGGAGTGCCGACGACCATGTCGGTGCGTGTCATGGACACGTCGTCGAGGGCCTGGGCGATACCGAAGTCGAGGACCTTGGGGCCTTCGGGGGACAGGATGACGTTTTCGGGTTTGAGATCGCGGTGCACGATGCCTTCGCGGTGGATGGCCGCCAGTGCCTCGGCGAACCCGGCGGCGAAGGCCGTCAGGGCGCTCCCCCGCAACGGTGCCAGCTCGGCGACATAGCCGCGCAGGGTCGGCCCGGCCGCGTAGGCGGCCGCCAGCCACGGCCATTCGGCGGCGGTGTCCGCGGCGAGCAGCGGGACGATGCAGCGCCCCCGGACCCGCTGTGCGAGGTGCACCTCCTTCTCGAAGCGGGCCCGGTACCCGGGGTCGGCGGCGTATTCGCCGCGGATCATCTTGATGGCCGCCGGGTGGCCGGAGGCGTCCCGGCCGAAGTAGACGACACCCATACCGCCCGCGCCGAGCCGGCCGATCAGGCGGAACGCCCCGATCTCGGCCGGATCGTCGACGGTGAGGGGGACCAGAGAGGCGTTGTCGGTGCCGGTCACGATCGCCGGAGCTCCTGTGGGATGGGGGTTGAGGGCTTGCGTTTAGGTACCGTTATAACGAAGAAGGCCGGGGTTCCGAACCGGGTGGAACCGCGCGTTTCGGCCTGGTGGGCTCTTCTCCCCGCGCGGCGCCGATGCGCCTTCGGTGGGGAGCGTCTCAGCGGGGCTCTCCGGCGGCGCGGCCGTTTTCGGCCGGCCGGTCATACCAGCGCCGCGCACGCACGCGGCCGCGGAAGGCGCGCCCCGCCCGGCGGGGGCCGGTCGGCCACCGTCGGGCGGGCGCTGCCGTACGCCGGCGGCCTCTCAGCCGCGGGTGGCCGACACGGTCGAGGAGAACACCTCCTCGCGGGCCTGCTGCAGCGCCCACAGGAGGGCGCCGCGCAGCACGGGTGCGCCGACCGTGCCGGTACTGACCTCGGGAGCGTTGGGGCCCACACGCTCGGCCGCCCGGGCGACCCGCTGCGCGAGGTCGTCCCCGCCGGCCTGCGCCACCTCGCCGCACAGCACCACCAGGCCGGGGTCGAGCACGACGCACACCGAGGCCACACCGCGGGCGATGCGCTGGGCGAGCTCGTCGAGGAACGCCTCACCGTCCGCGCCCGCTCCACGCGCGGCGGCGATGGCGGAGGCGACGGTTCCGGCGTGGAATCCGTGTGCGGCGGCGAGGTGGGCGACCTCCCGCGCCCCGACCAGGGCCTGGAAACCGTGGGCCAGCGACGGGGTGCCGTAGGCGGTGTGCAGTTCCTCGTACCCGCCGGGGAGCCCGACGTCCCCGGGTAAGGGCGCCCCCGGCACCGGCAGGTACCCGATCTCGCCCGCTCCGCCGGAGCGGCCTCTGCGGATCCGGTCGTCGAGCATGATCGCCATGCCGACACCGCCGCCGAGCCACATCAGCGCGAAGTCCGAGACCCCTTGGGCCGCGCCTTCGGCGTGCTCGGCGAGAGCGGCCAGGTTGACGTCGTTCTCGATCGTGACCGACCGCTGGAGTTCGGCCCGCAGCGACTCCAGCACCCCCTCGTGCCAGGCGGGCAGGTCGAAGGAGAACCGGATGTCGCCGGTCCGGGGGTCCACGACGCCCGGGGTACCGATGACACAGGCCCGCACACGCTCGATCGGTATCTCCGCGCTCTGCACCAGCTTCATCACCGTGGTGCGTACGACCTCGACCGGATCCGGCGAGTCCGCCGGGTCGACCGAGACCTCACCCACCACGCGGCCGGTGACGTCGGCCACAGCCGCGGTGACCTCGGTGGCGCTCACGTCCAGCGCCGCCACGTATGCGCTGGAGGGCACCACCGCGTACAGCGCCGCGTTGGGCCCCCGGCCCCCGCCCTGGCTGCCGACCACATGCACCAACTCCCGCTCTTCCAGGCGCGCGAGCAGCTGGGAGGCGGTCACCTTGGACAACCCGGTGGCCTCTCCGAGTTGGGTGCGCGTCAGCGGCCCCGACGACAGGAGCAACTCCAGCGCCGCACGATCGTTCAGTTGCCGCAGCAGCTGAGGAGTTCCCGGGCGTCGAGACATAACCGTGACACCCCCATCTCTATTTATTAGGAAACTTTATTGTTAGTTTATCGAGCACCCCGCACGCAGGACGCGCCGGAGCCCTTCGGCGAAGCGCCCGGCCGTCCTGCCGAACTGGGCGAACCGAAAACACAGGGCTATCCCAGCACATCTCGGCACCGATAACGACCCGCGCTGCGGTTCTCGCCGACCACGGAGATGTTCGGGGCATCTGCTTCGACCCGGCGTCGCGAGCGTGACGGCGCGCGAAGGGAGGAACACGGATGAGAATCCCGAAGATCGCGGCCGCCTCGGCCGCCGTGCTGCTGGTCGCCGCCTGCGGCGGTGGGAACGGCGCCGACGACGCCGACAGCCTGACCGTCTGGGTCATGGGCACCTCTGAGGACGCGCTGGTCGAGTACTTCGACGGCATAGAGGCGCGGTTCCAGGAGCAGCACCCCGGAACCGGTGTCGACGTGGAGTTCATCCCGTGGGACGACGCCCAGGAGTCGATCACCAACGCGATCGCCGGCGGCGACGCCCCCGATGTACTGGAGGTCGGCAACGACCAGACCGCCAACTGGGCCGTGCAGGGCGCCCTGCTGGAGATCGACGACTACGTCGCGGACTGGGACGAGGCCGCGGACATGGACCAGGAGTCCCTCGACTACGGCGCCTACGAAGGCGTCCAGTACTCCGTGCCGTGGTTCTCCGGTGTCCGCACCCTGTACTACCGCGCCGACTGGCTCGACGACCTCGACGCGGACGTCCCCAAGACCTGGGACGATCTCGTCGAGGTGGCCAAGGCCGTCGAAGAGGAGCAGAACGTGCCGGGATTCGCCGCCCCGACCGACTTCACCAACGGTATCGCCAGTTTCATCTGGAGCAACGGGGGCGAGATCGCCGTGCAGGACGGCGGCGAGTGGGAGGGCCGGCTGACCGACCCCGCGACCAAGGAGGCCATCGAGTTCTACGCCGACCTCACCGTCGACGAGGAGATCTCACCTCAGGCCTATGTCGGCGAAACCGAGTTGACTCCGCTGGCCGATATGGCCAACGGCCGGCTCGGCATGTACATCGACGGCGGCTGGGCACTGAGCTCCATGGAGGAGCAGGCCGACGACCCGGACATCCTCGACGACATCGAGGCTGCGCCGATCCCCGGCGCCGAGGGAACCGCCCCGGCCTTCGCCGGGGGTTCCGCGCTGGCGCTCTTCTCCACGACGGAGACCCCTGATCTCGCCTTCGACCTGCTCACGACGATGGCGGACAAGGAGGGCGGCCAGGAGTACGCCGACGCGGCCGGCTTCTTTCCCGCCTACCCCGAACTCCTCGACGCCCCGGAGTACCGGGAGGACCCGTTCAAAGCGGCCGCCGCCGAGCAGATGAAGAACACCTCCTTCTTCCCGGCCACCCCCAACTGGAACGCCGCCGACCAGGACAAGAAGATCCTGCCCAGCGCGGTCCTGGAGATCACCCGGGGCACTGACGTGGACCAGGCTCTGGAGGAGGCCAACGACCAGCTGACCGAGACGCTCAACGAGCCGATCGAGTAGACCTCCGCTCCGCCGTGCCGGAGGCGTCCGGAGGCGTGCCCCTCTCGCCTCCGGACGCCTCGCCACCACCGCGAACGGGAAGACCCAGCCATGGCACAGACCGCTGAGGCGGTGCGGGCGGAGGACAGGCCTCGGCCGGAGCCCGGCCCGGACCGCTCCCCTCCCCGCCGCCGGAAGCCCACGCCCTACCTGCTCATCGCGCCGACCCTGCTGCTGCTCGCCGTGGTCCTGCTGTGGCCTGTCGGCCAGATGGTGTGGAACTCGCTGCACGCCTACAGCACCCGGCATCTGCTGCCCGCCGGCCCGGCGCCGGGGTGGAACGGTTTCGCTCACTACACCCACCTGCTCAGCGACCCCTTCTTCTGGCACGTCCTGCGGAACACGGTCGCCGTGTGCGCGCTCATGGTGGGCATCACGATGGTGCTCGGGACGCTGGTCGGCCTGCTGCTGCACAAGCTCCCCAAGTGGTTCTCCACCATCGTCGCCGTCGGGATGATGCTGGCCTGGGCCACCCCCGCGATCAGCGCCTCGCTGATCTTCCGCTGGCTGTTCCTGCCGGAGCGCGGCCTGGCCAACGTCCTGCTGGACGGGATGCCCGACTGGCTGGTGGGCAGCGGGTGGCTGGACTACAGCTGGTTCCTGGAGCCGCTCTCCCTGTTCACCGTGCTCATCCTGGTGATCGTCTGGCAGTCGTTCCCGTTCGTCGCGGTCTCCGTACTGGCCGGCCTGAAGAGCGTCCCCGGGGAGCTCTACGAGGCGGCCCGGGTCGACGGCGCCGGCGCCTGGCGGTCCTTCTGGAGCATCACCTTCCCCATGCTCCGCCCGCTGTTCTCGCTGCTGCTCGTGCTGCAGATCATCTGGGACCTGCGGGTGTTCACCCAGCTCTACATCCTGGCGAACGGCTTCCAGAACACATCGGTCTACCTGCTCTCGTACTACATCTACCAGCAGGGGTTCTCGGCCAGCCCGCCCAACTACGGCATGGGCTCGGCGATCGCGGTGGTCATGACCGCCATGATCCTCGCTGTCAGCGCCTACTACCTGCGCATCATGATCCGCCAGGGGGAGACACGATGAGCACCGCAGCACCGCGACGGACCGGAACGCCCCGGACCGGCGGCACCAGGCGGCGCCTGTCCCGGGGGCTCCGCCGGACCGGACTGTACGCGGCGGGGACCGCCGTCCTGGTGTTCGCCGTCTTCCCCGTCTACTGGATGGTCAGCACGGCGCTCAAACCGGTCAGTGAGATCTTCGCCCGACAACCCCGGCTCCTTCCCGGCGCCCCCACCCTCGACCACTTCGACCGGGTCGTCAACGGTCAGCTCATCCCCGGGGTGAACTTCTGGCAGTTCCTCGCCAACAGCCTGTTCGTCACGCTGGGCTCGGTGGCCGTGGCGGCCGTGATGTCGCTGCTGGCCGCCGTCGCCATCGCCCGGTTCAGGTTCCGGCTCCGCACCGGCCTCATCCTGTTGCTCATGCTGATCCAGATGGTGCCGATGGAGGCGATGATCATCTCCATCTTCATCAACTTCCGGCACCTCCAGGACGTCAGCGGCGTACAACTGCTCGGCAACCTCACCGGCATCGTGATCGTCTACACCGCCGTCGCGCTGCCGATCACCATCATGATGCTGCGCGGCTTCGTCGCCGCTGTTCCCAGGGAACTGGAGGAGGCCGCGGCCATCGACGGCGCGGGCAACTGGACAGTCTTCTGGCAGATCCTGATGCCGCTGGTGGCACCGGGCCTGGTGGCGGCCAGCATCTTCGCCTTCATCACGGCGTGGAACGAGTTCATCGTCGCCCTGACCTTCCTCGGCCGCAGCACCGAGAACTACACGCTGCCGCTGACCCTCTCCTACTACTTCGGCCGCTTCGGGACCGAATGGGGCGCCATCATGGCCGCCTCCACGCTCCTCACCATCCCGGTAATGATCTTCTTCCTGTTCGTCCAGCGCCGTATGGTCGCCGGCCTCACCATGGGCGCGGTCAAGGGTTGAACCGCCTCAGCCCCTGGCCGCCGACGGCGTCGCCCGGACAGGCGGGGCACCCCCGGGACCGCAGCCGGGCGCCTCCCCCGGTACCGCCGCTTGAGGAGGACCCGTCCCGATCGTTCCACCGCTTTGAACGGAGACCGTGATGCCCGCAGACCCGACCCTGGATCGCCTTGCCAACGCCGCCCTCCTGGTGCCGTTCGAGTCCTACGAGGCCCCGCGCTGGATCCTTGACGGCCTGGCGGACGGTATCGCCGGAGTCTGCCTGTTCCACAACAACATCGGCGACCCGGACCAGGTCACCCGATTGAACCGGCGGCTGGCGGAGGCCGCCGACGCCCCATTGATCGCGCTGGACGAGGAAGGAGGCGACGTCACGCGTATCGGCCAGGGAAGCGGCAGCGACTACCCGGGCAACGCCGCGCTCGGCGCCATCGACGACCCCGAACTCACCCGCGCGGTGCACCGCTCCCTCGGCGCGGAACTGCGGGACCTCGGCTGCACGCTGAACCTCGCTCCGGCCGTCGACGTGAACGCCGTCGCCGCCAACCCCATCATCGGCACCCGCGCGTTCGGCTCCGACGCGGCGCTCGTCGCCCGGCACGCCGCCGCGGCGGTCACCGGGCTGCAGGAGAGCGGAATAGCCGCGTGCGCCAAGCATTTTCCCGGGCACGGCGCCACCCGCCAGGACTCCCATGACGAACTCCCCGTTGTCGAGGCCGACCGCGACCTGCTGCTGCGGCGTGAGCTTCTGCCGTTCCGGGCCGCCATCGACGCCGGGGTGCGCAGCGTACTGACGGCGCACATCGAACTCCCCGGCCTCGGCATAACCGGTCCGGCCACGCTCAACGCCGGCATCGTGGACCGGCTGCTCCGCCGCGAGCTCGGGTTCGACGGCGCGGTCATCACCGACGCACTGGAGATGACCGGGGTCAGCGGCGGCATCGGCATCGCCGAGGCCGCCGTTCGGGCCCTGGCCGCCGGCTGCGACCTGCTCTGCCTGGGACGGTTCGTCTACGCCGACCGGGTGGCCGCGATCCGCGCGGCCGTCGCCGAGGCCGTCCGCGAGGGCCGGCTGGCCGGCGACCGGCTGGAGGAGGCCGCCGAACGGACGGCGTCCCTGCGGCGATGGTCGGGACGGCACCGGACCGCGGCGGAGGACGTGCAGGCGATAGGGCTGGAGGGCGCCCGCCGCGCCGTGCGGCTCGACGGCACCCTGCCGCCGCTGGTCCGCCCCGCGGTGATCGAGGTGGACACCCCGCCGGGGACGGCCGCGGGCGACGTCCCGTGGGGACTGGCGCCGTGGTTCCCCGGAACCGAGCGTGTCGACCCCCGGAGCAGCCGGCCCTCGGATGTCCTGGCCCGTGTCGCGGGCGGCAGCGTGGTCGTCGTGGTGCGCGACGCCCACCGCTACCCGGCAACGCGCGCCTTCACCGAAGAGCTGTGCCGGGCACGCCCGGACGCTGTTGTGGTGGAGATGGGGCTGCCCGTCTGGCGGCCGGCATGCCGCGCCTACATCAGCACCTATGGGGCGGCGCGCGTCAATGCCCAGAGCGCCGCGGAACTCCTCGAGGCCACCGCCGGCACGTCGGTACGATGAGGATTGACCACACTGGGAGGGGCCGGTCCGGGAAGACGTGCGCGTCCGCGCGCCGGCCGGTGCCGCGGCGCCCCTTCCGGTCCTGATTCCCCGGTAGGAGACATGTTGCAGAGCACCACCGCGGTCCCGGGACCGCCGCATCAGCGCCCCAGTGGCCCGAGCTCTCCTCGATTCACGGCATAATCGCAGCATGCGCCTTTCTGCCCGGGTCGATTACGCGTTGCGCGCCGCGGCCGAACTCGCTGCCGCCAGTGGCGGCCCGGTTACGGCCGAACAACTCGCGCGTGCCCAGGTCATCCCCGGAAAATTCCTGGAGAACATCCTCACCCAGCTGCGCCGCGCGGGCCTCGTGCGCAGCCAGAGAGGGCCTGTCGGCGGCTACTGGCTGGCCCGGCCGGCCGGGGAGATCTCGCTGGCCGACGTCATCCGCGCCGTAGACGGGCCTCTCGCCAACGTGCGCGGCGAACGGCCCGAGCACGTCGACTACGAAGGGGCCGCCAACAGTCTGCAGCAGGTCTGGATAGCGCTGCGGGCCAGTGAGCGCTCCATCTTGGAGAGCGTCACCCTGGAGCACGTCGCGACGAACAAGCTCCCCGAGACCATCCGGCACCTCGCCGAAGACCCCGACGCCTGGGCGAGCTGACGCCCCCACCGGGTCCGGCCCGGACGGTCCGCGGTACAGCACAGAGCGCGGGCGGTGGCTGCGGCCACCGCCCGCGCTCTGTTCGTTCACACCGGGTAGTAGGTGCCCGGCGCGACGGCGCTAGACACCGACCATGTCGACGACGTCGGGAACGCGATCCGGTACCGAATCGATACCGATCCGCTCCGGTCCGCTGACGGATTCGGCCGGGACGCCGTCGCCGAGTAGGGCGGTCTCCTGCAGTTCCGCGAGCGCCAACTGATCGGCGACCTCGCGCAGTACCTGGGAAAGCTGAACGCCCAGGGCGGTGCAGATCGAGGAGAGCAGCTCCGAAGACGCCTCCTTCTGTCCCCGCTCCACCTCAGACAGGTAGCCCAGCGACACTCGGGCCTCGGCCGACACCTCGCGGAGGGTGCGGCCCTGCCGCTGCCGAAGCTGCCGTAGCACGTCACCGAGTAGGTGACGAAGCAGGACCATCATTCGCGCTCCCTCCTGCCGGTAGCGACCTTCATAGAAACACCGTACCTGTCCCAAGCTCGATCGTCGCACCTCATGGCTTGCTGTTCGCTGCGGGGATAACGCACTCTTGGCAACGATTTGTTCCCTTGATACCGAGCTTCGAACGGCCGGATTTCCGCTAACCGAACGTGTTCTTGACCACTACCTTACCGAGCAGGCGCAACGCCTCATCAACAGTGCAGCGGCGGATATACCCGCGGTCACCCTGGAAAC
Source organism: Allosalinactinospora lopnorensis (assembly GCF_000981225.1). Taxonomy (GTDB): domain Bacteria; phylum Actinomycetota; class Actinomycetes; order Streptosporangiales; family Streptosporangiaceae; genus Allosalinactinospora; species Allosalinactinospora lopnorensis. Next base: position 10,841 of record NZ_LAJC01000057.1, read on the forward strand.
GGAACTCCGCGACCTCGACCACCTGGGCGGGCGCGGCGACCGCGGCGAACACGGTTCCCACCGGCCGACCGTCCTGCGGTTCGGGACCGGCCACACCGGTGACGGCTAGTCCGAATGTGGCCACGAGGCGTTCGCGGGCCCCGCGTGCCATGGCTCGGGCGACCTCCGGGTGCACCGCCCCGTTCCTGTCGAGCACATCGCGCGGAACGCCCAGCAGACCGTTCTTGAGATCGGTGGCGTAAGCGATCACGCCGCCCCGGTAGATGGCCGACGCGCCCGCGATATCGGTGAGGGCCGCGCCTATCAGACCACCGGTGAGCGACTCGGCGGTCGCGACCGTACCCGCGCGGGACTCCAGGGCGCGATGCACGGCGGCCGCGGCCTCCGCGGTCATGAGTCCGCGGTGCCGCTGGCGGAGGAGCGGCGCAGCCTCAGCGCCTGGACGACGTAGTCGGCGCCGGTCCACAGGGTGACGGCCAGGGCCGCGGCCATGAGCGCATGCGCGATGAAGTGCAGCGGATCGGGCAGCGGGAAAAGATAGACGCTGATCGCGACGATCTGCAGCACCGTTTTGAGCTTGCCGCCGCGGCTGGCCGGGATCACGCCGTACTTGATGACGGCGAACCGCAGCGCCGTGATGCCCCATTCGCGCACCAGGATCGCGATGGTGACCCACCACCACAGCTCCCCGAGCAGGGAGAGCACCACCAGCGCGGCGCCGGTGAGGGCCTTGTCGGCGATCGGGTCGGCGACCTTGCCGAAGTCGGTGACGAGGTTGCGCCGCCGGGCCAGTTCCCCGTCGACATGGTCGGTGATGGCGGCCAGCACGAAGACGGCGAACGCGGCGAAGCGCCAACCGGGGTGGTCCAGGAACATGAACACCACGAACAGCGGCACCATGATGAGCCGGCTGACCGTGAGGATGTTCGCGATGTTCCACACCGGGATGTGCTGGGGGGCCGGCACCGCGGCGGAATCGTGAGGGCTCATTGCTGATCCGGTTGCTCGGTTACCGCTTCGGCGACCAGGTCGGCACCCAGCGCCTCAGTGACGGTCGCCCTCACCATATCGCCCACTGACAGATCAGGACAGCCGCGCACCACCGTGCTGCCGTCGACCTCGGGTGCCTGATGCTCCGCCCTGCCTTCGAATGTGCCGTCGCCGAGGTCCGCTTCGACGAGGACCTCCACGGTGGAACCCACCCGTTCCTCTGAGCGCTGCGCCATGAGTTCCTCCGCCAGCCGATTGAGGCGGTCGACCCGTTCAGCGATGATCTCATCCGGAAGCGTTCCGTCGAATCCGGCCGCCTCGGTCCCCTCCTCCTCGGAGTAGCCGAAGATGCCGATGGCGTCGAGCCGGGCGGATTCGAGGAAGGAGACGAGCTCGCCGAAGTCCTCCTCGGTCTCCCCCGGGAAGCCCACGATGAAGTTGGAACGGACACCGGCCTGCGGCGCCGCGCGCCGGATGGCCGCCAAGAGCTCCAGGAACCGCTCCCGGTCGCCGAAACGGCGCATCCGGCGCAGCAGCGGGCCGCTGGCGTGCTGGAAGGACAGATCGAAGTAGGGGGCGACACCCGGCGTGCCGGCCGCGACCTCGATCAGCCCCGGGCGGGTCTCGGCCGGCTGCAGATAGCTGACGCGGACCCGCTCGATGCCGTCGACGGCGGCGAGCCGCGGCAGCAGCGCCTCCAGAGCGCGCAGGTCACCGAGGTCCTTACCGTAGGACGTGGAATTCTCGCTGACCAGGAAGAGTTCGCGCACCCCCTGGCCGGCCAGCCACTCGGCCTCGCGCAGGAGGTCGTCCGGTCGTCGGGAGATGTAGGCGCCGCGGAACGCGGGAATGGCGCAGAAGGTGCACCGGCGGTCGCAGCCCGACGCGATCTTGAGATTGGCCACCGGCCCATCGGCGAGCCGCCTGCGCGAGACCGAATCCTGGGAGACGAGACGTCTCCGCTGCGGGTGGAGGGCGGCGGGCGAGGCCTCCTGCGCGGGGGACGGCTGGAACTCGGCGTGTCCCGGGACGTGCGCCGTCTGCCGCTCCGGCCGCTCCACCGGGGAGATCGGCAGCAGGATCCGCCGGTCGCGCGGAGTGTGCGGGGTGAGTGCGGCTCCCCGGAGAACGTCGTCGAGCCGGTCGCCGATCTCGGCGTAGTCGTCGAAGCCGACGACCTGGGCCTCGGGCATGGCCTCGGCCAACTCCGAACCGTAGCGCTCGGCCATGCACCCGGCCGCCACGACCTTGGTATCGCCGTCAGCGGCGCTCAGCAGCGCGTCAATGGACTCCTGCTTGGCGGGTTCGATGAACCCGCAGGTGTTCACGAGGACGACGTCGGCCTTTTCGCCGTTTTCGGGGTCGACCAACTCCCAACCGCCGGCCGCCAGACGTCCGGCGAGTTCTTCAGAGTCAACCTCGTTCCGCGCGCACCCCAGGGTGACGAGCGAAACCGTACGGCGCGATGACATGGCTTCCAAAGTTAGGCGGAGACACGGGTGTGAAGGTGCACCCTGATCACCAGGGTGACATGTTCCGCGACCGTATCGCCCCGGCTCTGTCCCGGCCGGAGGAGATGATCGGCGCTTCGCGGACCGGTCCGCCGGTCGGAGGCCGTCCGGCTGGACGGCCGCGCCTCCCGCAGCCTGTTCGCTGAACCTTCACGGATGGTGCGAGCCTATCAAGCGCCGGAGCCCCCGCCGTGGTGCGAGCCCGCGTCCCGCCGCGCCGGCGACCGGTCCGCGGCACGCCCTGTCCGCCCGCGCTCCGCCGAACGCGCCCGCCGCCCCTACCTGCTCTGCATGCCGTCGCTGTCGAAGACCAGGTTCGCCACCTCGCCGCTCGCTCCGGCGGTGCCCAGGTTCTCGCCGTTGACCTCGACCCGGGCGGCGCCCGCATTGCCGAGATGCATCCGCAGCTCCTCGGGATGGCTCCAGTCCTTATGGGTACCGTCCGTGAGGACACCGGTGAACACGTCGCCGCCGTCGGCGTCGGTGACGCGGATCCACAGGCGATCCTGCGCGCGCAGCTTGACGTGCACCTCCTGGGGGTCGTGGAGCTGCTGTGTGGCCTGCGGTGAGTCCGGTGTGTCGTCCGCCGGCCGCGCCTCCGACCGGTCGTTGCCGGGCGCTTCCGGAACGGGACCGCTCGTGCTCTCCTCGCCCGCCGGCACGCTCCCGCGGTCCTCGGGCTCGCTCTCCGGCCAGGCCTGGACCCCCGCGACGACCCCGGCCACAATGATGGCCGCGGCCACGAAGAACGGCCAGACCCGGCGCCGGGCTCCGGCACCGACGGAGGGGCTCTCCCGTTCGTCCTCCGCCGTGGCCTCGGACGGCTCCGGGGTCTCCCCGCCGCCGATGGCCGCGACGGACTCGGCGGGATCCGCCTCGGGCTCGGCCGCCGTCTCCTGCGCCCCTGCTTCCCTCTTCGCGGCCAGGGGCATAGGGGGTGCCTCGGCGTGCCTGTTGTCGTACTGCTCCAGCAACGGCCCCGAATCGAGGCCGAGCTCCTTGCATACGGCGCGGATGTGCCCGCGGGCGTAGAAGTCGCCCCCGCAGGGGGCGAACTCATCGCGCTCCAACGCTGCGAGAATGCTCCGCCGGATACAGGTGCGCTCGCTCACCTCCGCGAGCGTGTAACCGGTCTGTTCCCGGGCGGCGGCCAGGGTCTGACCGATCGTTGTCATACCCGTTCCCCCCTTCGCGAGGCGTGCCCACCCCGCGGAGCCGTCCGAAGCAGGGACGTCCTGCGCGCCCCGCTCTAGTGACGCTCCTGCATAAACCGCTAAGCATGTCCACCACCACTCTGCCGGTCACGAGGAGTCACAGCACGGTGACACACCCGATCAACGTGTTAAAAGTCGGTCAACCAGGCAGCAATTCCCCAGGGGGGCGGTAAAAGGACGTCGCCGCCGCGGTCGGCTCCCCGGCGTCTCCGGAACACCGAACGGGGCTGACGCGCAGGCTATCCGCCGCGCAGCTCCACGAGCACGCCCGGCAGATCGTCCGGTTTGACCAGGACATCGCGCGCTTTGGAACCCTCGCTCGGCCCGACCACGTCCCGGCTCTCCATGAGATCCATGAGCCTTCCGGCCTTGGCGAATCCCACCCGCAGCTTGCGCTGCAGCATCGACGTGGAGCCGAACTGGGTGGTGACCACCAGTTCGATGGCCTGAGTCAGCAGTTCGAGGTCATCGCCGACTTCCTCGTCGATCTCCTTCTTCTTGGCCTCGACGGTACCGACATCGTCGCGGTAGCTGGGCTCGGCCTGCTTCTTGCAGTGGTCGACGATCCCCCGGATCTCCTTCTCGGTGACCCAGGCGTTCTGCAGCCGGATGGGCTTGGCCGCGCCCATGGGCAGGAACAGCGCGTCGCCCTTGCCCACCAGCTTCTCGGCGCCCGGCTGGTCCAGGATGACCCGGCTGTCGGAGAGACTGGAGGTGGCGAACGCCAGCCGTGAGGGCACGTTCGCCTTGATCAGCCCCGTGACGACGTCGACGCTGGGCCGCTGGGTGGCCAGGACCAGGTGGATTCCGGCCGCCCGGGCCAGCTGGGTGATGCGGACGATGGCGTCCTCCACGTCGCGCGGCGCGACCATCATCAAGTCCGCCAGCTCGTCGACGATGACGAGCAGATAGGGGTAGGGCTCGTACTCGCGCTCGCTTCCCGGCGGGGCCGTGAGCTCCCCCGTGCGCACGGCGGCGTTGAAGTCGTCGATGTGCCGGTATCCGGAGGCGGCGAGATCGTCGTAGCGGCGGTCCATCTCGCCCACGACCCACTGCAGGGCGTCGGCGGCCTTCTTCGGGCTGGTGATGATCGGGGTGATCAGGTGCGGGATCCCCTCGTACATGTTCAGCTCGACCCGCTTGGGGTCGACCAGGACGAGCCGCACCTCGTCGGGGGTGGCTCGCATCATGATCGAGGTGATGAACCCGTTGATGCAGGTGGACTTGCCCGCGCCGGTGGCCCCGGCGACGAGCACGTGCGGCATCTTGGCGAGGTTGGCCACCACTGTGGAGCCCTCGATGTCCTTGCCGAGCCCCACGAGCATCGGGTGGTCGTCGGAGGTTGCCGATGTGGACCTCATGACGTCGCCGAGGCTGACGATGTCCTTGTCGGTGTTGGGGATCTCCACCCCGATGGCCGACTTGCCGGGGATCGGCGACTGGATCCGGACGTCCGCGCTCTTCACCGCGAGCGAGATGTTCTTGGACAGCGCGGTGACCTTCTCGACCTTGACCGCCGGGCCGAGTTCGATCTCATAGCGGGTGACGGTGGGCCCGCGGGTGAAGCCGGTGATCTCGGCGTCGATGTTGAACTGCTCCATCACCCCGGTGAGGGCCTCCACCACGGCGTCGTTGGCCTTGGTGCGGGCCTTGGGAGGGCTTCCGGGCTTGAGCGTCTGCGGCGGGGGCAGTTCGTAGTCCCCGTCGACGACGCGCGTGGGGATCGACAGCTGCTCCGCGCTCTCCGGGGCGGAGGTCGGCTCCGGCGGGGGAGACGGCTTGACCTTCTCCTCGGTCGCGGCGACGACCGGGGAGTCGTAGGGCCGCTCGTTGCTCCCGGCGACGGTCTCGGCCTCGCCGCTCGCGTCCGCGCTCTTCTTCGGCCGCGCGGTGCGCTTGCGCTTCGGGCCCTTGTCGCCGTCGAAGATGTCCACGCCGGAGTCGGGGCCGTCCTCGGGCCGCATCAGCTCGCCGAACAGCCCGCGGAGGCGCTCCGGGATGCGGTAGATCGGGGTGGCCGTGACCACCAGCAGGCCGAACACCAGGAGCATGCAGAGCAGCGCTCCGGTGATCCACGGGGTGATGAGCAGGCTCAACGGCCCGGAGGCGGCGAATCCGATCAGCCCGCCGGCACGGTGCATCGCCTCCTCCCCCTCGGCCGGCCACGGGATGCCGTGGCCGATGTGAATCAGTCCGAGCAACCCGACCAGCAGTGCCGTGGAACCGATGGCCAGCCGTCCGACATCGGTCTCCCCGTTACCGGGGGTGCGCATGAGCCGCCAGGCGAACGGCAGGAACACCAGTGGCAGCACCGGGGAGAAGGTGCCGAACGTCCCCACGACGACCGTGCGGGTGATCTCCGGCAGCGGGCCGCTGGTCTCCCACCACACCGCCGCCGCGATGAGCAGCCCAAGGGCGAGCAGGACCAGGCCCAGACCGTCGCGGCGCAGGTCGGGGTCGAGGTCGCGCGCGCTCCGCCCGACGGTCCGCGCGATACCGCCCACTGTGTGCGCGAGGAGCTTCCAGGCCAGCAGCAGGCCCTGCCCGATCCAGGTGGCCAGAAGGGCGATAGGCCCCTCGGGTGCGCTCTTCTGCGGAGCCTTCCGGGCACGCGAGGAGGACGACCCGGACGATCCGCGGGTCGCCGACTTCTTCTTGCCCGAACCGCCACTCTTGGACGCTCCGCCACCGGAACGCTGAGGGGGTCTGGGCGCACGGGTGGCCATGGTGAGCAGCCTACTAAGCGAGGCCACCGCGAGCGACGCCGCAGCCCGGCGTGTCGCCCCGCCCCCGGATCAGACCTCGATGATCACCGGGACGATCATCGGGCGGCGCCGGTAGGTCTCGTTGACCCAACGGCCGACCCCCCTGCGCACCAACTGGCGCAACTGCGCAGGGTCGTTGATGCCATCGGCCGCGGCCCGTTCCAGCGACTCCTGGAGCTTCGGGATCACCTCGTCGTAGGCCTCGACGTCGATGCCCGCGCCGCGGGTGTGGATCTCGGGCTCCCCGAGCGTCTTGCCCGAGGTGGAGTCCACCGCGATGACCACGGACACGAACCCCTCCTCGCCGAGGATCCGGCGGTCCTTCAGCGCGGGCTCGGTGACGTCCCCGACCGAGGCGCCGTCCACGTAGACATAGCCCGCGGGAACCGCGCCGACGACCCGCGCCCGACTCTCGTAGAGGTCTACGACGACGCCGTCCTCAGCGATGACGACCCGGTCCTCGGGCACGCCGGTGAGCCTGGCCAGGTGCGCGTGCGCGCGCATGTGCCGCCACTCGCCGTGCACCGGCAGGACGTTGCGCGGCTTGACCATGTTGAGCACGTACATCAGCTCGCCCGCGGGCGCGTGCCCCGAGACGTGGACCAGCGCGTTGCCCTTGTGCACGACCTTGGCGCCCCAGCGGGTGAGGCCGTTGATCACCCGGTTCACCGAGTTCTCGTTGCCGGGGATGAGCGAGGAGGCGAGCACTACGGTGTCCCCCTCCTCGATCCGGATCTGGTGGTCGCGGTTGGCCATGCGGGTCAGCGCCGACATGGGCTCGCCCTGGGACCCGGTGGAGATCAGGACGGCGTCGCCCGAGTCGAGCTCGTCGAGCTCCTTGACGTCGACGAGCAGGTCGCCGGGGACGGTCAGGTAGCCCAGGTCGCGCGCGATGTTCATGTTGCGCACCATCGAACGCCCCACGAAGGCGACCTTGCGGCCGTGCGCCTTCGCGGCGTCGAGCACCTGCTGCACGCGGTGGATGTGCGAGGCGAAGCAGGCGACGATGATGCGCTGCTCGGCCTGGCTGAAGACGTCGTCGACCACCGCGGAGATGTCGCGCTCGCTGGTGACGAAGCCGGGGACCTCGGCGTTGGTGGAGTCGGACAGCAGCAGGTCGACCCCTTCGCCGCCGATCCGGGCGAATCCGGCCAGATCGGTGAGGCGGCCGTCGAGCGGCAGCTGGTCCATCTTGAAGTCGCCGGTGTGCAGCAGGGTGCCGGCCGGTGTCCGGATGGCGATCGCCAACGCGTCCGGGATGGAGTGGTTGACCGAGAGGAACTCCAGGTCGAAGATTCCGAACGAATGCCGCTCCCCCTCGGAGACCTGCACGGTCTCGGGCTTGATGCGGTGCTCCCCCAGCTTGGCGGTCAGCAGCGCCAGGGTGAGGCGCGACCCCACGAGCGGGATGTCGGGCCGCTCACGCAGCAGGAACGGCACGGCGCCGATGTGGTCCTCGTGGCCGTGGGTGAGCACGAGGGCCTCGACGTCGTCGAGCCGGTCGCGGATGTAGTCGAAGTCCGGCAGGATCAGGTCCACGCCGGGCTGCTCCTCCTCGGGAAACAGCACACCGCAGTCGATGATCAGCAGCCGACCGTCGTACTCGAAGACGGTCATGTTCCGGCCGATCTCACCGAGCCCGCCCAGAGCCACCACCCTCAGTGCTCCGGCACCGAGCGGCGGCGGCGGGCCCAGCTCGGGGTGCGGGTGACTCATGCGGATCCTTCCGTAAGACGCTCGACTCCCACGGCGCTGGCCGGAACCGCCTGGTGCGGGGCGAGCCCGATCGGCCCCTTGACTCCGGCCGCCGCGAGGTCCTCGCGCAGCAGCGCCTGCAGCTCGCCGGAGGCGTCGGCGAGCGGTGTCCGCACCGAACCGCCCGGCAGGCCGAACATGTTCAGCACGGCCTTGGTGGTGATCACACCCTGGGTGCGGAAGATACCCGTGTAGACCGGGGTGAGGCGGCGGTGGATGGCCAGGGCGCGGTCGACGTCGCCGGACCGGTAGGCGTCGATCATGTCGTGCAGGTCGGCGCCGACGATGTGCCCGACCACACTGACGAACCCGACCGCGCCGACCGACAGCAGCGGCAGGTTGAGGATGTCGGAGCCGCAGTAGTAGGCGAGGTCGGTGCGTTCCATGACCCACGAGCTGGCGCCGAGGTCGTCCTTGGCGTCCTTGTTCGCGACGATGCGCGAGTGCTCGGCCAGCCGGACCAGTGTCTCCGAGGCGATCGGCACACCGGTGCGGCCGGGGATGTCGTAGAGCATCACCGGCAGTTCGGTGGCGTCGGCGATGGCCTGGAAATGCCGGATCAGCCCCTCTTGGGGCGGCTTGTTGTAGTAGGGCGTCACGGTGAGCAGCCCGTGCGCACCGGCTCGCTGGGCGGCTTCGGCGAGCTCGATGCTGTGCCGGGTGTCGTTGGTGCCGACGCCGGCGACGACGGTGGCGCGGTCGCCGACGGCTTCCAGGACGGCGCGCAGCAGCCGGTCCTTCTCGCCGTCGCTCGTGGTGGGCGACTCGCCCGTGGTACCGCTAATGATGAGGCCGTCATTGCGCTGCTCGTCGACCAGGTAGGTGGCGAGCCGGGCGGCGCCGTCGTAGTCGACGTCCCCGTCTTCCTGCATCGGAGTGACCATCGCGGTCAACATCTGGCCGAAGGGCGCGTTCGGTGAAGTGCTGCCTACCATCGCGTTCCAGGCAGTACCGTCGGCGTGCGGTCGACGGGGGGAAGGTTTTCCCTGTCCTGCCTTTCCTCCTCTCAATGGACCGTGTGAACGTCGCGTGCCCTCGGGCACCGGGCAGGGATCGTTCATCGCCCCCCGCCTGAGGAGGCGAGACGCCCCCTCCCCGCAGGAGGGGGAGGAGTCACAGGGAAAACGTATCGCGCCCGGAGCCCGCTCGACGCCACCTGAGCCGGTCGAACTGGATTTTACGGACGTTCGGGCCGTTGAGGGGACCACCGGCGTGTCACCGGTCACCCCTCGCCCGCTCTCTGTTCCGTACCGGGTTCCCGGAAACAGCGGGTGGCCCGCACCGGAGCCGCGCGGGCCACCCGCAACGTCGGCGGGGCGGCCCAGGTCAGTCCCTCTCCCCTCCGTCCGGCAGGAACAGGCTGAGCAGCCAGCTCACCACCGCTACGACGATCGCGCCCCAGAAGGCCGGCCAGAAGCCGTCGATGGTGAAGGCGAGGCCGATCTGCTCGGCCGCCCACGCGGTGAGCATGAGCAGCAGGGCGTTCACGACCAGGGCGATCAGCCCCAGGGTGAGGACGTAGAAGGCGCAGCCCACGGTCTTGACGATCGGCTTGATGACGGCGTTGACCACACCGAAGATGGCCCCGACCGCCAGGTAGACGAGGATCTGCTCACTCGCCGTCCCCGCGGTGACGTTGATCCCCTGGATCAGGAACACCGCTGCCCAGAGGGCGATCGCGTTCACGATTATTCGGATGATGATGCTCACGCCCCGATGCTCCCACGGACTCCCACATGCGGAAACCAGCACGGTTCCAGATGGGGGGAGCACCAGGGTTTTCAGGGAGGGCGGCGCGGGGGAACGCTCTAAGGGGCGGCCGCGGCGCCGTTCCGGCGTCCCGCCGTTTGGCCTGGTGCCGGCGGGCTGCGACGATTCCTACCGGCAGCGGGTACCCGACCCTGGATGAGAGCACACTGTGTCAGCGTCTGCGTCAGCTCCGGCGCCCGGTCAGCGATTCGTCCGATCCGCCCGGCGCGAGGACGTCGACGCCATCGTGGCCATCCAGGTCGCGGCGTGGCGGGCCATGTACGCGCCGATGCTGCCCGCCGAGGTGATGGAGGAGCTGGCGGGCGACGAGGCCGGAGAGCGGTTCCGCGAGCAGTGGCGCGGCTCCCTGGAGAGCCCGCCCACGTCCTGGCACCGGCTCCTGGTGTCCACCGAGCAGCGCGAGGTCGTCGGGTTCACGGCGTTCGGTCCGGCCGGTGACCCCGACCTCTGGCCGGCGACCGACGCGGAGCTCTACGCGCTGCACGTGCACCCTGACCACACCCGGCTCGGGCACGGCAGCCGGCTGCTCAACGCGGCCGTGGACCATCTCGTCGACGACAGGTTCCGCTCGCTCCACGTGTGGACCCTGGAGGAGCCGAACCCGCTTCGGAGGTTCATCGAGGCCGCCGGCTGGCGCCCCGACGGTGCCCGGCGCGAGCTGGACGTGGGTGTGCGGATCCCGATGCTCCGGTTCCACGCGGCGATCAGCGAGCAGCAGGCCTGAGGCGCCCCGCCGCGGGGCGGCCCGGCGAGCCGGACGCGCCGGATCCGGCGCTAACGTTGAAGCGCATACCGGACACCGATACCGGTCCAGGGCTGTCCGCACCCGCGCGGTCCGACCGGGCGAGGAAGAAAAGAGGCCGACGCGTGGCCACGGTCACCCAGTGGGTCGCGGGGGCGCGCCCGCGCACGTTGCCGAACTCGATCGTCCCGGTGGCGGTCGGCACCGGGGCCGCCATCGGCGCCGGCGCAGCGGTGTGGTGGAAGGCCCTCCTGGCGATGGTCGTCGCGCTGGCACTGCAGGTCGGTGTCAACTACGCCAACGACTACAGCGACGGCGTCCGCGGGACCGACACCGAGGACCGGGTCGGGCCGACCCGGTTGACGGCCGCGCGGCTGGCCGCACCGCGCCGGGTGCTGGCGGCGGCCTGGGCCTGCTTCGCCGTGGCCGCGGTGGCGGGGCTGGTCCTGGTGGCCACGTCCTCGTGGTGGCTGCTGCTGGTGGGTGCGGCGGCGATCGCGGCCGGGTGGTTCTACACCGGGGGCAGGCGCCCGTACGGGTACCGGGGTCTGGGCGAGGTGTCGGTGTTCGTGTTCTTCGGCCTGGTGGCGGTGGTCGGCACGACCTTCGTCCAGGCGGGCTGGGTTCCGTGGCAGACCTGGGTCGCGGCTGTCCCGGTCGGCCTGCTGTCGTGCTCGGTACTGGTGATCAACAACCTGCGGGACATCCCCACCGACTCCGCGACCGGGAAGATCACCCTCGCTGTCCGCCTCGGTGAGCCGGCCGCCCGTCGGCTGTACCTGGGGTGCGTACTGGCCGCGTTCGCGGTAGCGCTGGCGACGACCCCGGCGAGCCATTGGGTGCCGATCGTCCTCCTGGCCGCGCCGCTGGCGGGCCGGCCCGTCCGCCGTGTCGCCGGCGGCCAGACCGGCCGGGAGCTGGTTCTCGGCCTTGGGGAGACCGGGAAGCTGCAGCTAGCCTTCGGCCTGCTCTTCACCGCGGGGCTGGCCCTGGGCTGACCGGGCGCGACCCCCTCGGAGGACCGCGGTTCCACCCCGTTCCGGCCACGTCCGGTCCCTGCTCCGTGGCCGATTCCACCCCTTCCGGGGAGTAACGTACGGCCCCCGTCGAGATCGACGGCTACACCGACAGCAAGGGGGCCGACTCCCACAACCAGCCGCTGTCGGAGGAGCGGGCCAGAGCCGTGGAGGAGGAGCTGAGCGGGCTGGTCGGCACCGCCGACATCACGTTCGCGGTCGAAGGGCACGGTTCGGCGAACCCGGTCGCGCCGAACGAGATCGACGGCGAGGACAACCCCGAAGGGCGGGAGAAGAACCGCCGGGGGGAGGTCCGCTTCCCCCGCTGACCCGCCCTTCCCACGGCCGCACCGGCCGCGTACCGCCTTCCCTTTCCTTACCCTCTCCCCGTGCGCAGCCGGTGTTCCTACGGTTTGTGCCAGACTCCGGCGTAGTCCATGTCACACGACGAGTAAGATCGTCGTGTGACATTGTCGTATTAGGGAGTGATGGAATCACATGCCTGGCAGGATCCAGTCGATCGAGCGCGCCGCCGCCATCCTCCGGCTGCTGGCCGGCGGCGCGCGCGGGCTGAGCCTCGCGGAGATCTCCCGCTCCCTGGACCTCCCCAAGGGGACGGTGCTCGGGATTCTGCGCACTCTGCAGCACGTGGGATTCGTCGAGCAGGACGACACGACCGGCCAGTACCAGCTCGGCGGGGGCGTCCTCCGCCTGGGCACGCGCTACCTGGATGGCAACGAGCTCCGCACCCGCGCGCTGAACTGGGCCGACTCCCTGGCCTCGCGCAGTGGGGAGAGTGTGCGCATCGGGACGCTGCACGAGGAGCAGGTGCTGGTGGTGCACCACGTGTTCCGCCCGGACGACAGCCGGCAGACCCTGGAGGTGGGGACGCTCCTCCCCCTGCACGCCTCGGCGCTGGGCAAGACACTCATGGCCTTCGACCCTCTTGCGGTTCCGGAGGAACCGGAGCCCGAGACGGAACTGCCCGGCTACACCCAGCACACGCTCACCTCGTTCGCCAAGCTCATGGACGAGCTGGAGAACGTCCGCGGCAACGGCTGGGCGGCGGAGATGGAGGAGCTCGTCGAAGGCGAGGTCGCCATAGCCGCGCCGATTCGCGACCGCCGCGGCACCACCGTTGGCGCCATCGGGCTCTCCGGCGCGGTGGAGCGGCTCTGCGACGACCGCGGACTGCGCATGGACCAGGTGTCCTACGTGCGCGACGCGGCCCGCTCGATCTCCCGGGAGCTCGGCGCGCACCCCTGGTAACCAGCGCGAACGCCGAAACGTCCGCAGCGTGGTCCGCACGCCGCCCGAACACATCCGCTCGTCCGACCATCTCCCCCTCGCTTGACAGAAGCGGGAGAGCTGGATCACACTCTCTTTACGCGTACTACATTGTCGTACAACATGCGAAATATCCCCAACGTGGCCTCTTGATCGGGACCGCACAGGGGGAGCCCATCTTCCTTCTTCCGCCGGAGGCGAGCATTCGGATGACCACGCAGTACGTAGCCGCGATCGACCAGGGCACCACATCGAGCAGGTGCATCATCTTCGACTACGACGGCCGGATCGTCTCGGTCGGTCAGCGGGAACACCGCCAGATCTTCCCCCAGCCGGGCTGGGTCGAACACGACGCCGCCGAGATCTGGGACAACGTCAAGTCGGTCGTCGAGGAGGCCCTGGAGAAGGGGGCCATCACGCGCGACCAGCTCGCCGCCATCGGCATCACCAACCAGCGCGAGACCACGGTCGTGTGGGACCGCGAGACCGGCGAGCCGGTCCACAACGCGATCGTGTGGCAGGACACCCGCACCGACGACCTGATCCACGACCTCGCCGGCGTCGTCGGCCAGGAGAGGTTTCGCGAGCGCTGCGGCCTCCCGCTCGCCACCTACTTCTCCGGCCCCAAACTGCGCTGGCTCCTCGACGAGATCCCAGGGCTGCGCGACCGGGCCGATCGGGGCGAGGTGCTGTTCGGCACCATGGACACCTGGCTCATCTGGAAGCTCACCGGCCGGCACGTCACGGACGTGACCAACGCCAGCCGCACGATGCTGATGAACCTGCGCACGCTGGACTGGGACCCGTTCATCCTGGACGCGATGGGCATCCCCGCCGGGATGCTCCCGGAGATCACCTCCTCCGCCGAGGTCTACGGTGAGGCCACCGACTTCCTCGCCGGGGTCCCCGTGGCGTCGGCGCTGGGCGACCAGCACGCCGCCCTCTTCGGCCAGACCTGCTTCGACCCCGGCGAGGTCAAGGGCACCTACGGCACCGGGACCTTCCTCGTCCTCAACACCGGGACCGACCCGGTGATGTCGTCGAACGGCCTGCTCACCACGCTCGGCTACAAGATCGGCGAACAGCCCGCGGTCTACGCGCTCGAAGGCGCCATCGCGGTCACCGGTTCCCTGGTCCAGTGGATCCGCGACAACCTCGGGCTGATCTCCAGCGCCCCGGAGATCGAGACACTGGCGCGCGGGGTGGAGGACAACGGCGGCTGCTACATCGTTCCCGCGTTCTCCGGCCTGTTCGCCCCGCACTGGCGGAGCGACGCCCGCGGCGTCATGACCGGACTGACCGGCTACGTCACCAAGGGGCACATCGCCCGGGCCGTGCTGGAGGCGACCGCCTGGCAGACCCGCGAGGTCGTCGACGCCATGCGCCAGGACTCCGGCGTCGAACTGGCCAGCCTCAAGGTCGACGGAGGCATGACGGCGGACAACCTGCTGATGCAGATCCTCGCCGACGTGCTCGACGTCGAGGTCGTGCGGCCCATGGTCGCCGAGACCACCTGCCTGGGCGCCGCCTACGCCGCCGGTCTCGCCGTGGGCTACTGGCCCGACATGGACACCCTGCGCGCCAAGTGGCACAAGGCCGCGGAATGGTCGCCGAAGATGGACCCCGAGGTCCGCTCCCGCGAGTACCACAACTGGCAGAAGGCGGTGCAGCGGACGCTCGGCTGGGTCGAGCGCGAAAGCGCCTGACGCCGCAGCCGCCCGAGGGCCGCATCCCGGTGCGCCCCGCCCCGACTCCGCCGCGGGACTCCGCCGCCGACACGAGGTGTACTCCCCACCCCGTGTGACCGTGCGCGCCAAGCCACCGCGGGCCGGGGCGCACCCCTCTTCACCTCTGTACCCGCAACGGTGCCGCCGCTCCCGCGGCGGTCCGCTCTCCTGCCCTCTTCATCCATCCCCCGGGACGCCCCTGTCCCGGACCCATCCGTCATGCGGAGGTCCCCATGGAATACCTGGCCGAATTCGTTGGTACGGCCATTCTCATCCTGCTCGGCGGCGGTGTCGTCGCCGGCGTCCTGCTCAACAAGTCCAAGGCGCAAAACGGCGGCTGGATCGTCATCACGTTCGGCTGGGGTATGGCCGTCGCCATGGCGGTCTACGTCGTCGGCCAGTTCAGTGGAGCGCACATCAACCCGGCCGTGACCCTCGCCCTGGCCTCGATCGGCCAGTTCCCCTGGGCGATGGTGCCCGGCTACATCGCCGCGCAGGTGGCCGGCGCCTTCTTCGGCGCCGTACTGGTGTACCTGGCCTACCTGCCGCACTGGAAGGTCACCGACGACGCCGACGCCAAGCTCGGTGTCTTCAGCACCGCGCCCGGTATCCGCAACAAACCGGCCAACTTCGTCACCGAGGTCATCGGGACCTTCATGCTCGTCTTCGGGATCCTGGGCATCAACGCCAACGCGGGCATGATGAACACGGGCGGCGTGGACCTCTCCGCGCTGTTCTCCACCGGGTTCGCGCCGCTGCTCGTCGGCCTGCTGGTGCTGGCGATCGGCCTCTCGCTGGGCGGCCCGACGGGGTACGCGATCAACCCGGCGCGTGACCTCGGTCCGCGTATCGCGCACGCCGTGCTGCCGATCCCGGGCAAGGGCGGCTCGGACTGGAGCTACGCGTGGATCCCGGTGGTGGCTCCTCCGGTCGGCGGTGTCCTGGCGGCGCTGTCCTTCAACGGACTCTTCGGGGTCTGACCAGGCGCCCTCTTCCCACCCCGTGACTCCCCGGTGGCGCGACCGGGGTTTCGGAGCCCCGGCCCACTCCCACCGGCCGGGGCTCCGTCCTTTTCCCGCGCCGGGCGCGGGAGCCGTCCGGAACCGGTCCGTCAGTCCAGGTCGAGCAGCGGCTCCAGACCCAGTGTGAGCTGTTCGGGTAGCTCGGCGACGCGCCGCACGCCGAGCAGTACTCCCGGCATGAACGATTCGCGGCTCATCGAGTCGTGCCGGATCTTCAGAGTCTCGCCGTGCGTGCCGAACACGACCTCCTGGTGCGCGATGAGCCCGGTGATGCGCAGTGCGTGCACCCGGACACCGGAGACATCGGCGCCGCGGGCTCCCGGTATCTCCGACGTCGTCGCGTCCGGCATGGGCTCCGCTCCGCTGAGCTCACGCGCGCCGGCCACCAGTTCGGCGGTGCGGTGCGCGGTACCGCTGGGCGCGTCGGCCTTGTTCGGGTGGTGCAGCTCCACGATCTCGGCGGACTCGAAGTACGGCGCGGCCTTGGCGGCGAAGTGCATCATCAGCACGGCCGCGATCCCGAAGTTCGGGGCGATCAGCACCCGGACGCCCGGGTGCTCGGCCAGCAGGTCGCGGAGCTCGGCCAGTTTCACCTCGTCGAACCCGGTGGTGCCGACCACGGCGTGGATTCCGTTGGCGACGAGCCAGCGGAGGTTGCCCATCACCGCTTCGGGGTGGGTGAAGTCCACGACGACGTCGGCGCCGCGCACCTTCTCCCGCTCGTCACCCTCGTCGACACCGGCCACCAGCTCGGTGTCGGAGGCCCCTTGGACCGCCTTGACGACTTCGGATCCCATGCGCCCGCGGGCGCCGAACACTCCTACTTTGATCACGCGGTTCACCCTATCTCGCCAGGCCTCCACCTGCGTGGAGACCGCCGGACAGCACGGGGGTCACCCGGGGCCCGGGACGCGGGGGCGGGCCACCAGGAGCGCGAAGTCGCCGGCCGGATCGGTCCACCAGTGCGCGAGCGAGAACCCGGCCCGGCCGAGCTCGGCCTCGACGGTCGGACGGCGGAACTTCGCGGAGATCTCGGTGCGCATCTCCTCCCCCTCCGCGAACCCGGCGGTGAGGTCGAGGGCGCGGACGCGCACCCGCTGCGGCGCCTTCGCGCGCAGCCGCATCTCGATCCACTCGGCCCGTTCGTCCCAGACGGCGACGTGTTCGAAGGCCTCGGGGGCGAAGTCGGCGTCCAGCTCCCGGTTGATGACGTGCAGGACGTTCCGGTTGAACTCGGCGGTCACGCCGCACGCGTCATCGTAGGCGGCGACGAGCCGCCCGGGGTCCTTCACCAGGTCCACACCGAGGAGGAGCGCGTCCTCTTCGGTCAGTGTGCTGCGCAGGTCGCTCAGGAACGCCACGCGGCGCCGCGGCGGCTGGTTGCCGATGGTGGAGCCGAGGATCGCCACCAGCCGCCGCCCGCCCGCGGGCAGCAGGTGCAGGTGGCGTTCGAAGTCGGCGACCTCGGCGCGGACGTCCAGGCCGGGGTACTCGGCGGCGACGAGACCGGCGGCCTCCTCCAGGAAGTCGCCGCTGACGTCCACGGGGACGAACCGGCGCAGCGTCCCCGCGGTGCGCAGGGCGTCCAGCAGCAGGCGGGTCTTCTCCCCCGAGCCCGACCCGAGCTCCACGAGGGTGTCGGCGGCGGTCGCGCGTCCGATGCCGGAGGCGTACCGGAGCAGGATGGCGCGCTCGGTGCGGGTCGGGTAGTACTCCGGCAGCCGGGTGATCTCCTCGAACAGGGCGCTGCCCCGTTCGTCGTAGAACCACTTGGGCGGCAGTGACTTGGGGTGCGCGCTCAGCCCGTCATGGACGTCGCGGCGCAGGGTCTTGTCGAGGTCATCGGTGGTGAGGTGGCGTTCGATCCGCAGCATGGCTCTCCTCGTCGGCTAGGCGATCGCGGTGACCGTGACGCCGCTGTGGTCGGCGATCACCAGTGAGCCTTCGGGCACCCGCCGCCAGGCGGGGTCGTCGTCGAAGGGTTCGGAGGCGAGGTACACGCCCCCGTTCCGGCCCGCGAGCGTGTAGAGGGTGTCGCCGACGGCGGTGCCTGCCAGCCGCTCACCATCGGCGGCGAGCAGGTTGTAGCGGCCCGGTGAGCAGGACCGGGCCTCGCGGACCACCGCCGCCAGCGCCTCCCCCAGTTCCTCGCCCTTCCGCCACAGCCGCATGGCGTGCGCGAACAGCGGGGCCGAGTCGACCGGCGTGCGCGCGTCGAGCACCCCGGAGGGCGGGGGCTGGCCCAGGCGCTCGGCGAGCGCCTCGTCGTTCGCGGCGGCACCGTTGTGGCTGAAGAGCCAGGTGTCGCCGCGGAAGGGCTGCGCGCAGGACTCGTCCATGCCGAAACCGGGTGTGGCGTCCCGGACGGCGGCGACCACGCAGGTCGACCGGATCGCCCGGGCGGCGTCGGCGAAGGACGCGTCGGCCCAGATGGGCATGGCCCGGCGGTACCGCAGCGGGGTGGGGCGCTCGGAGGCCTCGGGAGGCGCGGCGTCTCCGCTGAGGGTGGTGGCGGGTGACGGCGGGGCACCACGACGCGCAGCGTCTCCGCTGAGGGTGGTGGCGGGTGACGGGTGGGCGAACCACCCCACCCCGAACCCGTCGGCGTTGACCGTTCCGTGGCTCTGCTCCCGTGGAGCGTAGGACTGCGTGTGCAGCGAGTGGGGCGGGCCGTAGAGCAGTTCGTACAGGGCGGCCGGCGGGCCGAGGTAGCCGAGGTGGCGGCACATCAGACCTCCCCGGCGTCGCGGGCGCAGCGGAAGCCGCTGAAGATCTGCCTGCGTACGGGGTGGTCCCAGTTGCGGAAGGTGGCCCGCACCGACGTGGGGTGGGTGGCCCAGGAGCCGCCGCGCAGTACCCGGTACCCCTGGTCGAAGAACACCTCCGAGTACTCCGGGTAGGGGAACGCGCGAAAGCCCGGGTAGCCGGCGAACACGGTCGAGGTCCACTCCCAGACGTCGCCGAGCATCTGCCGGACCCCGGTGGGCGAGTCCCCGCCGGGGAAGGAGCCCGCGGGGGCCGGGCGCAGCAGGCGCTGGCCGAGGTTGGCGTGCCGCGGTCCGGGTTCCTGCGTTCCCCAGGGGAACCGGCGCGAGAGCCCGGTGGCCGGGTCGTGGCGCGCGGCCTTCTCCCATTCGGCTTCGGTGGGCAGCCGCTTGCCGGCCCACCGGGCGTGCGCCTCGGCCTCGTGGTGGCAGACGTGCTGTACCGGTTCCTCCGGCGGCACCGGTTCCACCCGGCCGAACCGGCGGCGCCACCACCGGCCCGCGTCGCGGTGCCAGAAGGCCGGGGCGCGCTTGCCCGAGCGGGTGCGCCAGGCCCATCCCTGTTCGCTCCACCAGCGCGGGTCGTCGTAGCCGCCGTCGGCGATGAAGTCCATGTGGGCGGCGTTGCTGACGGCGCGGGTGTCGATCCAGAAGGCGGGCAGGTCGACGGTGTGGGCGGGCCGCTCATTGTCGTAGGCCCACGGGTCGGCTGTGGTCCCCATCATGAACGGTCCGGCCTCGATGAGGATCTCCGCCGGACCGGGTGGTGCCTCGGCGCGCGGCGCGGGCGCGGCGAGGCCGGGGAGCACCGGGTCCCCGCGCCGGAGCTGGTGGGTGGCCAGCATCGTCTCGTCGTGCTGGTGTTCGTGCTGGATGACCATGTGGTAGACGAATCCGCTCTCCAGCAGTGCCGGGCCGGACTCCATGGGGGCCCGATCCAGGGAGTCCAGCACCCGGGCGCGGACCCGGTCGTTGTACTCCCGGGCCTCGTCCGGTGTGAGCAGCGGCAGGTTGACGCGGTCGGCGCGCGGGTTCTCGAAGGCGTCGTAGAGGACGTCGATGTCGGGACGCAGCGCCTCCTGGCCCGCCGCGGCCCGCACCAGCCACTGCTCCTCGTAGTTGCCGACGTGCGCGAGGTCCCAGACCAGTGGGGACATCAGGGGTGAGTGCTGGGCGACCAGCTCGGCCTCGTCGAGGGTCTCGACGGTGAGTCCGAGGCTGCGTTCCCTGACGCGGCCGAGTTCGGCGGCGATGCGTTCGCGCAGCCGGCCGGTGTCCTCGGCGGCCGGGGCGGGCTCGCGGCCCTCGTCCGCCGTGCGGTGCCGCCCGGGGTCTCCGGTCGGGTGCTCGTTCATCGGACTCCTCCGTAGGCCAGTTCCTCATCAGCGGGGCAGCGGCCCTGTTCCACGAAGCGTTCGCGGTAGGCGTCGACCATGGGGACGAGGCGCGCGGCTCCCATTCCCGCCAGGGCCTCGCTCGCCGCGGCGAAGCACGCGCGGGCGCAGGCGGCGAGGGCGGGGTCGGTGAGCGCGTCCCGGGCCGCGGTGAGCCAGAGTCCGCGCCCTGGTCCGGTGCCGCCGCACAGCCGGTCGGTCGCGGCGGTGGCGGCCTGTGCGGCGGCGGGGTCGTCGACGAGTGCGGCGGCGACGGCAAGGGGGACCGGCCACCACGGTCCGGCCGGCGCGTCGATCATCCGCAGCTCCAGCCAGCCGCGGGGGCGCACCGGCGGGAACAGTGTGCTCAGGTGGTATTCGAGGTCGCCGGGTGTCAGACGCGGGGTGTGCCCGCCGGCCAGCCAGGCGCCGAAGGCCAGGCCGGGGTTGACGATCCACGGCCCGTCGGCGCGGGGCACGGCCATGAGCCGGGCGGCGAGCGCGTAGCGGGTCCAGGCGGTGACCGGATCCTCGGCGGCGGCGGGACGGGTGCGGGAGGAGTCGATCGCGGCCCAGACCGCCCACCGTGTGGAGCGCCAGCCGGTCGGCCGCCCCCGCCACAGGGGCGAGTTCGCGAACGCGGCGAGGAGCACCGGCCCGAGGCGGTGCACCAGCCGCCAGCGGCGCCCGACGTCCGCGCGGTCGGCTCCGATGTCCAGGCAGATCTGCAGTGAGGCGGTGCTGCACATCATGGCCCTGCCGCTGGGGCCGCCTCCGGCGTCGAAATAGCGTTCCATCGCGGCGTAGCGGGGCAGGCTGAGCTGCCGGACCGGAGTGCGGTGCGGATCGAGGCCGCGGCCATCGAGGCGGAGTCCCGCGTCGTTCAGGTGCTTCTCGATGTGGGCCAGATCGGTGGCGAGTGCCGAGTAGGCGGAGGCGGGTCCCGGAAGGGGCGGTGAGCTGAGCTCAAGCTGCCCCCCGGGTTCGAAGGTGACGACGCTGCCGTTGGGCGGCGGTCCCGCCTCGTCGACGAGAGCGGAGAGCCGGTTCAGAGGGACGGGTAGGTTCGGGCGGTGCCGGTCGGTGACGAGCCATTCGGTCTCGACTCCGACGCGTCCGGGAGGGCCGGTCTTGAAACAGATGCCGTTGACGTAGTCGTGGACGTCGGATTCGGTGAGGTACGCCATTGATCGCTCCCCTGGCAGACGTACTCACTACCATTGCCCGCAACGGCGCGGGTTCGAACATCCGGCCCGGCCCTCATCACGCGAAGGCCCCTGGCCCCCGGGCGACACCGGGCCAGCGCACCAGTGATACGCGTCACACCAGGGGTGTCTCGTACCGTTCCGCCCCCAGCGTCAGCCCGGACCGCCAGAGGAAGGCCCGTTTCACCGGATCGGGGGCGTCGAGGGTCACGAGGACCCGTTCTGCCCCCAGTTCCCGCAGCCGATCCCGGGCACGGGCCAGAAGGGCGGTCCCGACCTCCCACCACTCGCCGCGGGTGAGCACGGCGAAATCGGTCACGTACCCGACCGGTCCGGCCGGGGCCGAAGGCGCCACCGGTTCCGGCGGGGCCGGGGCGACCGCCGAGAACAGGTACCCGACCACCTGGTCGCCCCGGGTCGCGACGAGGGAGACGGCGGCGGGGTCGCCGACCATGCCCTGCACGCGGGTGCGCTGCTGGTCCCGGGTATGGGTGTCCGCCGGGGAGGGGTCCGCAGAACCCGCCCTCTCGTCCTTGATCACGAGCTCCACAATCGCCGCGACATCGGAGGAACGCACGTTCCGGACGTCGATCTGGTCAGCGTCGGCCGCCATGAGACTCCCTTTCCCGTGTTGCCTGTGCCCTGTTTCACGGGTGTTCGTTCATTACGGTTCTTCCCGACTCGGAAGACAACTTTCCCCTTTTTCCGTTCGCGGATAAGAAAGTGGGAGGAAGGTGTGCCAGCCACTGCCGCCATAGGGGGCGACGATGACCGGACCGAACGCCCGGCCCAGCGAGGAGACGCTGCGTGACCTGCTGGACGGACGGTGGGCGCACGTCCGCCGGATGCTCCGGGAGCGGTTGCGCGGTGAGCTGTTCGCCCCCGTCGCGGGACTCGGTGTGGAGGAGCACCGGGAACGGGTCGGCAAGCAGTTGAAGGCCCTCTCCGCGACCGAGCTGCCCGGCTACGGGTTCTCCTCCGAGTACGGGGGCGCCGACGACGTGGGAGCCTCGGTCGCCACGTTCGAAATGCTGGTGTGCGACCTGTCGCTGATGGTCAAGGTCGGCGTGCAATGGGGGTTGTTCGGCGGGGCGGTCCAGGCGCTGGGAACCGAGGAGCACCACACCCGGTACCTGCCGCGCATCATCGCGCTCGACCTGCCCGGCTGCTTCGCGATGACCGAGACGGGACACGGATCGGACGTGCAGCGGCTGCGCACGACGGCGCGCTACGACCCCGCCTCCGAAGAGTTCGTGGTGCACACTCCGGACGAGGACGCCCGCAAGGACTACATCGGCAACGCGGCCCGCGACGGCCTCATGGCCGTGGTGTTCGCCCAGCTCATCAGCAAGGAGCAGAACCACGGTGTGCACGCGCTGCTGGTCCCGATCCGCGACGCCGAAGGGAGTCCCGTCCCCGGCGTGCGCATCGAGGACTGCGGACTCAAATCCGGCCTCAACGGAGTCGACAATGGACGGATCCGGTTCGACAACGTGCGAGTGCCCAGGAACGCCCTGCTCAACCGGTACGGCGATGTCGCGCCCGACGGCGGCTACTCCAGTCCCATCGAGAACCGGGACCGGCGCTTCTTCACGATGCTCGGCACACTGGTGCGCGGGCGGATCAGTGTCGCGGGCGGTGCGGGCAACGCGACGAAGGCGGCGCTGGCCATCGCGATCCGCTACGCGGACACCCGGCGCCAGTTCGAGCGTCCCGGAACCGGCGAGGAGGTCGTGCTGCTGGACTACCGCGCGCACCAGCGCCGGCTGATACCCGCGCTGGCCAGGAGCTACGCCCTGCATTTCGCCCAGGAGGAACTGGTCGGCGCGCTGCACGACGGTTCGACCGGAGAATCCCCCGACGAACACGAGCAGCGCGAACTGGAGGCCCGCGCCGCGGGTGTGAAGGCCGTCGCCACCTGGCACGCCACCCAGACCATCCAGGTCTGCCGCGAGGCGTGCGGCGGCGCCGGTTACCTCGCGGAGAACCGGCTCCCCCAGCTGAAGGCCGACACGGACGTCTTCACCACGTTCGAAGGCGACAACACCGTCCTGCTGCAGCTCGTCGCCAAAGGGCTGCTCACCCATTACCGGGACGCGTTCGGCAGCCTGGACCTCCTGGGGACGGCCCGCTTCGTCACCGGGCAGTTCCTCGGCGCCGTGATCGAGCGGACCGCGGCGCGGTCGCTGATCGAACGCCTGGTCGACGCCGCACCGGGGCGCAGCGAAGACGCCGACCTCTACAGCCGGGGCTGGCAGCTCAGGCTGCTGGAGGACCGCGAGAAGCACATCATCGAAGGGCTGGCGCGGCGGCTGCGCCGCGCGGGCTCCGAGGACGCCGCGTTCGACGCGTTCAACAACGCCCAGGACCACGTGCTCAAGGCCGGGCGGGCGCACGTCGACCGTGTTGTCCTGGAGGCGTTCGTCGCGGCCATCGACCGGTGCGCGGACGTGGAGACCCGCGCCGTGCTGGACCGACTGTGCGACCTCTACGTGCTCTCGCTCGTGGAGGAGGACCGCGCCTGGTTCCTGGAGCACGAGCGCCTGACCCCCTCCCGGGCGAAAGCCGTGACGGAGGCCGTGAACACGCTGTGCGCGACACTGCGCCCGCACGCCGTCGCCCTCGTCGACGCGTTCGGCCTGCCCGACGAGTGGCTGACCGCCCCGATCGCCCTGGGCGCCGAGGCGGCCCGGCAGGAGCAGCGGCGCGGCGCCTAGGGTGTCTCCTCCCCTGTCCCGTCCTCGTCGTGGCCGTCCTCGGCCAGCAGCCGGTACAGGGAGCGGCGGGTGTCGGCGAGGACGCGCTCGGCCCTCTCTACCTGGTCGGGCGTGCCGGCCTGGGCCACCTGCACCACGGCGGTGAGCACCTGGAGGGTGAGGTCGCGGACCCCGGAGAGCGGCTCCTCGGCCTCCTCGGCCTCCCACGGCGGCGTGAGCCCGTCGGCGTGCTCCTCGACGTAGGCGCGGCCCTCCTCGGTCAGCTCGAAGGGGCGCCGGCGCCCCTCGCCCGCGGTCTCCGCGGGGCGCACCAGGCCCTCGTCCTGGAGTTGCTGGAGCATCGGGTACACCGATCCGGAGCTGGGCCGCCACGCGCCGCCGCTGCGCTCCCGGCCGTCGCGTATGATCTCGTAGCCGCTGCGCGGCCCCTCGGCGAGCAGCAGCAGGATGCCGGTGCGGATGTCCCCCCGGCGCCCCCTGGGCCCGCCCCGCCCGTGGTGCCGGTGGTGCCGGCCGAAAAGGAACTCGAACGGGTGGCCGCCCGGACCGAACGGCGGCCCGCCGCCCCAGAACCAGGGCGGCATCGGGGACCCTGCTCCTCGGTGGCCTCCGCTCATCGCCATCCACGGTGGCCCGCACCGCCCGCTCCGCCCCCTCCGGCCGCGCCGGGAGCCCTCGTTCTCCGCTCCGGCCGAGGTCTGCCCGTGCTCCTCGCCGCTCTGCCGTTCGCGCTGATTCCCCCATGGCGCCCAGGGCCCCGCGCCCCAGGTCCACGGCATCGCGTGTGACGCTGACATTCGACCTGCCTCCGATACGTCGGATTCGTAGTCATCTCTATCGAGATAGGTTAACGATATATCTAAACCATATCGGCTGCAATAGCCAGTCGTCGCCGGCTGCTCCGCACCGATCGGGGGCCGAGCCGGTCCGGCCGTGCGCTGCTGCGGAGTGCGTCCAGGGCCGGCGCGCGGACGAGAGCAGCCGGCGCGATCAGCGCCCGCCGAGCCTCGCCCGCACGTCGCGGGCGATCTTGATGTCCTCCCTGGACGTGATGACGAGGGTGCGGACGAAGGCGGCCGGCCCGGTGATGTCGGCGTCGGCCCTGGCCGCGTCGTTGGCTTCGGGATCGAGCCCGACGCCGAGGAAGCCGAGCCGCTCGGCGGCGCCCGCGCGGACCACCGGCTGGTTCTCGCCGACCCCGCCGGTGAACACGAGGGTGTCGATCCCGCCCAGCGCGGCGGCCATCGCGGCGATCTTCGCGCGCAGCCGGTGCAGGTACACGTCGAGGCCCAGGACGCAGTCGGCGTCGCCGCCCTCCGCCCGCCTGACAACGTCGCGCATGTCGGAGGTCCCGGTCAGCCCGGCGAGACCGCCGTGCCGCTCCAACCCCTCGGCGACCTCCTCCGCGCCGAACCCGGCATCGCGCAGCAGCCACAGCACCAGTCCCGGATCGACGTCGCCGCTGCGGGAGTTCATGACCAGCCCCTCAAGAGGGGTGAACCCCATGGTGGTGTCGACGCACCGGCCCCTGCGGACGGCCGCCAGGGACGCTCCCGCGCCCAGGTGGGCGGTGACCAGCCGCCCCGGGTCCCCGCCGAGCATCTCCGCGGCACGCCGAACCGCGTAGGCGTGCGAGATGCCATGGAACCCGTAGCGGCGCAGCGGGTACCTCTCCCGCCATTCGCGCGGGATCGCATACGTGGCGGCCTCGGGCGGGAGGTTCACGTGGAACGCCGTGTCGAAGCACGCGGCCTGGGGCGTCTCGGGCAGGACCCGCCGCATGGCGTCGATCCCGGACAGCGCCTTGGGCTGGTGCAGCGGGGCGAGGCCGGTGAGACCGCGCAACCGCTCCACGGTGCCGTCGTCGAGCACGGCGGCACCGCTGAACTCGCCGCCGCCGTGTACGACCCGGTGGCCGACGGCGTCGACCCCGGAGAACCCCTCCACCGCGGCGGCCAGCTTCTCCTCGGAGACGGCCCCCTCGTCGAGCGGCGGATCCTCCCGGCACAGGAGCTCGTCATCAGGGCCGAGCAGGCGGAGCTTCACACTGCTCGACCCGGTGTTCACGACCAGCACCCGCATGGCGGGGACCTCCTCACGGGGCCGGGGGTCAGCCGCTCCACGTCCAGTCGCGGATGTCCGGCGCGTCCTCGCCGTACTCGCGGGTGTGGGTGCGGCAGCGCAACCGCTCGTCCTGCATCCGCTGGCGCAGGTGCGCGGCCCTGACCCCGAGGCCGGGCAGCCGGTCGATCACGTCCATGACCAGGTGGAAACGGTCGAGGTCGTTCAGCATGAGCATGTCGAACGGCGTGGTCGTCGTCCCCTCCTCCTTGTAACCGCGCACATGGAGGTTGTCGTGGCCGTTGCGCCGGTAGGTGAGCCGGTGGATCAGCCACGGGTAACCGTGGAACGCGAAGATCACCGGCTTGTCCACCGTGAACAGCGCGTCGTACTGGCGCTCGGTCATCCCGTGCGGGTGCACCTCGGCGGGCAGCAGCCGCATCAGGTCGACCACGTTGACCACCCGCACCTTCAGCTCGGGCAGGTGCTCCCGGATGAGCCCGGCCGCGGCGAGCGTCTCCCGGGTCGGGGCGTCGCCCGCGCAGGCCAGCACCACGTCGGGTTCGAAGCCGGCGTCCGTGCTGGCCCACTCCCAGATGCTCGCTCCGCGGGTGCAGTGCGCGACCGCCTCCTCCATGCTCAGGTAGCTGAGCGCGGGCTGCTTGCCCGCGACGACCACATTGATGGTGTCGCGCATGCGCAGGCACCGGTCGGTGGTCACGAGCGCGGAGTTGGTGTCGGGCGGCAGGTAGACCCGGATGATCCCCGGTTTCTTGTTCATGACGTGGTCCAGGAAACCGGGGTCCTGGTGGGTGAACCCGTTGTGGTCCTGCTGCCACACGTGCGAGCTGAGCAGGTAGTTGAGGGAGGCGATGGGGCGCCGCCACGGCAGCTCCCGGGCGACCTTGAGCCATTTGGCGTGCTGGTTGAACATCGAGTCCACGATGTGCACGAACGCCTCGTAGCTGTTGAACAGCCCGTGCCTGCCGGTCAGCAGGTAGCCCTCCAGCCAGCCCTGGCACAGGTGTTCGCTCAGCACCTCCATGACCCGCCCGTCGCGGGAGAGGTGCTCGTCGGTCGGCAGGAGCTCCGCGTCCCAGGCGCGGCCGCTCACCTCGAAAACGGCGTCCAGCTTGTTGGAGGTGGTCTCGTCGGGCCCCATCATCCGGAAACTGCGCGGGTTGGCCCGGATCACGTCGCCGATGTACCCGCCAAGAACCTTCGTGGCCTGGTGGCGCGTCTTCCCGGGTTCGGGCACCTCCACCGCGTGGTTCCGGACGTCCGGCAGGCTCAGGTCCTTGAGCAGCAGCCCGCCGTTGGCGTGCGGGCTGGCGCTGATCCGGCGCTCGGGTGCCGGAAGGGGCGCGGTGACCTCCGGCAGCGGGGCTCCGTCGGAGTCGAAGAGTTCCTGGGGCCGGTAGGAGCGCATCCACGACTCCAGCATCCTCCGGTGCTCCGGGTCGTCGTGGACCCGGGGAAGGGGGATCTGGTGCGACCGCCACGTCCCCTCGACCGGCAGGCCGTCCACCTCCGCCGGCCCGGTCCACCCCTTGGGAGTGCGGAGTACGATCATCGGCCAACGGGCGTTCTCCGCGGTACCGCCCTCCCGGGCGCGCCGCTGGACGGCCGCGATGTCGTCGAGTGCCGCGCCGAGGGCGCCGGCCATCGCCTGGTGCATCGCCTCGGGCTCGTCGCCGGAGACCACGTAGGGCCGGTAGCCGTTGCCTCCATGAGCGCGAGGAGGTCCGACTCGGGTATGCGCGCTAGGAGGGTCGGATTGGCGATCTTGTACCCGTTGAGGTGCAGGATCGGCAGCACGGCACCGTCCCGCGCGGGGTTGGTGAACCTGTGCGACGGCCAGCTTCCGGCCAGAGGGCCGGTCTCCGCCTCCCCGTCGCCGATGACGGCGGCCACGACGAGGTCAGGGTTGTCGAAGGCCGCGCCGTGGGCGTGGGCGAGGGAGTAGCCGAGCTCTCCCCCTTCGTGGATGGAGCCCGGGACCTCCGGCGCGATATGGCTGGGAACCCCGCCGGGAAAGGAGAACTGCCGGAACAGCTTGCGCATCCCCTCGGTGTCGCGTGTGACGTTGGGATAGATGCCGGTGTAGCTGCCGTCGAGCCATGCGGTGGCCACCGATCCCGGCCGCCGTGCCCGGGGCCGACGACCCACATCATCTCGGTTCCGCGGCTTTTGGCCTGGTAGGACAGGTGCGTGTAGACGAAGTTGAGCCCCGGCACCGTCCCCCAGTGCCCGAGCAGCCTCGGTTTGATGTGCTCGACTCGCAGCGGTTCCCGGAGCAAAGGGTTGTCGAGCAGGAAGATCTGGCCGACCGAGAGGTAGTTGGCCGCCCGCCAGTACAGATCGATCCGGTCGAGTTCCCCACTGTCGAGCGAGGCTCCGGG
Organism: Allosalinactinospora lopnorensis; assembly: GCF_000981225.1. Lineage (GTDB taxonomy): Bacteria > Actinomycetota > Actinomycetes > Streptosporangiales > Streptosporangiaceae > Allosalinactinospora > Allosalinactinospora lopnorensis. The sequence continues at coordinate 39,163 of NZ_LAJC01000057.1, forward strand.
ACGCGCTTCCGTCGCCGTCATGCTTCCCCCTGGTTTCGCGCATGGACGGTGGATGGACCGATCGCACCACTACCCGGATCAGCGCCTCACTATGGGAGGCCGAAGGTCACTTCCGCGCCATGTGTGCCCGCCGTCATTGAAACCTTGTGTAGGCGCAGGCCACACGGGTAGCGGCTGCCTTGCTTGACCGCCTCTTCACACCAGGGCAGGTAGGTTGGCCGCAATGAGTACGAGCCCAGAGAACAACGACCACCAGACAACGACGTCGCAGCGGGACGAAGCGCCGGTCCTGGAAGAACCGGCCCCGCACGACACCCCGGACGCCGCGGAGCAGGACGCCGACCGCGCCTCCGGCGAGGCCGAGGAGTGGCAGGAGGCGCCGTCCGCCGGACCGGCACCAGCGGGCGGGATCGTCTCCGCGGAGACGTTCAGTATCGCCGGACTTCTGGCGCTCTCGGCCGTGTTCTTCGGCGTCCGGCTGACCGAGCTCCTGCCGAGCCTGGTCGGGCAGAGCCAGGAGGGCGTGTTCGCCGGGATCATCGCGGGCGACGGGGCGGTCGCCCTGATCGCCGTCGCCCTGGCGGTGGTGAGTCTGCTGCTCGCCAACAAGTCCACCCGCCCATGGGCGCGCTGGGTGGCCACGGCCACCATCATCGCCGGCGTCATCTTCCTCGCGGGAGCGGTGACCGCCTACACGCTGGTGCCCGAGCCGCAGCCCCAGCCGCCGATGATGCCGGGCAA
>NZ_LAJC01000058.1 GCF_000981225.1 Allosalinactinospora lopnorensis
GCCGGCGCACGCCCGCGCGTGGGCCGCGCGGCACCGCTCCAGCAGCCTGCCCCACGCGCCGTCGCGGCACCGGTCGGGGAGCGGGGTGAGCGCCCGGCCGTACTCGATCCAGTCCAGCGCTGTCCCTGCGTCGCCGGCGCGAAGCGCGGTCTCCGCCCCGACTCTGGCCACCTCCCGGTCTTGGACGCGCGCGTGCGCCTGGAGTTCGAGGTGCCGTGTGGTGACACGGGAACCGGGGCGAGCCGGGGTGCGGCGCAGTGCGCGATAGGCGCCGTGGTGGTCGTGGTCGGCCAGGGCGCGCAGAGCCACGCTGTGCCGGGGTTCGAGTGTGGCCAGCGAGGGCGGCCCGAGGGGGGTGACCGTGACGCAGTGGGCGAGTAACCGGTCGGTGCCCGCGACCGTGGGAGACGCCGCCTCGGAGACCCCCGCTGGGCGGTCGGGGATCCGGTGGAAGGGAGGGGTGCGGAGGGCCGGATCGGGAGCGATGCGGACGCCGCCCCGCATCGAGGTGCTTTCGGCGGTGTCGCCGCCGGCCGGCGCATGCAGGGGCGGGTGGCCGGGTGAGGAGGCTGCGGCCTGCTCCAGTCGGCGGGCCAGTTGCGCCCATAGCGAGTCGGGAGTGAAACCGGACCGCACCCGGCGGGCCTGGGACGCGGCCGCGCCGTGTTCGCCCCTGCTCAGGTGGATCTTGGCTCTCAGCAGCCGGGCGGTGGCCTCGTCCGCGGCCGGGGCGCCGCCGGAAGCCGGGGCTGAGCTGAGGAAGGCCGCGGCTTCGCGGGCCATTCCCGCGGTCAGCAGAGCTTCGGCGTGGTCGAGGTGCAGCGAGGCCCGGCGGCTCGCGGGCACGAGCCGGTCGGCGCGGGCGAAACGGGAGACGGCCCGGGCGATGTCGCCACCGCGGACCGCCAGGCAGCCGAGGTTCTGCAGGATCAACCCCCGCAGGTGATCAAGGGTGTGCTCCTCCGTGAGCGCCAGAGCGCGCCGCAGGTCCGTATCGGCTTCCGGGAACCGCCCGGAGTACATCAGTGCCAGTCCCCGGTTGCTGAGCAGTCCGGCCAGTACCCGGTCGTCGGTCCGGGGGCGCAGCAGCTCGCGCGCGGCGTCGAAACCGGCGATGGCGGTGTCGAAGCGGCCTCGCTGAGCGGCGGCGACTCCTTCGTGCACGAGCACGAGCGCTTCGGCGGACCTGCTCCCGGCGGCCATACGCTCCAGGGAGGCGCCCGAGATCCCGCCCCCGCCCCGCAGGGCCCGCATCCCCAGGTGCGAGACGCGGGCGAGCGCCGCGGACTCGACCAGGCCGGCCCGCTCGGCGACAGCGGCGGACCGGCGCAGCAGCCGGTGAGCGGACTCGGCGTCACCGAGTTCGCGCAAGGCGAGCCCCATAAGCCGCAGCGCGGTGGAGCGCGCCTCGGGGCCGGGAGCTCCGGAAAGGACCTCCTCGGCGTGTCGCAAGGCGCGCTGGGGACTGCGCGCGACCAGGGTGACCGGAAGGTGGACGTGCTCGGGGAGGGGAACCGTCATGAAGGCCTTTCACCGTTGGGGGATCGAGGGGCGAGCCGGGGACGGTTTCACAGGCAAATCGCGGTTCTGCCCGGCGGGACGTCGTTCGCGGCGGTCACAGTGACAGCACTCTACGGAACCGGAGCGCAGCAGGGGAGCGGATTTCGGCCCGGGGTTTCGGCCCCGCCCAGCAGAGCGATCCGTGCGCTGGTCACAGGGGGTTCGCGCGGTGTTCGGCAGGCTGGCCGCATGTGGACGGCGTGTGGCGGGCGCGGTGCGGGGCATGACCGGCCGCAGCCGGCCGCGCCTCCGGTCAGACCGCCATCCAGCGTGTTGTGACCGCGGCCCGTCCCCGCCGCTGGAAGACCAGGCTGACCGGCCCCTTTGGGACGCCGCGGACCACGAAGGCGCCGTCGGCGTCCACTTCGTGGCGGGTCACCCGATACGGGCATCTCACCTCCACTGCGGGTGCTCCCGGGGGCGTCAGGCGGCCGACGATGTCGCGCCGGCCGTCGGATGCCGTGATCTCCAGCCGTACCTCGACGCCCGCGGCGCGGAGGCACACGTAGCGTGGCGCGGCGGCGAAATCGCCCGTGTCGCGTAGTCCCTGGTGCGGGGTGTCGGCGGAATCCTCGTGCACGTCGGCGAACATGGAGTCGGCGCGGCGCTTGGCGAAGGCCGCGTGCACCGACGCGCGCATGCCCGCCGGCATGGGACCCGGCCGGTCGTCCCCGCGTAGTTCGGCCAGGAGGCGCTCGTCCTCGGCCGCCTCATCGTCGTCGGGCATCTCAGGCGCCTTCCCACTGGTACTGGTCGATGAGCAGCCGGCGCAGCCGCCGGCGTACGCGGCGCCTGATTCCGGCGACCTCGTGCGGGCGCAGTCCGGCGAAGTCGGCGACATCCGCCGCCGGCGACCGCGGCGCGTAGAGTTCCAACGCCGCGACCGTTCGGTCGGGCTCGCCGAGCTCCGCGATGGCCCGGTGCACCCGTCGGTCGCGTTCGGCGTTCAGGTGGAGCGTCTCGGGATCGCGGCCGCCCGGTCCGTCGAGCAGGCAGGGATCGGTCGGTGTGGCCCGCCGCGCCAGGCGCACCTGCTTGCGGCACTCGTAATGGGCGGCTGTGGCGAGCCACCCGCCGACACGGCCGGGCTCGCGCAGACGCGAGAGGTTCTCGGCGAGGTTGAACCAGACCGTCTGTTCGGCGTCCTGCGCGTCGTGCAGGGACAGTCCGTAGGAGCGCACCACCGACCAGACCTGGCGGGAGTAGCGGTCGATCAGCAGTTCCCATGCCGCGGTGTCGTTGGCGTGGGCGCGTTTCACCAACTCCTCGGTGGGTAGCTGACTGCCGGACTGGTCACTCACCCGTACCCCCCGAGGATTCGCGGCTTCCGCCACACGTGGAGGATTACGTTAACCGCTGGGCTCGGGAAATGCGGTGTGGAGGGCCGGAACCGGTCAACGTGCCTCTGGCGCGGTGGGTGCCCGTGGGGCACAATAGGGCGAGGAGAGCACCCATACGGACATCTCCTCTGTGGGTACGAGGGCGTCGGGGAAGCGCACTCGTTCGTATCAGGAGGTTCGGTGTCCGCACGTGGCGTCTTGTACGTCCACTCCGCGCCCGCGGCGCTGTGCCCACACGTCGAGTGGGCGGTCGCGGGCGTAGTAGGCGTGCCTGTGAAACTTGATTGGGATGCTCAGCCGGCGGCTCCGGGTACTCATCGCGCCGAGCTGAACTGGCAGGGTGCTCCCGGCACTTCGGCCGCTATCGCTTCGGCCTTGAACGGCTGGCAGCGGTTGCGCTTCGAAGTGACCGAAGAGGCCACCCCCGGCTGCGACGGTGTGCGGTACAGCTACACCTCTACGCTCGGTATCTTCACCGCTGTGACCAGCGCGTCCGGTGAGGTCATGGTGCCCGAGCCCCGGCTGCGCAACGCGATGGAGCGCGCCGCCGCCCAAGGGATCGACCTCGCTGAGGAACTCGACCGGCTTACCGGCCGGGTGTGGGACGAAGAGCTGGAGCCGTTCCGCTATGCGGGCGACGGCGCACCGGTCCGGTGGTTGCACGCGGCCGGATAGTTCCGGCGTCCCGCGATGCCCCGTCATCGATCGTTGTCCTCGTCATGCTCCCGCGGCGGAGGGGGCCCGTAGAAGGGCTCCTGGCCGTGGCCGCTCACGGATCCGGCCAGTGTGAAGATGAACATGAATCCTATGGGGATCAGCGGCCAGAACGGTAGCAGTTCCCCGGCGAAGGCGCTGGTGACCGCCCAGATTCCCACCAGGATGAAGGAGATCGACGCCAGCCCTCGCCAGGGTTCGAGGCGCTTGCGCCATACTTCGGCCCTCTGGTCGGAGGCTCCCGCCTCGGCCGGCTCACGCTCGGAGGGCCGCGCCGGCGGCGCCGGGATGTCACAGGTGAGTGCGGTGAGATCGCCCATGGTCACGGCGCGCATGGCCCGGTCAAGGCGGTCGCTGTACTCGTCGAGGCTGAGCCGCCCCTCCTGCAGGGCGTGTGCCAGCCGCTCGGCGGTGGCGTCCCGGTCGGCGTCCGAGGCGCGCATCCGCTCCGGTGGTACCTGCCGTTCTTCGTCCACCTTCGCCCCTCCCTCCGATGATAGTCCACGGCCGACATTTGAGCGGGGGCTTGGCCGGGCGGCGGCGGGATTACGCCGCGGTGCGGAACGTGTCCGCTGAAGAGGGCCCGCGGTGCCGGCGACCGCCGCGGCCGGGAGCGTGCCGCGCGGCGCCACCGCGCAGGGGCGGTGCCCGGTGACGGTTGAAAACGGACAGGCTCACCTGCGGCTACCGGAGTTCTCATCGGGCCAGATCGCGGCGGCGATCAGGATGGCGGCCCAGATACCGAGCGGCACCAGCGGCCAGAAGGGCAGCAGTGTTCCGCCCATAATGCTGGTGACACCCCAGATCCCGGTCATGATGATGGCGCCGCCGAGCCACCAGCGCCATTCGTCGACCCAGTCCTTCCACGGCGAGGCGATCGCGGAGTGCTGCGCCGCAGCTCCGACCAGTTCCCCCTCCTCCCGCTCCGCGGGCGAGGGCGGTTCGGGCAGATCGGCGATGAGCGCGCGCAGTTCACCGATGACAACAGCGTTCATGGCCTTGTCGAGGCGGAGTTCGTATTCGGCAACGTCAAGGCGGCCTTCGGACAGAGCGACAGCGAGACGTTCTGCGGTGGCGTCTCGGTCGGTATCCGAGGCGCGCATACGACTCTCAGGGACGCGTTCGTCGTCCACCGCCCACCCCCTACCGCATGTTGATGGGGCTTTTCACGATACGCCGCAGCAGGGCTAGAGGAAAGCGGTCCAGCCGGGGACAGTGGCGTGAGGTGCGTGGAGGCGCACTCCGCCGCTTCCCGCCCCGCCTTCGGGCGCTGACCGCGTGCGGAAGCCCGCAGACCCCGGGCGCGGTTCCCGGTCGGTCGGAAGTCGTGCGTGATACTCATCACACAGTGTTTTCGGGTCTGCCAGAGGCGGCGTGGCTTCAGGGCCGCGCGCGCGACGCCGTCGTCCGATGCCAGTGGGCGATGGCGGCGCCGGTGGCGGGGTCGGCCGCCGCGACCAGCCCGGTGTGCTCGAAGCCCCCGGTGTAGGGGAAGGCCGCGCCGTCCAGTCTGCTCAGGTGGGCACCGGTCTCGGTCAGCAGCAGCTCGGGGGCCGCGACGTCCCAGTCCCGGACCGGTACATCCTTCACGAAGAGCTGCGCCGTTCCCTCCGCGATCCGGCACAGCTTGAGTGAGATGCTCCCGCACTCCAGATATGCGGTGTAGCCGAAACGCTCGTACACGGCGCGGGTGATTCCCTGCGGGCGAGGGGTGTTGTCGGTCAGGACACCTGTTCCCAAAGGGGCCGGGCCGTTGGCCGGAAGGGGAACCCCGTTGGCGGCCGCTCCCCGCCCGCGTACAGCGGTGTACAGCACGTCCGTTTCGGGAACGTGGATCGCGGCCATGACCGGTCGGCCGCTGCTCACCAATGCCGCCTGCGTGACGTAGCCGGAAAAGCCGCCCACATAGCTGGCCGTGCCGTCGATCGGATCGATCAGCCAGTAACGAGAGGGCCGTCCGGACTCCGGTGCGAGTGACGCGGGATCCTCCTCGCTGAGGACCGGGATGCCACTGTCGATGGCGGCGAGCCGGGAGGCCAGCGCCTCGTGGGCCATCGCGTCGGCGCGGGCCTTGAACTGGCTCCCTTCCCACGCCCCCTTCGCCGCCCAGGGGGCGGAGCGCCACTCGCGCAGCAGCGCCCCGACTTCCCGCACCGCAGCGGACACGGACCCGGGGAGCGCACCCGGGCCGGGGCGGAACCGGTGGCCGTTCACCGTATCGGCGGGATCGTCGGGACGAAGCGCGTGACGTGGCCGGGACCGGCGTCTACGGGCTCGATCTCGTGCGAGGCGAAGTCCTCCTCGTCCAGGAACTCATCGGCCCAGCGGCGTACCATGACCACGCCTTCGCGCCATTCGTCGCGCAGCCGAGGACCGCCGCCGACCGCCTGCCGCAGTAGACCGGTGACCTCGTCAACGCCGGCGGCCGCGGTCAACGGCGCGGTGGAGGAGAAACGCGGGTTGATCTCGAAGATGCGCGGCTCGCCCTCAGCGTCGAGCGCGAGCTGGACGTTGAACGGTCCATCGGCGCGCAGTTCCTCCTGGACGGCGCGGCACACCTCCAACACGCGCTCGTTGCGCCGGGTGACGGCGAACTTGGTGACGCCTCGCTTGAGGATGACCTCCTTGGGAACGACCGCTTGTACCGCGCCGTCGCGCCAGGCCACTACCGAGACGGTGTACTCGGTGCCGAGGATGTGCTCCTGGACGATGAGGTCGTCGGCGGAGTACGGGCCGTCGGCGATTAGCCGGTTCAGCTCCTCGGCCGAATCGCATACGGCCACCCCGCGGCTCCCGCGCCCTGACCGCGGTTTGACCACCAGGGGAAGCGCCGGGGCGTTAGACCATTCGGAGGCGAGACGGGTCTCGGGGACGTTGAACCCGGAGACGGCGAGCCGCCGCATGAGAGCGTACTTGTCCAGGCAGGTAGCGACGAAGTCCGAGCGCGGCAGCAGTACGGCGATCCTCTCGTCGGTAAGGGCGTCGACGGAGAGCAGCTCCTCGTCCACCAGGGGGATGATCGCCACGGCGTTCTCCTTCAGGCAGATCCCCCGAATCTCCGGATAGAACTCGTCGGTGTCGCCGGGGGGAACGAGGTAGCTGCGGTCCGCCAGGTAGAGGCCGGGCGCGGTGGCGTCGATATCGGTCGCGACGATCCGGTACCCGTGTCGGCGCAGTTGCAGGATCGTGCCGGACGTCGACGGTGAACCCGCGGTCGTGACTACAACGGTCGGATGCTCATGAAGCTGTTCAGCGGACACCGGTAACCTTTCCGCTCGACGTGGGTGTGTGCGGCGGGAATCCCGATGAGGGTACGCCTCTTGCTCCGTTTTCACCGAGCGTAACTTATCGGTCGGTGACATGGCTGGTAATGGCCGCTTTCGGCTCCCAAGACAACCAACAGCCTTCACTGTGCGTGTAAGGGAAGGTGGAGTAGCGGCGAACCGGACCGCTGTTCTGCGCTGCTCTCAGAGTGCTCCGAACCGGTCGGTCAGGAACGATTCCAGCCCTTCGGTGCCGGTGTAGTGGTGGGCGTCGATTCCCAGCCGCTTGGCGGCGAGGAAGTTCTCCTCGCGGTCGTCGACGAACGCGGTCTCCTCGGGTGTAAGGCCGAGGGTCGTGAGCACGTGGGTGTAGACCGCGGGGTCGGGCTTGCAGACCCCCAGGTCGCAGCTGAAGAACAGGCCCTCGAAGGAGGCCAGTGCGGGGGAGCGGCGCAACGTGCCCGCGATGTCGTGCGGAGCGTTGGAGAGCAGCGCGAGCCGGACCCCTCGGGCGGCGAGCCGGTCGAGGAGCGCGCAGCTGGCCGGCGAGACGTAGAGCCAGGAACCGACGTCGACCGCCCACAGCGACTGCTTGAGCGCGGTGTCCGCGGCCGTCTCCGACCCCCACTCCGCGCCGACACGCCGGGCTATGCGTTCCCAGTACTCCGCCGGAGCCGCGCCGGCGTCGAAACGGGGCCGCTCCGCCCAGTAGGCGGTCCAGAAGTCCTCGGCCGGCACCCCCGCGAGGCGTTCCAGTTCGGCCCGCGCCTCGGGCGGCTGGGGGCGGGAGATCACCTCGCCGTAGTCGAACACGACCGTGGTGATGCGGGGGCGAGCGGTGCTATCGACTGACATGTGCATTCACACCTCATCGACGTTTGTGGAACAGCAATACAGACATATTTTATGTGCGAATTGTGTTCCATCGTCCCTTGGCGTACAAGAGGGCCGCCTCGCGGAGGAGGCGGCCCTTCGGCGTACAGGGATCACTTCTGTTCGAACACCGGGGTGATCGTCGCGCGGCCGATGCCGTGGAAGAAGAGGTTGAACCCGAGGTAGGCAGGGGTCGCGGAGTCGTCGATACCCAGCGACTCCACGTCCACGGCGTGCACCACGAAGGTGTAGCGGTGCGGTCCGTGCCCTCCAGGCGGGGCAGCGCCTATGTAGCGCCTGGCTCCCGCATCGTTCCGGAGGGTGACGGCCCCGGCGGGCAGCCCTGATCCGCCCTCGTCGCCGGCTCCCGAGGGAAGCTCGGTCACCGTCGCGGGGATGTCGAACACGGCCCAGTGCCAGAACCCGCTGGCCGTTGGGGCGTCCGGGTCGAAGCAGGTGACGGCGAAGCTCCGGGTCTTCTCGGGGAACCCGCTCCACGCCAGATGCGGCGATTGGTCTTTGCCGCCGGCGCCCATGATGCCGCTGCCCTGGGGCATCGGAAGGGGCTGGCCGTCGGCGACGTCATCGCTCGTCACGGTGAACGACGGGAGGTCGGGCAGGAAGTCGTACGGAGAAGGGGGTTGTGCCACGGGAATACCTCCTGGTCTCGTCTTGGCTTGCTCCCCACGATTATCGTGCGAAGCGGGGCGGAGGCTAAGCGGTGTTCACGATCTGAAACACCTCGGCCATGCGGCCGTCGCCGAGGCCGCCCGCCGCCGCGTTCGACGCCAGCCAGCCGCGCAGGGCGGTCTCGAGTTCCGCGAAGTCCTTGACCTGGCTGGCGTGCGAGGCGAGCGCGGCCATCTTCCGGTCGACGACATCGGTGACGTCGGAGTAGTGGTTCGGGGAAAGGCCGTTGGCCAGCCACACCTCGGGTACGGTCCACGGCTCCAGGCCCTCGGCGGCCAGCTCGGGGTGGGCGTGCGGGTTGCGTGCGTCCGGGTAGACCGCGTTGATCCCGGCCTCGCCCGCCGCGAGATGGTCGGGATGGCTGGGGGCGATGCGCTCCCAGTTGCGCTCCGGGCTCGGGAGCACCATGCGGTGCGGGCGCACCTGCCGGATGACCCGGGCGATGTCGCGGCGCAGGTCGAAGGAGGGGGTGAGGCGCCCGTCGGGGTAGCCGAGGAACCGGACATCGTGCACTCCGACGATCTCGGCGGCCTTGCGCTGCTCGGCGCGCCGCCTGGTGGCCATGTCCACCCCGCTTCCGGTCCGGTCGTCACCGCCGGCGTCACCATCGGTGACCATCAGATAACTGACATCGGTTCCTGCGTCCGTCCATCGGGCGACCGTGCCCGCGCACCCGAAATCCACGTCATCGGGGTGGGCCATGACGACCAGAGCTCGTTGGGCGTCCTTGTCGACCGGCATGCGCGCTCCCCTCATCGGCCCGGACGGTCCGAGCCCCCCTCATGGTAGGAAGGCCGACCTTCGGGGACCGATCCCACCCGGGCGCGCCAAGGGGTGTCGAAGCGGACAGCGGGCAGGGCGTCCTTGGCGCGCAGGCGGCCGCCGTGCCACACATCGCGCCGGTTTTCAGGCCGTTTCCGCAGGGTAGTCCTAGCCCAATCCGGGGAGGCAAAGCGATGAACGATGACCTCGCCCCCGGCACACGCGTTCCCGTCGCGATCATCGGTGCCGGGCCGGTCGGACTCTCCCTGGCGCTGGGCCTGGCCCGCCAGGGAGTTCGGGCGGTCCTCGTCGAACAGGACGGTGGTACGAGCGACCGCTCCAAGGCTCCCACCATCCACACGCGTACCCGCGAGATCTTCCGCGGCTGGGGTGTGGAGCGGCCGATGGTCGACGAGGGCGAGCTGGTAGGCGACCTGCGGGTGCGCTCCGCCGACTCCGGGAACGAAACACTGTTCTCCCTGGACTTCTCCGAGCTCGACGACGAGGCCGACCGCCCGGGCATCCTGTTCCTGGAGCAGGGGCGCATCGAGCGGTTGCTGCTGAGAGCGGTACGCGAGTCAGGTCTGTGCGACATCCGCTTCGGCACGGAGCTCGTGGGGATGGACATCGCCGAGGACGGGGTGAAACTCACGGTCCGCAGGGCGATCGGGGAGTACTCGTTCGAAGCCGGCTTCGTTGTCGGCTGCGACGGCGCGAACGGGTTCGTCCGCGGCGCGCTGCGGCTGCCCTTCGAAGGGATCACCTATCCGGTCCGGCCCGTGCTGGCGGACGTCCGGGTGGCCGACGAGCGCAACGCGCTGCCGTGGCCGCGGCTGCACAATGGGCGCGGCGGCCTCGCCTCGGCGATCCGACTGCGCCCCGGGCTCTGGCGGATCGTCCGCCTCGCCGGCAACCCGGGACAGAGCGAGGTGGTGCCCGACGACGAGGTGCGCGAGCTCGCGGCCGACGTTTTGGGGCCGGGACCGGTGGAGGTGGTGTGGGCGGGCAGATTCCGGGTCCACCGGCGGTGGAGTCCGCACTTCAGGGTCGGCAACGTCCTGCTCGCAGGCGACGCCGCGCACGTCCACCCGCCCCTTGGCGGGCACGGGATGAACGTGGGCATTCAGGACGCGGCGAACCTGGCCTGGAAACTCGCCCAGGCGCTGTCCGGCGGAGACGTCGAGCGGCTGCTCGAATCCTACGACGTGGAACGCAGGGAGATCGTGGGCACCGTGTCGCGGTGGGCCACCGTCAACAGCCTGCTCTTCCTGCAGGCGCCGCTGATCGTCCGGACGGGGATGCTCCGGTTCGTGCCCGCGATGTTCGCGGTCCCGCACCTCCGTCGACTGAACTTGCGGCGCGTGGCGATGCTCGATCTCACCTGCCCGGCTTCCCCGCTGATGGACCACGAGGAGCGCGCCGCGGGGATGCGGTTGCCGAACCCGCTGCTGCGCTCGGCCGAGGGGGCGGACGTGCGGCTGTACGACCTGCTGCCGAACGGGGCGGCACTCATTGAAGTGGGTCGGGGGGCCGGCGCCGATGTGTCCGAAGGCGATCTGCCGGTGGACAAGGTCGTCCGTATCGGTCCGGGCGGCTACTTCGACCCGACCGGGCTGCTGCGCGGCCTGCTGAGGGAGCAGGAAGGGTGGATCCTCGTGCGCCCGGACGGGCACATCGCCTGGGCGCGGCACCGGTCCAAGGGGATGGGGGAGGCCGCCCGGCACGCCCTCGGCATGAAGAGCTGAGCCGCCCCTGCCCGCGATCCCGCGGCACCGGGAGACCGAACGCAGCGGCCCGGAACCACATCGCCGCCGCTGTAGTTGTGTTCCGCCGGCACATGGTCGGGATGTGCGCCGCTGCGCGGTCTGTACCGGACGCCGGGACGGCCAGGCGGCATCAGATCGCGCGATCACGGATTCCCTCATTGTATACATTAGTATACAATGAGGGTGGTCACGAGGTCACATAGTGGAGGCCACATGTTCCCCCTTAACGCTTGGTACGCGGTCGCCTGGGACGTCGAGGTCGGCCGGAAACTCCTTTCGCGCACCGTGTGCGGCCGGCCCGTGGTCCTCTATCGGACGCAGGAGGGTCGCGCGGTCGCGCTGGCCGACACCTGCTGGCACCGGCTCGTGCCGCTGTCGATGGGCTCGCTGCACGGGGACGAGCTTCAGTGCGGCTATCACGGCATCCGGTACGGCGCCGACGGCCGGGCCACGCACATGCCCGCGCAGGAGACCATCAACCCCAGTGCGTGCGTCCGCTCCTATCCGCTTGTGGAGCGGCACCGCTACATCTGGATCTGGACGGGGGACCCCGCGCTGGCCGCCCCCTCTCTGGTGCCTGACCTGCACTGGAATGACGATCCGGAATGGGCGGGGGACGGGAGGACCATCCACGCCGAATGCGACTACCGCCTCATGGATCTCACCCACGAGACCTTCCTGCACGGCAGTAGTATCGGCAACGCCGAACTCAACGAGGTTCCCTTCGAGGTCACCCACACGGACCGGACGGTCACCGTGTCCCGGTGGATGTACGGGATCCAGGCCCCGCCCTTCTGGGCCGCGCAGCTCGCCAACCGCTTCCCGGACTACGGCGGCCCGGTCGACCGCTGGCAGCGGATCACCTTCGAGGCTCCCTCGACCATCCGCATCGACGTGGGCGTGGCGAAGGCCGGCACAGGTGCACCCGAAGGCGACCGCAGTCAGGGAGTGAACGGCTACGTGCTGAACGCGCTCACCCCGGAGACGGACCGTACGTGCCACTATTTCTGGGCGTTCGCCCGCAACTACGCGCTGGGCGACCAGCGCATCACCACGCAGCTCCGCGAGGGGGTCTCGGGGGTCTTCTTCGAGGACGAGACCATGCTGAACGCGCAGCAACGGGCGATCGAGGCCAATCCCGGCTACGAGTTCTACAACCTCAACATCGACGCCGGCGGCATGTGGGCGCGGCGGCTGATCCAGCGCATGATCGACGCCGAGACCGAAGGCGTGGGTACCGCGGCCACGGAGGTGGCCCGTGCGGGGCGGTGAGTCCGGCTCCCGCAGCCAGGCCGTCGCCGCGGAACTGGGCGTGCGAGAGCTCATCCTGCAGGGCCAGCTGGCCCCCGGGACCCGGCTGGTGGAGACCGAACTGGTGAAGCAGCTCGGAATGTCCCGGACGCCGGTGCGCGCCGCCCTGGCCCGGCTGGCCGACGAAGGGCTGCTGGTCCCCGCTTCCGGGGGCGGGTACGCCGTCGCGTCGTTCAGCGCGCAGGATGTCCATGACGCCATCGAGGTCCGGGGGACGCTCGAAGGGATGGCCGTCAGGCTGGCGGCCGAGAACGGCCTTACCCGCAGCTCCCGCCGCGCGCTGCACGAGTGCGTGCGCGATCTCGACGCCGTCGTCGACGGGCTCGACGGTACGGATGAGCCCTTCCAACGCTACGTCGAACTGAACGAGCGGTTCCACTCTGCGCTGGTGGCGGCCTCGGACAACCGCGTCCTGCGGACGTCGATGGACCGGCTGGCCGCCCTGCCGTTCGCGTCGCCGAGCGCGTTCGTCCGGGCCCAGGCCTATCTCCCGGAGACGCTCCAGGTCATTGTGCAGGCGCAGCAGCAGCACCACGACATCCTGGAGGCGGTCGAAGACGGCCAAGGCTCTCGGGCCGAGATGCTCGCCCGGGAGCACGCCCTGCTCGCCAGCCGGAACCTGGACCACGTGCTGCGGCACCGCAGAGCGCTGCGCGCGGTGGCCGGCGGAGCACTCATCGAGGGGCCCCGGGCGGTCGAGCGGCCGGGGAGCACACGATCAGACGTGCCTGACAGGAGGAGGGCCTGATGGCCGGGCGAGAGAGCGCCGAATGGCATTTCACCACGGTGCGGGAGGTCAGCGACGTCGCGGGCGGCGTACGCAGGATCGTCATGGAGGCACCCAACGGCGTCCGCGGCCGGATGCCCCCGCCCGCCGGGAGCCACATTGACGTCATCGTGGACATTGGCGGCCGTCCCGAAGTGCGCTCGTACTCCCTGGTGCGGGATGGGGCGGACCGGGACGCCCTCGTCCTCGGGGTGAAGTCGCTGGAGCGGAGCCGAGGCGGTTCCGCGTACATGCACACCCTCCGTCCAGGGGCGCGGCTGCGGATCAGCGAGCCGCTGCAGTCGTTCGAGCTGACCATGGGGCGCCCCCGCTACCTGCTGCTGGCCGGCGGAATCGGTATCACCGCCCTTCTCGGGATGGCCGACGATCTGCGCGGGGTGGGCGCCGAGTACCGTGTCGTCTTCGCCGGCCGGGCGCGGGAGGCGATGCCGTTCGCCACCGGGCTTCTCGCCGCGCACCCCGGCCGGGTCGAGCTCGCCGTCTCCGAGGAGGGAACGCGTCTCGACATCCGGCGGCTCGTCGCCGGCCTGCCCGCCGGCACCGAGGTCTACGTCTGCGGGCCGATGCGGATGCTGGAGGAGATCCGCACGGCGTGGCGCGACGACGGCCGTCCGCGGGGGGCGCTGCGCTTCGAGACGTTCGGGAGCAGCGGACTCTACCCGGCCCGGGAGTTCCGGGTCCGGGTGCCGCGCCTCGGTCTCAGCGTCACCGTGCCGCCGGAGACGTCCATGCTCGACGCCCTGCACGAGGCCGGGGCCGAGCTCATGTTCGACTGCCTGCGCGGCGAGTGCGGCCTGTGCGAGGTCAAGGTGCTCCAGGCGGACGGGCCCATCGACCACCGCGACGTGTTCCTCAGCGAGCGCGAACGCGCCGGGAACGGCTCACTGTGCGCGTGCGTCTCGCGCGTCGCCGGGGGAGACGTCACCATCGATGTGCCGTGGCGCGGTGACGCGGTGCCCCGGGCGGGGACGCGGTAGCCGCCCCCGGCCGGCCAGGGCGGCGGGCTACCCTGTTGGGCCGCTGCGTTCGTGCGGACCGAAGACGGCCTCGTGCAGGAGTTCGACCGGGTGCCGTGCCCGCCGGCCGGTGCCGTGCGCGATCTGCTGGCGGCACGACACCCCTGTCGCGCAGACGGCCGCGTCGGGGGCCGAGGTGATGGCCGGGAAGAGCCGCTGCCCGCCGATGGTCATGGACAGGTCGTAGTGCTCGGCCTCGAACCCGAACGAGCCGGCCATGCCGCAGCAGCCGGCGTCGAGTTCGCGGACCTCGACCCCCGGCAGGTGGCGCAGCAACCGCATGCTCGTCTCGGTTCCGGTGACGGCCTTCTGGTGGCAGTGGCCGTGGAACAACAGTTCCGCGGCGGACTCATCGGTTTCCGCGCCTTCGCGGACGCGGAGCCGCCCGTCGTCGAGCGCGTCGGCGAGCAGGTCCTCCACCAGCCGGGCCCGGTCGCCCACGACGGCCGCGCGCTCGTCCCTGAGGAGCTGCGGGTGCTCGTCGCGCAGGGTGGCCACGCACGAGGGTTCGCACCCTACGACGGCGACTCCGCGCTCGGCGTCGCCGGCGAGCCGCTCCACGAGCCGGTCCGCGTTCTTCTTCGCGTCGTCGAGCAGCCCTTTGGAGATCTGGGCGCGCCCGCAGCACAGGTCCGGCTCCATCCGCACCCGCCATCCTGCGTGCTCCAGCAGTTCGATGGCCGCCTTGCCGATGTGCGGTTCTGTGAAGCTGGTGAAGGAGTCCGCGAGGAAGACCACCTCGTCGGCCGGCTGTGCCGTTTCCTTCGGTGTGCGGCCCCGGAACCAGCGGATGAGGTTGTCGCGACGGAAGGTCGGCAGCGGCCGCCTGCGGTCGATTCCCACGACACGCTGCATGAGCGCGCGCAGGAGGGCGAGGCGCCCGGGAAGGTTCGACAACGGGGCCGTCCACGATCCCAAGGCGTTGAGCCGCCGGATCCCGCCGAAGACCCGCGCCCGCAGCGGTGTCCCGTGTTCGGTGTAGTAGGCCGACAGCGACTCGCTCTTGAAGATCGCCATGTCGACCGACATCGGGCACTCGCGCTTGCAGGCCTTGCACTCCAGGCACAGGTCCAGGACCTCGTTGACGCGCTCATCGGCCAGTGCGGCACGGGGGTCATGCGCGGATAGCGCCTTGACCAGCGCGTTGGCGCGTCCGCGTGTGGAGTGCTCCTCCTCCTGGGTGGCCATGAACGACGGGCACATGGTGCCGCCGGACCCGGCCGGCTTGCGGCAGGCACCGATGCGCATGCACTGGTCGGCCGCCCCGCGCATGCCGCCGTGGCGGTCGAAGTCGAAGTGCGTCGGCACAGCGGAGGCGACGGGAAGCTGGGGGGTCCGCAGGTTCTCCGTCATCGGAGGAGCGTCGACGACCTTGCCGGGGTTGAGTAGACGCTCGGGGTCGAACAGCGCCTTGGCCCCGCGCATCGCCGCGTAGAGCTCCGGGCCGAAGATCTTCTCGTTGAACTCGCTGCGGGCCAGGCCGTCGCCGTGCTCGCTGGAGTTCACTCCGCCGAACGAGAGCGCGAGATCACAGATCTCCTCGGCGACCGCGCGCATCGTGGTCACCTGCTCGGGTCGGCTGAGGTCCATGAAGGGGCGCACGTGGAGGCAGCCGGCCGAGGCGTGCCCGTAGAATCCGGCGCGCAGTCCGTGCCGTTCGAGGACCTCGGTGAACCGCGTTGTGTAATCGGCGAGATGTTCGGGAGGGACCGCGGTGTCCTCGACGAAGGCGATGGAGCGCTCCGAGGGCTTTCCCGCCGCCATGAGCAGGCCCAGCCCGGCCTTGCGCAGCGCCCGGAAGTGCTGCTGCTGCGCCGGGGTCGAGGCGCGGGCCGCGGTGTAGCCGTGCCCGTTGGCACGCCACAGTTTCTCCAGCCGCACCGCTCCGGCCTCCGCCTCGGCGGGCTGGTCGGCGTAGAACTCCACGAACAGCAGCGCGGCGGGTTCGCCTTCCAGCCGACGCACCAGGTGGCCGTGCTCCGGTGAGCGCTGGGCCAGGTCCAGGATGAAGGAGTCGACGAGCTCGATGGCCGCTCCGCCGGCGGCCATGGCGTCATCAGTGGCCGCGATGGCCTCGGTGGTGGAGGCGAAGTGGCCGACCACCATTACGGTGGCGGTGGGTTTGCGGGTCAACGCGACCTCGGCTTCGGTCACCAGGCACAGCGTGCCCTCGGAGCCCACGGCGAACGAGGCGAGGTCGAGGGGCCCGTCGACCATGCGGTCCAGGCGGTAGCCGCCCGCGCGGCGCCAGAATGTCTGCGGGCAGGCCTCGACGGCCGCCCGGCTGCGCTCCACCAGTCCGGGAAGCTCGCGGTAGATGCGTCCTTCCAGGTCGCTCTGTGCCGCTTTGGCCTCGACGAGTCCGGTGTCCGCGGCCCCCAGCCGGGCACGGGCGCCGTCGGCGAGTACGGTCTGCAGTGAATGCACGTGGTCGATCGTCATTCCGTAGGCGGCCGAACGGGAGCCGCACGAGTTGTTGCCGATCATCCCGCCGAGGGTCGCCCGGTTGCTGGTCGAGGTGTCGGGTGCGAAGAACAGGCCGTGTGGGGCCGCCGCCCGGTTCAGTTCGTCCTGGACCAGCCCGGGTTGCACACGCGCCCGCCCCTCTTCGGGGGAGACCTCCAGCACGCGGTTCATGTGCCGGGAGAAGTCGAGGACGACCGCTTCGCCGACGGTCTGCCCGCAGTGGCTGGTCCCCGCGCCCCGGGGAAGCACGGGCACGCCGAGGCGGCGCGCGGTCTCCATGACCGCGACGACGTCGTCGGTATCGCGGGGAGAGACCACGCCGAGCGGCGTGATCTGGTACATGCTGGCGTCCGTGGCGAACATGTGGCGGGTGTAGGCGTCGAACCGCACGTCACCGCTGACCGCTTGGCGCAGTTCCGCCTCCAGGTCATCGCTGTGTCCGCGTTCCGGCGCCTTCTGCTGCAGGTGGTCGGCCACGGCGATTCTCCACTCCTCCCGCTCGCCTCCGAGGTCGCTCCGACCCTAGGCACTTCCGTATAGCAAGATCAATAGTTTGTAATACGAAAGTGCAGCGTGCGATACCGACGAGGGTGCTGCGCACCTTGACAGGCGGGGGAAAGGCGCAAAAAACTTCCATTAAACGGCAGAAAGTTTTCATAATACGAAATTAATTGGAGTGTCATGTCGAGTGGCCGCCACTTCCTGCAGATTCCCGGCCCCACCAACGTCCCCGACCGGGTGCTGCGCGCCATCAGCTACCCGACGATCGACCACCGCGGCCCCGAGTTCGCCCGGCTGGGGCGCGAGGCCGTCGACAGCCTGAAGACCGTTGTGCGCACAGAGTCCGATGCGGTCATCTACCCCTCGTCCGGCACGGGGGCCTGGGAGGCCGCCCTGGTGAACACGCTGTCGCCGGGGGACCAGGTCCTGATGTTCGAGACCGGCCACTTCGGGACCCTGTGGGCGGGGGTCGCCCGCGAGCTGGGGATCGAGGTCTCGTTCGTCCCCGGCGACTGGCGCAGCGGAGTGGACCCGGCGGTCGTCGAGGAGCGGCTCCGCGCTGACGGCGACCACCGGATCAAGGCGGTCGCCGTGGTGCACAACGAGACCTCCACCGGGGTCACCAGCCGAGTGCCCGAGGTCCGCGCCGCGATGGACCGCGCCGGGCACCCCGCGCTGCTGCTCGTCGACACCATCTCCTCGCTCGGCTCGGTGGACTACCGGCACGACGAGTGGGGCGTCGACGTCACGGTCGGCTGCTCGCAGAAAGGGCTGATGCTGCCGCCCGGCCTGTCCTTCAACGCCATCAGCGCCAAGGCGCTGCGCGCCTCGCGGACCGCCGGGCTGCGCCGCTCCTACTGGAACTGGGAGCCGATGCTTGAGGCCAACACCGGCGGGTTCTTCCCCTACACCCCGGCCACCAACCTGCTCTACGGGTTGCGCGAGGCCGTCGAGATGCTGCACGAGGAAGGCCTGGACAGCGTCTTCGCCCGGCACCGCCGGCACGCCGAGGCCGCCCGGACGGCCGCGGCCTCATGGGGACTCGACGTGCTGTGCCGGGTACCCGAGGAGCACAGTCCGGTGCTCACCGCGGTCATGATGCCCGAGGGCCATGACGCGGACGAGCTGCGCGCGGCCATCCTGGAGCACTTCGACATCTCGCTCGGCGCCGGCCTGTCCAAGCTGAGCGGGCGCGTCTTCCGGATCGGGCACCTGGGCCACTTCAACGATCCCGCGCTGCTCGGAACGCTCGGCGGTATCGAGGCAGGGCTGCGCCTCGCCAAGGTTCCCTACAGCCCGGGCGTCGCCGCCGCCGCCGAGTACCTCGCCGACACCGCCGGCATGCGGAGGTAGCGGCGCGGCTCGGATAACCGTGCCGGTGGGACCGGGAAGAAGGAGGCCCCGGCCCCACCGGACAGAACAGCTAGATCGCGCCGAAGCCCCAGAGGGTCGTCACGGCGACCATGGAGAAGACGCCGCCGACCAGGGTCACGCCTCCGTAGGAGACCAGTGCCGAGCGCAGCGGCATTCCTGAGAGGGAGGTGCAGACCCAGAAGTAGCTGGAGTTGACGTACTTGATGATCACCGACCCGCACGCCGCGGAAAGCATCGCCGCCTCGGGAGAGAGGCCGAGCGTGGTGAGCATGGGAGCGGTGAGCGAGGCCGCGGTGATCACTCCCACCGTCGTGGAACCGGTGATCATGTTGGCCATGACGCCCAGGATGAACGGCAGGAAGATCGACGGGATGCCGATGTCCAGCGTGTTCTCGGCGATGACGTCGACCGCGGGGGTCGCCTTCAGCAGCTCGCTGAGCGCGCCGCCCAGCCCGGTGACCATGATGACCATCGCCGACATCCGCAGGGCGTTCTCCACCCAGGTGTCGCGCAGGCTGCTGGAGTCCTCGGCGCTGTTGGTCCGCCAGGCCACGAAGTAGGCAAGCAGCACGCCGATGCCCAGGGCGAACACCGGCCAGCCGATGAACATGGCCAGGTCGTGTACCGGGTTCCCCTCCTCCAGGGTGAAGTCGGCGAGGCTGCTGCCGCCGATCAGGAACAGGGGAACGAGGATCGGCGCGTAGGACCAGCCGAGCGTCGGGAGTTGCCGGCTCTCGTCCTCAAGTGTCTGGCCGCGGTATTCCTCGGAGGGCGGGGACGTGACCCGCGGTCCGGCGATCTTCGCGAACAGCCACCCCATCACCGAGCCGAACAACGTGACGATGGAACCGTAGAGGATGATCAGCCCGATATCGGCATCGACCACCGCCGCCGCGGCGAGGGGCCCTGGTGTCGGCGGCACGATCGCGTGGGTCAGCTGCATGGAGCCGACCAGGCCCGTGGCCATGACCCCCATGGTGGCCCCGGTTTCCAGGGCGGCCACGTGGACCAGCGGGTTCAGGATGATGTAGCCGATGTCGGAGAAGACCGCCAACCCGACGATGAAGCCCGCGAGCGTCAGTGCCAGTGGCATGTTCCGTTTACCCACCAGGCGCAGCATCGAGCGGGTGATGCGCTCCACCGCACCGGTGTTGCGCAGGGCCTCGGCGATCAGCGTCCCGAGGACGATGACGACGGCGATCGACTGGATCGTGCCGCCGAACCCCGTTTCGAAGGCCTCGATGAAGACGGTGCGATCGATCGTGGGGACGAATCCCAACAGGACGATCGGCAGCAGCAGGGCGATGAAGACATGCCACTTGTACCTGGCTATCAGGAAGAGCAGAACGACGATTACGGCGACGAATCCACTCAGCGCGACCACTGGACTGTTCGTGATCGTTTCTTCCACGGTCCGGTCCTCTCGCGGGGCTACGTGGTACGGACCCGCGCCGGTCGACCGGTCTTCAGCGTGCGAGCCTTCCGCGGCTCGCGGGAACTGCAGGGCGCAGACGGGGGATCGCACCAGAGCAGTAGGGACCGCGGGAGTGAGGCCCCGAAGGCGGGGTGGGTCGGGGATAGAGCGCCAGTTATATTCCATATAATGGAATATTTAGTTCATATCATGAAACACTAAAATGCGAGTGTGGCCTGCGTCAACCCTTGTTATGAGCTGGAACACACGGGGTGCTCGCGTGAGGACGGGAACGCCGTCCGGACGGCTCCGCGCCCGTTGCGCGAGCCGTCGGTACGGCGGCGGTACGGTGCTCCCGGGAAGCCGTGAACGCGCTCGTCGCACGGTCCCGTAGCGATGGCCTGAACGGGGCGCGGCCGGTAGCGGTGCAGACATCGGTCCGCGCCTTCCCGGTGTGCGGGGCGCCGGTGGCGGGCCTCGCACGGACGGGTTCCGGGCGGCGCACCGCGGGCAGCCCCCGCCGTCATGGCCGTCCCGCCGGTGCACTCGTCACCGGCGGGACGGTCCGGGACGTCTCACCCCTTCATCGCGCCGCCGAAGCTGAATTTGCCGCCCAGCGCGCGCGAGACGGCTATGTACAGCGCGACGACGGGAAGGGTGTACAGCAGTGAGTACGCGGCGAGCTCGCCGTAGCGGACGGAACCGTACTGGCCGAAGAACGTGAAGATCCGCACCGCGGCCGGCATCTTGTCCGGGCTCGTCAGCAGGATGAACGGGACGAAGAAGTTCCCCCAGGTCATGACGAGGGTGAAGATGCCCACGACCGCTATTCCCGGTGCCAGCAGCGGCGCGACGAGCAGCCGCAGCGACTGCCACGCCGAGGCGCCGTCCACCCATGCCGCCTCCTCCAGTGTGATCGGGATCCCGTCGATGAAGTTCTTCATCAGCCAGATCCCGAACGGGAGGGTGGAGGCGGCCAGGAACAGCATCGTGGCCGCGCGCGAGTTCAGCAGGTTGGCCTGCACGAACATGCCGTAGACCGGCACCATGATCGCCGTGATCGGAAGTCCGGTGGCGAACAGCACCGTGTACATGAACGGACGCTTGAACCGCAGGGTGTACCGGGACAGCGGGTAGGCCGCCAGTACGGAGGCCAGGACGGTCACCACGGCGGCACCGCCGCAGATCAGGATGCCGTTCCACATCGGCCGGTAGAAGATGTCCGGTGTGAGCACCGCCTCGAAGTGCGCCAGGGTGAGCGATGTCGGCGGGGTGGCGCGCAGCGAGGGCTCGGTGTCGAAGGCGGCGAACACCATCCACAGCGATGGCACCAGGAACAGCAGCGCCAATACGCCGAGCACCAGGTAAACCAGGCCGGCACTGGCCAGGCGCCCCGGGGCGGTGATCGCCGAGCCCGTCCGTCGCCCGCCCGCCCGCCGGCCAGTTGCGGAAGGGGGTGCTTGGGAAACCGCACTCATCGCTTCGCCTCCGTTCCCAGCATCCGCACGTACACCAGGGAGAAGAGCCCCGCGACCAGCAGCAGCGCCAGCGCGATCGCGGTGCCGTACCCGAGGTCGCCGAGCTGCAGCGCCTGCTCGTACATCAGCAGGGGCAGCGTCGTACTGCGTGAGCCCGGACCGCCGGAGGTCATCACGTAGATCAGCGTGAACACCTGCACCGTCTGCAGCGTGACGAGCAGCAGCGTCGTGGCGATGGTGCGGCGGATGAGCGGCAGTACCACATGGAAGAGCACCTGGAAGCCCGAGGCGCCGTCCACCCGGGCCGCCTCCTTGAGGTCCGAGGGCACCTCGGACAGGCCGGCGGCGTAGGTCATCATCGAGAACGCGGTGCCCTTCCAGACGTTGGCGAGGATCACCGCGAGCATCGGAGCCGTGAACAGCCAGTTCTGCGACTCCACGCCGCCGAACCCGAGTACGGCGTTCAGGCTGCCCTCGCGTTCGAGGAACGCGTACCAGACGAAGCCGGCGACCACCTCGGGCACCACCCACGCGCCCACCACGATCACCCCGACCGCGCCCCGCACGAGCGCATGCCGGTTCTGCAGCAGCAGCGCGAGAGTGAGCCCCAGGACGGTCTGCCCGACCACACCGGAACCCAGCAGGAAGACGATCGTGAGGATCGTCGCGCTGGCGAACCGCGGGTCGGCGAGCAGCCGCTCGAAGTTGGCGAGCCCGATGAACTCCGTCTGCGCGGCTTGGGCCCCGGTCAGGGCGGCGTTGGTGAACGAGGCCCAGACCGTCCACAGGATCGGGCCGGCGAAGAAGGCCAGCAGCAGGAACAGGGCGGGCCCCAGGGGGATGATCCATCGGGCCGCACCGCGCTGGCCCGGGCGGGTGCCGCCACCCGCCCGGACTGGTCTGCGACGGCGCTGATCCGGTGTGAGCGGGGGAGTGGCCGTCGTCGCGGACATCGACTACGAACCCGAGGTCACGTTGTCGGGACCGACGATGCCCTCGACCTCCTCGGCATAGAGCTCCGTCGCCTCCTCGGGCGTGGCCTCACCGAGCATCACGTTCTCCATGGACTCCTGGATGGCCAGCGACACGCGGGGGTAGTCGCTGTAGGCCGGCCGGAACTTCGTGACGCCGACGAGTTCGGTGAACTCTTCGGCCAGCGGCGCCTCGTCCAGGAACTCGGGGCTCTCGGCGACGTCGTCGCGGACCGGGATCTGCCCGCCCTCAAGGGCGAACTTGGTCGCGTGCTCCTGGTTGAGCGCGTAGGCCATGACCTCCCAGACGAGGTCGGGGTCGGTCGCGTGCTGGCCCATGGACAGCGCCCAGCCGCCGGACATGCTGGTCGCTCCGTCCCCTTGGCCGTTCTGCGTGGGCATAGGGACGAACTCCATGTGCTCCTCCCACTCGGGCCAGGGCTGGTTGGCCTCCTCGATCCAGCTCTGGGTGTTCCAGGAGCCGTCCAGGTTGATGGCGAGCTCGCCGGCCGGGATGTGCTCCTCAGCGACCAGCGTGCCGATGTTGGCGTCGAGCGCGTCCTGCGGGTCGAGCGCGAGCCCTTCGTCGTAGATGGTCTCGATGAACTCCAGGGAGTCGGTGAACCCGGCACTGCTGGTGACCCACTGTTCGGATTCGTCGTCGAAGATCCAGTCCTCGGTGCCGCTGAGCAGCATCTGGAATCCCTGCATCGATGCCATCTCGCCGGCGGGCGTGCCGGAGTAGACGTTCAGCGGGGTGACGTCATCGCCGAGCTCCGACTGCACCTCCCGTGCCGTCTCCAGGATGTCGTCCCAGTTCTCCGGCTCCCACGGGGTGTCGACACCGGCCTCCTCAAGCAGTTCGGTGTTGTACCACAGGCCGCGGACGTCCGTGCCGAGCATGACGCCGTACCGCTGGCCGTCCAGCGCGGTGACGGCCTCCCGCTCCTGGTCGCCGAAGTTCTCGGCGTCCTCCCAGTTGTCGAAGTACTCGTCCAGCGGGGCCAGGTACCCGGCGTCGGCGTCCTGGTTGATGGTGAAGGTGTCCTGGTAGATGATGTCCGGCGCCTCGCCGGCCGACTGGTTCATGAGGTTGACCTGGGTCTGGTAGTCCTCGGCGGGCGCCTCGATCGCGTTCAGCTCGATGGTGACGTCCGGGTTGTCCGCCTCGAACTCCTCCTTGACCTTCTTCATCAGCGTGTCCATCGCGATGAAGGTGCCGTGGTTCATGTAGGCGACGCGCACCGTGTTGGCGTCCCGGTCGCCTCCGCCGTCACCGCAGCCGCTGGCGACCAGAGTCAGAGCGACCGCTGCGCCGGTTGCGCGCAGGACATGGTGTTTCCCTCTCCTCATCACGGACCCCTCAGTATTTCCCCGCCGGCCGTTCCGGCGGACGGCTATGTTGTCGCGGCGGCAGGTGGGGCCGCCTCCATGTCTCGGTGCCGGCTCACGTGAGCGGGCGTGGCTGACTTGCGTGACACGTCTCACATTGTTACTAAAATCCTTGGATAAAGGCAATGGACAAAGTCCGCGGCTCCCGGGGGAACCAGGGGGAACGGGACCGGCAGGAAGGAAGCCGCCGCATGGGCATGGGGACGAACCTACTGTGGCTCGGTGACCTGAATCAGAGTCGGGTGCTCGACGCGATCCGGCGGGCCGACAGCATCAGCCGGGTGGAGCTCGCCGAGCAGACGGGGCTGACACCGCAGAGCGTCTCCAACATCGTTCGGCGCCTGCTTGAGGCGGAGCTCGTCCTGGAGGCCGGGCGTCGCTCCTCACGGGGCGGCAAGCGGGCCACCATGCTGCGCCTGAACGCCACCGCCTACTACGCCGTGGGCATGCACATCGACCCGGCCAGCACCACCCTGGTGGTCACCGATCTGCGCGGACGGGTCATCGAACGCAGCCACCGCCGCACTCCGTCGGGGCACGGACCCGCACGCGTGATCGATTCGCTGGTCGAGACGGTGCGCCGGACCGTTCGGAGCTCGCGGGTCCCCGCTGACCGGATCCTCGGCCTCGGGGTCGCGACCCCCGGACCGATCGACGCCGGCGGCGGCTTCGTGGTGGAGCCGCCGAACCTTCCGGGATGGCACCGGGTCCCGCTGCAAGAGGAACTGGAGTCCGCCACCGGCCTGCCGGTGATCATCGACAACGACGCCACCGCCGCCACCATAGGCGAGCGCTGGTCAGGAGGCGATCAGCGCTCCGGCGACATGGCATTCGTCTACTTCGGTACCGGTATAGGAGGCGGTCTCGTACTCGGTGACCAGCTCTACCGCGGGACATCCTGGAACGCCGGGGAGGTCGGCCACATCACGGTGGACGCCCAGGGGCGGCTCTGCCCGTGCGGCAGCCGCGGCTGCCTGGAGCTGTACCTCGCCCCGCACGCTGTCGTCGCCGAAGCGGCGCGGCGCCGCGGCGAGGCGGTCCCCGACCTCCCCCGGCGCAGTGCGATGGCGATCGAGTCCTATGACCGGCTGTGCCGCGACGCCGAAGCCGGTGACGAGATCGCCGTCGCGACCGTGCGCGAGGCCGCGTCCCGCCTCGGCCAGGCGGCGGTGTCCCTGCTGAACGTGGTCGACGTTCCGCTGATAGTCCTCGGCGGGTGGGGCATCTCGCATGTGGGGCCGATCTACCAGGAGGCGCTCCGCGAGGCCGGGGACGAGCGCACGATCGCCCGCGCCATGCGCAAGGTCCGGGTGGAGACATCGCTCATCGGGGATGACGCCGGTGCGATCGGCGCGGCCTCCCTGGTGCTGTACACCACGTACTCGCCGCGGGTGAGCAGCCTCTAGAGGGGCGCTCCTCGTGCGGCCCGGAGGGAGCCCCCGACGTGCGCTGTGCCTTCGGGAACGTGTTCCGCCGGCGTGTGAGCTCCGCGGCTGGCGCGCGAACGCGGGAGTGGGGGCGGTCATTCGTCCGGTGCGCCGCGGAAGGGCGTACTCCGGGTCAGCGCGTTCCGCGAAGGCGGTCGATCTGCCGCCGTTCGCGTTTGGTCGGGCGGCCGGCTCCGCGTTCGCGCCGGGCCACCGGTGCCGTCGCCCCGGGCGGCGGTGCCGGGGTGTTGTCGACGTAGCAGCGTACGGCGACGGGCGCGCCGACCCGTTTCTCGATCACGTGACTGACCTCGACGATGCGGGTGGTGCCGTGGAGGCGGACTTTGACCACGTCTCCGGCACGAACGTGCGTTGCGGGTTTGGCCGGGCGGTCGTTGACCCGGACGTGGCCGCCCCGGCACGCCTGCGCGGCGTCCTGACGGGTCTTGGTGAGCCGCACCGCCCACAGCCAGCGGTCCAGCCTGCCGGTCGGCAGCCCCGGTGGCAACGCCCGGTTCCGCGCGGACGTCCCGGCCGGATCCGGCCGGGCTGCGGCCTCTCCTGGAACGTTCACGGTCTGAGGTCCTTGTCCGTCGGCGTGAAGTTCATTGCTCGCGCATGCCCTTGCGCCGCACTGTAACGCGCTCCCGACCGCTCCTGCCACCCGGACTTGGCCCCGTTCCCCGCCGGAAGGACGGAGCGGCGGGCGGGAGCGAGCCTGTGTGCGCTGCGGGGGCGCCGATCGCACACAGCGGGCCCGCGCCCGGGCAAGCCGGTCTCCGGCCGCGCGGGAACGCCGACGTTCCGGCTAGGAGGAGGCCGCCGACCCCGTGGACAGCAGGCTGAGCCGGGCCTCTTGGTAGGCCATCCACCACCTGGCGGTCATGCGCCGCTCGAACTCGGCGGGCCCCACCTTCCGGTAGAGCACCTCAAGACGCCGCTCGAACTCGGCCCATTCGGTCTCGGAGCATGTGTCGGAACGGAAAACCGCTCGCAGTAGCTTTATCACGGACTGAGGGGTGAGCTTGGTGGCCGGGTCCGGCGCTGTGGTGGGCATCGTCGATACAGTCATCGCTGTTCCCTTTGTCAACGGCATTCCCGGAGTGCGTTCCAGGTCCTGTTCTCCAGTTCAGATACCTCTGATTCTGGAGGGGGCGGGGAGAGTGGCGGTATATCGGCGGTATAGCGGGTATTTCTGCAGGTCACGCAATATGGAGAGTACTCTGCGGCGGTCCCCTCACAGCAGGGGTGCGCACCGTCCCGACGCGGCGCGGCGGACCGGCGGCGTTCGCGGTCGAGCTCCTATACCGGTCTCCCGCGCACGGCGCGGTCCGCGCTCGGGGCCCACTGCGGGCAGCGCGCGAACGCGACCCGTCTCGCTCGGGCCCGGTACAGGGCTACAGGGGGATCAGGCCGTCGAAGTAGAGATCGACGGGCAGATCCTTTCTGCCGCTTATACCGAGTTTCCGATAGACGCGTGTCAGGTGCTGTTCGACCGTGCTGGTCGTGATGTAGAGCCGGTTGGAGATTTCCCGGTTGCTGTACCCCTGGGTGGCGAGTGAGGCGACCCTCCGCTCGGCGTCACTGAGTTCGAGAATGAGATCGGAACCCGGGCCGACCGGTTCGGAGTTGAGAGGCTGGGGCGTACGCCGGCTGGCCGGCGGCGTGTCGTTGAGAAGGGCCCCGCACTTTTTCGCGACCTCCTGAGCCCGCCGAAATACGAGTCTGGCCTGCCGTGCGTCACCCAGCAGATGGTGCGCCTGACTGAGCGCGGCCAGAGCACGCGCCAACTCCAGGTTGTCCCCGCACGTGTGCAGGATCCGCGATGCCTCCTTGAGCAGGCCGGGCCGCTTGGCCGGCTCGCTGACCTCCGCAAGGACACGCAGGCTAAGGGCCCAGGTCCGGGTGCGCTCGCTCTCCAGCAAGGACAGCTGCTCCTCGATGAGGGACCTGGCCGAGGACCCGTTGCCGAGCCGGGCCTCCGCCTCGGCCGCCCTGGCACGCCAGGGGAGAAAACCGGGCCAGTCGATCCGCCACGTTCTCAGCAGGTCCCCGCAGGACATGAAACCGACGAGCGCGTCCTCCGCTTTTCCCGTGGCGAGATAGTAGTGGCCGCGGGCGTACAGAAACTGCAATCCGTAACAGGTGTTGTATGTTTCATGGGGAACGGGGTGGTTGAGGTATTTCCAGGCGCTCTCGTGATCCCCCATTCCGGTTTTCGTCAGAACGAGGACAGACAAAGGAGAACCGATTCCCACCCCCCAGCACTCGCCGGTCAAAAGGGCTATGCTCTCCAGCGCGCTGTGGTGCGCGCCGCAGAGATCCCCTCGGCGGACCAGTCCCTCTGCCTGAACGGTGCGCAGAAGGCTCCGAACTCCGGCCGGCCGATCCTGACGGACTCCCGTAGCAGTTGGTCGCACCAGACCAGCGCCTGGTCGACGCGGTCGGTGTAGATAAGGGAGCGGAGAGCGCTGATAGTGACGCTGCAGCCCTCTTCGGTGAGGTTGCTGCACCGCAGTGTTCGCTCGACGTCACCGATGGGGACGTCTCGTGGACCGCTGTCCAGGGCCGAGCGGAGCAGCGTGGGCGCCAGTAGGCGGGTGTCCTGCATCGGCGTGGGATGCGGGGGGTAGGGCTCGGTGCTCCCCTGGCCCAGGATCTGCGGCTGCGTGCAGGAGAGCCACGTTCGGATGACGTCGATTTCGTCGGCCGCGTCCGGATCGCCGTTCTCAGCGCGCTTCCGGAGGGAGGCGAGGACGTCGAGGACCTTGTTGGCCTGTCCGTTCCACACGAGGTGGCGGGCGAGCAGGAAGGCGTGGCGAGTGTTCAGGTAGCCCTCTCGCAGATCGGCGGCCAGAGCCGAGAGGCGCTCTCGGATCGTTCTGGAGCCGAGCCCCCACGTGTTCTCGAGAAGCAACGCCCGGATCGAGGCTCCTGCCGCCTTGTCCGGGTGTATCTGGTGCGCCAGGTTCAGTAGGCGTACGGACAGTTCGCGGTCATTGTCGGCGAGCGCCTGCTCGCTGGCCTCCCGGAGGACGGGTATCGCCCATGGCGCGTCGACGGGGCCGGCGGTGAGCAGATGCGCCGCGACCATGGAGGGGGGCGTTCCGTGGATATGCAGCAATCGGGCGACGCGGTGGTGCATGTCCTTCCGCTCTTCCGCGGAAAGCTCGTCCAGTAGGGCCTCGCCGACCAGAGGGTGGCGGAAGGCGCCGTTCGAGACCAGCCCGATGTCGGTCAGGGTCTGGAGCGCTCGGCTGGCCGTTCCCGAGCTGATGCGGAGCAGGCGGTCCAGTAACGCGACGGAGTCGCTCTCCGAGAGCAGTGCCAATCCTTGCGCCGCCCGTATCAGCGACCGGTCGATCCGGTGCAGGATCGTCGTCACGGCTTGCCGGAACGAGGGACCGATGACGATGTTGTCGTCGGCACCCGAACCGGCCGATCGGTAGTCCTTGATCAGCGCGTGCAGCAGAATGGGGTTTCCGCCCGAGGCCCGGACGAATTCTACCTTAAGTTTGAATTCCGTGGAATCGCCCAGCTCCCGGGTGATTATCGTGTAGACGCCGTCGTTGGTGAGTGGGTGCAGATTGGCCTGGTGGCAGTGCTGCTGACTGAGGAGATCGGAATGGAAGAGCGGGTGCACCGTGCTTATGCTCGGACTCTCCGTCATAACGATCAGGGTTCTGGACGTCCGCATGTGCCGAATGAAGTGCAGCAGGCACTGCAGCGACGGGATGTCGACATAGTGGATGTCGTCCACCGCGATGACCAGGGGAGTGTGGTCGCTGATCCTTGACAGCAGACGATGGAACCCCTCGATTACCTCGACCGGTTTCTGAATGGAATTCGGATGCGTGTTGCCGTTGGACAGGGTTTCTTTGCGCAGCTTGAGGAACTCGGCTGTTTCGTCGGCCAGTTCGTCGGGTGTCTCGGTCGAATTGAGGAGCTGGCCGATCGCGATGAGTGGTATTTCTTTTTCTATCGGCGAGCACGTGGCTTGGAGCGTAAGGGCGCCCTGTTGTCCTGCGTAGCTGATGAAATTGTTCAGAAGCTCGGTCTTTCCGTACCCTTCCGTTCCGGTTACGAGGACGGCGCTTCCTTTGCCGTCCGTGCACTCTTTGAAGAGGTTCAGTAGTAGGTCGCGTTCTTCGACTCTTTCGGTCAGGGGCATTCTTAAAGGGTTTCCGTCTACATTCTTCACAGAAGCGCGGGGTTCTCTGAAAGGGGGCGAAGGATAGGCAGGGGAAACCCGCTGATCACGATCGGTCACAGCGCAGCCCCCCAGGTTTATCAGTGCATGCGACAGGTGGACGGGCAGCGGTGGAGTATGACCGGTCCCGAGGCCGGCCCCGAGCCGGAGGGCCGGAAGCGACCGCGTTGGGGGCGACCATGAGCGCGCGAGCGGCGGGGGGATACATTTTTGATTTGGGGCGGATCCGGCGCCGTCTCATTGCATCGATCACCCCTTGGAAGGCTCCGGCGGCGACCTGCGCAGCTTCCTCGGGCCCGGCCAAGCGGCCGACACCCTCGCGTGCGGTGCGCCGCTGTCCGAGGTGGAGGGGAGGGTGCACCTCGAACGGAAGGTCTGTCAGTCCGCGCGTCTTTTTCGATGGAGCCGGGTATACGACTCGAAGCCGGTCTTCGGTGCCATTCCTGTTCCCTTCGACGCCAGATGAGGGTTCATTGTGGCAGCCCAGGGCACCCGGCGGGGGCAAAACGTACAAGAGTCGCTTCTGTCGCACATGGGACGGCCTGGATGCTGCGGTTCGGTGGGCGCTGACAGGGCGAATTCAGTCTGCGGGGCAGGTCGCCCGGCGATTCGGCGGCGGCCTGTGGGGCCCGATCCCGCGGGTCCACGTGGAGGGATCGGGGCTCCGGAGGACCTCGGCGTACTGTCCGAGTGGACCGGCCTGACGGCGTGTAGGCGATACGTCGGCGGGGTGGGCTCCTCTCGCTCGTGGTCACTCTTCGGAATTCTACTCTTGTAGCGTATTTATGGCTACTTTGCCGTTTGCAGTTGAGGTTAATGCCACTCCGCGGCCATGCCCCCAAGAAGGGAAATATACTCTGGTTAGGGAATAATGCTCGTATTCGTTTTTGAAGTATGAGTGCGTCTGTAGGGGGGGAGGGTGCCGCACGGCCCTGGTCTCGCCTGCGAGACCGATCCCTTCCCGTGCCGGCGGTGAAAGGCCCAGACGACGTGCCGCGCCAGGCCACCGCCGCATCGGGGCGAGGCCTCCGGCCGAGGTGTGCGCTGGTACGAAGTGCGGCGGCCTGCCCGGAGCCGCACCGGAAATCCGGATGGCGCCCGTACCAGTCGCACGTACAACACCAACCGGTTCTCCAAGAGGGGGGCGCCTAGGGGGGTATAGGGGTGCTGCCTTGGCCGTGGGGCTGTTTACGGTTGCGGTGCAGGGCCTGGCGTGACGGCATCGCTTCCCCCGGCACTGGCCTTCCTACGGGCTGCCTCGGTGTTGCGGTTTCCGGAGTTATGAGCCTCCCCCTCTTCTGGTGGCCGCATGCGCGACCGTTGGGCCAGATTGCCGTCATGCCGGGCCTCCGCACGATGGTCGTGGGCAGCGGGAGTGTGATGATGGACGAGTCCGGAGCAAACGCGCGCAGAACGCGGACACCACGGGACGAAGCGATCGCCGTCGTCGGGATGTCGTGCCGCCTGCCCCATGCGCCGGACCCGGACGCGTTCTGGCGGCTGCTCCGCGAAGGGAACGCCGCCATCGCCGAAGCACCCGCGGACCGGTGGGAGGCGGAGGCGCCGTTCGATCCGGATCCGTCCGCACCGGGCAGGGCGAACATCCGCTGGGGCGGCTTCCTCGGCCA
The DNA here is from genome assembly GCF_000981225.1 of Allosalinactinospora lopnorensis. GTDB lineage: Bacteria > Actinomycetota > Actinomycetes > Streptosporangiales > Streptosporangiaceae > Allosalinactinospora > Allosalinactinospora lopnorensis. The sequence goes on from NZ_LAJC01000058.1 coordinate 30,944, forward strand.
GGTCGAGCGCTTCGATGCCGGGTTCTTCGGGATCTCTCCCCGCGAAGCCGCCGCCATGGACCCCCAGCAGCGCCTGGTTCTGGAACTGGCCTGGGAGGCCTTGGAGAACGCCCGGATCCTCCCGGGGACGCTGGAAGGCGGCCGGGTGGGCGTCTTCACGGGTGCGATCTGGGACGACTACGCGACCCTGTTGCGCCGGCGGGGGGAGGGGGCGGTCACCCACCATGCGATGATCGGCCTGCACCGGAGCATCATCGCCAACCGGGTGTCGCATGTTCTTGGTGTGCATGGGCCCAGCATGGTGGTGGACACAGGCCAGTCCTCTTCACTGGTGGCGGTGCATCTTGCGTGTGAGAGCCTGCGCCGGGGTGAGTCCGGCCTGGCGATCGCGGGTGGGGTGAACCTCATGCTCACCCCGGAGAGCACGATCGAGGCGGCGAAGTTCGGAGGGCTCTCCCCCGATGGGCGCTGCTTCACGTTCGACGCCCGGGCCAACGGGTTCGTGCGCGGTGAGGGCGGCGGCTTGGTGGTGCTCAAACCGCTGCCACGCGCCGTCGCCGACGGTGATCTGATCCACTGCGTCATCCGCGGGAGCGCCGTCAACAATGACGGCGCGGGTGAGGGGCTGACCGTACCGAACCAGGCGGCCCAGGAGGACGTGCTGCGCCGGGCTTGTAACCACGCCGGAGTGGAGCCCGCCGATATCGGCTATGTCGAGCTGCACGGCACCGGGACGAAGGTCGGGGATCCGATCGAGGCGGCGGCCCTGGGGGCGGTGCTCGGGCGGGAGAGGAGTCGCCCGCTGCCGGTGGGGTCAGCCAAGACCAATGTCGGCCATCTGGAGGGCGCGGCCGGCGTCGTCGGCCTGCTGAAAGCGGTGCTGGCCGTCAGGCACCGCCGGCTTGTGCCGAGCCTCAACTTCGAGACCCCCAACCCCCGGATACCAATGGAGGAGCTGCGCCTACGGGTGCAGCGGGAACTGGGGCCGTGGCCCCATGAGGACCGGCCGCTGCTCGCCGGCGTGAGCTCTTTTGGCATGGGCGGGACCAACTGCCACGTCGTACTCGGCGAACCGGACCCCGCCCGCGGCGGCGAGAAGCCGACCGGAGCCGGGAACACGCCCGCGGCCGAGCGCGCACCGCTTCCGGTGCCGTGGGTGCTGTCGGGCAGGAGCGAGCACGCGCTGCGGGCGCAGGCCGCCCGGCTGCGGGATCATGTGGCCGATAACCCCACCTTCGACCCGGTCGACGTGGGTTGTTCGCTGGCGACCACGCGCAGCCGCTTCGAGTGCGGTGCCGTTGTGGTCGGGCACGACCGGGATGACTTCGTGCGCGGCGTGCAGGCCGTGGCGGAGGGGCCCCGGCGCCGGGTGTCGTCGAGAGAGCCGCCGCGCCGGAGGGCGGGGTGGGGTTTCTCTTCACCGGCCAGGGCAGCCAGCGTCCGGGCATGGGCCGTGAGCTGCACGAGACCTGTCCGGCCTTCGCCCGCGCCCTCGACGACGTGTGCGCGCATCTGGCCCCCCTCATCGACCGATCGCTGCGGGAGGTGATGTTCGCCCCGGCGGACACACCGGAGGCGGCCCTGCTGGAGCGCACCGAGTTCGCCCAGCCGGCGCTGTTCGCGCTTGAGGTCGCGCTGTTCCGGACCCTGGAGCGGTGGGGGATCTCTCCCGGCTACCTGTGCGGCCACTCCATCGGCGAGCTCGCGGCGGCGCACGCCGCGGGGGTGTTCTCCCTCGCCGACGCGGCGCGGCTGGTGGCGGCGCGCGGCCGGCTGATGCAGGGGCTGCCGGCGGGCGGGGCGATGATGGCGGTCCAGGCCGCGGAGGCCGATGTGCTCCCGCTGCTCGCCGGACACGAGGAACAGGTCTCCATCGCCGCGGTCAACGGCCCCGTCTCGACCGTTGTCTCCGGAGACGAGACGGCCGTCGCCGCGATCGGTGAGCACTTCGCCTCGCAGGGCGCGAAGACCCGCCGGCTCCGGGTGAGCCACGCGTTCCACTCCCCGCACATCTCCCCTGCGGTGCAGGACGAGTTCCGCACCATCGCAGCGGGGCTGGAGTTCCGTCCACCGCGCATCCCGATCGTGTCGAACGTGACCGGTGCGCTCATCGCCGACGAGGTGTGTTCGCCGGAGTACTGGGTGCGGCACCTGCGGGAACCCGTGCGTTTCGCCGACGGCGTCGCCTCACTGCGCGCCCGGGGCGTCTCGACCTTTCTGGAGCTCGGCCCGGACGGGGCGCTTTCAGCGATGGCCCGGGACTGCCTGCCCGGTGGTGCGGCGGCCGACGCGATCCCGTCGCTGCGCGGCGACCGGGCCGAGACCGACAGTCTCCTCACCGCGTTGGGACTGCTGCACGCTGGCGGCGCCACTCCGGACTGGGAGACCTTCTTCGCCGAACGCGGCGCCCGCCAGGTGGACCTGCCGACCTACGCCTTCCAGCGCGAACGCCACTGGCTGGACGATCTGAACGGGGAGCCGCCGGCGGCGACCGAGCGCCCGTCCGGTCGGCCTCCCGCTCCGGCCGCGGCGTGCGGCCCGTCCACCTCGGCCGGTGTCCGGTCCGAACCCCAGGGAAACCAGCGGGAAACGCTCCCGCTGGTGCGCGCCCACGTGGCCGCCGTACTCGGTCACCCGTCGCCGGGCGCCGTCGAGGTGGACAGGACGTTCACGGATCTCGGCTTCGACTCGTTCATGGCCGTTGAGCTCTGCGACCGGCTCGGCGCCGCCACCGGCCTGCGCCTGCCGAGCACGCTGACCTTCGATCACCCGACCCCGACCGCGCTCGCCGGGTACCTGCGTTCGGAGCTGCCGGGTGCCGTGGCGGAGACCGCCACGGCACCCGCGGCCGCCTCCGCCGCTGACGAACCGATCGCGATCGTCGCGATGAGCTGCCGCTTTCCGGGAGGCGCGGAGTCCCCGGAGGACCTGTGGCGGCTGGTGGAGCAGGGAGCGGACGCGACCTCGGAGTTCCCCGCGGATCGGGAGTGGCGGCTGGAGGAGCTGTTCGACCCGGATCCGGACGAACCGGGTACGAGCTACGTGCGCCGGGGCGGGTTCCTCTCCGGAGCCGCCGAGTTCGACGCGGGCTTCTTCGGGATCAGTCCCCGGGAGGCCGCGGCGATGGATCCGCAGCAGCGGCTGCTGCTGGAGACATCGTGGGAGGCAGCCGAGCGCGCGGGCATCGACCCGGGCACGCTGCGCGGCACCCTTACAGGGGTGTTCGCCGGGGTGATACCGCAGGAGTACGGACCGCGGCTGCACGAGCCGGCCGACGGGTTCGACGGGTATCTCCTGACCGGCAGCACGAGCAGCGTCGCTTCGGGCCGGATCGCCTACACCTTCGGCCTGGAGGGGCCGGCGGTGACGCTGGACACCGCGTGCTCGTCGTCGCTGGTGGCCCTGCACCAGGCGGCCCAGGCATTGCGCCAGGGCGAGTGCTCGCTGGCGCTGGCCGGCGGCGCCACGGTAATGGCGTCGCCCGGGATGTTCGTCGAACTGTCCCGGCAACGGGCACTCGCCCCCGACGGCCGGTGCAAACCGTTCGCCTCGGCCGCGGACGGCACCGCCTGGGCCGAGGGGGTGGGGATGCTTCTCCTGGAGCGCCTGTCCGATGCCCGGCGCAACGGCCATCCCGTCCTCGCGACGATCCGCGGTTCGGCCGTCAACCAGGACGGCGCCTCGAACGGGCTGACCGCCCCCAGCGGGCCGTCGCAGGAGCGGGTGATCCGCCAGGCCCTGGCCAACGCCGGCCTTTCCCCTGCCGGCGTGGACGCCGTCGAGGCGCACGGAACCGGTACCAGGCTGGGCGACCCGATCGAGGCCCGGGCGCTGCTGGCGACCTACGGGCGGGACCGGTCGGCGGATCGGCCGCTGCGGCTGGGGTCGCTGAAGTCCAATATCGGCCATACCCAGGCGGCGGCCGGGGTGGGCGGCGTGATCAAGATGGTCCAGGCCATCCGGCACGGGACACTGCCGCAGACCCTGCACGTGGATGCGCCCTCACCGTACGTGGACTGGTCCGCGGGAGACGTCGCGCTGCTGACCGAGCTGGTGCCGTGGCCGAAGACGGGCGAGGCGCGCCGGGCCGCGGTCTCATCCTTCGGTATCAGCGGCACCAACGCCCACATGATCATCGAGGAAGCGCCTCCCGCCATGGCGGCGACCGCGGAGCCGGCCGGGTCCCCTCTCGGCGCGTCCGCGACGCTGCCGTGGACGGTGTCCGGAGGAACCGAGGCGGCGCTGCGCGAGCAGGCCGCGCGCCTGCGGTCGTACGTGCGGGCGCATCCCGAGCTCGATGACGCCGACCTCGCCTACTCGCTGGCCGCGACGCGCGCGGCACTGGACCACCGCGCCGTGGTACTGGCCGACGACCGCGCCGGGCTCCTCGACGGACTGGCCGCCATCGCGAACGGAGAGCCGGCCGCGAACGTCGTCCGGGCGGGTGCCAGTGGGGCCGGCGCCACCGTGTTCGTGTTTCCGGGACAGGGGGCGCAGTGGGACCGCATGGCCGTGGAGCTGCTGGACTCCTCGGGGGTCTTCCGCGAACGGATGGCGGAGTGCGCCGAAGCGCTCGCGCCGTTCACCGACTGGTCACTGCTGGACGTCGTGCGGCAGGCTCCGGGCGCTCCGGCGCTGGACTGCGTCGACGTGATCCAGCCGGTGCTGTGGGCGGTCATGGTCTCGCTGGCCGAGGTGTGGCGCACGCTCGGCGTCCAACCCGACGCGGTGGTCGGCCACTCCCAGGGGGAGATCGCCGCGGCGTGTGTCGCGGGAGCGCTGTCGTTGGAGGATGCGGCCAAGGTGGTCGCGCTGCGCGGCCGGGCGGTGGTGGCTCTGGCCGGAACGGGCGGGATGGCGTCCGTGCCGCTCCCCGAGGACCGGGTCCGCGAGCACCTCGCGGAGTGGGACGGCCGGGTGCACGTCGCCGCCGTCAACGGTCCCGCCTCGACCGTTGTGGCCGGTGAGGAGAAGGCCGTCCAGGAGCTGGTGGCCGAGTACGCGGCCGCGGGCGTCCGGGCGCGCGCGATCGACGTGGACTATGCCTCCCACACGCCGCACACCGAGGTGCTGCGGGATCCGCTCGCGGAACTGCTGGCCGACATCACGCCGCACCGCCCCGGTGTCCCGTTCTACTCCACCCTGACCGGGGCCGCACTCGACGAGCACACGCCGCTGGACGCTGACTACTGGTACCGGAACCTGCGGCACACGGTGCGGTTCGAACCGGCGGTCCGCGCGCTCGCCGATGCCGGACACCGGATATTCATCGAAGCCAGCCCGCATCCGGTGCTCGCCTCCGGAGTCGCCGAGACCCTCGACGCCGCCGACGCGCCGGGCGCCGCGGTGGAATCCCTGCGCCGCGACGAGGGCGGCTGGGAGCGGCTGCTGAGGTCGCTCTCCGCGGCCCACGTCCACGGCGCGACCGTCGACTGGGGCAGATTCTTCGCCGGACGGCGGGTGCGGCCGGTGGAGCTTCCCACCTATGCGTTCCAGCGCCGGCGCTACTGGCTGTCCGGTGCGGCCCCCAGGGCCGGTGTCGCGTCGGCGGGCCTGGAGGCCGCCGACCACCCGATGCTCGGCGCCGCCGTCGAGCTGGCCGGCGAGGGCGGCATGCTGCTCACCGGTCGGATATCCCTGGAGACCTCCCCCTGGCTGGCCGACCGCGCGGTGGCCGGCACCGTGCTGTTCGCGGAGGCCGGGTTCACCGAGCTGGCGCTGCGGGCCGCTGATGCGGTGGGGTGCGACCGGCTGGAGGAGTTAGTTCTCGAGTCGCCGCTGGCCCTGCCCGGACAGGGCGGCGTGCGACTCCAGGTCGCGGTGGGCGGACCGGACGACTCCGGCCGCAGGTCTTTCAGTATCCACTCCCAGCCGGAGAACACCGGGGGAGATCCGTGGCTGCGCCATGCTGCGGGGACGCTGGGAACCGGGACACAGCAGCCTCCCGAGGGGGTGCGCGAGTGGCCTCCAGCGGGGGCGGAACCGATCGGCGTCGAAGGCGTCTACGAGTGGATGGCCGAGCAGGGTTGCTGGTACGGCCCGGCGTTCCGCGGCCTGCGGGCCGCATGGCGGCACGGTCCGGACGTCCTCGCCGAGGTGGAACTGCCCGAGCCGGCCCGCGCCGACGCCGATGCGTTCGGCGTGCACCCCGCTCTGCTGGACGCCGCCCTGCACGCGCTGTACCTCAGCGCCCGCGCCGAGGAGGAGCGCGTTCGGCTGCCGGTCTCCTGGAGCGGGGTGCGCCTGCACGCGGTGAAGGCGTCACTGCTCCGGGTGCGGTTGTCCGCGACCGGCCGGGAGGAGATGTCGCTGCTGGCGGTCGACGCCGCCGGTGCTCCGGTGGTGTCCGCCGACCGGCTGGCGGTGCGGCCGGCCTCAGAGGCGGACCTGGAGAGCGGCCGCGCCGCGGCCGCCGGCTCCCGGCTCGGAGTGGACTGGGTTCGGGTGCGCGCGGCACCGGAACACCCGGTGGACCGGTGGACCGTGGTCGGCCCCGACGGACCCGGAACGGGCACGGAGGCCGACCGCTACCCGGATTTGGCCGCGCTGGGCGATGCGTGCGACGCCGGAGCGCCCGTCCCGGAGGTGGTGTTCGCCGCGTGCCCGCCCGAGGCCGGCCGCGACGCCGCGGCGTCGGCGCGCTCGGCCAGCCGCGACGCCATGACTCTGATCGAGGAGTGGACGGCGGACGCGCGCTTCGCCGCGTCGCGGTTGGTGGTCGTGACCCGGGGAGCGGTCGCGGTGACCCCCGGAGAGGAGGTGCCGGGCCTGTCCCACGCGGCCGTGTGGGGCCTGGCGCGATCGGCGCAGTTACGCGCCCCCGGCCGGGTCTCTGTGCTCGACCTCGACGACACGGCCCTGGGCGAGGCCTTCCACGCGCGGTCGCCGGAACTGGCCGCCCTGACAGCGCGGGAACCACAACTGGCCGTGCGCGGCGACGACGCTACGCGCCCCGCCTGACCCGAGCCGACAGGATCGCCGCTCCCGCCCGGGATCTGGATCCGCGGGGCACAGTACTGATCACGGGCGGAACGGGGACACTGGGGGCCCTGGTCGCACGGCATCTGGTGAACGAGCACGGCGTGCGGCACCTGCTGCTCGCCGGCCGCAACGGAGCCGATGCCACGGGCGCGAAGGAGCTGGCGGTCGAGCTCACCGGACTGGGGGCGGAGGTCTCCATCCAGGCTTGCGACGCCGCCGACCGCGCCGCGCTCGCCGCGCTCCTGGCGTCGGTCCCGGAGGAGCACCCCCTCACCGGGGTCGTGCACGCCGTCGGCGCGCAGGACGAGGGCCGTGGCTCGCCCGCGCCGGAGCAGGTGGACCGGGCTCTGCGCCCCAAGGTGGACGCCGCGTGGCACCTGCACGAACTCACCCGCCATCTCGACCTGTCGGTCTTCGTCACCTTCTCCTCCTCCGCCGGGCTCGCGGGCGACGCGGGGAACGGCGTCCACGCGGCGGCCGACGCCTTCGTGGACGCCCTCGCCGACCACCGGCGGTCCCACGGCCTGCCGGGCGCGTCCCTGGTGTGGGGGCCGCGGAGCGAGGCCGGCGCTGCGGCGGACCCGGTGAGCGGCGCGGAGCCTGGGCGGGCGGTATGGCTGGCGCCGATGCCGCCGGCCGAAGGGCTGGCGCTGCTCGACACCGTCCTGCGGACGGGCGGGGGCGTGGCCGTGTCGGCGCGGCTGAACGCTCCTGCTCTGCGGACCCTGGCCGACGCGGGCATCCTGCCGGCCGTGCTGCGCGGGCTCGTGCCCGACCGGGGCCGGCCGAGCGCTCAGGGAGTCGACCCCACCGCGGGGAGCGAGGGCGCGCTGCTCCGGCGGCTCGCGGACCGCTCCGAGCGCGAACGCGAGCGGGCGGTCCTGGAACTGGTCTGCGCCGAGGCCGCGTCGGTGCTGGGACACGGCACGGCCGAGACGGTCACGGTCGAGCGGGCGTTCACCGAACTCGGCTTCGACTCGCTCACCGCACTGGAACTGCGCAACCGACTGAGCACCGCGACCGGGCTGCGGCTGCCGGTCACGCTGCTCTTCGAGCAACCGACACCGGCCGCGCTCGCCAGGTACCTCCTGGAGGAGCTCGCCCTGGGCGGCGCGCCCACCAGCGCGACGGCCCTCAGCGACCTCGACAGGCTGGAGTCCACGCTGCTCTCGGTGGAACCGGACAGCACGGCGCGCGCACGGATCACCATGCGCCTGCAGACCCTGTTGTCGAAGTGGAACGAGGGCCACGGCGATACGGAGGCCGTCGATGACGGCGACCTCCGGTCGGCCTCCGACGACGAGCTGTTCGATCTCCTGGACGACGAACTCGGGGCGCCCTGACGGGGACGCCCACGTTCCGACGACCCCCATCTTCGTGAAGAGCCGAGGTCAGATGATGAATGAGGACAAGCTCCGCGACTACCTCAAGCGAGCGACCGCCGACCTGCGTCACGCGCGCCAGCGTCTGCGCGAGGTGGAGGAGAAGGACCGGGAG
>NZ_LAJC01000059.1 GCF_000981225.1 Allosalinactinospora lopnorensis
GGCGGTGGCCGGGCGCCGCTCCGGCAGGCGGCGCCCGCGCCGCGGATCAGCGGAGGCTGCGCTCCTTGTACCGGGAGTCGTCCTCGTCGGCGGTGTCGCCGTCGTCTCCTTCGGATTCATTGAGCAGGGCCCGCATCTCCTCGATCTCGGCCTCCTGGACGTCGATGGTCTCCTCGGCGAGTTCCGTGACCTCGGGGCTGCGACCTTCGTCGAGCTGCTCCCGGGCCATCTCGACCGCGCCCGCGTGGTGCCCGACCATCTGCTGCAGGAACACGGTGTCGAAAGCCTCGCCTTCGGCGTCCTCCAGCTCCACCATCTGCTCCTCGCCGAGCATGCCGACCATGTCGCGGCCCACGTGGCCGTCGCTCAGGGGTTCCTCGCCCCACTCGTCCAGCATCCCGGTGAGCCGCTCGATCTCCGGACCTTGGCCGTCCTTGATCCGCTCGGCGAGTTCGCCGACTTCGTCCCCGGCCCGGCTCTCGGCCAGCTCCGACATCTCCACGGCCTGCTCGTGGTGCGGGATCATCGACTGCACGAACGCGACGTCGGCGTCGTTGAACTCCTTGCCGACCGCCTCGTTCGCCGGAGCGCCGGTCTCCTGCCCGGTCGTCCCGCAGGATGCGAGGAGGACGGTCAGGCAGCCGGGCAGCAGAAGAGCGCATGTACGGGTCGTCATGGTGGGTTCTTCTCTCGTCTCGCTGGAAGCGCGCACGGCGGGTTCGCGCCGGCGTGCGATGGCGTGGGAGCAAGGACGCGCGCGGAGCACTCCCGTCCACGGGGGGAGCGCTTCCGGTGGCATCTAGATCCGCAGTACCTGGAGACGGGAGAGCGACGGTGGAACGGGCGGCCGTGCGGCGTCTGCGACGGGCGCGGATCGCGGCGACGGCGGCCGGACGAGGGCGGCGGAGCAGACCTGGAAGGCTCCGGCGGCCACCCCCGCGAGCAGGAGGAGTTCGACGATGGCCAGGTACGTCACCGTCGGATCCAGCGGGGGCAGGAGGTCCAGCCCGGGAACCGTGCCGACCGCGTTCTCCGGCGACGTATAGACCGCGGAGGAGTGGGGCGCGATCTCCAGCTCCACCTGCGGGTGACCAAGCGTGTGCATGACCGCGACTCCGCTGATGACGCAGAGCAGCAGGAGGAGGCGCGGCCACGCGCGCATCGTCTTCCGCCCATTCACCGCGCCGGTCACGCGCCAATCGTAGAGCCGTATCCCCGGATGGCGCATAGAAGCGGGGCCCGTACGGTAGGGGTGTGACTAAAACCTCGCCGGCGGAGCGGTACCGCCGACTGAGGGGGACGGTCGAAGCCGGGGACTCGAACAGTTCGGTACTACCGGTGAAGGCCCGGTCACCGCCCCTCGACAGCGGAGGCCCGGACGAGGGGTCCTCACGGTGGCGAACAGGGAGACAACGCGATCCCAATGCAGCGGCGGTACGAAACCATAAGGTGGACGAGGACGAATGAGCAACGGCACAGCGCGGTTGGTCGACAGCGAACAGCGACAGCGGCTATTTCGCAGGTTCGGAAGCGGGGCGGAGAGTTGGCTCGCGGAGCTCCCCGCCCTGGTCGAGGAACTGGCCACGGAATGGAAACTCTCCATTGAAGGCCCTGCCCCGCACGGCCGGACCTCCGTGGTGCTGCATTGCCAGCGGATCGACGGATCCGCCGGCATCCTGAAGGTCTCCCCCGAGCCCTGGCTCTCCGTCGAGGAGGCGCGTGTCCTGCGGCTCTGGGAGGGAAGCGGGCGCGTCCCGGAGGTGTGGGACGTCGACCCCGAGCGCGGCGCCGTGCTGCTGGAGGCCATCGGGACCGGTCGTACCGTGGCGCTGTCCGGCACGGTGCCGCCTATGGAGGCGGTCGGGACCCTCATCGCCGATCTGCACTCCGTCGCCGTCCCGCCGGAGGCGCGGCGTGAGCTGCATCCGCTGAGTTCGCGCATCAACTTCCTCTTCGGCCACTTCGAGAACCGGCGGTCGTCGGGACCGGCCGCCGACCTGGTCCCCGCCTCGTTCCTGCACCACGGCCACGCCTATGCCCGGGCACTGGCCCAGGGCGAGGAGGACGTCGTACTGCTGCACGCCGACCTGCACCCGGGAAACGTCGTCGACGGCGGACCCGAACGCGGGCTCGTCGCGGTCGACCCGCGGGCCTGCCTCGGTGACGCCGCCGCCGAGGCCATCGACTGGGCGCTGTGGCGGGCCACGTCGGTCGACGAGGTCGAGCGCCGCGCGCTGACCCTCGCCCCAATCATGGGCGTCCCGGCCTCGCGTATCCTCGCGTGGTCCCGGGCCTGCGCCCCCCTCTTCGCGATCGCTCAGGTCGAACGGGGGAAGGCCGGCAGTGAGGAGTTCAGGCTGCTGATGGAACTCTCCGCCTGCTGATATCCCCGCCCCGCGCGAGCCCGCCCCGCTGCTTACGGCAGACGTCCCTTCCTCCCCTCCAGCGCGCCGACCGCTCCGTCCGCTCACGGACGGGGCGGCCTTTCTTCGGCGGCCCGTAGGTCTTCGTTCAATCCGGATGCGGGGACGGGACGATAGGACACGCGAGAATATCCCCGTTCGTGTTCGTGCCCCCGGACCCCGAGGAGACCAATGCCGCTTCACGCGACAACCCCGAGACGGACCCCTCTCACCGCCCTCCTGATCGCTCTCCTGGCCGGCACCGCGCCGGCGGTCGCCGAGACCCGGACCCCTGATTCCACCGACGAACCGGCCGCCGGCGAGCGGTCGATCGTGGAGCCCCCGTGGGTCATCGCGCACCGCGGCGCCTCCGCCTACCGCCCCGAGCACACCCTGCCCGCCTACGGGCTCGCGGTCCGCCAGCGGGCCGACTTCATCGAGCCCGACCTGGTCCCCACCTCCGACGGGCACCTGGTCGCGCGGCACGAGAACGAGCTCAGCGACACCACCGACGTCGCCGATCGCCCGGAGTTCGCCGACCGCGAGACCACCAAGACCATCGACGGCAACGAGGTCACCGGCTGGTTCTCCGAGGACTTCACGCTGGAGGAGATCAAGACGCTGCGCGCCGTCGAGCGCATCCCCGATATCCGCCCGGGCAACACCAAGTACGACGGCAGGTACGAGGTGGCGACGTTCGAGGAGGTCCTCGACCTGCGCGAGAAGTACCTGGGGAAGGGGATCGACGTCCAGGTCATGCCCGAGCTGAAGCACCCGGGGTACTTCGACTCCATCGGCCTCGACACCGAGGAGATGATGGCTGCGGCGCTGGAGGAGCGCGGCCTCACGGGCACCGGCGAGGACGCCCCGGTCTTCGTGCAGTCCTTCGAGCCGGCGAGCCTGCGGGAGCTGAACGGGCTCGTGGAGGCCCCGCTGGTCCAGCTCATCAGCACCGACCAGCGGGAGCTGACCACCCCCGAGGGGCTCGACGGGATCGCGGCGTACGCCGAGGCGATCGGTCCCGACCTCTCCCTGGTGCTGCCGATCGGCGAGGACGGGCTGCCGGCGGAGCCCACCCCGCTGGTCGCCGACGCGCACGACCGCGAGCTCCTCGTCACCCCGTGGACCCTGCGCAGCGAGAACGCGTTCCTGCCCGACGGGTACACGAAGGGCGACGACCCGACCAGGTTCGGCGACTACAAGAGTTACTACACCGCCGTCCTGGAGACCGGCGCCGACGGTTTCTTCGCCGACAGCCCGGACCACCTGTACAAGACCCGGGCGAAGTTCCTGAAGGAGCGCGACAAGTAGTCACCCGGACCCGGTGCGCGCCGGATCATCCCCGTTCTTCTCGAACCGGTACCCCATACCGGCTTCGGTGATCAGGTACTTCGGGTGCGCCGGGTCGGGCTCCAGCTTGCGGCGCAGTTGGGCCATGTAGACCCGCAGGTAGTTGGTCTCGCTCTGGTAGACCGGGCCCCACACATCGTGCAGTAGCTGGCGCTGGCTGACCAGCCGTCCGGCGTTCCGCGCCAAGATCTCCAGGATGTGCCACTCGGTCGGCGTCAGCCGCACCTCCTGCTCGCCTCGTAACACGCGCTTGGCTCCCAGGTCCACGGTGAAGGCGGGGCTGCGCACCACGGGCGCCTCCTCGGTGCGCACCGACCGGCGCTGCGCGGCCCGCATCCGCGCCAGCAGCTCGTCCATCGCGAACGGTTTGGTCACGTAGTCGTCGGCGCCGGCATCCAGCGAGCGCACCTTCTCGCTCGCGGAGTGGCGTGCCGAGAGCACGATCACCGGAACCGAGGTCCAGCCGCGCAACCGCTCGATGACCTTCATGCCCTCCATGTCGGGCAGCCCCAGGTCCAGCAGTACCAGGTCCGGGGGATGCTGGGCGGCGGTCCGCAGTGCGGCCGCGCCGTCGCCGCACGTGTCGACCTGGTAGCCGCGTGCCCGCAGGTTGATCCGCATGGCCCGGACGATTTGCGCGTCGTCGTCGACGACCAGTACCCGCATCAGCCATCTCCGGTTTTCGTGGGTTGGTTCTCCTCGGCGCTCCGCAGAGTGAACACCATGGTCAGTCCGCCTCCGGGAGTGTCCTCCGCGACCAGATTCCCCTCCATCGCCTCGGTGAACCCGCGCGCCACGGCCAACCCGAGGCCGATCCCGGTGCCCCTAGGGGCGTCGCCGACCCGCTGGAACGCCTCGAACATGCGCTCCTTGGAGTCGTCGGGCACGCCCGGACCGTGGTCGGCCACCCGCAGTTCCACCGTCGTGCCGAGTGCGCTCGCCGCCACGCGGACCGGACCGTTCGTGTTCGGGTTGTGCCGGGTGGCGTTCTGGACCACGTTGGCCACGGCCCGTTCCAGCAGCCCGGTGTCGACCCGCACACGCGGCAGGTGGTCGGGGACGTCCACCGTTATGTTGTCCGCCTGGACGCCGATGAGCGTGGCCGGCACCACCTCCTCCAGGCCCACCGAGCGGATGATCGGCCGCACCGTGTCGGTCTGCAGCCGGCTCATGTCCAGCAGGTTGCCGACGAGGTCGTTCAGCCGGTCCGTCGACTCCTCGATGTTCTCCAGCAGTTCCTGCCTGTCGGGCTCGTCGAGTTCGATGTCGGTCGCGCGCAGGCTGGACACGCTCGCCTTGATGGAGGTCAGCGGGGTCCGCAGGTCGTGGGAGACCGCGGCGAGCAGGGCCGTGCGGATCTTGTTGCCCGCGGCCTGGCGCCGGGCCTCGGCCGCGTCGAGGGTGAGCCGCTGCCGTTCCAGCGCGATCCCGATGTGGGTGGCGAAGGCGTTCAGCACCCGCCGGTCGGCGGCGGGGAGCACCCGACCGCGGAGTACCAGCGCCAGCGAGTCGCTCACCGACACCAGAGCGTCGGCGTCGTCGGGCGAGTGGCAGGGGTTCCGCCCGACATGGTCGACGAGGCGCCAGCGGCCGTCGTCCTGCTGCTCCAGCAGCGCGACCGAATCCTGTCCGAAGGTTTCGCGGATCCGCTGCAGCAGTGCCTGGAGCGGCTCGTTGCCGCCGAGGACGCTGCCCGCCAGCAGGCTCAGCGTGCTGGCCTCCGCCCGTGCCCGCGCCGCCTGGAGGGATCGGCGTTTCGCCAGTCCGACGACGACCGCGACAAGTCCCCCGACCAGGATGAACACCATCAGTGCGACGATGTTGTCGGCGCGGTCGATGGTCAGCCGGTACACCGGTTCGGTGAACAGGATATTGAGCAGCAGGCTCCCGAACACGGCGGAGAAGACCGCGGGCCACAGCCCGCCGACCAGCGCTACGACCACGGTCACCAGCAGGAAGAGCAGCAGGTGCGCGGTGAGGTCGAGCGGATCCAGCACCGGCAGGTGCAGCACGGTGGCCAGCAGCGGTGGGGTGAGGACGCTCAGGGTCCAGCCCCAGGCCTGCCGCAGCCGGCCCAGGCCGCCGCCGGCCAGGGGAAGCAGCAGTCCGCGGCCGCGGCCCGCCTCCTCGTGGGTGACGATGTGGACGTCGATGTCGCCCGACTCGCGTGTCACGATCGTTCCGACACCGGGACCGAACACGTACTGCCAGCTCCGGCGGCGCGACGTGCCCAGGACGATCTGTGTCGCGTTGGCGCCGCGCGCGAAATCCAGCAGGGCCGTGGGCACGTCGTTCCCGATCACCTGGTGGTAGGTGCCGCCGAGCTGGGCCAGCAGCTGCTTCTGCCGGGTAAGGGCCTCGGTCTGGATCCGGGCCGGGCCGTCGCTCGTCACCACGTGGACCGCCATCAGATGGCTGGGCTGCGGCTGGCCGCCGCGCGAGCGGGCTGCGATGCGCGCGGCGCGGCGGATCAGCGTCTCGCCCTCGGGGCCGCCGGTGAGCGCGACGACGATGCGCTCCCGGGCCTCCCAGGTCTGCCGGATGTTGTGCTCGCCCCGGTACCGGCTCAGTCCCTCGTCCACCCGGTCGGCCACCCACAGCAGCGCCAGCTCGCGCAGAGCGGTGAGGTTGCCCTCGCGGAAGTAGTTGGACAGCGCGGCGTCGACCTTCTCGTCGGAGTAGATGTTCCCGTGCGCCATCCGGCGGCGCAGCGAGTGCGGGGACATGTCGCACAGTTCGATCTGGGCCGCGCGGCGGACGACCTCGTCGGGGATCGTCTCCCGCTGCCTGACCCCGGTGATCTGCTCGACGACGTCGTTCAGCGACTCCAGGTGCTCGATGTTCACCGTGGAGATGACGTCGATGCCGGCGTCGAGCAGCTCGTCGATGTCCTGCCACCGCTTGGGGTTGCGCGAACCGGGCGCATTGGTGTGGGCGAGCTCGTCGACCACCACCACCTGCGGCCGACGGGCGAGAACGGCGCCCACGTCGAGTTCCTCGGACGCGGTGTCCCCGTTGCCGGAGGCCCACCGCGGCAGCACCTCGAGCCCGTCGAGGAGGTCGGCGGTCCTCTGCCGATTGTGGACCTCCACGAACCCCACGAGGATGTCGGTGCCCCGCCCCCGGCGCCGCTGCGCTTCGCTCAGAGCGTTGTAGGTCTTGCCCACCCCGGGAGCGGCACCCAGGTAGATCCGCAGTTTTCCACGTGCCACACATCCATTGTGGGGCTCTTCGTCCGGTCCGGTGCACTCTGACGTGGAATTTCGCCACTACCGCCGGCCAGCGGGGCGCCGGGCGGGCGGGGTTGCCGGGAGCGGAACGGGGCGGTCGCTCCACGCGTCGGAGGAGGGGCGCGGACCGGGCCCCGTGCTTGTGTCGGATCCCGGGGCCGGGGGGTGCAATCTGTTGAGTGATGTCTCATCAAGTATCAGCTTTCCTATATACTGGTCTCATGAAATTGTCGGAGTGGGCTGAGCGGAACGGTGTGCATTACCAGACCGCGTGGCGGTGGGCCAGGGACGGCACGATGCCCGTGCCGGTCACCCGCACCCCCACCGGCCTGTGGCTGGTCCACGAACCCGACCCGGCCCCGCCCGGCCGCACCGTGGCGTACTGCAGGGTCTCCTCCGCCGACCAGAAGGCCGATCTGGACCGGCAGGTCTCCCGCGTGGTCCAAGCAGCCACCGACCAGGGCATGCCCGTCGCCGAGGTCGTGACCGAGATCGGGTCCGGGCTCAACGGGCGCCGCCGCGAACTCCACCGGCTCCTCGCCGATGCGGACGTGGCCACGATCGTGATCGAGTATCGTGATCGGCTCGCCCGCTTTGGGGTGGAGCACCTGGAGTCGGCACTGGCGGCGTCCGGGCGGCGCCTGGTCGTACTGGAGGACGACGGCACCGACGATGACCTAGTGCGGGATATGACCGAGGTGCTGACCTCGATGTGCGCCCGCCTGTACGGGAAACGCTCCGCCAGACATCGGGCCCAACGCGCTGTGGCCGTGGCCACCGAACCGGAGGTGTCGTGAGCGGCCAGGTGAGGCAGGCCTACCGGTTCGCTCTGGACCTCAGCCCCCGTCAGGAGCGGGACCTGGCCCGCCACGCCGGGGCCGCCAGGGTGGCCTATAACTGGGGGTTGGCCCGCATCAAGGCCAACCTGTCCCAGCGTGAAGCTGAGCGCTCCTACGGCATCGGCGACCAGGAGCTGACCCCGTCGGTGAACTGGTCGCTGTATGGGCTGCGCCGGGCGTGGAACCAGGCCAAGAACGAAGTGGCGCCGTGGTGCACCGAGTGCGGTGTGATCCTGGACCGGGATCTGAATGCCGCACGCAACCTGGCCGCTCTGGTGGAGCGGCACGTCGCCGGGAGTGGCTCGGAGACGGAAAACGGACGTGGAGCCGACCGTGAGACCGGGCTTGTTCCGGCGGGTGGCTGCGAAGCGTCTACCCCGCGCCGGGCGCTGCCCCGGGGCAGACGGGGACTTTCACCCGGTAACGGGTGAATCATTGAGAGTCACTGAAACTCCAATGAACGGTAGGTGAAGATGGTCCGCGTCGCCGCACCGGGGCCTCCCCCAACCGTCCGCTAGGAGCGCTTATGGCCGGTTATCCGCCCGTACCGCCGCCGCACCCCGGCTCGCAGGGGCCCGTGCCCCCGCCGGGGTACGGGCCTTCGGAACCCCACTGGCGGCAGGGGCCCGGCGCTCCGCCTCCCGGCTACCCGCCGCAGCCGCCGGGCCGAGGCGGCTATCCCGGTCCTCCGGGAGGACCCGTGCCGCCCCCGTATCCGTACCAGCAGCCGCCGCGGCGCAACGTGGGGCTCATAGGCGGGATCGCCGCCGGGCTGGTCCTGCTCCTCGGGGTGGGCGGGGCGGTGCTGTGGACTGTTATGGGGCAGAAGTCCCCGTACTCGGCGCTGCCCGACTGCGACGACCTGGTGACCGACGAGGTCACCGAGATCATCGGGATGCGGGATCCCGGGATCGACGAGTACGTCTATGAGGAGGACGAGTTCCCCGAGGGCATGGGCGAGGACGTCGAGGAGTTCATCGACTGCGGGGTGTTCGCCGACGAGTCCGAGGAGTACGCGAGCAGCGAGTTCCTCGCCTTCGGCCTGTCCCGGCACTCCACCGACACCGCTGAGGACGACTACGCCGGTGTGCGCGGGATGGTCGAGGCCCGGGAGTCGGGGCGCGATCTCGACGAGCGGCTCGACGAGGTGACCCCGCCCGAGCCGATCTCGGCCGGTGACACCGGTTTCCAGTACATCGCCGAGTTCGGCACCGATTACGGCGATTTCTACGGTGCGGACGGAGGAAGCCTGTCCTTCGTCCAGTACGCCGTCCGCAACGTGACGGTGACCCTCTGGTATCGGGCGCCGAACCGGGTCCCGGACGAGGAGAAGCGCGACATCTCCCTCGAAGTGGCCAACGAGGTGGAGCGGAGCCTCCCGGAGATCGCCGCGGTCGACGACTGAACCCGCAGGTGGGGCGCTGTCGCCGGGAGGAGGCGGCAGCGCCCTTTCGGGGCTCGGGGGCCGGCCGGGCGTTACCGGCTCGGGTCGAGGGCCAGCTTGCCGGTCGTCCTGCGGGCCCGCAGGTCCTCGTGGGCCCGGCGGGCCTCGGACAGCGGGTACACGCCGCCGTTGATCGTGCGCAGGGTGCCCTGCTGCACCAGCCGGTACATCTCCGTCATCGCCTGCTGCACCAGGCCCGGGACCGCGAAGGCGTGCGCCAGCCACATGCCGCTCACGCCTGTTGAGTACTGCACCAGGTTGGGCGGCCGGACGGGGCTGGGCTCCTCGCGCGAGGCCATGCCGTAGAAGGACAGTCGGCCGAACGGGGCCAGCGCCTGGACGCTCTCGTCGGTGATCCGGCCGCCGGTCATGTCCAGGACGATGTCCACCGGGCGGCCCTCGTTGGCCTCGATCAGGGCGGTCTTCATGTCCTCGGCCCGCGAGTCCAGCGCGATGTCCGCCCCGAGCTCCAGCGCGAGCTTGCGCTTCTCCTCGCTGCTGGCCGTCGCGATGACCCGGCCCGCCCCGAACGCCTTGGCCAGCTGGACCGCGAGCGATCCCACACCGCCGGCCGCGGCGTGCACGACCACGGACTCGCCCGGCTCCATCCGGACGCTCTTGCGCAGCAGCACCCACGCGGTCGACCCCTGGATCATCAGCGCCAGAGCGGTGAGGCTGTCGATCTCGTCCGGAACGTCGAACATGAGGGCGGGGTCGACGGCGGCCTGCTCGGCGTAGCCGCCGCCGCTCATCAGGGCCACGACGCGCCGCCCGTCCGGGGTACGCCCGACGATCTCGCTCCCGGGAACCATGGGAAGGTTCGTGGGGGCCAGGGCGACCAGGTAGGAGTTG
This sequence comes from Allosalinactinospora lopnorensis, assembly GCF_000981225.1. Lineage (GTDB taxonomy): Bacteria > Actinomycetota > Actinomycetes > Streptosporangiales > Streptosporangiaceae > Allosalinactinospora > Allosalinactinospora lopnorensis. The sequence continues at coordinate 10,118 of NZ_LAJC01000059.1, forward strand.
TCCGCCATGTGGGTGTCGGCGTAGTTCACGCCTGCGTGCTCCACCCGCACCAGGACCTGGCCGTCCGCGGGTTGGGGCTCGGCGGTCTCGGCGGGCTGCAGGACCTCGGGGCCGCCGAACTCGGCGATCTGGATCGCTCGCATGGAACCTCTCTCTGCACCGACCGGATGGTATGGCTCCTGAGCCTAACCGGTTCCGCGCGCCGTTCGCCGGGGTTTCGGGGCCAATGGACGGTCCCGGCGTTCGTGCCGGCGCCGCCCCTTTTATCCGGAGACGGGCGCGAACGCGCCCACCAGCGCCGTCGCGTCGTCGTGCCGCTTGCCGCGCTCGGCGCCGTAGGTGCGTTCGTTGTCGCGGACCCGGGCGATGAGCGACTCCGGCCCCCGCTTCTCCAGGTGCTGCCAGAGCTGGTGCCAGGTGTGGCCGTAGTGCTTGACCAGCCGGGTGCAGCCATCGGTCAACAGCCCGAACCGCAGGCCGGGCGGCCGCGCTGTCCCCGTCACCGCCTGATGGGCGGCCTCGGGCAGGGAGCCGGCCACCCAGAAGCCGTCCGGGCTGTTGCGCGCGCTGCGCACGAGCGCCCGGGTGTAGGGGCGTCCGCCCGGGAGGTGGTCCAACCGGTCGTCGGTGACGGGGGTGACCGTGCCGCCGGGGCCGGGGAGGAGCACGGCCGAATCGGCGAGTACCAGGTATTCGAGGGCGGGGCCGGAGTGGCGGACCATGGCCACGGTGCTGGAGGGGCTGTCGGGGTTGGCCAGGTCGCAGGTGCCGCCGTGGGCGGCGCGGGTCCGCTCCAGCGCATGGGCGAGCACATCGGGCAGCGGGCGGTGACACGGGAGGGCCAGCTCGGCGGCGAGTGAGGCGGCCAGTGTGGCCACGAACCACCGGACCCCGTGCCGGCACCCGCTGTCGACATCGGGGGGCGCGGTCGCGCCGTCGAGGACGAACGCCCAGTCCGCCCCGGACGACGCGAGGTCTTCGTTGCCGCACCCGTCACCGGGGGCGCTCGCGTAACGGATCCGCACGGGAAGTAGCGTACGGCAGTCCTCGCCGCTTACTCCCGCGAGCCCGGACCGCCGGGGATGAGCTTGCCGGGGTTGAGGACGCCACAGGATCCAGGGAGGACTTGACGGTGCGCAGGACATCGGTGCCCAGCGGACTGATCTCGGCGCTCATCCACGGGAGGTGGTCGCGGCCCACCGCGTGGTGGTGCGTGATCGTCGCACCGCCGGCCGCGATCGCGTCGCCCGCGGCGCGCTTGGCCCGGGCCCAACGGGACTGCGGGTCCGCTCCGGTCGCGGTGACCACGGTGAAGTAGAGCGAAGCCCCGGTGGGGTAGATGTGCGAGATGTGGCACATGACCACCGCTCCGCCCTCGGGCCCCTCCAGGGTTTCCTTGACGGCGGCGCTGACGGCCTCGTACAGGGGCATGAGGTTCGACCAGGTCGTGGCCGTCTCCAGGGTCTCGCTCAGGATCCCGGCGTCCAGCAGGGCGTCGCGCAGGTAGGGGCCGTGGAAGCGGGCGCGCCGCCACTCGGCGGCCGGCTCGGTGCCGAGGAACGTGCCGCCGGCCTCGGCGAGCTCCGTCCCCACGGCCTCGCGCCGGGTGCGCACCTCCCGCTCGCCGCCCTCCAGCCCGACCAGGAGGAGGCAGCCCGGTCGCGCCTCCCGGCCGGAGAGCGCGGCGTTGACGAACGTCTCGGTCTCGTCCGACAGCCGGGCGGTCGTCGGTCGCACCGCGGATTGGGCCAGCCGGCGCAGCGCCGCCGCCCCCGACGCGTAGTCGGGAAAGGACCACGCCTCGTCGCGGGCTGAGGCGGGAACCGGTCGGACGCGCAGCGTCACCTCGGTGATGACCCCGAACACACCCTCCGAGCCCAGCAGCAGTTCGCGCAGGTCCGGACCGGCGGCCGACGCCGGCGCCCGGCCGAGGTCCAGGGTGCCGCGCGGGGTGGCCGCCTTCAGCGCCGTCACCATGGCGTCGAAGCGCCCGTAACCGGCGGACGCCTGGCCGCTGGAGCGGGTCGCCGCGTACCCGCCGATCGTGGCGTACTCGTAGCTCTGCGGCAGGTGCCCGAGCGTGTGGCCGTGTTCGGCGAGGAGCCGCTCGGCCTCGGGGGTGCGCAGCCCCGCCTGCAGGGTCGCGGTCGCTGACTCGGTGTCCAGGCAGACCAGCCGGTCCAGGCGGCGCAGGTCGAGGGAGGCGGCACTGGCGAAGTCGCCGCGGACGGGCTCCACCCCGCCGACGACGCTCGTGCCGCCGCCGAACGGGACCACGGCGACGCGGTGCTCGGAGCACGCGCGCAGCACGGCGAGGACCTCCTCGTGGTCCGCGGGAAGGACGACCGCGTCGGGCGCCCCCTCCGCCGCGCCGGCGCGGCGGCGCAGCAGGTCGGTGGTGCTCTTGCCGCCGGCGTGCCGCAGCCGCGCCGCGTCGTCGACCCGTACCCAATCGGCTCCGACGGCCTCCTCCAGCGCGCCGCGCGCCGCCTGGTCGAGAGCGCGGGCCGGGAGCCGGACGTCGGCCTCAGAGACGGGAGGCAGCTCGCGCAGCCGCACTCCGAGCGTCCGCGCTATGAGGTCGCGAACGGGGTCGGAGAGCGGGGCGGCGCGGGCCGGGTCCCCCCAGCCGAACCAGGACATGTCGGCGGCGCGCTTCATGCTCATGCCGTACAGTTTTACATATGACGTCAAGACGTAACGTTGAAGACGGCATCCTCGACGCGGTCCGCGCGTGCGTGGAGGCCTTCGGGGTGCGCCGCACGACCCTCACCGATGTCGCCCGCCGGGCCGGTGTGAGCCGCCCGACCGTCTACCGGCGCTGGCCCGACGTCACCTCGCTCGTGGCCGATCTCCTCACCCGCGAACTGCACCGGATCCTGGAGCAGAGCAGGATCGCACAGGGGGAGAGGACCGCGCGCGAGCATCTGGTGGCCCAGGCGGCCGGCGTGGTCGGCACGCTCATCAGGCACCCCCTGTTCACCCGGATCGTCGACAACGAACCGGAGATCCTGGCCACCTACGCGTTCCACCGCCTCGGTGCCAGCCAGTTCGCGGCACTGGAACTGCTCACCCCCGAGATCGAGGCGGGCCAGCGCGACGGTTCCATCCGCAAGGGCGACCCGGCGGTGCTCGCGCGGCTGGTGCTCATCGTCGTGCAGAACCTGGTGACCTCGCGGCGCCTGACCGCCGACATCGCGACTGACGACCGGCTGCTCGCGGAGCTGCGCACCCTTCTGACCGGCTATCTCGCCCCGGAGGAGGACCCCCGGTGACCGATGCGACCTCCCTCAACGCCGCGCGGCGCCGCCGCGACCTCGACACCCTCGCGAGCGGCCCCGGCGTGGACCTCCTGGTGATCGGGGCCGGGGTGACCGGCGCCGGCGCGGCGCTGGACGCCGCCTCCCGGGGGCTGTCCGTCGTCCTCGTCGACCGGCACGACCTCGCGTCCGGCACCAGCCGGTGGAGCTCCAAACTCGTCCACGGGGGGCTGCGCTACCTCGCCAAGGGGCAGCTCGGTATCGCCTACGAGAGCGCGCGGGAACGCGATGTGCTCATGCGTGCGACAGCCCCGCACCTGGTCCGGGCACTGCCGATGGTGCTGCCGCTGTACCCGGGTATGGCGGGCCCGCGCGCGGCCGCGACCCGCATCGGCATGGCAGCGGGCGACCTGCTGCGCACCGCCGCGGGAACCGATGCGGGAACGCTGCCCCGCTCCCGCAGGCTCACCCGCGAGCAGGTGCCGCGGCTGCTGCCCGGCGTCCGCAGGGACCGGCTCCGGGGCGGGCTCCTCTCCTTCGACGGTCAGCTCGTCGACGACGCCCGCCTGGTACTGGCGCTGGCCCGCACCGCGGCCGGGCACGGTGCGCGCGTCATCACACGCTGCGCGGCCGAGCGCGTCGACGGCGGCGGCGCCCGGTTGCGCGACGTCCTCACAGGTGAGCGCCTTGAGGTGCGGGCGCGGGCCGTTATCAACGCGGCCGGCGTGTACGCCGGTGAACTGGTGCCGGACGTGCGGTTGCGCCCCAGCCGGGGCACGCACATCGTGCTCGGCGGGGAGACGCTGGGCGGGCCCAGGGCGGCGATCATGGTCGGTGTCGCGGGCAGCGCCAACCGCTTCGTCTTCGCCCTGCCGCAGCGCGACGGCCGGATCTTCGCCGGGATCACCGACGAGCCCGTGGACGGCCCCATCCCCGACGTTCCGGCGGCACCCGAGTCCGACATCGCGTTCCTGCTCGACACGCTCAGCGGCGCCCTGGACACGCCACTGCGCCGCGCCGACGTCATCGGGGCCTACGCGGGCCTTCGGCCGCTGCTGGACGCGGGGCAGGGCGACAGCGCCGACCTATCGCGCCGGCACGCCGCGCTGGTCTCCCCCGAGGGCGTGGTCACCGTGGTCGGCGGGAAGCTCACCACCTACCGGCGGATGGCCGAGGACGGTGTGGACACCGCCGTCCGCGCCGCGGGGCTCACGGCGGGGCCGTGCCGGACCAGGAAACTCCCGCTGGTCGGGGCGACCGCCCCCGCGGCCCTCGACGCGCTTACGGCGCCGCGCCGCCTGGTGCAGCGCTACGGGACCGAGGCCGCGCGCGTCGTCGCCGAGGCGGCCGACGATCCGGCGCTGCTGGCCCCTGTCCCGGGTGGTGCCGGTGTCACCCCGGCGGAGCTGCGCTTCGCCGTCCGGCACGAGGGCGCGCTCGACGAGTCCGACCTCCTCGACCGCCGTACGCGGATCGGCCTGGTGCCCGAGGACCGGGCCGCGGCGGCCCCGGCGGCGCGCCGGGCGCTGGAGGCCGTCCAAAACGGGTAGCGCCCGCGGATCAGGCCCCGGTGCGGGCCCTGGGCTGGCCCTCGGCGCGCTGCCGCGCGTCGAGAACGGTCGCTTCGGCGGCCTCCCGGTCCTGCCAGCCGCGGACCTCGGAGCTCTTCAGCGGCTCCAGCCGCTTGTAGATGTCGAAGAAGTGGGTGATTTCGTTCAGTTGGAACTCGGGGATATCGCTCAGGTCCTGGATGTGGTCCACCCGGGGGTCACCGGCGGGCATGCACAGGACCTTGGCGTCGGGGCCGCGCTCGTCGCGCATCCAGAACACCGCGACCGGGCGGACGTGGACCGCGCTCCCCGGGTAGGAGGGCTGGTCGAGGGGCACCATCGCGTCCAGCGGGTCGCCGTCCTCGGCGAGGGTGCCCGGGATGTAGCCGTAGTCGGCCGGGTACTGCGTCGCGGTGAACAGCGTACGGTCCAGCCGGAGCCGGCCCCGCTCGTGGTCCATCTCGTACTTGTTCTGCGACCCCTGCGGGATCTCGACCACCATGTCGAAGTCCATGGAATGCTCCCCTTAGTGCCCACCGGACGCGATGCGCTTGCCAGGCCAACCTACCCGCCCTGGTCGGGATGGGATGATCGTCCCCCGGGGTCCGCTACCTCACTCTTCTTCGGGTTTGGTGTCGCTGCTCGCCACCCCTTTTCCCACTCCCCGCGCATGCGGGGGTTTGGGTGTGTGGTGGTGGGGCGAGTGTCCGGATCTGTCCACGTTCGCCCCTCGCGGCGGGGCCCGAAGACGGGGGGCCGGGTACGGAGAAAACGCGGTGGAGCCCAAGGGCCCGCACCGCGCTCATCAAGCTTGTCGGCCCCCGGTCTCCCGCCGCGATGCGCTCGGCGCGACCAGATCCGTCCACCCTTGCCGCCGCTCGTGGTCGGCGCAGGGGGTGTAGTTGTCGATGTGTCCGATTCGTGGGGGTTTCCCCGCCGATCTTGACGAAAGCGTTCCTTTATCGGCGTATGAAGGAACGAAATCGTCAAGATCGCTGGGTTCTGGTGTGGAAGTGGGCCCAGGTGATCATCGGGCCGGTGTAGCCGTTGGGGGCGGGGGTGTGGGCGCCGGAGCGCGGGTCGGTGTCGGCGGGGGTGCGGCCCCAGGTGCAGGAGAGGGCTTCGGCCAGGATGAGGCCGCAGCCGCCGGGGCGCAGCGGGTCGAGGGGTTGGCGCTCGGCTGTGGTGGTGGCCTCACCCTGGTCGATCACCTCCAGGTGGATGACGCCGGTGGTCAGGCCGACCAGGCACACGTCCACCTCGCCCTCGGGGCCACCGGAGGCGGTGTGGCGCAGGGCGTTGCTGAAGAACTCGCTGGCCACCACTTCCACGGCATCGGCCACGTCGGAGAAGTCGCGCACCAGCGCCCGCACCCAGACGCGGGCCTGGCGGCATTGCTCGGCCAGGCCGGGAAAGGACCGGTAGGCGCTGAGCGTGAACGGGGAGAGCACGTCCTCCATCACGCCACCCCCGCGAGTGCACCCGGGGCGGCGTACGCGGCCCGGTTACCACGGGTGCGAGGGCGGCGGCTGACCAGGGCGCGGACGTTTCCCGCGCCGCCCGCCGGGCTGTGTCCGGCCAGGGCCGCGGCGGCCTCGCCCGGGGAGTCAGCGCGGGCCTGGCCGCTGTGGCTCCAGACGAACCACCAGGAATCCCCGAGCCACAGCGCCACCATCGTGACCCGGCGCCCATCGGTCCCGACGGTGTAGAGCACCGGGTGGTCCGAACCGGCCAACGCCACCAGCGCCGACCTGCCGAACCTGTGCACCTCCTGCTGCAGCCGAGCCAGCAGCGAACGACGCATAGCGCCTATGGACGGATTGGGCGAGGACATGGGAAACCTCCGGCGTTTTCCGGTTACCAGCAACGACACGTGGTGGTTAACACCACACTCTCAGCATCACACGAAACTGATATACATGCAACGTTTCATTTTGGCTTGTTGCGAGTCAGGGTTGTATCCGCTACGCTGCTGCTCAGGCCGGTAAATGAGAGGAGTCGATGTGTCCACACCCCGTATCGAGACGTTTCGAGGTCGCCAACTCCGCAGAGAGTTGCACCGGTTGCGCGAAGCCGCTGGACTGAAGACCGACGACGTCGCAGAACAGCTCGATTGGTCGAAGGCGAAGATCTCCCGCATCGAGACCGGCAAGTCTCGGGTGACGCCAAGCGACGTGCGACTGCTTGTTCAGATCTATGGGGTCAAAGACGAGCGTGAACGCGAAACGCTGATCACGTTGGCACGTGAAGCCCGCCGGAAGGGCTGGTGGCATAACTATCCGGGCGTCTTCGCGAGCACGTACGTCGGTCTCGAAGCCGAAGCGACCTCAGTCCGGACGTATGAGACCCAACTGGTCCCAGGCTTGCTGCAGACCGAGCAATACATGCGGGCACTCATCCGGTCAGCTCGTGCGGACATGTCTCCCGACGAAGCCGAACAAAGAGTGGCCGCCCGCAAAGAACGCCAGGAGATCCTTCACCAAACCAACCCCGCACGGCTATGGGTCATCCTTGACGAGGCGGTCTTGAGACGAACCGTGGGCAACCCGGAGACCATGCGAGAGCAGTTGGGCCGACTCATCGAGGTAAGCGAACTGCCACACGTCGACTTGCAAGTGCTGGCGTTCGGAAGCGGTGCCCACGCCTCCATGGGAGTCTCATTCACCATCCTCGACACCCCGACCGCCAACAACACGGGCGTGGTCTACATCGAACACCTCAGCGGCCACCTGTACCTGGACGATGAGCCCGATTACGACCGTTATAAGCTGGCATTTGAGCATCTGAGAGCAAAGGCCGGCGACCCCGACGAGGCCGTCGAGCTGATTGACCACATCAGAGCCGGTCTCTAGCACGAGCGGAGAGGAGGCGCGGGATGGCCGCGTCAGAACTGTCCCGCGCATGGCGCAAGAGCAGCTACAGCCAACCCGCAGGCGATAACTGCCTCGAATGCTCCAGCGCCGCCTGGCACGTCTCCTCCCACAGCGGCCCGGAAAACCCCAACTGCGTCGAGTACGCCCAGCTCCCCACCTCTATCGCCGTGCGGGACTCCAAGCACCCCCACGCGGGGCACCTGTCGTTCTCCGGGGCCGAGTGGTCGGCGTTCCTCACCGCTGTGAAGGCCACCCGCCTGTAACGGCTCGTTTCCGCTCTCCCGTCACGACCAGTCGCGCACGTCCTCGATCGGCTGCGCGTCCTCGGGGACCGCGGGTACGACCGCGACCTCGCTCTCGAAGCGCAGCGCGGTGCGCACCCGGTCGCGCACCTCCGCGGCGAGGCAGTCGGCGTTCGCGCCGGACTCCGGGACGATCTCGCAGCGCAGCACGTCGCGGTGCTCCACCCGGTCGATGACGAACCGGGAGGCGGACAGGCCGGGCACGCCGGCGAGCGCGGCCTCGGCCTGGCGCGGGTGCAGGAACATGCCGCGCACCTTGACCGCGTCGCCCACCCGGCCCAGGACTCCGGCGAGCCGCGGCGCACCGTCCGGCCCCGCCTGCCAGGCTGACAGGTCCCCGGTGCCGAACCGCACCATCGGGTAGTCGGGGCGCAGCAGTGTCACCACGATCTGCCCCGTGTCCTCGTTTTGCACGGGCCGCCCGGTGGACAGATCGCAGATCTGGACGAGCACCCCGCTCGGGATCTTCAGCCCGGAGTTCGGCGCGGTCTCGTAGCCGAGCAGGCCGGTCTCCGCGGTCCCGTAGGCCATGCGGACGTCGGGCACCCGTGCGGCGAGGACGGCCCGCAGCGAGTCCGGCAGCGGCTCGGCGGTGACCAGCGCGCGCTGTATCTGCCACGCCGCGGGGTCGAGACCGGCCTCCTCGAAGCGGTCGATCAGCGCCTTGAGGTAGCTGGGCAGCCCGGTGTAGGCGGTGGGGCCGAGATCGGCGGCCAACCGGGCCTGCAGGTCGAGGTTGCCGACCCCGCCCGGGACCACCGTCGCCCCGACCGAGGCCGCGCCCTCCTCGAACATCGCCCCGGCGGGGGAGAGGTGGTAGCCGAAGCAGTTCAGGACCGTGTCGCCGTCGCCGATGCCGAGCTCCTGCAGCGCCTCGCCCCAGCGCCACGGGTCGGTGCCGGGCAGTTGCGGTTCGTAGATCGGGCCGGGCGACTGGAACAGCCGGCGTGGTCGGACGTCGGGGGCGAGGAAGCCGCCGAACGGCGGTTCCCGCCGCTGCCGCTCCAGCAGGTCGTCCTTGGTCATGACGGGCAGGGCCGCGAGGTCGCCGACACCCGCCACGTCCCGCGGGTCGATCCCGGCCTCCGACAGCCGGGCGGCGAACGCCGGCACCCGGGCCGCCGCCTCGCGGACGGCGGTGCTGACCTCGGAGTCGAGGCCGGTGGTGTAGTGGTGCACCGATTCCCGCAGTGTCTGCGGCTGTGTCATTGCGCTCTCCGTCCTGGTAGCCGGCCGGCTCTCCTCACAGCCAGCGCTTGCGGCGCTTGTAGTGCTTGACGTCGCGGTAGCTGCGGCGCTCGCCCTCCTTGCCGATACCGAGGTAGAATTCCTTGACGTCGGGGTTCTCCCGCAGCTCGGCCGCGGACCCGTCCAGCACGATGCGGCCGCGCTCCATGACGTAGCCGTGGTCGGCGATGCCCAGGGCCTGGCGCGCGTTCTGCTCCACCACCAGGACCGTGGTGCCCAGCTCCTGGTTCAGCCGCGCGATGTGGCCGAAGATCTCCTCGACGAGCCGCGGCGCCAGCCCGAGCGAGGGCTCGTCCAGCATCAGCAGCCGGGGCCGGGCCATCAGCGCGCGGCCGATCGCGAGCATCTGCTGCTCGCCGCCGGAGAGGTAGCCGGCCACACGCGAGCGCAGTTCCCCCAGCTTCGGGAAGTATCCGTAGACGAGGTCGAGGTCCTCCGGGCGGGCGCGCCCGCGGCTGTAGGCGCCCGCCACGAGGTTCTCCTGCACGGTGAGGTGCTCGAAGACGTGCCGCCCCTCCATGCACAGCGACATGCCGCGGCGGACCCGCTGGGCGGCGTCCATGTGCGTCACGTCGCGGTCGCCGAAACGCACGTCGCCGTCGGTGATCTCGCCGTGCTCGCTGGGCAGCAGCCCGGAGATCGCCTTGAGGGTGGTGGACTTGCCGGCTCCGTTGGAGCCCAGCAGCGCCACGATCGACCCCGCGGCGACCTCCAGGGACAGGCCGCGCAGAACGAGGATGACCTCGTCGTAGATGACCTCGACGTTGTTCAGGCGCAGGGGCGCGGACGGGGCCGCCGGGGCCCCGTCCTGCACCTGCTGCGGCGCGGGCGTGGACACGTGCTACTCCGCCGGGGTGACGTCGGGCGCGACCTCGTTCATCGTCCCGTCGCTCACCTCGTAGAGCCCGGTGCTGGTGGAACCGCGGTGGGAGTCGGCGGAGAAGCTCACGGTCCCGGTGCCGATGACGCCGCCGGTGTCGACCTCGATGTCCTCCAGCGCGTCCCGGAGGTTGGGGCCGGTCACCTCCTCGCCCTCACTGGCGAGCCGGCGCATCCCCTCGGCCATGACGTGCATCGTGTACCAGCCCTGGGTGTAGTGCAGGCCCTTCTCCTCCAGGGACTCGCCCTCCCCTTCCAGGAACTCCGCCGGATCGGCGTGGCCGGGGCGCTGCGCCCCGGGCGGGGCGAACGGCTGGACGAAGGTGTGGCCCTCGGCCGCCTCCTCGCCCGCGGTGGTGATGAACAGCTCGTCCGCGCACCAGTTGAGGCACACGATCTCCATGTCCATGTCCTGCTCGGCGATGTCCTGGGCGACCTGCGCCGCGGGGCTGGAGACGTTCTGGATCACGATGTACTCGGCGCCCTGGTCCTCGGCCTGGGTGAGCATGCTGACGTAGTTGGCCGTGTCGTCGGGCATGGCGTAGGAGTCGTAGCCCAGGTCGTAGTCCTTCTCCTCGATCCACTCCTCGCCGTCGGCGACGGGCGCGCTGCCGAACGGGGAGTCGTGGTGGAACACCGCGACCTCGGTGCCGTCGTCGGTCTCCTCGGCGATGTGGTCGAGTGCCACCCGCATCTGGTCGGAGTAGGTGGGCGCCACCACGAAGTTGTAGGGGGAGTCCTCCGGGTCGGTCAGGTCCTCGGAGTAGGAGGCGGACATGAAGGGCAGTTCGTCGGAGGCGACGCTGCCGCGCAGCGCCTCGGTGTCGCCGGTGCCCCACCCCTGCACCGCCACGACACCGTCGGAGACGTAGCGCCGGTAGAGCTCTTCGGCCTGCGGGACCTCGTAGGCGTAGTCGTTGGACTGGGCCTCGATCTCGCGGCCCTCGATCCCGCCCTGGGCGTTGACCCAGCTGAGGTAGCCGAGCATGCCCTCGTTGTAGATGCTGCCCACGTCGGATGTGGCCCCGGTGATGTCGGCGATGATGCCGATGCGGATCGGGCCGTCGTCGTCGGTCTCCCCGCCGCCGGTGACCGCGCTTCCGCTGCACGCGGTCGACCCCAGGAGAACGGGAACGGTTGTCATCAGGGCAAGAGGCCAGGAGGAGTGCGCATGGGGGATCCTTTCTGCCGATCAGCAGTCAATACCGGAATGGCCAGTACCTGACGTAGTCCTTCATCCGTTGCCAGATCCGGTCCAGGCCGCGTGGTTCGAAGATCAGGAAGAGCACGATGACGAGCCCGAACGCTCCGAGCTCCAGTGCGGGGAAATGCTCGGTGAGGAGGGGCACGGCGTTGTGCAGGACGCGGCTGAGCTCCAGCAGCAGCAGCGGCAGCAGGATGAGGAACGCCGCGCCGTAGACGGAGCCGGCGACACTGCCGAGCCCGCCGACGATGATCATCGCGAGGTAGAGGATGGACTCCTCCAGGGTGAACCGCTCCCAGGACACCGTGGAGTTGTAGTGCGCGGTGAGCGCGCCGGCCAGCCCGACGAATCCCGAGGACACGGCGAAGGCCATGACCTTGGTGCGGGTGACGTTGACGCCCATCGCCGCGGCGGCGATGTCGTGGTCGCGCACCGCCATGAAGGAGCGGCCGAGGTTGGTGCGGAACAGGTTGCGCGCGGCCAGGACCGCGAGACTCGCCGCGACGAGCAGCACGGCGTACCACTGCACCTCGAACAGCGGCCCGCCGAACTCCACCCCCAGCAGGGTGAACGCGCGCATGTCCAGGTAGCCGGCGCCGTCGGTGAGCCACTCCCAGCGGCGCACCACGAACAGGATGAGCGTCTGCGAGGCCAGGGTGGCGATGGCCAGGTAGAGCCTTTGAGCCGGAGCGCGGGCAGACCGAAGAAGGCGCCGACGACCGCGGTCAGCACGATCGCCGCGGCGATCGAGACCGAGGCGGGCATCCCGGCCCTCTCGTACAGCAGCGCCGAGGTGAACGCGCCCACCGCGAGGAAGCCGCCCTGGCCCAGCGAGATCTGCCCGGTGAACCCGACCAGGATGTTCAGGCCGACGGCGCCGATCGTCGCGATCAGGATGGTGTTGACGACGCTGAGCCAATAGACGTCGAGCAGGAACGGCAGCGACACGAGCGCGGCCGCGACGAGCACGAGCCGGGCCCGTTCGGCCCGGGTGTGCCGCAGCGCGAGCTCGGAGCGGTAGGTGCGGTGGTGCACGCCCGTGGCGGTCGCCGGCATCGTGTCAGACCCTCTCTATTCGTGTCTCGCCGAACAGCCCATAGGGCCGGACCATGAGAATCAGCACGAGGACGATGTAGGGGACGACCGCGGCGAACCCCGGGTCCAGGTATCCCGCTGTGTACTGCTGGATCAGGCCGATCGTGAGCCCGCCGACGATCGTCCCCGGCACCGAGTCGAGGCCGCCGAGAATGACCACCGGGAAGACCAGCAGGCCGAAGGCGGCGATCCGCGGCTCGACGGCGGTGATGTCGGCCAGCAGCACACCGGCGATCAGGCGCTCACCGCGGCCAGGGCCCACGCCATCGCGAAGACCCGCCGCACCGAGATGCCCAGAGTGAGGGCGGCCTGCTGGTCGTCGGCGACCGCGCGCATCGCCACGCCGTGCCGGGTGTGCCGGAAGAACAGCGTGAAGGCGGTGAGCACGATCGCCGCGACGACGATGACGAGCAGTCGGTGCAGCGGAAGGGAGGCGCCGAGGAACGCGACCGTGCCGCGCGGCAGCACCGGCGGCATCTCCCGCGCCTGGGTGCCGAATATCATCTGCATGATCGCGGTGAGGACGGCCGACAGGCCGATCGTCACCATGATCACGCTGATCGCGCTGCGCCCGACGAGGGGGCGGAGCACGAACCGCTCCACGACGACGCCGAGGAGCACCGCGATGAGCACGCCGTTGAGCACCGACACGGTCACCGGCAGCCCGAACAGCCCGAACGAGGCGTAGAAGGTGTACGCGCCCACCAGCAGGAACTCGCCCTGCGCGAAGTTGATGACCGAGGTCGCCTTGTAGATCAGCACGAAGCCGAGCGCTGCCAGGGCGAGCACCGCGCCATCGGCCAGCCCGTAGGCGGTCAGGGTGAGGAAGGAGTCCATGGGTCAGCGCCGTCCCGTCCAGATCGGCCGGCGGCGGTGCCCCGCCGGGAGTTCGTAGCCGGACATGTCGCGGACCCGCAGGTCGAGCTCTCGCTTGACGTGCGTGCCGTCCTGGTAGGTGATGGTGCTCGTCACCGGGGCGGTGGTGGCGCCCTCTCCCTGCTCCAGCGCCTCGATCACCCCCGCGTAGCGTTCCGCGATCACCGAGCGCCGCACCTTGCGGGTGCGGGTGATCTCGTCGTCGTCCGGGTCGAACTGCTTGTGCAGCAGGACGAAGCGGCGCACCCGGATGCTCTCGGACAGGTCGGTGTTGGCGCGGTGCACCTCCTCCGCGATCAGGTCGTAGACCTCCGGCTTCTGGGCGAGATCGGTGTAGGTGGTGTAGGAGATGTGCAGGTGCTCGGCCCAGGAGCCCACGGTGGTGGGGTCGATCGTCACGATCGCGCTGATCCCCGCCCGGTCGGGCGAGCCCACCACGACCGCCTCCTCCACGAAGGGCGAGAACTTGACCTTGTTCTCGATGAAGGCGCTGGAGAAGCGGGTGCCGTCGGCGGTCTGCAGCACGTCCGCTGCGCGGTCGATCACCACGAGGTGCCCGGTGTCGTCCAGGTAGCCGGCGTCGCCGGTGTGCAGCCAGCCGTCGGAGTCCACCGCCTGCGCCGTGGCCTCCGGGTTGCGGTGGTAGCCGCGGAACACCGAGTCGGAGCGCAGCAGGATCTCGCCGTCCTCGGCGATGCGGATCGCCGTTCCGGCGATGGGCCGGCCCACGGTGGTGAACCGGACGTCGTCGTCGCGGTGCACCACGGCGATGCCGCAGATCTCGGTCTGGCCGTAGATCTGCTTCAGGTTGACCCCGAGGGCGTGGAAGAACCGGAACACGTCGGGCCCGAGCGGGGCGCCCCCGGTGTAGCAGCGCCGGATCCGGGCCAGGCCGAGCTGGTCGCGGACGGGGCGCAGTGCCGTCCAGTCGGCGAGGCGGTACGCCAGCCGGCCGGCCGGACCCGGTGCGCGCCCCCGGACGCGCAGCTCGGCGGTGCGTTCGCCGACGCGGTACCCCCAGCCGAAGACGGCGCGCTTCAGCCGGCCGGCCTCGTCGACGCGGACCTGCACCTCCGAGAGCATCGACTCCCAGATGCGGGGCGGACTGAACATCACGTCGGGGCCGATCTCCCGCAGGTCGGAGCGCTGGGTTCCGGCCTCCTCGGGGAAGGAGAGCGTGAATCCGCGGGTGAGCCCGCACGCCACGGCGAGCATCTGCTCGCCGATCCAGGCCAGGGGGAGGAACGAGACGTAGCGGTCCCGCTCGGTGAGGGGGTCGATCTCCGTCAGGTGGTCGGCCATCGCCAGCAGGTTGCGGTGCGACAGTTCGCCCAGTTTCGGCCGCGAGGTGGTCCCGGAGGTGGTGCAGATGACGGCGATGTCCTCCGGTGCGCCCGCGGCGACGCGCTCGTCCAGCCAGTGCGGGTGGTCCCGGCCCCATTCCCGGCCCCGGCGCTCCACGTCGGTGAACTCGCGCAGGTAGGTCTCGGTGTAGCGCTCCAGGCCGTGCGGGTCGTAGTAGACCACGGTGTCCAGGAGGGGAAGCTGCAGCTTGAGCTCGACGAGCTTGTCGACCTGCTCCTGGTCCTCGGCCACGGCGACGCGCACCTCGGCCAGGGAGAGGATGTGCACGATCTCCTCGCCGATGCTCGTGGGGTAGACCCCGACGACCGCGGCGCCGATCGACTGTGTGGCGAGCTCGGCGATCAGCCACTCCGGGCGGTTGTCCCCGACGACCGCCACGGTGTGCCCCGCCTCGACGCCCAGCGAGGCCAGGCCGTGCGCGAAGTCGCGGACCCGCTCGTGGTACCGGCGCCAGGTCAGCGGCTGCCAGATGCCGTAGCGCTTCTCCTGCAGCGCGACGCCGTCCGGGGTGGTCCGCGCCCGCTCGGCGAGCAGTCGGGGGAAGGTCGCCTCGCCGGCGCCGGCGTCCTCCCGCGCGGGGCCGGCGGAGGGCGCGCTCCGGGGCTGCCTCACTCTGCCACCGCCTCCGTTCCCAGGTAGGCCCCGATGACCGCGGGCTCGCTCCTGACCTCGTCGGGGGAGCCGTCGGCGATGACCCGGCCGAAGTCCAGGACGGTCACACGGTGCGAGATGTCCATGACGACGTCCATGTCGTGCTCGATGAGCACCACGGTGACGCCGGCGAGCTCGTGCACGTCCAGCACGAACCGCGCCATGTCCTCCTTCTCCTCGGCGTTCATCCCGGCCATGGGCTCGTCCAGCAGCAGCAGGCCGGGCTGCATGCACAGCGCGCGGCCCAGCTCGGTGCGCTTCTGGACGCCGTAGGCGAGGGAGCCGACGGGCTTGTGCCGCACCTCCTGGATCCGCAGCAGGTCGATGACCTCCTCCACCAGCTCGCGGTGCGCGATCTCGGCCCGGCGGGCCGGCCCGAACCAGAGCATCGCGGGCAGCAGCCGGTTCGACATGTGGATGTGCCGCCCGAGCATGAGGTTCTCCAGCACGGTGAGGTGCGAGAACAGCTCGATGTTCTGGAAGGAGCGGGCCACGCCGAGCCGGGCGATCCGGTGCGGGGGCGTTCCGGCGAGCTGGTGCGCCCCGCGGTCGGTGTGCAGCGTGATCCGGCCGCGCTGCGGCCGGTACAACCCGCTCACGCAGTTGAGCAGGCTGCTCTTCCCGGCGCCGTTCGGGCCGATCACGGCGTGGATGCGGCCCTGGGTCACGGTGAGGGAGACGTCGTCGAGGGCCTGGACGCCGCCGAAGCCCAGGTGGACGCCTGAGCACTCCAGCACCGTCCGACCGGGCGCGAGCCGGCTGCCGTTGAGGTCGTGCCGGTAGGCGCGGGAGATCACGTGGTGTCTCCTTCCTGCTGGTCCCCGTGTCCATGGCGAACGGAGTGTGACGCACACTACAATTCCACTATGTGTAACGCAATAGTGCTGATCTGAAAATCAGGAAGCTCTGATACCCTCAGTCGTCCCTGTAGCTGGAATCGAGTTGTCAGAAAGGAGGCGGGTGCGTGGCCGAGTCCGACGTCCGGCCTGAGGCTCGCGGAACACTGGGAACCGTGCGCAACGCCGTACTCCTACTCGATCTGCTCAGCGAGGGTCCCGCCTACCAGCACCTCAACGACCTGGCCGAGCGCTCCGGGCTGTCGGTGGCCACCGTCCACCGGCTGCTGCGCTCGCTCGTCCTCGCCGACCTGGCCGAGCAGGACCCGCGCTCCGCGCGCTACGGGCTGGGCCCGGGCGTCACCCGTCTCTCCGAGCGCTACCTGGGACGGCTTCCCGTGCTCGGCGCGCTGGCGCCCTACCTCGTGCGGCTCCGCGACGCCACCGGGCACACCGTGCAGGTGGCACTGCTCGTGCGGGGAAACGCCGTCTACGTGGACCGGGTCGACGGCCAGGACGGCGGCATCTACCGCGACGCGCACCGCGTGCGACCCGCGCTGGCCACGGCGGCCGGGCGGGTGCTCGCCGCGAGCGCCGACACCCCCGCCTGGGACCAGGCGCTGGAGACGGCAGAGCGCGAGCAGCGCGAACTCGCCGAGAAGAAGCGCGACGCGTGGCGGCAGGCCCCCTACCTCTACGTCGCGGGGGAGGCGGCAGCGGAGGCCTCCGAGCTCGCGGTCGGCGTGTCCGACGGCCAGGGCCGCGCTGTGGCGGCGCTCGCCGTGGCGGTGGACCCCGACATCACCGAGGAGCGGGCCGGGACGCTGGCGCGGCAACTGATCCAGGCGGCGACGGCGGCCGGAAGGACGCTGAGCCATGACTGAGCGCTGGGCCGCGCAATGGGCGCGGGTCGCCGGTGATCTGTCCTGGGACGAGCCGTGGCACACGCTCCACACTCCCGACACTCCCTACGGGCGCTGGTTCGCCGGCGGCAGGATCAACCTGGCGGCGAACTGCGTGGGCCGGCACGCGGCCCGGCACGGCGCCAGGATCGCGGTGCAGTGGGAGGGGGAGCCCGGCGACCGCCGCGAGCTGACCTACCGGGAACTGCACGACGAGGTCCGGGCGTTCGCGAGCGTGCTACGCGGGCTCGGTGTCGGCCCCGGAGACCGGGTGGCCCTGCACCTGGGCTGGCTGCCGGAGACGGTGGTGGCCATGCTCGGCTGCGCGCACGTCGGCGCCGTGCACACCGTCGTCCCCACGCCGCTGCCGGCCGAGGCCCTCGCCGAACGCCTTGCCGACTTCGGCCCGCGGCTGCTGGTCACCCAGGACGGCGCGTGGCGACACGGCACGATCCTCCCCCTGAAGGCCCGCGCCGACGAGGCGCTGACCGCGGTGGGCGGCGTCGAGCAGACCGTGGTGGTGCGCCGTACCGGGGTCGACGTGGCCTGGTACGCGGGGGACCGCTGGTGGCACGAGCTCCGGGCCGCGATCCCCGAGGAACCGGCGCCCCCTGTGGCGCTGGAGGCCGAGCACCGGCTCCTGGCCACGCCTATGGCCACCCGGCGCGGCCGCCCGGTCTCAGCACTGCACGGCACGGCGAACATCCTCGCCGCCGCCGCGGCCGTCCACCGGTACGGGCTGTCCCCCGGTGGCGTGTTCTGGTGCGCGGGCGACATCGCGTGGCTCGGCATCCAGGTCCACGGGGTCTACGGCCCCCTGAGTTGGGGCGATACCGCGGTGATGTTCGAGGGGACCCTGGACGTGCCCAGCCGCGACCGCGCCTGGGAGATCGTGGCGCGCTACGGCGTCGCCACGCTGGTCACCTCACCCTCGGTGGTCCGCCGCCTGCGCGGCTGGGCGCAGCGGCCGCCGGCACACGGCGCCGTGGCCTCGCTGCGGCGCATCGTGACGCTCGGCGAGGCGCTGGACTCCGAGCTCGCCGACTGGCTGCGGCACCGCATCGGCGCCGGCGGCATCGATGTGGCCGACGCCTGGGGGCAGATCGAACTCGGCGGTATCGTGAGCGTCGACCGGCCCGTCGCGCCCGCACTGCTGCCCGATCCGGCTTCGCCATCGTCGACGGCGGTGAGCCGGTGCCGCCCGGCGGGCGCGGGGAACTCGTTCTGCGCAACCCGTGGGCGGGAACCCTGCGCGCGCTGGAGGGCGCCGGCGCCGCCGACGCCGGGCGGCACTGGCAGCGCTACCCGGGCAGCTATGCCACCGGCGACATCGCCAGCCACACCGCTGATGCCGGGACTCCCGGCGCCGGGGGGAGACTGGCCTTCCACGGCCGCATGGACGAGGTGGTCAGCGTCTCCGGCCAGCTCGTCTCGCTGACCGAGGTGCGCGACACACTGCTCTCCCACCCCTTCGTCGCCGAGGCCGACGTGTGCGAGCGGGCCGATCCCCGCCTCGGCCGGTCGCTGGCGGCGGCGGTCGTGCTGGGACCCGGCCTCACGGGCGATGCCGCGCTCGCCCGCGACCTGCTGGACGCGGTGCGCGAGGTGCTGGGCGGCCTGGCCCGGCCCCGCGCGCTGGGCTTCGTGGACCGCTTCGCGGCCGACCTCTCGCCGCGGGCGCGGCGAGAGGCCCTTGCGGTCCTGCTCGCCGGTGCCGGGGAGGAACCGCTTCATCTGACCTGGGAGCAGGTCATCGCCGCGGCGCGGCCGTGATCCGGGCGCCCGAGCGCGGTGCCGGTGGCACCAGGACCCGCGGGAGCGGACCCGCTGGAAGGGGCGCCTAAGCGGTCGGCGGCTTGTCTCCGTCCGCCGGCCGGCGTCACGGTTTGCGGCCGATTCCTCCGACCATCAGCCGCTGGCCGACCGTCAGCGGGTAGGCGGGCTCCTCATCGGGACGCCACTCGGGCAGGTACACCACGCCGGGCTCGACGAGCTCCAGGCCCTCGAAGTACCTCTCGATCTCCTCCCGGGTCCGGAAGCGGCCCGTCTTGAGGAACTCCAGGAACGTCTCTTCGAGCGCCGCGGCGTCGGGGCTGGACCTGCAGAAGTGGGTCACGAGGAGGTGGCTTCCCGAGGGGCAGGCGTCCAGGTAGGCCTGCACGATGCCCTGCGGGTCCTCGTCGTCGTGCAGGTGGTGGAGCATCCCGACCAGGAGGATGCCCACCGGTCGGGTGAAGTCGATCAGCCGCTGCACGTCCGGATGGCCGAGGACGCCGGACGGGTCGCGCAGGTCGGCGGTGACGACCGAGGTGTACTCGTTCTCATCGAGGAGCGCGCGCCCGTGCGCGAGGACGATCGGGTCGTTGTCGACGTAGACCACCTGCGCGGTCGGGTTGTGGCGCTGGGCCACCTGGTGGGTGTTCTCGACCGTTGGCAGACCGGAGCCGAGGTCGATGAACTGCCGGAGTCCCATCTCGCCGGCGAGATAGCTCACCCCCCGGCCCAGGATCGCCCGGTTGTCCCACGCGAGGTCGCCGATCTCCGGCATGACCTGGAAGAGTTCCCGGGCGACGGCGCGGTCGGCCTCGAAATTGTCCTTGCCGCCGAGAACAGCGTCGTAGGCCCGGGCGATACTCGGCACGCCGAAATCGATGTTCGGCGGAAACGACTCCCCGTTTGTGGAGCTCAGCCCCTTGCCCATGTCCGGCGCCACCGATCCTCCAAGTCTCGCACCTCGGACCGCGTGTTGAACTCGGGAGTAAGGCTACCGTTTCCGGTGATCATGCCGGCCCACTGCCTGACGCGGGAAACCCGGGGCCGTCGATGCGCAATTCTGCTGCACAGGCGCGAAAGTGCAGGTAAAAGGCTTGCATCTGGAAGACGGAGAATCGCGGAGAGGGCGTGCGCGAGCCGCCGGAGAGACACCGGTGCGGATAACGCAAACGCAACGATCACGACCTGAAGGTGATCCGGTGGCGGATCATCGACGTCTGCCTGCGTCATTCGCACGTCCGGGCGGTCGCGGCCGCCAATGAGCGGGTTGACGCGCCCTCAGCGCGGCAATAACGTCCTGCCATGCTTTCCCCCAGTGAGTCCTCCAATGCGAATGAAACCCTGGTCGTGCAGTTCTTCACCGATATGGGAGAAACGTATGACCAGATGAAGGCCGCGTTCGACCGCTATCTCGCCGACGACTGCGTCTGGGCGAACCAAGGACTGCCGGAGGTACGCGGCAAGGCGGAGATCTTCGGTTTCCTGCAGGCGTTCGTCGAGCAAACGGGACTCGAGTGCGTGCACGGGGAAGTTCTGAATATCGCGAGCGCTGGCCAGGTCGTTCTCACCGAACGCCACGAGCGCTGGACCGGCGAGGACGGGAAGGTCCTGGTCGAGTCGCTTCCCGTCATGGGCACCTTCGAAATCGAGAATGGCATGATCCGGGCCTGGCGCGACTATTTCGATCCGACGAAGTTCGCCCACCTCGCTCCTGCCGCGGACACCGACCAGTGACAGATCCGGCACCGACACCTGCGACCAGGGACACAAGGATGCGTTTCGACGGCAAGACCGCGATCGTGACCGGGGGGAGCGAAGGAATCGGCTTCGCCGTCGCCGAGGGACTCGCATCGGGCGGCGCACGCGTCGTTCTGGTGGCCCGGCGCGAGGGCGCGGCGGCGGAGGCCGCCGAGAAGCTCGGACCGCACGCGTCCTATGTCGCCGGCGACGTCGCGCACGAGGAGACCGCGGAACGGGCGGTCGCCCACGCGGTGGAGCAGCACGGAGGACTCGACCTGCTGGTGTGCAACGCCGGAACGCTGATCCCGGGTGCCGTCACCGAGCAGCCGATGGAACAGGTCGACCGCACGATCGCGGTCAACCTGCGCGGGACGATCGCGTTCATGCGGCAGGCCGCTCCGGCGATGGGGCGTCGGGAGGGCGCGGCCGCGGTCCTCGTCTCCTCGGCGACCGGCCGGCAGCCCATGGCGGGGATGGGGGCATATGGCGCGACCAAGGCGGCGCTGAACTACCTGGTTCCCACCTGGGCCATCGAGCTCGCGCCCATGCGGATCCGGGTCAACGCCGTCTGCCCCGGAGGTACCTACACGCCGGCGCTCCGTGCGGCCACCGCCGCCGTCCCGGAGCTCGAAGAGGCGACCATCGCGACGAACCTCGTCAAACGCATCGCCGCGCCCGAGGAGATCGCGGGCCCCGTCCTGACGCTGCTGGACGACACGGTCAGCGGCTACGTCACGGGGGCGATCTGGGACGTCGACGGCGGCTACCAGCGGGACCGCGGTGGCGGTTCCTGAAGTGCGCCCCGCCGGTCCCGGGCCGCACCGTCCGGGCCCCGGAACGTGGTGCGGTAGGCGCTGGGGGAGACACCGATCGCCGTCTGCAGATGGTGCCGCAGGGAGGTGGCCGTACCGAATCCGGCGTCGGCCGCGACCCGGTCGATGGGGAGGTCCGTCTCCTCGAGCAGTTGCCGGGCGCGCTCGACGCGCCGCTGCGTGAGCCACTGCACCGGAGTGAGCCCGACCTCCTCCCGGAAGCGGCGGGTGAACGTCCGGACGCTCATGGACTCCTGAGCGGCCAGCTCGCGCAGTGTGAGCGGCCGGTCGAGACGCTTCAGCGCCCAGGCGCGGGCCACGCCGGTCGAGGAGCGCCGGGCCGGCTCGGGGACGGGGCGCGGGATGAACTGGGCCTGCCCGCCTTCGCGGTGCGGTGGGACGACCGTGGAGCGGGCGGCGTCGTTGGCGACGGCCGCTCCGTGGTCGCACCGGATCATGTGCAGGCACAGGTCGATCCCGGCAGCCTCCCCGGCCGAGGTGAGAACGCCGCCTTCGTCGGTGTAGAGGACGTCCGGGTCGAGGTCGACGGCGGGGAACAGGCGGCGGAAGCGCTCCGTCGACTTCCAATGTGTCGTCGCCCGCCTGCCGTCCAGCAACCCGGCGGCCGCCAGCACGAAGGCGCCGGTACAGACCGAGGCGATCCGGGTGCCGGGGCGGATGCGGGCGAAGGCGCCGACGAGCGCGGGCCCGAGCCGGCCCGCGATCTCGGGCTCGCCCTCCTCGTGGGTGGCCGGGACGACTACGGTGTCGGCCTCGGCCAGCGCTTCGGGGCCGTGGAGGACACGGATGGGAAAGTCGGCGTTCGTCAGTACCGGACCTGGGGTGAGTGCGCAGGTCACGACCTCGTACAGGGGAGTGCCGCCGCTGCCGGCCGCGGCGCCGAACAGCTGGTGCACCAGCCCCAGCTCCAGCGGCAGCACCCCGCTGCGGACGAGGACGGCGACCCGGTGCCGGTCGGCGGCTCGAAACGCGGTCATGGCCAAATCCTTTCACATCACGGCCATCTGGCCCCTCGCGGTGTGTGCGCCGCTCACGCAGCATCGTGTGCATGAAGATCCTCTGGGTATTCGCCCACCCCGAACGGCACTCCCTGAACGGCTCCCTCATGGACGAAGGGCTGCGCGCACTGGAACGACTGGGCCACGAGAACCGGGTGTCCGACCTCTACGCCATGGGCTGGAAGCCGGTGGTGGACGCGGACGACTTCGGCGGGACCGCTCCCGAAGACGCCGACCGCCTGGTCGTCGGCGCGGAACAGGAACGCGCCTACCTGGAGGGGCGGCTGGGCGAGGACGTGCTCGCCGAACAGGAGAAGATCAGATGGGCCGACGCGCTGGTCCTCCACTTCCCCATGTGGTGGTTCGGGCCGCCCGCCATCCTCAAGGGCTGGTTCGACCGCGTCCTCGTCCAGGGCTTCGCCTTCGGGATCAAGGATGCGCGGGGCCGGACCCGCAGGTACGGGGACGGCGGCCTGGTCGGCAAGCGCGCGCTGGTCGTCACGTCGGTCGGCGCGCGCGAATCCGGCTTCGGGCCGCGGGGCGTCCACGGGCACGTGGACGAGGTGCTCTTCCCGCTGCTGCACGGCACGCTCTGGTACACCGGCGTCGCCGCGCTGCCGCCGTTCGTCGTCTACGGCGCGGACCGCGCTACCGAAGCCGACTTCACGACCTACGCCGGCGCGCTGCGCGCCCGGCTCGGCGCGCTCCCCTCGGCCGCCCCCATCGCCTACCGGCACGAGAACAGCGGCGACTACGACGACGCACTCGTCCTCCGGCCGCACCTCGCCGCGGGCCGTACAGGGCTCGGGGTGCACAGCACCGCGGGTGACCACGTGGCCATGCACGAACAGGACGGGGAGGCCAAAACCCAATCCTTGTTGTAATCACAAAATCACTTTCAGTGTTACTCCGGTGGGGCCTCGGGGAACCGACGCGGTAAGGCGGGCGAGCACGGGGAGGGGCAGTGACAGTGACCGCTGACCTCATCGAGGCGGTCGGGACCGCGATCGATGTCATCGGGGTCGCCGTCATCGTCGTCGGCGCGGTCAGCGTGAGCGCGGTGTTCCTCTACCGGTTGCTGCGCGGCCACCCTGTGGCCGAGGTCTACCGGACCTACCGGCAGGGGCTGGGGCGGGCGATCCTGCTCGGCCTGGAATTCCTCGTCGCCGGAGACATCATCCGCACGGTCGCCGTCTCGCCGACCTTCCAGAGCGTCGGAGTGCTCGCCGGAATAGTCCTGATCAGGACGTTCCTCAGCTTCTCCCTGGAGGCCGAGCTGGAGAACCGCTGGCCCTGGCAGCCCCGCGGGGCGGCCCCCTCCGCGCAGAGCGGCCAACGCTGAACGCGCCGGCGGCGCGGAGCGAACGCGCGGGATCCTCTGCGTCCCGGGCTCTGCTGGGAGACAGTTTCAAGTAGCGGCCCGGAGAGGTAGCCCCGCCGAGTAGTGGGAACGGGTACTCCCGAGACATCCCGGGCGACAGCCTCTGACCCTGCCAGCACCTGAACAGGGAAGAGCGATGGCGAATGGCGCGGTAACACACCTCCTCCTCGGCCTTCTCGGGTTCGGTTGCTCCCTTGTTCCGCTGCTCGTCCGGGTGCCCGGCCCGGCTTCCGAGTGGGGACTGCACGGGGTCATGGCGGCGGCCATGGGGAGTATGGCCGTGGTCGGCATGGACGGTCCGTCCCGGCTGCCGCTGGTCGGTTTCCTGCTGGTCGCCGCGGCGTGGGCCTGGCATGAGCTGCCGCGGCGCCGGGAGCAGCTGCATGTCGCCGTGGATCTGCTGGCGATGGCGCTGCTTCTGCTGTTCGTTCCGAGGCACGAGGAGATAGCGGCGCAGGTCGAGCACGTGCACGGTGGTGTCGCGGCCGGAGGAGCGGTCCTTCCCGTGCTGGTCGGCCTTTTCTGGCTGGGGATGCACGGGGGCTGTCTGCTCCAGGCGGCCGGCCGATTGGCCGTGCGCGATTCGCTCAGTAGCGTGGGCATGATCGGTTCGATGACGCTGATGGCGCTGCTGTGAGCGTCGGGCCGCGCCAGCGGGTCCTGGACAAGAAGGCCCCGACGCCGTTCCTGGCCGACCGGGGTTCTCGACATTCCTGAAGCGGTATCCCGGCCCGGCGCAATGCGGACCTCCGCCCCCGTGGCCGAGGAGCCGCCCATCGAACTGCTCCCAGCGCACGCCGAGCTCCATCGGTGATCTGGGTGAGCGCGTCCCGGGCGGCACCGCGCGGCCCAGGGGCCGGAGAAGGTGAAGCGAAATAGGGCGCGGAGGCATTTAATGCGTGAGCCGGGAATGTTTCTAGGGAACCCATCCCCCTAGCAGAAAGCGAGCCGCAATATGGGAGCTTTCCGCCGTATCGCCCAATTCCTGCTCGCCCTCGAAGCCCCCTCAACCGGTAGCCGCCACCTCCCCGACCCCCAGCGCGACACCAACCGCGTCCGCGCCGTTGTCGACCGCAGCCGCCACAACGGAAACCGCCTCATCACCACCGGCGAGATCTGGCAGGAACTCCACGACGACCTGTGGGGACTGCACGCCCGCCCCATAGGACTCAACGCCGACGACATCACCCAGCATGAATGGATCTATGAGCGCCTGCTGGAACTGGTCCACGAAGGCCGTCTCGTCGAGGACCCCGATCACGGCGGTCCCTACGGTCGGTTCTGGCACACCAGCACCCCCATCGCCCGTGTGATCAACGCCTCCGAAAACTACCGCGAAGCCGTCTCCCTGACCCGCGACCAGCTCCAGCGCTACGGCGACGACGAACTCCTCCGTGCCATGGGCGAAGTCGAACACGCCATGGTGCGCCTCAAGGCCACGGCCGAGGACTACAGCAAACACACCGGTCTCTACCCTCCTGGCGGCGCCGACCTCAGCGGTCCGCGCTCCCATTCGCCCCGCATCCTCAGTAACGAGGGTTGATCTCCTCGGTGCCCCACTACAATCGCACACATGTCCTTGGGGCCGTACCCAGGCGGGCCTCCCCTCTGCCGCCCGCCCCGGGCACGGCCCCTTGCTCTTCCCCCCCGCGGCAGGGACCTCAGCTCCGGTGGCCCGGCTGGGTGAGGCGGTGCTGCGGACACCCCGGAATCCCGTGCCCGGGTAGGGGCGTGCCGCGCGTCCGGAACCGCCGAACGCGCCCGGCGCCGGTCCCGGGACGCGGCACCATGTTCCCGAACTGACCTGGGGTTTCATCGTGGCCTCGGGGGATAGGGGAAAGGAACACGCTGGTCGTGCCAAGCCCGGGGGCCTCGGCGGACCGGCGTGTACCGGCCCCTGCCGGACCGGCCGCAGGCGCCAGCGCGCAGCCAGGCGAATGGCGCCGTTTCGGTGTCCGTCATCGGACTCCCGGCGAGCCGTAAGAACTGAAAGCGTTCTGGTTATTACATTCTGTTAGAGAGTTTGCCGCTGTAATGCCGCTTGGACCTTGCGTCACAGCGTGTCCCGCAGTCAGCGCGCCGAACGGGGAGGAACGGCGTGAGCGATTCCGTGAAGCCGTGTCGAAGGGCCAGCGGACGGGGTTGGGCACGGCCGTCAGCGCGGCGTAGCGGATCGAGGACTTCTTCGGCGAACCCAGCGGAGAAGCACAGCCCGCGCGGAGCCCGCCACAGGCCCGGGAGCGGTTCCGCACCGGCGTCCGTGCCACTCGCCGGGCGACGCGTCCAGAGAGGAGCACTGCCATGACCGAAGCCACCCGCACCAGTGAGTCAGAGCCAAGGGTTCCCGCGGCACGAGAAGGCAGAGGCCGCTCCACCGACCTGAGCGAGGTCAGCAGCGAGAGCCGTACCTCGATCGCCGAGAACGTCGTCGCCAAGATCGCGGGGATGGCGACCCGCGAGATCGGTGGTGTGTACGAGATGGGCGGCGGTGCCGCACGCGCGTTCGGCGCTGTACGCGACCGCATCCCCGGCTCCACCTCCACCAGCACCGCCGCACGCGGTGTGGCCGTGGAAGTCGGTGAGCGGCAGGCCGCGGTGGACCTCCAGTTCGTCGTCGATTACGGGGTGGCCATCCCCGATCTCGTCAACGCGGTGCGCCGCAACGTGGTCACCGGGGTCGAGCGCATGACCGGGCTGGAGGTCACCGAGGTCAACATCAGCATCGAGGACATCCACCTGCCCGAGGACGACGAAGCTGGCGCGTCCGAACCGCGTGTGGAGTGACCGCCGTGGCCGGCGACGTAGCGGACAGGGAGAAGGCGGGGCGCGAGATAGCGGCAAAGGTCCGGGGTCTTCCCGACGTCGCGGGGTTGTCCTCGGGCCCCTTCGGCACCCTGTCCATGCCGGTGCCCGGTGGCCGGGTCGAGGGTGTGGTGCTGCGCGACGGCAGCGTCCGGGTCGGGGTGGTGGCGCGTTTCGGGCGGCCGCTACCCGAGATCGCCGGCGACGTCCGTGACGCCGTACTGGAAGTGGTACCCGACCACCGTGTGCACGTGTCGATCGAGGATCTGGTCCCCGATCCCACGGGTATGGAGGCACGCCCCATGAGCATGGCGGCGCCGTATCCGGCGTGAGTCGGCGCGGCGGACGCGCCTGATGGTGGGCACCTCGCGGTGTCCAGTCGCACGATCACACGGATGAGGAGGTGGGCCCATGTGGTCCATCGTTGGCCTGGCCTTCGGAGTGGTGCTCGGGCTCTCGGGATACTTCGGCGGTTTCCCGGCGTTCGTTCTGGTCCTCCTGTTCGGCGCAGCCGGGTTCCTGGCCGGGCGCGCCTACGAGGGTGAGATCAACCTGGCCGAGATGTTCAGCCGGCGCTGATCCTGCGGAGATCGCCCTCCTCCCCGCGGCATGAGGGAAGGGGCCGGTCAGGATCGGCACGAGCAGGAGTGGGGCGAAAAGGATGAATACAGCCACCGCACCACCGCGGGGCGAGCCGAAGCGGGACACGAGTCCTCCGCCTACCGAGCGCGGCACCACCATCCTGCCCGACCGGGTCGTCGCCAAGATCGCCACTGCGGCCTCCTCCGAGGTCAGCGGCACCCGCCGCCTTACAGGGCGCTTCGGCGGGCTGGTGGGCGGCAGCGATCCCGCGCGGACGCAGGCCCGAGTCAGCGGGACCCACGTCACGTTGCGGCTGGTGATCGCGGTGCATTACCCGAGCCCGCTGCGCGGCACGGCACGTGAGGTCCGGGCGCACGTCAAACGCCGGGTGGAGGAATACACGGGGCTGTCCGTGCGCCATGTCGACATCGAGATCGCCGAACTGGTTCCGGCGCGGCGGGCACGGTGACCCGACCCTGCCGGGACCGGCCCTCCGATGCCGCAGGTGCGGAGGGGACCGCGCGGCACCGGCTCGGCCCCGACGAACAGTGAGGGGTGAGGACGACATGACCACCGTCGAGGAGACAGAGGAGATCGAGCGCCGGCCCGACTCCAGCGCCGAGAGACGGACGCGTCGGCTCGCTGTGCGCGCTTTCCGTCCCCGGCGCTCCTGGCCGGCGTTCCTCGCCGGCCTGGTACTCCTGGCCGCCGCGGTGATCATCGCGGCCGAGATCATCTCGACCCTGGCCGGAGCTCCGCTGCGGATCCTCCCGTTCGACCGCGTCGCCCAGGTGGCCGACGCCCGGTGGAACCACCCCGCCGTGCAGGTCGCCTCCGGTGTGCTGGTCCTCCTTGGTCTGCTCCTGGTGGCGGTCGCGCTCCTCCCCGGGCGCGGGGGCTACCTGCCGCTGCGGACCGGGGATCCGGCGCTGGTGGTGGGCCTGTCCAGGTCGGGTATGCGGTCGGCGCTGGCCGCGGCGGCGCGCGAAGTCGACGGGGTGGAGGACGCGCGGGTGTCGGTCGGCCGGCGGCGTGTGCGGGTCCGGGCGAGCACCTACCTGCGCACCGCGGAGGGGCTGCGCGACGCGGTGGGCGACGCGGTGCGGGAGCGGCTCGCGGAACTCGACCCCCTCCACTCGTTGACGGTCCGAACGCGAATCAGGTTCTTGAAGACGTGATGGCGATGGCACTCGAGAGAAAGACGCGCAAGTCAGCGCGCGGAAACCGGTGGGGGCTGGCTGTACTGGGGCTGCTGCTCGTCGCCGCGGGGGCGGCGGCGCTCGCTGCCGGGCTCGGCGCGTTCGGCGCCGGGGTCGCGGG
>NZ_LAJC01000060.1 GCF_000981225.1 Allosalinactinospora lopnorensis
ACTAGTCGGCGATCCGCCGGCCCCCAGCACGGCTTGGGAAACACCTTCATGGCCGACAGGCGCTGTGGTTAACTCCCTAGTGGCACCAAGGGGAGGCGAAGTTGGCGGGATCCGCAGACCGCGGGCGCGACGACCGTAAGCTGCAGCCGGTTCGCAACACCAGCAAGGGCCCGGCCGACGCCGTGATCCAGGCCGGCAGCGTGCAGGGCGGCGTTCACTTCCACGGGGCAGAGCGCCCCCCAGAGCAGATCGCCATTCCGCGGCAACTGCCCGCATCCCCCGCGTCCTTCACCGGGCGCGGCCGGGAGCTCGACCTGCTGTCCCGCGCCGGAATGACCGATTCGAGCGTGCCGATATTCGCGATCGCCGGGGCGGGCGGTATCGGCAAGACCTGGCTCGCGCTGCGCTGGGCGCACGCCAACTCCAGCCGCTTCCCCGACGGCCAGCTCTACGTCGACCTCCGCGGCTACCACCCCTCCGGGGCGCCGATGCCGCCCAATGTGGCGGTGCGCGGATTCCTCGACGCCTTGGGCGTGCAACCGGGCGGCCTGCCCGCCGACCCGCACGCTCAGGTGGGACGCTACCGCAGCCTGGTGGCCGGCAAGCGCATGCTCATCGTGCTGGACAACGCACGCGACAGCGCCCACATCTCCAAATTGCTGCCGGGCAGCCCGAGCTGCAGCGTCGTGGTCACCAGCCGCAGCCCACTCGCGGGATTGGTCACTTCCCAGGGCGCGCGCTCCCTGGTTTTGGACGTGTTTTCGGAGGATGAAGCTCACGGCCTCCTCAGCAGCCACATCGGCGCCGAACGGGTCGAAGCGGAACCGGAGGCAGCCGCTGAACTCCTGCGCTGGTGCGGCGGCCTGCCGCTGGCGGTGTCGATCATCGGCGCCCGAGCCGCCGCGCAACCGAAGTTTCCGTTGTCAGAACTAGCGGAAGAACTCCACGAGAGAAGCGCCCGCCTGGACGCATTGGACATTGGAGATATGGACGCCGACCTCCGTACCGTGTTCTCCTGCTCTTACCAGGCGCTGTCCGCGAAGCAGGCCGCGGCCTTCCGTCTGTTGGGTCTGGCACCGCCCGCAGAGGTCAGCCTGCCCGCCGCGGCGTCGTTAGTCGGCGTCGGCACCGCCCGTACCCGCCCCGTGCTCCGGGCGTTGGTCAGCGCGAACCTGCTGCAGGAGCACCAGCCCGGCCGTTTCCGCATGCACGACCTCGTCCATCTCTACGCCGCCGAGCTTGCCGAGGAGAACGAGCCCGTCGAGGAGCGGCGCGCGGCCCGTCGGCGGTTCGTGGATTTCTACCTGCACACCGCCTTCGTCGGCGACCGGCTGCTCGACCCCTTCCGCCAGCCGATAGCTCTGGAGCCCCCTGCCGGCGGAGCTGCGCCGCTTGATTTCGACGGGGACCGGACAGCCGCAGTGGAGTGGTTCGACACCGAGCAGGCGTCGCTGCTGGGCGCACAGCGGCTTGCGCTCGGGGAAGGCCTGGACTCCGCGACGGTGTCGCTGGCCTGGACGTTGCGGAGCTTCTACCGGCTGCGCGGTCGCCGCCACGACTCGCTGGCAGTCTGGCAGCTTGCCCTGCAGGCCGCGGTCCGCCAGGGCGACGCCGCGGCCGAGGCCTCCAGTCGGCTGCGGCTGGGCGGCGTGTACGGCTGGCTCAGCGAGCACGCCAAGGCGCGCGAGCACATTGAACGCGCAAGGCGCCTCTATACCGAGATCGGCGACACCCCGTTCGTCGCCCATTCCGCGCACACCCTGGCCCAGACCGTGGAGCTGTCCGGCGAGCACTACGAGGCCCTCGGCTACGCGGAGGAAGCCGCCCGGTTGTACCGGGAGCTGGAGGAGCCGGCGTGGGAGGCCTTGGCGCTCAGCTCGGTGGGTCGCTACCAGGCGGCCCTGGGCCGATTCGACCAGGCACACGCCACGTCCGAGCGCGCCCTCGATGCGAGCAGACGATTCGATTACCCGATCGCTGAAGCGTTCGCGCTGGCCGCACTGGGGGCGGCGACCGCCGGACTGGGCCGTCCTGCCGAGGCGCTGACGCACTACACCGCCGCGGTGCGCGGCTTCGAAGTGGTCAGCGACACCCACCAGCAGGCCGCGGCCCTGACCGCGGCCGGCGACATCCAGCACGCCCAGGGCAGCGGCGACCAGGCCCGGGAGTCCTGGCGGCGGGCGTTCGAGCTGTACACCCGACTGAACCGCACCGCTGACGCGCGTGCCGTGCGCGAGCGCCTGGCCGAGGTCGGCGACGACTCCGGCGGTGAAGAGGGCACAGACGGCGGCTCTGGAGCCTCCGCGCCGTGAGGCTAGTGGTGGTTTGTTAGACCCGGCAGTAGAGATCAAGGGGTCTGCCGGTGGAGACGGCGTGGATCAAGTCTTGGAGTTCGTTGGGCGGGGGCCTGGTTGTCCAGGCTCGCCAGTAGCGTTGCAGCATGGTCCAGGGCACCAGCCAGCCACGGACGGCCCGGAGCGCCCGGGGCCAGCAGGTCGGCTGGGGCTGCTGGGGCTGCGGTTCTCCCCCTCTTCGCCGGACCAGGCAGCCGAGCTGGCCCGGCTCTACCAGGAGTCGAGCCGCCAGTGGGCGGAGCTCCCAGGGACGACTGGAGGAAGACCGGACACTGCTGCGCGCTGTGCCGGAGGGGGAGAGCCCGCTGGGACGGGCACGCGTACTGGCGCTGCTCGCGGAGATCGAACTCACCTGGGGCGCGTTCTCGGCCACGCGCCGGGCGATCGAGGAGTTTCACCGGGTGCTGCCGGAGGAGTCCTCATCGCCGCTCGAATTCGTGCCGGTCCAGCAGATGCGGATCCGCTTGGCCTGCGCGGAGGGGAGAGCGCAGGAAGCCGCGACGCGGGCGCTGACGATACTCGACCAGCGGCGCCCGTGGATGAACCTGAAGAGCGCCGTCCACTGGGGTGTGCTGTGGGCGGCCGCGGAGACCGAGGCGCGGCCGCGTGCGGGTAACCGGGCCGCGCGGCTGCGGCCGGCCCCGCGGCGCTTACGTCGAGGAAGGGCCGCCCCGGTTCGCCCTCGGGGAACTCCTGCGGCACATGACGCGTGCCCGGATCGCGGAGAGTCCGGCCGGGGCCGCCGCCCACTGGCACTCGGCCGCTCGTGTCGCCCGCCGTATCGGCGCGCGTATCGAACTCGCCCGGTCGCTGGTCGGTATCGCCGAGTGCGCCCTGGAACAGGGCCCCCGAGCTCGGCGAGCAGCACCTGGGCGAGGCCTACGACCTGGCCGAACAGTGCGGGGCCGGCCCGCTGGTCCACGACATCGCCCGAATCCGGGAGGCCCGCGGCCTTCCCCCGGCACGGGCCTGTGCGCCACCGGAAGCGCAGGAGCCTCCCGCGCCCTCCGGCCCGCTGGCCGCCCTCACTCCCCGTGAGAGGGAGGTGCTCCGGCTGGTCGAGCGCGGACGCACCAACCGGGAGATCGCCGGCGCGCTCACCATCTCCGTGAAGACGGTCAGCGTGCACGTCTCCAGCGTTCTGGCTAAACTCGGGGTGTCCAACCGCAACGCCGCCGCCTCAGAGCCCGGGAACTCCAGCGGGAGTGCTGCCACGGCCCGGTGCCGGCGTCGGCGGCCCCGCGGCGCGGAACCTAGAGCGTGGGCAGGTAGCGCTGCAGCTCGTAGGGAGTGACCTGGCGGCGGTACTCCTGCCACTCGGCCTTCTTGTTCCTCAGGAAGAAGTCGAAGACGTGCTCGCCGAGGGTCTCGGCCACCAGCTCACTGCCCTCCATGGCGCGGATCGCCTCGTCGAGGCTCTGCGGCAGCGGTGAGATGCCCAGCGCCCGGCGCTCGGAGTCGGTGAGCGCCCAGACGTCGTCCTCGGCGCCGGGAGGCAGCTCGTAGCCCTCCTCGATCCCCTTCAGCCCGGCCGCGAGGATCATGGCGTAGGCCAGGTACGGGTTGCACGCGCTGTCCACCGAGCGGAACTCGATCCGGCTGGAGTTGCTCTTGGTCGGTTTGTACATCGGCACGCGCACCAGAGCGGAGCGGTTGTTGTGTCCCCAGCACACATAGGCCGGCGCCTCGCCGCCCGCTCCCGCGGAGGCCGCGGCGTTGTCCCAGAGCCGCTTGTAGGAGTTGACCCACTGGTTGCACACGGCGGTGATCTCGGCCGAGTGCCGCAGCAGCCCCGCGATGAAGCCCCGGCCGACCTTGGACATCTGGTACTCGGCCCCAGGCTCGTGGAAGGCGTTCGTGTCGCCCTCGAACAGCGACATGTGCGTGTGCATGCCGGAGCCCGGGTACTCGGTGAACGGCTTGGGCATGAAGGTGGCGTAGACGTCCTGCTCCATCGCCACCTCCTTGATCACCAGACGGAACGTCATGATGTTGTCGGCGGTGGTCAGCGCGTCGGCGTAGCGCAGGTCGATCTCCTGCTGGCCGGGCCCGCCCTCGTGGTGGCTGAACTCCACCGAGATGCCCATGGCCTCCAGCATGTTGATGGCGTTGCGCCGGAAGTCGTGCGCGCTGTTGTGCGGTGTGTGGTCGAAGTAGCCGCCGGAGTCGTTGGGTTCCGGGAAGTCGCCGTACTCCGGCTTCTTCTTCAGCAGGTAGAACTCGATCTCGGGATGCGTGTAGAACGTGAATCCGAGGTCGGAGGCCTTGCTGAGCTGCCGCTTGAGCACGTAGCGCGGATCGGCGTAGCTGGGCGAGCCGTCGGGCATCAGGATGTCGCAGTACATCCGCGCGGTGCCGTGCGGCTCGTTGCGCCACGGGAGGACCTGGAACGTCGACGGGTCGGGCTGGGCCAGCATGTCGGCCTCGTACACCCGCGCGAACCCCTCGATCGCGGAACCGTCGAAGCCGATGCCCTCGGTGAAGGCGGCCTCCAGCTCCGCAGGTGCGACGGCGACCGACTTGAGGTACCCGAGCACGTCGGTGAACCACAGCCGAACGAACCGGATATCGCGCTCCTCCAACGTCCGGAGCACGAATTCCTGCTGTCGATTCACGGCTCACCTTCCTTGCGTCGTCCTCAGCGTCGGCCCGGCCATACGGCCTCGACACATGTCCCGTTCTTCCAGTCTGCCGTGTCAAGATTTCCGGCGCATTAACGCGGCCGACGGAGAGCGCCAAGCCCCTCACAACGCATTATGGTCCATTGCGCGAACCCGCGTCCTGCATGAGAGCGGCCTGCGGCACACCCCCGGGCGGGGACTACCCTCGAAGCTGTGGCACAGCTGAGAATCGCGATGGCTCAGGTCAATCCTACGGTCGGAGCCCTTGAGGACAACTGCCGGATCGTCGTCGAGCAGGCGCGGGAGGCGGCCGACGCGGGCGCGCACCTCGTGGTGTTCCCGGAGATGACCGTCACCGGTTACCCCGTGGAGGACCTGGCGCTACGCAACTCCTTCGTTTCGGCGTCGATCAAGGCGACGCATGCGCTGGCCGAGCGGCTCGCTGCCGAAGGGCTGGGCGAGCTGCCGGTCGTGGTCGGCTTCCTGGACCGCCGCGAGGGCCTGGGAACGCGCTTCGGGCAGCCCGCAGGGTCGCCGCAGAACTCGGCGGCGCTGCTCCACCAGGGCGGGGTGCGGCTCACGTCGGCCAAGCACCATCTGCCCAACTACGGCGTGTTCGACGAGTTCCGGAACTTCGTCCCGGGGGACACGCTCCTGGTGGTGCGGGTGCGCGGTGTCGACGTCGCCGTCGCCGTGTGCGAGGACCTGTGGCAGGAGGGCGGCCCGGTCGCGGCGGTGCGCGAGGCGCGCGCCGGCATGCTCATCACCATCAACGGCTCTCCCTACGAGCGCGACAAGGACAACGTCCGCCTCGAACTGTGCCAGCGGCGGGCCCGGGAGATCGGCGCCGCCGTCGGCTATGTGAACATGAGCGGGGCCCAGGACGAGCTGATCTTCGAGGGGGACTCGCTGATCGTGGACAGCGAGGGCGAGCTGGTGGCCCGCGCCCCCCAGTTCGACGACGCGCTGCTCGTCACCGATCTGCGCCTGCCCGAAGCCGTCCAGGAGGAGACCCCGGCAGGCCCGGGAAGCGGGGTCCGGATCCTCCGGCACACGGTCTCGGACCGGCCCGTGGCGCCGTACACCCCGATGGAGCCGGTGCTCACTCCGCGCCCGGATCCCATATCCGACATCGGGGAGGTGTACCGGGCACTGGTCGTCGGCCTGCGCGACTACGTCAGGAAGAACGGCTTCTCCTCTGTCATGGTGGCGCTGTCGGGCGGTATCGACTCCGCTCTGACCGCGGCGATCGCCACCGACGCGGTCGGGGCCGCGAACGTGCACGCCCTGCTGCTTCCCAGCAGGTACTCCAGCGGCCACTCCGTTGCCGACGCCGAGGAGCTGGTGAAGCGCCAGGAGATCGAGGGGCGCACGTTCCCGATCCAGCCGATGGTGGAGGCCTTCGAGGGCAGCGTCGGCCTCGACGGCCTGGCGGCGGAGAACCTGCAGGCCCGGGTGCGCGGCATGCTGCTGATGAGCCTGTCCAACCAGGAGGGCCACCTGGTGCTGGCCACCGGCAACAAGAGCGAACTGGCCACCGGTTACTCCACGCTCTACGGTGACTCGGTCGGCGGCTACGCGCCGATCAAGGACTGCTGGAAGACCGTGGTGTGGGACCTGGCGCGGTGGCGCAACGCCGAGGCCGAGCGTGCGGGCCGCACCCCGCCCATCCCGGAGAACTCCATCGCCAAGGCGCCCAGCGCGGAACTGCGCCCCGGCCAGTACGACACGGATACGCTGCCCGATTACGAGATACTCGACGCGCTGCTCGACGCCTACATCGGTACCGACCGGGGGTTGCGCGAACTCACCATCGCCGGTTTCGAGCCGGCGCTGGTCGAGCGGGTGATCAAGCTGGTCGACCGCGCGGAGTACAAGCGCCGCCAGTACCCGCCGGGCCCCAAGATCAGCTCCCGCAACCTCAGCCGCGACCGGCGGCTGCCGATCACCAACCGCTGGACCCCGTGACCGTACCCGGCCGGCTGCCCGGGTGCGGGACAGGGGCGGTTTCGAGCCTACCGCGTGTCACTGAAAGTGTTTCCTGGTTGGCTCGTAGTTACCTAGACCTTGGCGTCTCTGATGAGGAAGACCGGCGCGTCTGACGGGAGATGATGGTCGTGGGCCAGAGAATCACTCGCACCCTGGAATGCTGCACGCTGGGGGCAGGGCTGGTGGTCCTGGCCGGTGTACTCGCCCCTTCGGCGCTGGCCTATGACAGGGGAGGGGAGGGAGATGACCCGCCCTCCGGCCATCCGGCCCTTTCGATCGAGCTCAGCGGCGATCCGGAGCGGCTGAGAGCAGGCGAGGAGGTCGAGTACACGCTCACCTTGACCAACGACGGCGAGGACACCCTGCACGGTGCCACGCTCTCGCAGAGCCTCCCGGAGGAGTTCGAGGTGACCTCCGCGAGGCAGGCCTCCGTGCGGTCGGAGAGTACCGTCGGCTGGGAGGTGTCCCTGCCGCCGGGCGAGGAGGCCGAGCGCGTCCTGCGCGTCCGGATCGCGGACGAGCTGGAGGAGAACGCGTGGCGCATCGCGACCACCGCGTGCGCCCAGCTCGGTGCGGACGGCCCGCCCGCCGTCTGCGCCACCGAGGCCGGCCTGATCGACTCGGGGGAGCCGGTCGAGCAGCGCGCCGGACAGCCGCCGAAAGACGAGACCGGCCTGTTCCCGCCCCGGGTCACCGGTGCCGCTGTCGTGCTCGGTGTCCTCATCGCGGCGTTTCTGGCGCCCTTGTTCGCGAGGAGGCGACACCGGCCGCGTTCCGGTACCGGCTGAGCAGCGGGGGCCGGAATTCGCCCGTATCGAAATGTTATGTCACTATTCGTGGACCGGATCGGGGGATACTACACGGCGTAGTAACCTGCGGGGCATGGACATCGTCTACTCCGCCCTCATGTTCCTCCACTTCCTCGGTCTGGCCGGCATTCTGAGCGGCTTCCTGATGCAACTCATGACCGGCCACGCCAAGGCGCCCAAGGTGATGCTGCACAGCTCCCTCCTGCAGCTCCTCACCGGTCTACTCCTGGTCGGGGTGGCCGAGATGGGCGCCGACGCCGAGGTCAACCACATCAAGGTCGGGGTGAAGCTGGTCGTCGCGTTCGCTGTCGCCGTGGTCGCCATGCTCGACATGCGCAAGCCCACCACAGGCCTCGCCGCGACCGCGGGTGCGCTGGCCATCCTGAACATCGGCATCGCCGTGTTCTGGTGACGCCCGGAGCCCGGCGCGCGGACCCGCTCAGTCGTCGTAGAAGACCCGCTCCATCACCGTCCGCGCCCGGCGGGTGGTCTGTCGGTAGTCCTGCAGTAGCTGCTCGGCGGCGCCGCCGCCCTCCTCATGGCTCTGGTAGCCCAGGGCACCCGCGAGAACGGCCCGCTCCCGCAGGTCGGTGGGGATGGAGTCGCCGCCCTTGCCGCGGACCAGCATGATCGCCCCCCGCACCCGGGCGGCCATCCGCCAGGACGCCTCCAGCACGGCCGCGTCCTCCTCGCTGATCAGCCCTTCCGCGACAGCGGCCCCCAGGGCGCGGAGCGTGCCGGTGGTCCGCAGCTCGGGGAACCGGTGCGCGTGGCGCAACTGGATCAGCTGCACCACCCACTCCACGTCGGAGAGTCCGCCGCGGCCCAGTTTGGTGTGCAATGCGGGATCCGCGCCGCGCGGCAGCCGCTCGGCCTCCATCCGCGCCTTGAGGCGGCGGATCTCGCGGACCGCGGCGTCGTCCACGCCGCCCTCGGGGTAGCGGAGAGAGGCGACGAGAGTGGTGAAGCGCGCGCCGAGTTCGGTGTCACCGGCCACCGGCGCCGCACGCAGCAGCGCCTGACTCTCCCAGGTCGACGACCAGCGGCGATAGTAGGTGGCATAGGAGTCCAGGGTGCGCACCAGCGGCCCGTTCTTGCCTTCGGGGCGCAGATCGGCGTCCATGCGCAAGGGCGGGTCGGCGGCCGGCATCTCCAGCAGCCGGCGCACCTCGTGGACCACCGCGTTCGCCGCGCTGCTGGCCTTGGCGAGGTCGGTTCCGGGCAGCGGATCGTGCACGAACATCACGTCGGCGTCGCTGGCGTAGGAGAGCTCGTTGCCGCCGAAGCGCCCCATCGCGATCACGCACAGCCGGGTGCACGGTTCCTCACCGGACTCCTCCGCGACGCGCTCGCGGGCCGTGCGCAGCGCCGCGTCGATGGTGACCGCGGAGATGGCGGTGAGAGCGTCGCCCACCTCGCCGATGTCGGCGATCCCGAGCAGGTCGGCGGCCGCGGTACGGAACAGTTCGCGGCGGCGCAGCGCGCGCACGGCGGCGACCGCGTTCTCCGCCGAACCGTGCCGCCGCAGTGCGGCGTCGGCCTCCGTCGAGAGCCCCGAGGCGGGACGCCGGGCCAGATCGGCGTCATCGGCGAGCATGGCCACGGCCTCTGGGGCGCGCAGCAGCAGATCGGTGGCGTACCGGCTGGTGCCCAGTAACGACGCCATGCGCTCGGCCACCCGGACGTCGTCGCGGAGCAGCCGCAGGTACCACGGCGTCGTCCCCAGCTCCTCGCTCACCTGGCGGAACCCCAGGAGGCCGGCGTCGGGCCGCGGTGCGTCGGAGAACCAGCCGAGCATCACCGGGAGCAGCGTGCGCTGTATGGACGCGCGGCGGGAGAGTCCGCTGGTGAGTGCCTCCAGGTGGCGCAGCGCTCCCGCCGGGTCCTCGAACCCGAGTGCTTCCAGCCGCTCGCCGGCCTGCTCCGGGGTGAGCCGGGCCTCATCGCCGGGCAGCCGTGCGACGGCGTGCAGCAGCGGCCGGTAGAAGAGCTTCTCGTGCAGCCGCCGCACCTCCGCGGCCACCCGCCGCCATTCCGTGGTCAGCCCGGCGACCGGGTCGGAGGTGAACCCCAGAGCGCGGCCCAGCCGGCGCAGCTGGGCATGGCCGTCCGCGGAGTCCGGGCCGGGCAGCAGGTGGGTCCGGCGCAGCCGCTGCAACTGGAGCAGGTGCTCCACGCGGCGCAGGAAGCGGTAGGCACCGGACAGCCCGGCCGCGTCCTCCCGGCCGACGTAACCGCCCGCGGACAGCGCGCCCAGAGCTTCGAGCGTGTTACCGGAGCGCAGGGTCCTGTCGCTGCGGCCGTGGACGAGCTGGAGCAGCTGTACGGAGAACTCGATGTCGCGCAGACCGCCCGGCCCCAGTTTGATCTCCCGATCGGCGGTGCCGGCGGGGATGTGCGCCACCACCCGGCGGCGCATGGCCTGGACCTCCTCCACGAAGTGCGGCCGGCTCGCCGCCTCCCAGACCAACGGGGCGATCGCCGCGATGTAGGCGGCGCCGAGCTCGCTGTCCCCGGCGACCGGACGGGCCTTGAGGAGCGCCTGGAACTCCCACGTCTTGGCCCAGCGCTTGTAATAGGCGACGTGCCCGGAAAGCGGGCGCACGAGAGGGCCGTTCTTGCCTTCGGGGCGCAGTGCCGCGTCGACCTCCCAGAGCACGCCCTCGCCGTCGGTCTCCGACGGAACGCGCATCATGGCCGCCGCCAGCCGCGCGGCGGCGCGCATCGCGGCCTGCTCGTCCGGGGCGTCCTCGGTGGGCTCGGCCACGAAGACGACATCGACGTCGCTGACGTAGTTGAGTTCCCGCCCGCCGCACTTGCCCATGCCGATCACGGCGAGCCGGCACAGCGCCGCGTCCTCGGGCGCCTGCGCGCGGGCGATCGCCAGCGCGGCGTCCAGTATCGCCGCGGCCAGATCCGCGAGTTCGGCGGACGTCGTATCGAGGTCGCCGGCCCCGGTGAGATCGCGCCCCGCCAAC
Source organism: Allosalinactinospora lopnorensis (assembly GCF_000981225.1). Classification (GTDB taxonomy): domain Bacteria; phylum Actinomycetota; class Actinomycetes; order Streptosporangiales; family Streptosporangiaceae; genus Allosalinactinospora; species Allosalinactinospora lopnorensis. The sequence continues at coordinate 10,752 of NZ_LAJC01000060.1, forward strand.
CGGAGCACGCGGCGGCGATAGGCGACGCGCAGGGCGTGTGCCGCCTCTTCGAGCGTGCCGTCTTCGGCCGCGGCCACGGGCGCGGCGGCGAGGGGATCGGCGCCCACCGCGCGCATCAGCCCGGCGCGCAGCTCGGAGGCGCCGGGAGAGGACTCCGTTTCGGGTCCGCGCAGCTCCCGCCAGTCGGCCGGATGGCGGACCAGGTGGTCGGTGAGCGCCGTGCTCGCGCCGAGCACCCGGGCCAGCCGGGTCCGCAGACCGGGATCGTCGCGCAGCGCCGCGCGGAGCTCGTCCGGCTCGGGGGCGTGTTCCAGCAGCCGGACCAGGCCGAGAAGGGCGAGATCGGGATCCGCGGCGCCGCCGAGCGCGTCGATGACCTCCCCGTGTCTCTCGAAGGAGAGCCCCGCCTCGCGCATCAGGAGCGCCGCACGCTCGCCATCGCCGAATCCGCGTCGTGCCAGCGCACCCGTTGTCATCGTGAATCCGTCCCGAGTCACCACGCCACTTACCGTAGTCGGTCGCTTCGCTGGTCGGCAGGCTCCTCCGCCCTCTGGCGCCCCGCTGCGCCGGACAGGCCGCCATCCGGCCGGGCCGCGAAGCGGGCTCCGCTCCGCTCGCGGATATGACCGGATGTGGCCATGTCCCATCGCTCCCCTATGTCCGGAATCCACCGCCCTGCAGGCTGATGCGACCGCGGCCGGGCCACCCCCCACGGCCCGGACAACCCAGTGGCCGGGGACCCGCGGCCCCCTAACCGGCCACAGAACCGGAGGGAGCCCCATGAGACTGCCTCACCACGGCCGCACGCGTCGGCGGCGGGATCCCCGCGGCGGAAGCCCGGAGCGCTCGTTGCGGGCGGTGTCGGTCGCCATCGTCGCGGTGCTGATGATCGTACTGCTTCCCGCGACCCCCGCCTGGGCGGACGCTCGGCACAGCCAGAACCTCGGCGACACGAGCCATCCGGACTGGATGAGTCTGGTTCCCGACGACACCGACCTGGCGGCGCTGTCGATACCGGGAACGCACGACACGATGGCCCGAGGTGTCACCCCCGCCGCCAACACCCAGGACAGCGGTCTGCCCGAGCAGCTCGGCGCCGGTATCCGCGCGCTGGACATCCGGGCGCGTCACCACAGGGACGTCTTTCCCATCCACCACGGCAGGGTGTACCTGAACGCCAACTTCACCGATGTGCTGCGCGACACAACGGACTTCCTCAAGGAGCACCCCACCGAGACCGTACTGATGCGGCTCAAGGAGGAGTACCGGGCGGAGGAGAACACCCGGAGCTTCGCCGAGACCCTGGAGTGGTACCTCAACGACAATCCCGACACCGCCGATCTGGCACGCGAGCACCTGTGGAGCCCGGGCGGCGACGGCCGGCGGATCCCCACGCTGGGCGAGGCGCGCGGCAAGATCGTGCTTCTGCAGGACTTCAACGGCGACGGCGCGGTCTACGGTCCGAGGTGGGGCGGCCCGGCGATGGACATCCAAGACGAGTACCGGGTCCCCACGATCTTCGACATCGACGACAAATGGCACAAGGCCAGGGCGCACTTCGAGAAGACGGGGTCGGGCGACTCCGAGGCGCTCTCCGTCAACTTCCTCAGCGGAGCGGGCGTCGGAGCCTACCCCAAAGAGGTGGCCAGGGGCGTGCTCGGACTGAGAGGGGTCAACGACTTCGCGCTGCAGTACCTGTTCGAACGCAATGTGAGCCGCACCGGAGTCGTCATGATGGACTACCCCGGCGCCGGCCTGGTCGACGCCGTCGTCGCCCACAACTTCCGCCTGGCCGGTGCCGATACCGACGTCTCGGCCGGTTACGGCCGGATGCTCGGCAACATCGCCCACAGCGCTGAAGGCGGCGGGGACGGCGCCGCGCGGGAACGCGGCCGGCGGCTGCTGGATTTCCTCGACCATGTCCTGCCCGATCGGAACTGGCACCTCCTCGTCTGGCGCGGCGACTTCAGGTACAACGTCGCCTACTCCGGGCTGTACGCCCGGACCCCGGATGTCGGGGGGTACCGCTATGCCGCGTTCACCAGCGCGAACGGCGGCAGTGGCATCAGCGAGGAGGAACTGGGGGCGTTCGTCGACGCCGAGGTCGAAAAGCTGTCCGGCGGCGTCGGGGAACGGACCGAGCAGCTCGTGGCGAAGGCGCGCGAGAGCTTTCCCGGCCACCAGTGGAGCGCCGCGGTCAAGCGCGAGCCAGGCGGTTTCGGCAACTGGGCCGTGTACTCGCAAGGTACCAGTTATCTGACCTGGGAAAGTGGCTACGGCCATCTGGTGTGGGGCTACGCCGGCTGAGCGCCTGATCCGGGCACTTCCCGGCGCCGGCGCGCTCCACGGGCAGTGTCCTGCGGGTCCCGGAGGACGGCGATACCCGCCCGGAGAACGCGGGAGCCATCGGCGGCGCCTGGTCGGCCGCCGATGGCTCCCCGGCACAGCGAGTGCGCCCGATGGGCGACGAGCATGTGTCGGTGCGGGTCCGAAGAACCGCGCTCTTAGATGTCGCAGAACTGATGCAAAAGAGCCCTGACTTGCACGATATTGGGATGTTCAGTGGACTGGTGCACATCGCCGAATGCCACCTTGGCAATCCAGGCTGCGGGGAATGACCGCAGCCGGATGGGCTATGCGGTGCTGTTTGCGTGCAGAACGGTGGCACGGAACGATGCCACCAGGGGCCGCAGATCGACTCGGTGCCATGCGGCCCACAGTTGGACGCATGTGCCGTGCCAGGGAAGCTCACGCACCGCGACCTCCTCAGTGGTGGCGCGGACCATGCTCTTTTGCACGAGCGCGAGCCCGAGTCCGCAAGCAACCAGGCCGAGCGCGGTGAGTGGTTCGGCGGCATCGAGGCGGATGTCGGGTGTGAAGCCGGCTGCCGCGCAGGAGGCGACGAACGTGTCGCGCCAGGTGGGATCCTGGGCATTCTCGACTGCGATCCACGGCTGACCGTCGAGGTCCCTGGCGGTCACCTTTTCCTGGTCGGCGAGTGGATGCCCCGCGGGCAGGACGAGGAGCAACGGGTCCTGGAGCAATGGTCGGGCCAGTAGGTCAGGGTCATCCGCGGGCGGGGGTTCATGCACGAGCGCGATGTCCAGACTGCGTTGCCGCAGGCCCTCAAACTGCTCGGCCGGGGGCAGGTTGTACAGGGCGATGTGGACGCCGGGGCGTTCGTCGTGCAGGGCGCGTAGCGCGCCGGGCAGTATGCCGGTGTGCATGGCGTCGGCGACGTAGCCGATGCACAGGCCGCCCTCTTCTCCGCGGCCCAGCCGGAGGCCCAGGTTCTCCAGACGGTCGGCATGCCGCAGTAGCGCACAGGCTTCGGCCAGGAAGACCTGGCCGTCCCGGGTGAGCCGGATTCGTTGCTGGCTGCGCTCGAACAGGGCCAGGCCCAGGTTCTTTTCGAGCTGTGCGATTTGCCGGCTGAGCGGCGACTGAGAGATGTGCAGCCGTTCGGCGGCTTGACCGACGTGTTCGGTCTCGGCGACGGCTACGAAGTAACGGAGTTGTCGCAGGTCAAGCATGCAAGACCTCAAATGACTCAAGTATGTCCAAGCAAGTCTTGGACAGTCTCAGGTGTCGATCCTAGCCTCGAACGCGTCAGACCGACGGACAGCGTACACGTCGTAGCGAGCAAATCCGTCGCAGCTCGTACAGCAAGGATCCGCATCATGTCCATCAAGTCCTTCCTGCCCGGCCGCCTGGGCTTCGGCACCGCGCCGCTGGGCAACATGTTCCGAGCCATTCCCGACGAGGAGGCCTCAGCCACCGTGGAGGCCGCCTGGGACAGCGGCATCCGCTACTTCGACACCGCCCCCTTCTACGGCGCGGGCCTCTCCGAGATGCGGCTGGGTGACGTGCTGGCCGACCGTCCTCGCGACGAGTTCGTCCTGAGCACCAAGGTCGGCCGCGTCATCCTCGACGAGATCGAGGACCCCTCTGGCCGCGACCTGGGCGAGAAGGGCGGGCTGTTCGAACACGGCCGCCCCAACAAGATGGTCAACGACTACTCGGCCGACGCCACGTCGCGCTCCATCGAGGACAGCCTCAAGCGGCTGAAGACGGACCGCCTGGACATCGTGTGGGTGCACGACGTCGCGCAGGACTTCTACGGCGATGAATGGCTGGCCGCGTACGAGACCGCCCGCACCGGCGCCTTCCGCGTCCTGCAGAGGTTGCGCGACGAAGGCGTCATCAAGGCGTGGGGCCTTGGTGTCAACCGGGTCGAGCCGCTGGAGCTGACGCTGGACCTCGAGGAGCCGAAGCCGGACGCGTTCCTCCTCGCCGGCCGCTACACGCTCCTTGACCACGAGCGCGCGCTGCAGCGGCTGCTGCCGGCCGCCGAGACCCAGAACGTCGACATCGTCGTCGGCGGGCCGTACAGCTCCGGCGTCCTGGCCGGCGGCCAGCACTTCGAGTACCAGAAGGCCCCCGCCCCGGTCATCACCAAGGTGGAGCGCATCAAGGCACTCGCAGGGCAGCACGATGTGGGCATCAAGGCAGCAGCGCTGCAGTTCTCCCTCGCTCACCCCGCGGTCGCCGCGGCCATACCCGGTGCCTCCCGGCCGAGCCGCATCGCCGAGGACCTCGCCGCGCTCGGCGAGAGGGGCCCGGCGGCCTTCTGGACGGCACTGCGCGAGGAGGGCCTGATCGTTCCGGACGCCCCCGTACCCACCGCCTGACCTCCACCTCACCTGTTCAGGAGACGACCATGGCAACTACGACCGCGACCATCGACATCCCCGTGTCCGCCCACCGTGTCTGGCAGCTCATGGGCGGCTTCGGGTCCCTGCCCGACTGGCTGCCCTACATTCCCGCGAGCACGCTCAGCGACGGCGGCCGCGTCCGCAGCCTCACCAACGAGGAGGGCGGCGTCATCGTCGAACGCCTCGAGAAGTTCGACAACGACGGGCGCACGTACAGCTACTCCATTCTCCAGGCCCCCTTCCCTGTCACCGGCTATCGCTCCACCCTGACCGTGCACGAGGTGTCCGACGGACAGAGCCGTGTGGAGTGGTCGGGCACCTTCACACCGGCAGGGGCAAGCGAAGAAGAAGCGGTCACCCTGTTCCACGGCATCTACACCGAGGGCCTGGCCGCACTGGAGAAGACACTCGGCGCGTGAACACGGGCACGGTGCTGGGCGGCGTCGTCCGGCTTCGCATGGTGCCCAATCGGCGTCAACCGACCCACAGGGCGGAGCCTTAGGGGTCCGCATCCTTCTCATGGTGGACGAGTTGGTCGCCAACGCCGTCGAACACGGTCGGGACCTCGTGAGCCTGCGGCAGCGCCTGCGCGGTGGGCGCACAGTAATCTGCGAAGTCGGCGACGCCGGCGGCGAGCTGCCCCGTCGCAGCGACAGCGGCCCTGCAGCGGAGTCCGGCCGGGGACTGCTGCTCGTGCACGCGCTCGCTGAAGCAAACCGGGGCCCCGTGACTTCGGGGCGCCGCTCAAAACGCTCGGCGCCCAGGCGTGACAAGGAGCTGTCGAACTCCCGCCTGGACGCGACCCGCGGGTTGGCCGGAGACCGGATGAAAACCCTGTCGGATCGCCAACCGCACCTCCGTCAGTGCCTGCGCGATCGTCGTAGCTGGTCAGGTACGAGAAGTGCGCGGCTGGCCGGGGCCTTCAGGGGTCGCTCAGCTGACGGTCAGCCCGCGGCGGAGTCCGGCGACGCCTATTACGCCGAAACAACAGTGATACAGCGAAGGAGACCGCCACATGGACATGCCCTCGATCCCGGCCGCTCCCCGCACCCCCGAAGAGGTCTTCGCCGACCATGGGCGCCGGCTCGGTGCGGGAGATCTGGACAGCATCAGTGCCAACTACGCAGACGATGCTGTCTTCATTACGCCCGACGGCATCCTGCGGGGCAGGGAAAGCATCAAGAAGGGCATCGGCGCCCTGCTGGCCGACCTGCCCGATGCTGACTGGGAGTTGAAGCCGCAGTTCGCCGGGGAGGTGCTATTCCTGGAGTGGTCGGCCACCAGCCCCACGGCGCACGTGGAGGATGGCGTCGACACCTTCGTCTTCCGGGATGGCTTCATCCAGGCGCAGACCGTCCGGTACACCCTGGTCACCGGCGATTGACCAATGGGTTTGTCACCCCACGGGTCCGGCTGTGCCCGCTCCCGAACTGCCGAAGGCCCGGCTGAAGCAACGGTGGTCAGCTGACGTCGATGGCGATTCGGCCCAGCACGCCGAGGTCGGCGACCAGGCGGTCGTCGGCACTGATCGGCGTCGGGGCGCACAAGGTGCCGCTTAGGACGATGTCCCCGGCTTCCAGCCGCGCTCCGCTGCGCAGCAGGTGTCGGGCCAGCCACGCGACCGCCTCGACGGGATCGCCCATAACGGCTGTTGCGCTGCCCGGCATCGTCAGGGAGCCGATCGACAGCGTGGCGGTGATCTTCGACAGGCCCGCGGGTGGCATGACGCGAGACCCCAGCACGGCGCGAGCCGCGTTGGTGTTGTCGGCGACCAGCATCGGGAGCGTCCGCGCGCCGCCGCGCCACCTGCTGTCGACGATCTCGAAGGCCGGTGCGACCGCGGCTGTGGCGTTGTGGATGTCCTGCGCGGTCACGTTCGGGCCCGGCAGGGCCTCGCCCAGGACGAACGCGATCTCCACCTCTGCCTTGGGCTCGAACAGCCCAGCCGTGGCGAGAGGCTGGCTGTCCTCGAGTAACCTGCTGGCGAGCAGATGGCCGGCGGCCGGCTCGCTGGCACCGAAGGCGTCTCGCGCGGGCTGGGAGGTGAGGCCGATCTTGTAACCGACCACCTGGTCACCGGCCGCGATCGCCAGGTCGCGGGTGACGTTCTCGGCGGCGTAGGCCAGCTCGAGGTCGAGTTGCTCTGCTGCGGTGGAGTCGACCGGGGCGGCGCCGTTACCGGCTTGCCACAGTCGCTGGGCCAGTTTCGTGGTCCGGGTTGTCTTCATCGGTGTCTCCTCAAACGCGGCACGATGTCTGATACTTTGGACGGTGTCTGGCAGTAGAGCTGGGAGGGACTCATGGCGCGCATGACCGCTCCGGCCCTTCGTCGGGGCCTGGACATCCTCGAACTGCTCATCGGCGAGGATGAAGGGCTGCGGGTTCCCGAGATCACTGAGCGGCTCGGCCTGCCGCGGGCCACCACGCATGAACTCGTCAACACACTGGTCGACCGTGGTTACCTCACCGCCTCCAAGGCGACGGGGGGCGTGGCGCTCGGGGTCAAAGCTCTTCGGCTGGGCGCAGCGTACGAGAGCGGTCTCGACCTGGCCACGGTGGGCCGGGAGTGCGCAGCCGAGGTCGCGGCGGCATGCGGCGAGACGGTCCAGGTTGTCGTGCGCGATGCCGGGTTCGCCGTGTTCATCGTGCGCATCGACAGCACACACTCGATCCGCCTCGTGTCGCAGGTGGGCAGCCGGCTGCCGGTATCCTGCACCGCAGGAGGGAAGGCGCTGCTGAGTGCCCTGCCGAGAGCCGAACTTGACGCGTTGTTCCCCGATGACGGGGCGTTGCAGAAGATGACGCAGAACAGCATCGACACCCGCGAGCGGCTGCTGGCCGACCTGAACGTGGCGCGCGAGCGGGGCTGGGCCGAGGAGAACTGCGAGTCCAACGAGCATGTGGCCTGTGTCGCCGCGCCGGTGTACGACCGCCTCGATGCGTGCGTGGCGGCTATGAGCATCTCGGTGCCCATCGTGCGGTGGAGCGATACCCAGAAGCAGCGCTATGTCGAACTCGTCCTCGGCGGGGCGGAAGCAATGTCGCAGCGCCTGGGGGCGCCGGTCGCGTCGTGAACCGACCCGCACTCACTGCTTGTCGCCGGGGATGATCACCGCACGGCCGGTGGCACCCTGCGACAGCGAGGTGTACGCCTCGTTGATCGCCGACAGCTCGTACTGTTCGCCGAGCAGCTTGTCGAGGGGCAGACGCCCGGTCTTGAACAGATCGACGAGCTTCGGGATGTCGACGGGCGTATTGGCCGAGCCATAGAGCTGCCGACCAGCCGCTTCTCCTGCTGTACCAAGGAGTTGATGGGCACGGGGACGGTGGCGCCCACCTTGCCGAGGCCGACGGCGACTACAGCCCCGCCGGTGCCCACGACCTCGATCGCCTGCGTGAGGGTCTGGGGCGCGCCGACAGCGTCCATCGACCAGGTCATCGGTTTCGGTGAGATCCTGGTGAGTTCTTCGACCAAGTCGTGCGTGTGTACGTTGACTGCATGGGTGGCGCCGACCTCAAGCGCCTTGTCCAGCTTGGCGTCCACCGTGTCGACCGCGACGATCGGATCGGCGCCGATGAGCCGCAGGCCCATCACCGCACTGAGCCCGACACCGCCGGCGCCGATGACCACGACGCCCTCTCCGGTGGCGTCCTTCATGATGTTCAGCGCTGCGCCGACCCCGGTCACCACGGCGCACCCGGTGATCGCCGCGGTCTCCGGCGGGATGGCCGGATCGATCATGATGACCGACTGTTCCGAGACGACGGATTTCTCGGCGAAGCAGGAGACTCCCATAAGATGGTGGATCCTCTCGCCGTTCAGGTTCAGACGTGACGTCCCGTCGAGCAGGCCACCGGAGGTCGCCTGCACCCGGCCGAGTGCGCACAGGGCGGGGCGACCGGTCGTGCAGAACTTGCAGTCGCCACACCGCGGGCGCCACAAGGTGATCACGGTGTCGCCAGGGCGGACTCGGGTCACTCCTTGGCCGACCCGCTCGACGACTCCGGCCCCTTCGTGCCCAAGCACCGCAGGCAGGCGGGCGTTGAGGTCGCCATTCATGTAGTGCAGGTCACTGTGGCACACACCGGCAGCGAGCACACGGATGGTGACCTCGCCCGGCCCGGGGCCGTCGAGGTCGACGTCCTCGACCGTCAACGGCGTACCAGGTCGGTGCAGTACTGCTGCCTTCATTGAGCCACGCCTCACTATGTACGAAACTTTGGACGCTGTCTTACTGGTTGAGTATGTGGGCCGTCTCGGTCGCCGTCAAGGACGTTGACGAGAGTCGCAGCGCGTGCGACGGTGTGTCTTAAGTATAAGACTATGTATAAAGTTTAAGATGCACAGGAGTATGCTTGATGACCGGTCCGACGAACCCGCAGGCACTGGCACACAAAGTCGCCGCCGCCGTAGGCACGTTCGAGCAGTGGAGCTGCCTCCGGCCAGCCGACCGTGCCCCGGCCCTTGAGGCCATTGCCTCCGCGCTCGAGAAAGCCGCGCCGAAGCTCGTGGCGCTCGCGGATGAGGAGACGTCTCTCGGGCAGGCCCGATTGCATAGCGAGATGGTCCGCACCGTGTTCCAATTGCGGCTCTTCGCCAAGGTGGTCACGCGGGGGGAATATCTCGGGGCGACAACAGACAACGCCGACCCGTCGTGGCCGATGGGCCCGAGGCCCGACTTGCGCCGGGTGCTCGAGCCGCTCGGTCCAGTCGTCGTTTTCGCTGCGAGCAACTTCCCGTTCGCGTTCAGCGTGGCCGGTGGGGACACCGCCTCGGCGCTCGCAGCGGGCTGCTCGGTCATCGTCAAGGCCCACTCCGGCCACCCCAGACTCTCGGCCGCCACGGCAGAGGTGGTTCACAACGCACTACGGTCCGCCGGCGCGCCCGAGGGGCTCTTCGACATCATCTTCGGGACCGAGGCCGGCCGTGACGCCATAGTGGACCCGCGGGTGAAGGCGGGTGCGTTCACCGGTTCAATCGAGGCGGGCCGAGCGTTGTTCGACCTCGCCACCGGCCGGCCGGAGCCGATACCGTTCTTCGGCGAACTCGGCAGCGTCAACCCGGTCTTCGTGACGAAGGCCGCCGCCGAACGGCGCGGGCCCGCGATCGCCTCGGAGTTCGTCGGATCGTTCACGCTTGGCGCCGGACAGTTCTGCACAAAGCCCGGCATCCTGCTGGTCCCGGCATCGGCCGAACTCGTGGATCAGCTTCACGGCGCGGTCCCGGACAAGCCGTTGACTCTACTCAACGACCGCATCCGGACCTCCTACGCCAGTGCTCTGCGGGAATTGCGCGACACCGCTGGGGTGCACGTCGTGGTGAGTGGCGATCACGCCGCCACCAATCCGGCGCCGACGGTGCTACGTACGACCTCGGCCGAGCTGCTCAGTGACCCGCAGGCACTCATCCGCGAGGTATTCGGACCGGCTGCGCTGATCGTCGAGTACGCGGAGGAGAGCGAACTGCTCGAGGTGGCGAAGGTCATCGAAGGCCAGCTGACCGCGTCCATCCAGGGCGAAGACGACGACGCTATCGCAGCAGAGCTGATCAGGCTCCTGGCCGCCAAGGCCGGACGTGTGCTGTGGAACCAGTGGCCCACCGGTGTCTCGGTCACCTACGCGCAGCAGCACGGCGGTCCCTACCCGGCCACCACGGCGCCGGCCACAACCTCGGTAGGGACCGAGGCCATCTCCCGGTTCCTGCGGCCGGTCGCGTATCAGAACGTGCCGCAGCACCTGCTGCCGCCGGCACTGCGCGACGCGAACCCGCTGGGTATTCCCCAGCGTGCCTCCTGAGACCGGGACGCTCACGCGGAAAGGGCCCGCATCCCCGGGCGCTTGAGTGCTGGCGGTCGTCGCAACACCCCAGTTCAAGGGGTGCGATGGACTTCGAGATCCGTCCCGCAAGGACAGGAGGCCGCAGGGCCGTACCCCTCTCGGCGTGCCCGCGAGGACCTGGACCGGTCGCCGCGGAGCTGATCAGCCGGCCACGCAAAACGCTCGGCTGGGAAACCCCAGCCGAGTGCCTCCATGAACTGCTCGCGGCCTGGTCAACACGACCACGTGCTGCAACGCCTCCTGGAATCCACCGCGGGAAGCGGGCCCTATTACGTCCACGGATCGCTCAAGGCATGCGCACTTGATGCCGCGCGATGGCGGCGGTCGAGTTGAGGCCGAGCAGTTGCAGGCTGCGTGAGTACTCCTCGCGCAGGATCGTGGCGGCGCGCTCCACGCCCCGCTCACCACCGGCCATCAGGCCGTACAGGTAGGCACGGCCGATCATGACGGCGTCCGCCCCGAGTGCCATCGCAGCGAGGACGTCCTGACCATGGGTGACGCCGCTGTCGAGGATCACCGTGGCGTCAGAACCGAGCTCATCGCGAATTTCGGGTAGCACCGTAAGGGTGGCAGGCGTGCGGTCGAGCTGCCGCCCGCCGTGGTTGGAGACGATCACACCGTCCGCGCCCGCCTCAACGGCGCGACGCGCATCGCGCGGGCTGAGGATCCCCTTGACCAGCAGCCGGTGCGGCCAGTTGGCGCGTAGCCAGGCCAGATGCCCGTAACTCAGCGTCGGTTCGAACACGACGTCGGCGACCCGGACGGCGTCGATCGCGTGGCTGGTTATGCTGCTCAGCGATGCGAATGTGATCGGGGCCGTAGTCAGCTTGTTCAGCACCCAGGCCGGGTAGCGGGCCATGCCGAGCAGCGTCCGCATGGTGAGCGATGGCGGGATCGTGAGGCCGTTGCGGATGTCCTTGAGGTGCCGGGCCGCCACTGGCGTGTCGACGGTGAGGACCACGGTGGTGAACCCGGCCGCGAGCGCGCGGTCGAGCAGTTCGGCGTTGAGGCGCTCGTTTCGGGTCAGGTAGAGCTGGAACCAGTGCTCACCCCCAGGAGCCGCCGCGGCGACATCCTCGACAGTCGAAGTGCCCACTGTGGACAGTGTGTAGGGCAGGCCGTGGCGGGCGGCCACGCGCGCGACCGCCGCCTCGCCCTCGTGGTGCATCATCCGGGTGTAGCCGGTCGGCGCGAAGATCAGCGGCATCGATATCTCCCGGCCGAACACGCGCGTGGACAGGTCCGGATGGTCGACCGGCGACAGGTACTCCGGTATCAGCTCGACCGCCGCGAACGCCGCTCTGTTCCGCCGCACGGTCAGCTCCGCGTCGGCCGCACCGTCGACGTAATCGAACACCGCGCGCGGAGTCGTGCGCACCGCCACTGTACGGAGATCCCCGATGCTCAGCGCGGTCCCGAGCCGCCGCTCGACCGGGTTGAGGGTCGGCCGACGCAGCTGCAAAGCCTCCCGTAGTTCGGCCCACCGGGGACGCTGTCGCGCAACGTGAGGCCGCTCTTGGCCTGCGGTCGCCGCTTGGGACGGGGTGACGGTCACTGTCATGCCTCTCGATATCCGGGTACCAAAGCCGTTCGACGAACGTCGAAATATTGGACGCTGTCTGAGAAATAGGAGTCTCGCTCCTGGGTTCGGTGGACGTCAAGCCTTGACGTGCGACTCACGACGTGGGCACTATCTGGTTTGTATATAAGACAGCGTCTTATATTTAATACACGGAGGCTGGAATGCGACTCGATCTGGCAGGGAAAACCGCTCTCATCTGCGCGTCCACGTCCGGGCTGGGCCGTGCGACCGCCCGAGCCCTGGCGGAAGAAGACGTCACCGTTGTGGTCACGGGCCGGTCGGGCGAGGGAGCCAAGGAGGTGGCGGGCGAGCTGCCCAACGCGGTCGGCGTGGGCTGTGATCTGGTCGCGGACGGCGGCGCTGAGTATCTCCTCACGGCTGCCCGCGAGGCCGTCGGTGAACTCGACATCCTCGTCCTGAACGGGCCGGGCCCTGCACCGGGGCCGGCCCGCGCCACTGATACCGCCGGGATCGAGCAGGCCATGGCCACGCTGGTCAAACCGCAGCAGATCCTGGTGCAGGGCGTCCTCCCGGCCATGCTCGAGAAGGGATGGGGCCGCATCCTGAGCATCAGCTCGACGAGCGTGCAGGCGCCCCTTGCGAACCTTTCGCTGTCCAACCTCGGGCGGGCGGCGCTCGCCGGGTACCTGAAAACCCTTGCCACCGAGGTCGCCGCACAAGGCGTGACGGTCAACTCCCTGCTGCCTGGGCGTATCGCCACCGCGCGAGCCCGGCAGGTTGACGAAGCCGCTGCCCAGCGCACCGGCCAGTCACTGAGCGACGTCGAGGCCGCGTCCAAGACCGCGATCCCAGCCGGGCGCTACGGCGAACCCGATGAGTTCGGCGCCGTCGCCGCATTCCTGTGCAGCACGCAGGCCGCATACATCACGGGCACTGCCGTCCGGTGTGACGGCGGCCTGGTACCAACCCTCTGACGCCGTCGGACGGTTCACCCGACTCCCAACGAGAGAGCGATGAACCCGCATGAGTCGCATTCACGTCACTGACGAAGTAGCCGAACGGCACAACGACGAGACGCCCCAGGCCGTCACCCGCAGAACGGCACTGGCCGGCACGATCGGCACCACGATCGAGTGGTACGACTTCTACATCTACGGCCTCGCCGCGGCACTGGTCTTCGGAACGGAGTTCTTTCCCGAGTTCTCATCAACGGCCGGCACTCTGGCCGCGTTCGGCACGTTCGCCGTCGGCTTCGTCGCCCGCCCGCTCGGCGGAGCCATCTTCGGTCACTTCGGGGATCGCGTGGGGCGCAAGAACGCGCTCATGCTCACGCTGTTCCTGATGGGCGCGGCGACCGTCATTGTCGGCCTGCTGCCGGGCTATCGGACCATCGGGATCTGGGCGCCGATCCTGCTCGTCACGCTGCGCTTCCTCCAGGGCTTCGCCGTCGGCGGCGAGTGGGGTGGCGCGGTGACCATGGTCGTGGAGTCCTCGCCGCGGCACCGGCGGGGCTTCTACGGGAGCCTGCCCCAGATGGGTGTGCCGCTGGGGCTGGTGCTGTCCTCGTCCGTGTTCGCGGTGGTATCCACGCTGCCCGACGACGACCTCCTCGCCTGGGGCTGGCGAATCCCATTCCTGCTCAGCATCGTGTTGATCGCGGTGGGGCTGTTCCTCCGCTCGCGCATCACCGAGACCCAGGCGTTCGTCCAGGTGAAGGAGTCGGGGCGGGCGCGCAAGGTACCGGCCATGGAGGCGTTCCGTCACCACTGGAAGACGATCGTCCTGACCGTTGGCATGTACGTCTCGGCCGGCGTCCCCTTCTACATTGTCTCGGTCTTCGTGCTGTCGTACGGCTCTTCCCACCTCGGCTCTTCGCGGAGCGTACTCCTGACGGGGATGCTCGTTGCGGCGGCGGTCGAAGGGCTGACGGTGCCCTACTTCGGCGCGCTATCGGACAAACTGGGCCGGCGCCCCGTGTTCCTGGCCGCTGCCGCATTCACGGCTCTTCTCGCCTTCCCTTTCTTCTGGTTGCTGGCGACCGGGCAGACGGGGCTCACCTGGCTGGCCATGCTGCTCGCGCTTGCCGTGGCGCACGCGGGCATGTACGGGCCAACTGCGGCGCTGTACGCGGAACTGTTCTCCGCGAACGTCCGGTACACCGGCACATCGATCGGCTACCAGCTCGGCGGTGTCGTGGCAGGGTTCGTGCCGCTCGTGGCGGGTGCACTCGTCAGCGCGGCAGGCGGTGCCTTCTGGCCGATCGCCTCGATCTGGGCGGGAGCGGCTCTCGCCGGACTGCTCTGCGCGCTGATCGTCCGGGAAACCCGCGGGCGGGACCTGCATCTCGATCACGACGCCGGTGGCTGACCGCGATCGAGCACGGTTCGCTGTCCGGCGCCCTGCGTAGCGGGAGCCGATCACGGCTCCCGCGGTACGGAACTGGTGCGCTTGGTCGCCGCGCGGCGCGGGCTCGCGACAACCGTAACCATCCAAACACCATTGACACAGCGAAGGAGACCGACATGGTCATGCCCTCGACCAAGGTCCACATACTGGGCTGCGGAGCGATGAGCTGCGACCTGACGTGGCTGCTGCTCAAGCCCGGCCGTACGATGCGGGCGCGCACCGAGCGCGAGCGGCCCGTCGAGTGGTACCCCTGCACCACCCACTGCGTGCTCGTAGAGACCCCCGAGGGGACTCTGCTGTGGGACACCAGCTGTCCCCGCGACTGGGAGACCCGCTGGGCTCCCACCGGCCTGCAGGAGTTCTTCCCCTACGACCAGGTGAGCGACGAGGAGTATCTCGACGCGCGGCTCGGCCAGCTCGCCGTCGAACCGCAGAACATCGACTACGTGGTCTTGTCCCATCTGCACTTCGACCATGCCGGGAACATCGGCATGTTCGCCGGCACCGGCGCGAGGCTGGTGTGCAACGACAAGGAGAAGGAGTTCGCCTTCGGCTACGAGGGCGCCTTCAACGGCGCACACCTCAAGGCGGACTATGGGGCGTGCGACTTTGACACCGTCAGCGGGGACACCGAGATCCTGCCCGGTGTCACCCTCATCGAGGCTCCCGGGCACACCCCTGGCACCATGGCGATGAAGGTCGACCTACAGGAGACCGGGACGATGCTCTTCACGTCGGACGCCGTTTACATGGGCGACTCCTACGGCCCGCCGGCCGTCCCCGCTGCCATCGTCAATGACCTGTCCGCCTGGTACGGCTCGGTGGAGAAGATCCGCGGCATCGCCGAGAAGTCGGACGCCACTGTCGTGTTCGGCCACGACGCCGAGCAGCTGCGCTCGATGCGGCTCGCCCCCAACGGCTTCTACGTCTGATCGTCCGGCCCTGTCCGGGGCCAGCGTCCCGCTGCGCTGCCGGTACCGATCTGATCCCCAGGAGGGATGCGTATGAGCACCACCGTTCCAGCCGGACCCGAGTCCGTCTTCACCCACGGCGCACCGGCGCTGAAGTTCGGGCCGGGAGCATCCGACGAGATCGGCTTCGACCTCGCCCAGCACGGGGTCCGCAGGGTCCTCGTGATCACCGACACCGGGGTGGCCGCCACGGGCGCCCCGCACCGCATCGCCGAACGGATGACGCAATTCGGCATCGCAGCCCACGTCTTCGACGGCGTGCACGTGGAGCCCACCGACGTCAGCCTGCAGCAGGCCATCGACCATGCGACGGCGTCGGGCCAGTGGGACGCCTTCGTCGCGGTGGGCGGCGGCTCCAGCATCGACACCGCAAAGGCCGTCAACCTGCTCAGCACCAACCCAGGCGAGCTGATGGACTACACCAACGCACCAGTGGGCAAGGCGCTGACCCCCGTGAGCCCGCTCAAGCCGCCGGTGGCGGTCCCCACCACCGGAACCGGCTCGGAGCCCGAGCGGCACATCCGGGCTGCGGAGATCCTCGCACCGCAGACGGAGCGCCCCAACCACCCTGCCGAGCATCTGCCGACCGCGATCGAGCAGTTGACGCGCGACATCGGCATCCCCAACGGCATCGCTGGTGTCGGCTATTACAAGGGCGCTATGAAGCGGCAGCGGCTGCTGTCCACCGCCCCGCGCCGTCACCGAGGACGACATCGCAGGCATCTTCGACCGCTCGCTGCCGCTGTGATGAGGGGAGGACGGAGATGGCCATCTATGAACTCGCCTGCGCGACCGGCCACCACTTCGAGGTGATCCAGTCGTTCACGGCCCCGCTGCCGAGCTGCCCGGAGTGCGGCGGCGCGACCCGCAAAATCCCCAGCAGCTTCGCGATCGGTGGCACGGCCACCGTGCCGCCGCCGCCGGAGCGGATGCCGCAGACCTGGAAGGGGACATACCGCGGCGACCGTGACTACGTCACCGAACTGCGGCATACGGCCGAGGCCCGGCAGGAGGTTGAGGACAAGCACCCCGAACTGGCCGGCGACAGGCGGCCGATCGTCGCCCACGAAGGCCGGTACGAAGCAGCCCCTCTGCGCGCCGGCGACACGCCGACCGCTCCCACCGGAACGGCCGGGCACAGCCACAGCCACGCTCCCAAGCACGGGCACGCCCACGGCCATGGGCATGACGGGGCCGGGCGGACCAGCACCGGGTAGCGGCCCGGCAGGGCCAACGGCCCCGTGATCAGTAAGGCCCAGCAGGAAAAGGGCCCTCCTTAGCGCCCCCTTCCGGGGCCGGAACCGCGCCCGAGGCCGACATCTCCGCGCGGCGGCGGGCCGAGTACTCCAGCGACGCTTCGCTGTACCGCGCCCAATCGGGCACGACCACATCGGCGCCGGCCCGGTACCGGGTGGAGTGACGGTGTGTGAGGTGCAGGCAGAAGCCCAGAACTGGCGTACCTGACTACCCCCTGCCCAACCGGCACCCTGTGCTCATCCGGTGCAGATGAGGGCGGAAACAGACGGTGACCCGCGGAAGAGGCCGGAAGGCGTTTCCGCGGGTCACCAGTGCCTGCACTGTCGAGGACCGGCTCTGCCAGCCCCGCCGTCAGATGTCGTAGTAGAGCTCGAACTCACGCGGGTGCGGGCGCAGCCGCAGGGAGTCGATCTCCTCGGTGCGCTTGTAGTCGATGTAGGTCTCGATCAGGTCCTCGGTGAACACGCCGCCCTCAAGCAGGAACTCGTGGTCCCTCTCCAGCGCGCTGAGCGAGTCGTCCAGGGAGGCGGGCACGGTCGGGATGGCTGTGGCCTCCTCGGGCGGGAGCTCGTAGAGGTCCTTGTCGATCGGTTCCGGCGGCTCGATCTTGTTCTTGATGCCGTCGATGCCGGCCATTAGCATCGCGGAGAACGCGAGGTAGGGGTTGGCCGAGGGGTCCGGCACCCGGAACTCCAGGCGCTTGGCCTTGGGGTTGTCGCCGGTGAGCGGGATGCGGATGCAGGCGGAGCGGTTGCGCTGCGAGTACACCAGGTTGATCGGGGCCTCGTAGCCCGGCACCAGGCGGTGGTAGGAGTTCACCGTCGGGTTGGACAGCGCGAGCAGCGCGGGGGCGTGCTTGAGCAGGCCGCCGATGTAGAAGCGCGCGGTGTCGGAGAGTTGGGCGTAGCCCGACTCGTCGAAGAACAGCGGCTCGCCGTCCTTCCAGAGGCTCTGGTGGCAGTGCATCCCCGAGCCGTTGTCGCCGTAGACGGGCTTCGGCATGAAGGTGACCGACTTGCCGGCCGCGTACGCCGTGTTCTTCACGATGTACTTGTACAGCTGCACGGTGTCGGCGCTCTTGAGCATGGTGTCGAACTTGAAGTCGATCTCGGCCTGGCCGGCGGTGCCGACCTCGTGGTGCTGGATCTCCACGTTGACACCGGCGTCGATCAGGTTGCGCACCATGGTGGAGCGCAGGTCGCTGTAGTGGTCCACCGGCTCGACGGGGAAGTAGCCGCCCTTGTAGCGGGGACGGTAACCGAGGTTCGACCCGCCGTTCTGGGTGCCGGTGTTCCATGCGCCCTCGACGGAGTCGATGTAGTAGAAGCTCGCGTTCTCCTGGGTCTGGAAGCGGACGTCGTCGAAGATGTAAAACTCCGCTTCGGGCCCGAAGAACACGGTGTCGGCGATACCGGTGCCCTTCAGGTAGGCCTCGGCCTTGCGCGCCACGTTGCGCGGGTCGCGGCTGTAGGACTCGCGGGTGAACGGGTCGTGCACGAAGAACGTCAGGTTCAGCGTCTTGTGCTGGCGGAACGAGTCCACCACAGCGGTGCTGAAGTCCGGGAGCAGCAGCATGTCCGACTCGTGAATGGCCTGGAAGCCCCGGATGGAGGAACCGTCGAACATCAGGCCCTCTTCGAACGTGCCGGCGTCGACGTGCTCGATGGGGAGCGTGAAGTGGTGGGTGGACCCGAACAGGTCCGTGAACCGGACGTCGAGGAACTTGACGTCCTCGTTCCGGGTGAAGGCCAAGAGCTCTTCGGCGCTGCTGAACAAGATTTACCTCCGTGCAGATATCAGAGGTCACGCGGACAGGCCGCTCGCTGCTCCGGCGAACGGCCGCTTCGCGTCACCTCTCGGCCACGTCCACCGACGTTAGGAGGAGGCCGTTTCCCAGTCATGTCTCCAATGTTTCACGCGTGTTACGTACCTCGGAGTTTTCCCTGCCTAACGCGTGTGGCGGGCGGTACCGGGCGGCTGGGGCCCGTGGACGGGCCTGCGGACACGGAACACCCGCGCCCGGAAGGGGGCCGAAACCCCGCTACCGTTGTCACCATGGGAGACGCGGACACCGCCGGAGCGGGCAACACGGAGTTCCGTTACCGGGGCAACCGTCTGGGGATGCCCGAGAAGGGCCCCGGGTCGGTTCCGGGTTTCGGGCGGCGGTTCCTCGGAGTGCTGCTGGACTGGCTGCTCAGCCTCGCCATCGCTCAGAGCATCACAGGCGGCCTCACCGGGCAGGACCCGTCCGCCGCTTCCGGGCTCGCGCTGCTGATCTTCGCGCTGCAGAACGTCGTGCTGCTCACCCTGTTCGGGACCACTCTGGGCAAGCGCGTCGTGGGCGTGGGGATCGCCATGACAGGGGAGCGCGACCTTCCGTGGCCCGTCGCCATGCTGTTGCGCACCGCTCTTCTGTGCCTGGTGATCCCGGCGGTCGTGCACGACCGCGACCAGCGGGGGCTGCACGACCGGGCCGCCGGCACCGTCACCCGCCGGTTCTGAGGACGTCCGGGGCCGCGGAGCGGCGGGTCGTCAGCGCCCTTGGGCCTTGGGCCCCTTCGGCATCTTGACGCCCTTGGGCATCGGCCCCTTGGGCATCTGCATGGAGGCGGGCATCGCCTTGAGCCGGTACCGGAGTTCGGACACCTCGGCCTTGTTCAGATTGCGTGGGAGTTTCGTCAGGTGCCGCTGCAGCTTGGAGATCGGAACCTGACCCTCGCCGCTGCCGACCTGGATGTCGTAGATCGGGGTGTTGAAGGCGACCCGCGCCACGCGCTTCTTCTCGTTGGCGATGATCCCCTTCAACCGGTCGGGCGAACCCTCACCGACCAGGACGACACCGGGCTTGCCCACCGCGCGGTGCACGATGTCCATCTGCCGGCTTCCGGTGACCCCGGGCTCCACGGTCCAGTTGCCGCGCATGTTCTCCAGCACCGCCATACCCGCGCCGAGCTGGCCGTCGAGCATCTTGTACTGGATCCGCTGCGCCGAGCGGGTGAAGACGACGAAACCGGCCAGGAAGGCGACCGGGATACCCATGACGATCCAGTACAGCCAGGCCCCGGTGAGGAACCCGCCCAGCACGGCGAGCGCGAGTACGAGCAGCGCGACCCCGGCGGCGATCGGGATGCTCTTCGGGCTCTGCTTGTGCACGACCTTCGCCACCAGGCCGATCTGCTTGATCCTGCCGGGAGCCTTCTTCGTGCCGTCCTTGCCCTTGGCGTCGGTGCTCGGGGCGCTCTTGGTGTCCTTGGGCTGCTTCGCCATGCCCCCAGGATACGAGGGCCGGACCGAGGAAAGTGAGATGGCGGCCGATGGCCGCCATCTCAGCTTCATCACGTTGTGGTGGTGCCGCCTTTAGCGGGGCCGCACCCAGAGGGGCGGTCAGCGCCGCTCCGGCTCCGCAGCGCGCTTCTCGATGGCCTGCTGGTACAGCCGGCCCGCACGGTAGGAGGAGCGCACCAGCGGTCCCGACATGACACCGGCGAAACCGATCTCCTCGGCTTCCTCCGACAACTCCACGAACTCCTCCGGCTTGACCCAGCGGTCGATCGGGTGGTGCAGCTTGGAGGGGCGCAGGTACTGGGTGATGGTCAGCAGGTCGCAGCCCGCCTCGTGCAGGTCGCGCATTGCTTCGCTGATCTCGTGGCGCTCCTCGCCCATGCCCAGGATCAGGTTGGACTTGGTCACCAGACCGTCCTCGCGGGCCCGGGTGATGACCTCCAGAGAGCGCTCGTAGCGGAAGCCGGGGCGGATGCGCCGGAAGATCCGCGGGACCGTTTCGATGTTGTGCGCCAGGACCTCGGGACGGGACCCGAAGACCTCGGCCAGCTGGTCGGGCTTGGCGTCGAAGTCCGGGATCAGCAGCTCCACACCGGTGCCCTGATTCAGCTTGTGGATCTGGCGCACCGTCTCGGCGTACAGCCAGGCCCCGCCGTCCTCAAGGTCGTCCCGGGCCACACCGGTGACCGTGGCGTACTTCAGCTCCATCTTGCGGACCGACTCGGCCACCTTGAGCGGTTCGAGACGGTCCAGCGCGCTGGGTTTGCCCGTGGCGATCTGGCAGAAGTCGCATCGGCGGGTGCACTGGTCGCCGCCGATCAGGAAGGTGGCCTCGCGGTCCTCCCAGCACTCGTAGATGTTGGGGCACCCCGCCTCCTGGCAGACCGTGTGCAGGCCTTCGCGTTTGACCAGTGAATGCAGCTCGGTGTACTCCGGGCCCATGTGCGCCTTGATCTTGATCCAGGGCGGTTTCTTCTCGATCGGCGTCCGGCTGTTGCGTTCCTCGATGCGCAGCAGTTTGCGGCCCTCGGGAGCGATAGTCAACGCGGGCCCCTTTCCTTCCTCGTCCCTTATGGGGAATCGTCGTCGTGCTCGGCGGCGTCCCGGGTCAGGCGTCGGCGAGCTCCACGGGCTCGGGGACGCCGTCGGTGCGGCGGTATCCGGCGGCGCCGAGCACGTCGGCCAGGTGCCGCTCGGTGAGCGGCAGGACGTCGGCCACCGTGATGTCGCGCTCCACTTCGAGGGCGAGCGAGGTGACCCCGCGTCGGTGATCCCGCACGGCACGATCCGCTCAAACCAGGACACATCATTATCGCAGTTCAGCGCATACCCGTGCATGCCCACCCCGCGTGAGACCCGGCAACCGATGGCCGCGATCTTGCGCTCGGGCCTGCCGTGTCCGGGGTCGGCGTCGAGCCACACGCCGGTCCGCCCCTCGACGCGCTTTCCCGCGAGGCCGAACTCGGCGATGGTGCGGATCACCGCCTCTTCCAGCATGCGGACGTAGGCGACGACGTCGATGGGGTCCGGGAGCCTCACGATCGGGTACACGGTGAGCTGACCGGGGCCGTGCCAGGTGAGCTTACCGCCGCGATCGATGTCGTAGACGGGAGCTCCCGGATCCGTCAGCGGCCGGTCCCATTTCCCGGTGCGCTTGCCGGCCGTGTAGACCGGTTCGTGCTGCAGCAGGAGAACGGTGTCGGGGATCCGGTCGGCGACGCGGCTCTGGTGGAGCCGCTTCTGCAGGTCCCAGCCTCCTGGTAGGGGACGGGGGTGTCGCCGAGCCGGGCGAAGACGAGCTCACTCACACATCCCACCTTACGCCCGCCCCTGCGTCGGAGCGATGTCGGATCGGACACTGCGGGGCCGTGCCGGGGCCGGACGGACTAGAGGATGTCCGACAGGGCGGCACGGAGGTCGTCGTGTTCGAAGGCGTAACCGGCCTTCAGCAGCCGATCCGGAAGGACGCGCTGGTCGATCAGGGCGGCTTCGTCGGCGAAGCCGCCGAGGACGGCGCGCAAGGCGAATCCCGGCACCGCCAGCACCGCGGGGCGGCGCACCGCGCGGCCCACGGCAGCGGTGTACTCGGCGTTGCTGACCGGATTGGGTGCGCACAGATTGAACGGCCCTTTGAGGTCGGGATGGTCGAGCAGGAAACGGAGCGCACCGACTTCGTCGGCCAGGGAGATCCAGCTCATGGACTGCTTCCCACTGCCGAGCCGGGCGCCGAGCCCCAGCCGGAACATCGGGAGCGCGGTACCCAGCAGTCCCCCCGAACGGGCCAGAACGACCCCGGATCGCGGGTACGCCACTGAAATCCCCGCTCGCTCGGCGGGCTCGGCGGCGCTCTCCCAATCGACCACGACGTCGGCCATGAACCCCGATCCCGCGGGGCTCTGCTCGTCCGCGGCGGTCTCGCCGGTGGCGCCGTAGTAGCCGACCGCCGACCCCGACAGCAGCCGCGGCGGCGGGGAGTCCATGGCCGCCAGCGACGTGGCCAGCGTCCGCGTCCCCCGCGCCCGGCTGTCCCTGATCCGCCGCTTGTGCGCCGGCGTCCACCGCGCCGGACCGATGGGCGCACCCGCGAGGTGCACCACGGCGTCGACCCCGGTGAGCCGATCGGTGTCGACGTGACCTCCGCTGGGGTCCCAGCGGATCTCCGCCAGGTCCTGTGCGGGGCGGCGTACGAAACGCAGTACCTCGTGGCCGCCGGTGGTGAGGGAGCGGCTCAACGCCGTCCCGATCAGCCCGGACGCCCCAGTGATCGCGACCTTCATGTCCGGCAACCTACCCGCCGACTCCGCCGTGACGCGTGAGCGGCTCCGCGGCGGAAAACCACCGGTGTTTTCCGCGAAACGCCTGCGCCGCACGGCGCGGATCGGTGATCATAAGTGCGGGGCATGGGACCTCCGCAGGATGGGGGCCGGCCGCGGCACCGCTTATGGCGGGAGCCGCGGCGCACCGCCCTGGTGCTGGGGAACACCAGGGAACGGTGACCGATGGGGTGGAAAGAGCGGGGCGGCACCCGAACGGGTGCCGCCCCGCGCTCTGGGTCGTGCGGTCAGGACAGGCCGAGCTCCGCCTCGAAGGCGCCCTCTTCCAGGCGCTCGCGGATGCTCTGCAGGAACGCGGAGGCGTCCGAGCTGTCGATGAGCCGGTGGTCGTAGGTCAGTGCCAGGTGGACCATCGAGCGGACCGCGATGACCTCACCCAGGTTCGCGTCGTCCACGACGACCGGGCGCTTCACGACGGCACCGGTGTCCAGGATCCCCACCTGCGGTTGGATGATGATCGGGGTCTCGTAGAGCGCGCCGGATCGGCCGGTGTTGTTCAGCGTGAACGTACCGCCGCTCAGCTCGTCGGGGGTGACCCGGCCGGTGTGCGCCCGTTCGGTCACATCGGCGATCTTGCGCGTGAGGCCGCCGAGGTTGAGGTCGCCGGCGTCCTGGATCACCGGAGCGAGCATCCCCCCATCGGTGTCGACGCAGATGCCGAGGTTCTCCACGCTGTGGTAGGTGACCTCGTACTTGGTGCTGTCGATGACCGCGTTGAGCTTCGGATGGGTCTTCAGCGCCTCGACCGCCGCAACGGCGAGGAACGGGAAGAAGTCCAGTTCCACACCCTCGCGGGCCCGGAACTGCTCGCCCACACGCTCCCGCAGTCGGGCGATTTCGGTGACGTCGACCTCGATGACCTGGGTGAGCTCGGCGGAGACACGCAGCGAATCCGCCATCTGCTCGGCGATGGACCGCCGCAGCGGCGACATCTGCTCGGTGCGACCGCGCAGCGTGGTGTCGACGGCGACCTTGCGCGGCTGGGCCGCGGCGGGGGCCGCGGGCGCGGCCGGCGCCGCTGTCGCGCGTTCGCGTTGCCTGCGGGCGGCGTCCTGAACGTCCTGCTTGCGGATGCGCCCGCCCACACCGGTGCCCTGCACCGTGTTCAGGTCGACGCCCTCATCGGTGGCGAGCTTGCGCACCAGCGGGGTGACATAGGCCTCGGTGACGGCGTCGGTCCCGACTTTCCGGCCGGTGCCGCTGAGGGTCTCGATATCGACTGTCGGGGCGGTGTCGGCCTCGGAGGGCCGCTGGGCCGCGGACGCGGCCGGCGTCTCCTCGGTCCTCGGCGCCTCTGCGGCCGGAGCCGGCTGCGGCTTGGGGGAGGGCTCCGGAGCGGGCTCGGGCTGCGGTTCGGGTTCGGGCCGCGCCTCCTCGGCCGCGGGCGCCTCCTCCGCAGGCGCCTCACCGGCCTCGCTGATGACCGCGATCTCGGCGCCGACCTCGACGGTCTCGTCTTCGGAGACGAGGATCCGGGTCAGGACCCCTGTCGCCGGAGACGGGATCTCGGTGTCGACCTTGTCGGTGGCGACCTCGAGGAGGGGCTCGTCGACCTCGACGGTCTCGCCCTCCTTCTTCAGCCATTGGGTGACGGTGCCCTCGGTGACGCTTTCGCCCAGCGCGGGCATTGAAACGGAAGTCGGCATGGTTCCTCTTGGATCTACGTGCGGAACGCGACGGAAAATGGGGCGGGCCCAAGGGCCCGCCCCATCGCCGCGTCAGTCGTGGACGTGCAGTGGCTTGCCTGCCAGGGCCAGGTGCGCCTCGCCCAGTGCCTCGGACTGAGTGGGGTGCGCGTGGACGAGTTGCGCGACCTCGGAGGGCAGCGCCTCCCAGTTGTAGATGAGCTGTCCCTCGGTAACGAGTTCGCCGACGCGGCTGCCCACCATGTGCACGCCCAGGACGGGGCCGTCCTTCTCGGAGATGACCTTGACCGCGCCCTGCGTCTGCAGGATCTGGCTCTTGCCGTTGCCGGCCAGGTTGTAGTTCATCTCCTCGATCTCGTAGCCGCGTTCCCGGGCGGCCTTCGAGGTGAGCCCCACCGACGCGACCTCGGGCTCGGAGTAGGTGACCCGGGGGACGCCGTCGTAGTCGATGGCCGGCGGGTTGAGGCCGGCGATGTGCTCGGCCACGAAGATGCCCTCGGCGAACCCGGCGTGCGCCAGCTGCAGGGTCGGGAGGAGGTCGCCCACCGCGTAGATGTTCCCGACACCGGTGTGCAGGTTCTCGTCGACCTGAACGAACCCGCGGTCCAGCCGGACGCCGGCCTCCTCGTAGCCCAGCCCCTCGGATACGGGGCCGCGGCCGATGGCGACGAGCAGCACCTCGGCCTCGATCGTCTTGCCCCCTTGCAGGGTGACCTCGACACCGGAGTCGGTGACCTTGTGGCTCTCGTACGATATGTTCACCTCGGACTTGATGCCGCGCTTGCGGAAGGCCCGCGAGAGCAGCTTGGCGCTGGCCTCGTCCTCGAGCGGAAGGAGCTGCGGGAGCGCCTCGACGACGGTGACCTCGGCGCCGTAGGACCGGTAGACGCTGGCGAACTCCACACCGATGACGCCGCCGCCCAGGACGACCACGGACTTGGGAACGCGGTCCAGCTTGAGCGCCTCGTTGCTGGTGATGACCTTCTCGCCGTCGATGTCCAGGCCGAGGGTCTTCGGCTTGGAGCCGGTCGCCAGCAGGATGTTGCGGCCCTTGTAGACGGCGCCGTCGACGGTGACCTCGTCGGCGCCGGTGAGCCTGCCCTCGCCCTCGACGACCGTGATGTTGCGGGACTTGATCAGCCCGGTGAGTCCTTTGTGGAGGCCGCCGACCACCTTGTCCTTGTACTTGTGCACCGCCGCCATGTCGATGCCCTCGAAGGAGGCCCTGACACCGAAGGTCTCGCTCTCCTTCGCGGCGTCGGCGACCTCGGCGGAGTGCAGCAGCGCCTTGGTCGGGATGCAGCCGTAGTGCAGGCAGGTGCCGCCCAGCTTGTCTTTCTCGATCAGCACGACGCTCATGTCGAGTTCGGCCGCGCGCAGCGCCGCCGCGTAGCCGCCGCTACCGCCGCCCAGGACGACGAGGTCGAAGGTGCCGCCGCTCTCACTCACGGGAAGGACACTCCTTGATGTGGATGGAAACCTCTTGCTCTGACGGTCGCGCCCGGGCGCGTGTCCCGCCCGGTCGCTCTTATTCAATTCTCGGCCTGGGCCTCGGCGATCCGCACGAGTGTCCGGGTCGCCGCGCCGGTCCCGCCCTTGGGCGTGTAACCGAACTCCTGGCCGCGGTTGAAGGAGGGACCCGCGATGTCGAGGTGCGCCCACCGCATGCCGTCGGCGACGAACTCCTTGAGGAAGAGCCCCGCGGTGAGCATGCCCCCCCAGCGCTCGCCGGCCACGTTGGCGATGTCGGCGACGCTGGAGTCGAGCCCCTTGCGCAGGTCCTCCGGAAGCGGCATGGGCCATGACGCCTCGCCGGCCGCGGTGGCGGCCGTAACGACCTCCTCGCGCGTCTCGTCGTCGCCGGCCATGACGCCGAAGACGCGGGTGCCGAGAGCGACGAGCTGCGCACCCGTCAGGGTGGCGACGTCCACGATGAGATCGGGGTCGTCCTCGTGCGCGCGCACGATCGCGTCGGCCATGACCAGACGCCCCTCGGCGTCGGTGTTGAGCACCTCAACGGTCGTTCCGCCGTACATCGTCAGCACGTCCGAGGGGCGCTGCGCTGTGCCGCTGGGCATGTTCTCGGCGAGCGCGAGGTAGGCGACCACGTTGACCGCGGGCCGCAGCCCGGCGATCGCGCGCATCGCCGCCAGTACCGCCGCCGCCCCGCCCATGTCGGACTTCATCCAGTCCATGGCGGAGGCGGGCTTCAGGGACAGGCCGCCGGAGTCGAAGGTGATGCCTTTTCCGACGAAGGCGATGCTCGTCGTGGCCTCGGGGTGGCTGTAGGAGAGCCGCACCAGCCGGGGCGGGTTGGCCGAGCCCTGGCCGACGCCGATGATGCCGCCGTAACCGCCGTCGGCGAGCGCCTGCTCGTCCAGCGTCTCGATCTCCAAGCCCTCGGCCTCGCGTGCGACCTCCTCGGCGATCCCGGCGAAGTCGCCGGGTACCAGGTCGACGGGCGGGGTGTTGACGAGGTCGCGCGCCAGGTTCACCGAGACGGCCAGCGTCTCGGCGCGCTTGGCGGCGCGCTCCGTGCCGCCGGCGGAGCTCACGAGCAGCAGCCGCTCTGCGGCGGCCGTTTCGCCACCGGTGCGGTAGCGGTCGAAGGAGTAGTCGCCGAGCAGGGCTCCCAGCGCCACGGCTTCGGCCTGCTCCGCGCTGTCGGCCGGCAGCGCGAGGGCGACGCGGGCCCTGTCGCCGCGTGCGCGCAGGGCGGCGCCGGCCGCGCGGGAGAGCGTGTCCGCGGTGGTCGCGCCGCCGCCGGAGGGTGCCGGACCCAGGCCGACCGCGATCACCACCGGAGCCTTGATCGCCCCGAGGGAGGCGACCGTGTGCACCTCCTCGGCGGTGCCGGCCGCGCCCAGAAGCGACAGCGCCTGAGCGAGACCGCCCGAGAAGGCGGCGTCGACATCGCGAGCGCCCGGGGCGGGTTCCGGGCCGTCGGCTCCGGAGTGGTAGCCGACGACTACCGCGTCGGCGTCCAGCGAGCAGGGGGATTCCGTAATGACTGACAGCGACGTACTCACGAAGTCGATGCTAGTCCTTGTCGCGCGTCACCGGGCACGCGGCGTCCGGTGCGCTTGCGCGACCCGGGAGGCGGCTGCGGAAAGGGGCCCGCTCCGCGGTGTAACGCGGTCCTTCCGGCGGGGGACCTGGACGGCCGCGCGGTGTGCCCGGCGGCCTCCGGGCCCGCCGGTACGCGAACCGTGTTCGCGGGGGGCGCCGACCGTCGTGTGAAAAAATGTGACGATGTTGACAGGTCCATGCTGAGGCGGCCATGGGGTGGCGCGGGCGGGCCGCGTCACCG
>NZ_LAJC01000061.1 GCF_000981225.1 Allosalinactinospora lopnorensis
CCCGGGACCTGGACATCTCCGAGCTGGCCGACTGCGCCGACATCATCGCCACCGGTTCAGAGGGAACAGCTGTGGCCGACAACCTGCTGGCCCGGGCGCGCAGCCTGCGGGTGGAAACCCTCAACGCCCAGCGCCGCGCCGCCAACGAGGCCTCCGAGCGGCTCGTCGTTCCTGTCGCGGTGCTGGGCCTGTGCTTCGTCGCCCTGCTTCTCTACCCCGTCGTCGTCCGCCTCACCACCACGTGATCAGGGAGCATACGGTGCAGATCCTCGGTTTCCTCAGCCTTGTCAACACCTATGTGGACAACGCTCGTCAGGCGATCAAACGCCGCCGCGGCGATGAGGGCCTGTCCACCCTGGAGATCGCCGTCATCGCCCTCGGGCTACTCGCAGCCGCCACAGCCGTCGTCGTCGCGATCACCAACGCCGTCAACAACAGACTCGAAGGCATCGAGTGACCCGCCCGCGACGCAGCAACAGCGGGGAGCGGGGCAGTACGACGCTGGAAATGGCGGTCCTGTTCCCGGCACTTTTGCTGATCATCATGGGCACCGTCCAGGCCGGGCTGTGGTACCACGCCCGCTCGGTCGCGCTGAGC
This sequence comes from Allosalinactinospora lopnorensis, assembly GCF_000981225.1. Classification (GTDB taxonomy): domain Bacteria; phylum Actinomycetota; class Actinomycetes; order Streptosporangiales; family Streptosporangiaceae; genus Allosalinactinospora; species Allosalinactinospora lopnorensis. The sequence continues at coordinate 598 of NZ_LAJC01000061.1, forward strand.
GCCGCACAGGAAGGGGTCCGCGCAGGTCGCGCGGAAGGATCATCAACCGAGCAGGCGGTGGCCGCCGCCGAGAACTTCGCCCGCGCCCACGGCCGCGACCATCTTCGCCACCCAACGGTATCGACCGCTGGATCCAGCGCCACCGAGGTGCGGGTGACCGTCAGCGGAGAAGTCCTGACCCTGGTCCCGGGCCTGCCGATCCAGGTCTCACAAAACGCCTCCGGCGCCACCGAGCGATTCACCTCAGGAAGCTCACCATGACCCTCCCGCAGAGCGACCGGGGCAGCGCGACGTTGGAACTCGCCGTGCTCAGCCTCGGCCTGCTGATGCTGATCTCAGTCGTGGTCGCCTTGGGTCGGTTCCAGGTCACCGCACACGCGGTGGAGGACGCCGCCCGTGCGGCAGCCCGGCAAGCCTCCATCGCCCGCTCTGCCCAAGACGCACAGGCCAACGCCCATTCCGCGGCGGTCACAACACTGGCGGCCCAAGGACTGCAGTGCACCGAAATGACGGTGTCACTGGACACCTCCGGGTTCACCAAATCCCCCGGCGATCCAGCTCAGGTGAGCGCGACCGTGCACTGCTCCGTTCTCCTCTCCGAGACCGCGCTTCCCGGCCTACCAGGCAGCCGGGATGTGACCGCCACCTTCACCAGCCCCATCGACACCTTCAGGGAGTCAGCACCATGATCGGCCTCCACAACGGCGACCGCGGCAGCACCACCATCTTCGTCGCGGTGGCGGTCATCGCTGTACTCCTGGTGGCCGGCCTGGTCATCGACGGCGGCGCCCAACTGCGCGCCGCCCAGCGCGCCACATCCATCGCCGAGGAAGCCGCCCGGGCCGGCAACCAAGCCATCGACGTCTCTGCTGTCCTCCAGGGCGGTGACGTGCGCATCGATACCGATGCCGCGGTCGCCGCCTCCAATTCCTACCTCCGCGCGGCAGGGGCCAACGGGACGGTGCGCGCCACGTCGGCCACCACAGTCAGCGTCGAAGTGAACGAAAGTGTCGACACGCTTCTGCTCTCCCTCATCGGGATCAACTCGCTGTCCGCTTCAGGATCGGCGACCGCCCGCATCGTCCCCGGACTCGCCCAGGAATCACCATGACCCAGCACCGGAGTACCCCGCAGCGCCAACAGAGCGCGCCGGTCGGATTCGCCCGCGGGTTGGCGGCCACGGCGCTGTTGGTCGCCATCGTCCTTGGAATCCCCGCGCTCCTGCTCACCTTTGGCGGCTTCCCCCTCCCTGATCGTGTCCCCACCTGGGCAGAGATCGCCGATCTGCTGTCCCGCCCCGATGACGGGTCACTCTTCATCGGCGTGCTCACCTGGGTCGCGTGGGTGGCGTGGCTGGTGCTCACCGTGCTGATCGCGTTGGAGGCCATCACCCAGCTGCGTGGCATGCCCCCGATCCAATTGCCGGGAATGGGCTGGCTTCAGGTCGCCGTGGCCGGGCTCGTCTCCCCCGCAATAATTGGGCTCTCCGGGGGCACAGCGAACGCTGAGGAGTCCCCCGTGGTCGCGGTGGTGGCTTACCAGAGTCCCGGCGGGCCGGCCCATCAGGAATCCCAGCAAGAGGAGGACACTGACGCCCAAGAGGCCGATGCCTCCGATCCTGCCACCAAGCAGCGCCTCTACACCGTGCAACCCGGGGATTCCTACTGGAGGATCGCTGAAAACCAGCTCGGCGACCCCGAGCGCTACACCGAGATCGTCGCGGCCAACAAGGGGCGCGCGATGCCGGATGGGACCGTGCTCAGCGGGGAGGAGTTCCTCGCACCGGGGTGGGAGCTCCTCCTGCCTGTTGCAGACCAAGAACAGCACGAACCGGAGGATTCCTCGGAGGAGACCGTGCACACGGTCAAGGCCGGTGAGACGCTGTCCGCAATCGCATCCGAACACCTCGCGACGCCGAAGCCTACCCTGAGATTTTCGAGGCCAACCAAGACCGCCCGCAACCAGGCGGAGCACGTCTAAACGACCCTGATGTCATCGATGTCGGCTGGACCCTGTCCATCCCCGAGGCCACCGCGAACACCTCGTCTGAGGCCCCCGCTGCACCGCCGGAGACCCAAACCGTCCCCTCCCCGCAAGGCCCGGCCCCGCCCCAGCCAAGCATGATAAGGAACCCCACCACGAGAACACGACGCCAGAGGTCGAGGAAGACAGCGGCAAGGAGCCAACATCCCCCCAGGCGCAGGAGGGCGCGCCCGAGCATGAACCCGCTCCTGGCATGATGAGCCCCCTGCCGCACAGGATCTGGGAATCGCGGCCCCGACCAAGGCTGCGGAGTCCGACGAGACCATCGACATCGACCTGACCAGTGAAACCGACGACGACCAAGACGCCCCCGCAATCGGGTCGATCGCCGGCTACAGCGCTCTGGCCGCCCTCGGTGTTCTCAGCGTTCTCGGTTTGCGTCGACGCAACCAGATGCGGCATCGCCGCCCGGGACACCGCATCGTCCAAGACCTCAGCGAGGATGCCCAGGAAGTCGAAGAGGAAGTACACAACGCCTCGGCCTCAGCCAGCGTAGAGCTACTCGACCGCGGCCTGCGATCACTTTCGGCTAAGTGCGCCTCCACGCAGACCACCTTGCCCAGCCTGCTGGGCGCTCGTGTCTCAAACACGGAATGCGAAATCTTCGTCGGCGAGGATGCTCCAGCGATCGCGATCTCTCCCTTCCGGGCCACCGGTACGGGCCGCTGGCGATTGCATCCCGAATCCTCCGCCCTACTGCCCGAGGACGAAGCCGCTGAAACCCGCGCCCCCTACCCAGGGTTGGCCACGATCGGGCACGACGCCGACGGCGCCCAGATCCTGGTCGAGCTGCCACAGACCGGAGCCATCGGGCTCTACGGCCCTGCCGAGGACACCAAACAGGTTCTAGCGGCACTGGCCCTGGAACTGGCGACCTCAGTAAGCACCGACCATCTCAACCTCAGCTGCATCGGTGTCGCCGACGGCCTGGCCTCCACAGCCAAGACCGGACGCATCCGCGCGGCCGACAGTGTGCACCAATGCCTGCGCGAACTCGAACTCTTGACGCTGGAGTACGCCTCCGGAGAGAGCTCCACCGAAGACATTCCTCCAGAGGTCGTCTTGTCGGCCTACCCGCTGACCAGCGAGCACCTCGGGCGCATGCGCACCATCGTCGGACACGCTGCCGCCCCGCCCATCGCCATCATCGCCGCCGCCACAGAGGAGCACCCCCTACCCGGCACATGGCGCCTAGACACCGCCAAAGAGGCCCGCCAAAAACTCCCGATCCTGGACCAGCCGGTCACCCTCCAAAGACTGACCGACGACGAGTACACCAAGCTTGCCGACCTACTGCGCCACGCCGAAGAAACCCGCAGCGTCGCCGCCCCCGGCTGGGAGAAGGTCCCCACCGAAGACACACTCGAACCGGTCCCCGTCGGCTCTAACCCCCTGGGCCAGCGCACCGACACCTCCACTACCCAAACCGAGGCCCTCAGCACGCTCGTCTCCATCGCCAAGACCACGACGCCGCCCCCACAGCCAACCGCGCCGGCGATTCCGCAGGACACGCCCCCACGCCTGGAGACCTACGAAGTTCAGCTCTGCGTGCTCGGACCGGTTGAGCTGATCGGCCCTGACCCCGCCAGTCTCGAGGCGGGCAAACGCAGAGTGCTCACTGAGCTCGCCTGCCTGCTTCGTCTGCGCCCCGAACGCACCCCCGATCAGATCTCGCGGAGCATGGGTGGTCCACGCGGACCATGGTCGGCCAAGTACCGAGCCGACAACCTCAGCAAGCTCCGAGTGTGGCTCGGCCGCGCCCAAGGCGGCAAGCTCCACTTACCGACAATGAGCGGCGGAACCTACTCACTGAGCCCCACGGTCGGCTGCGACTGGGCCTGCTTCCAGCAACTCGCCCAGCACGGGTTGGCCAGTGAGGACGCCGCTGGTACGGCACTCCTCGAACAGGCCCTCACCCTCGTCCACGGTGAACCACTCAGCGGCACGCCACTGGACCGCTATGCCTGGGCTGAACCACTCAAGCCGACCATGCTCGCCGCGATCGTGGACACCGCCCACACCATTGCCGCGCGTCACCTTCGCTACGACTACGGCAACCTGGACACCGCACGAGAGGCACTGCTCAAGGTTCTCGAGATCGACCCGGTCTGTGAACTGCTCTACCGCGACCTCATCCGCGTCGAGCACAGAGCCGGCAATCCCGAAGGCATCACCCGGGCGGCCCAGCGCCTCTACATCGCCCTGAACAAGCTCGACCTTGAGATGACCCCGCAGACCGAAGAACTCCTGCGAAAGCATGGAGTCCGATAAACGGAGCAATCACACCGCCGCGAAAATGGCAGGGGGCGGCACACGCCGCCCCCTCAAACTTCTCGGGCCTGGTGATCGGATGCCGCCCCGAATCCGGTGACGTCCCGCGGTTTCTCAGCCCTACTAGGATCAGCTCGCACGGCCCACGCCAACCTCGTCTGCCCTACTCAAACGCCGCCCTCGGCCTCCACCTCCTTGATGATGCGCCTGGCCCAACGCCGCGACCGACCAAAGCGCTCCGCCAGTTTCCGCTCTGAGATCCGGTTGCCTTCGGCAAGACTGGCACGATAGAGCGAAGCTGCCTGCTCCTCGATCTCCTTCTCCGAAGCCGGCCGCCCGGTCCTGCTGCCTGCCCGCACCAGCCACATCAGCATCTCGTAGCAGCCCACCAGTGCGACCGCCGGCCAGGCCGCCACGACCGCTCCCACCGGACCGTTCTGGATCCCGTGAGCGATGTTCGCCGCCAGCGTCGCGACGATCCCCAGCCACAGCAGCCCCCAGGCGAGGATGGGCGCCCGTAGGTGGTTGCGGGCCGCATCGAGGATGACCATCGAGGCGGCATAGACCAAACCATCGATGGTCAGCGGGATCATCCACGCCGTGGCGCCGCTCTCTCCGTAGTCGGTGACCACCGCGTAGGCATGGCGATAGGAGACAACGGCGGCCACCGCTGCCACACCGCAAACGACGAGCTTCGTCGACTCACGGATGATCCGGTCAGTGCCTCTTACCTGCCTGTTTTCTCCAGCCATAGGCTCCTTCCCGGATAAGGAAGGACCAACGACAGAAGGCTGTGACATCTGCTCTGCCAAGAACCGGGGGCTTCAAACCACCTCATGCGGGGGTGAACAGAACGGTGTAACTCCAAGGGGCGGAAGTTCACAAGAATGACAAGATGCAGGTCGCGAAGGGTGCTGGCAGGCCAGGCGACGAAGCGTCGCCTCCTACTGAGAGCTCCGTGTCTATGCCGGAGGATCATGAACTCCTCTCAGCTCACCCGGATAGCCCCTTTTGCTGCGCGCCGCCCGATTTAGATTCTTTTAGATCACCTCAATAAGAGGTGTGTATCCCACTTGTCGTAGGTATGTCTTACCGTGCGTTCGGTGGACAAGCGTGTACGCACCCCAGGAGTTAGTGAGCCTTTTTCATCCTGAAGGCTCACTGGCCATTGCGTATCCGCTTCTGGAACTCTACACGAGCAAGGCAAAAGCGGAGCGGGGGTGGCACGATTACCGATTGAATGAGCTGGCATTGGCGGCCATCGATATCGTCGCCCTTCGGACCGACCTCAACTCTGTCGTGCGCCAGGAAGCCGTGGTTGAGGAGGTCGCCGGTTTCGCCGGTCTGCAGGTCCCGGGCCGTTCCGTGGCCGAGTACCGGGCGGTGAGTCAGTGGGTTGTTGAACGTCTGATCAATACCGAGGAGCGGGATCGCGTCTTTCGCCACGTCGTCGGAAATGTTGTGGACTGCTGTTTTTGTCTGTGGGATTTTCCGTTTCAGATCTTGAAGGAAGTCCCGGATGAGGTAGGGCAGGCTGCGCTGACCGTGACGGATGTGACCTGTACTGGGTTTCGTAGAGTCTCTTTGACCAGAGGCTAACCCCCGTAGAGTTCGAGCAGAGTGGTCGCGGTGCCCAAATCCCAGATGGTCATCACGATGCAGCTGGGCCAGGCGCGCGCCCAGGAGTTGATCGCCGAGCTTCCCGAACAGGCATGGCAGCGGTTGAGCTGCGCAGACGGCGCCCATGGTCCACGCGTCTACGACTGGGCTCGCACCGATATCCGCCCGCTTCGCGAGCCGGGCACGGGGCACTGGCTGCTGGCGCGCAGAAACGTCGCTGCTCCAGAGAACATCGCCTACTACATCTGTTTCGCCGATGAACACACCGCGTTGGCCGACCTGGTGGCCGTAGCCGGGGCCCGGTGGGCCATCGAGGAGTGTTTCCAATCGGCCAAGAACGAGACCGGCCTGGACCACTACCAGGTACGGGGGTATCGGGCCTGGTACCGCCACATCACCCTGTCCATGGCCGCCTCGGCGTTTCTCCTCCGACTCCGCCAGGCCGTGAAAAAAGGGGATCGGAACACGGCTCGGTCGTGCCCCTGATCCCCCTGAGCATAAGTGAGATCCGCCGTTTATGGAACCGCGTGGCAGCGGGTGTCACACATTCCGTAGACCACGTCATGAAATGGTCGCAATGGAGACGGCACGTCCAACAGCGGGCACGCGAGAGCCACTACCGCAGACGCACACGCAACAACCTGTCGTTGCAGTACTAAGGCGCTCGGCGTGACCGATTCGAATCGGCCGCTGGTCCTCATCACCTGCTGTCGGAACCGCTCCAGGTCAAGGTGATGTTGATATGGGATTCGGCTTTGGTCCGGGCGATGACGATCCCGAGGTCGGCTGAGAATTTCATACCGAACTCGGCCTGCGCCTGCTCCGGGCGACTCGGTAGATTCTGGACTTTCTCGGCGATCGCTTCGGCCACGGGTCGGATTCGGTCCATGGCCTTGTTCAGGGACTCTTGAAACCTGCAGACACCCGGCTCTGCCCCCCCTCCTGCTGGGACCATGCCAAACTCGGGGGCCTCCACTTCGACCCGGATCGGCTCCTGACCCTCGATGGGGAGTTCGAGGTAGTAGCTCACGGCGGTCCTCTCTAAGAATTCGTCTCATTTGGTGAGTCTTCGGTAGCAGATCAGGGTGCAGGTGAGACTGGTGAAGGCGAGGAAGTGTGCTGCTTTGCGTTCGTAGCGCCGGTGTAGGCGGCGGTAGCCGACCATCCAGGCGAAGGTGCGTTCGATGGTCCAGCGGTGTCGTCCCAGCCTCTGGGAGGTCTCGATGCCTTTGCGGGCGATGCGGTGGGTGATTCGTCGTGTGCGTAGCCATCGGCGCAGGTGGTCATAGTCGTATCCCTTGTCACCGTGGAGCTTGGCTGGTCGGCGCCGGCGCGGGCCCCGGCGAGAGCGCACGGGAGGGATTGCCCGCACCAGGGGCTGCAAGGCCAGACTGTCATGGGTGTGGGCCCCCGAGATCGCTACCGAGAGCGGCAGGCCGGCCCGGTCGGTGGTCAGGTGGACTTTCGCGCCATTCTTGCCGCGGTCGACAGGGTTCGGGCCGGTCAGCTCCCCCCTTTGAGCGCGCGCATGTTCACCGAGTCGATCGCGCAGCGCGACCAGTCCACATCGCCCTGGGCTCCCAGTTCGTCCAGCACCAGGCGGTGCAGCTTGGCCCACACCCGGGCCTGGCTCCACTCGGTGAACCGGCGATGCGCGGTGGGCCCGGAGGGGCCGAACACCGGTGGCAGTTGCCGCCACGTACAGCCAGTCGTGGCCACGAAGACGATCGCGGCCAGCACCTCCCGGTCGCCGTATCTCCGCCGGCCGCCACCCTGCGGGCGGGCCGGTGCCTGCGGCACCACCCGCTGGAACAACTCCCACAACCCATCGGGCACCAAGCGCTCCACCATCGACATGCCGCCAGGCTAACGAGAAATCCAAATGAGACGAGTTCTAAGTGGTGCGGCATATCTCGTCAGTCCGGGTTCCCGTGGGCAGGTTACGCATCTCCGCCTCGGTCAAGTCTCGTCCGCCGACCAGCCCGCACAGATGCCGGATCCACTGGTCGGGCTCCAGGGAGTAGGTGAGCGCGCCGCCCATGGGACCGTGGGCCAGCAGCGTGTGCGCGTCGATATCCGCCGCGACTGGCGTCATCCCCTCGGGAACGGGGAGGCTCAGGATTCGTTCCCCATCGAGGTTCCACACGTTCATGGTCGTGCCATTCTGTAGTGCGATGGCCTCGGAACCTTTCGTCCGTATCGGCATGGTGTCATTCCAAGTGGCGGTGATCAGTGTGTCGGTCTTGGCAGCCTTGTCGTCGCGGATTTCCCAGACCTCGAGTTTGCGCTCTACCTCGTCGCTTCGGCGGAAGAATATGAATTTTTCGGAGTCAGGGACGGGCAAGAACGCGATAAGGCCCTCCACGTTGGGGAGGGAGATGGTCTCCACCTGGTTGCCGTTGTTCCAGTCCCACCGCTCCAGCGACCGGCTGTCCGCACCGATGGCCAACAACTCCCCGTCCGGAAGCGGCTGCAGATGCACGGGCCTTGGTTCCGTTGGTCCGATGGAGTAGCTCATTTCCGGTAAGGGAAGGCGAAACGATGACCCGGTGGCCTCTCCGGTGTGTAGGTTGCGAACCTCGGCGTCCCCCTTATCCTCGACGATCACGACGTGCTCCCTATCGAAGGTGAGCATCGCTTGGGGCCCCTTCGATCCAGGGATATCGAGATCCCAGACGAGGTCAAGGTTGGGCAGCGTGTGCACCTGGATCCGTTCGTCGGCCTCGATGATGAGCAGCCGTTCGTCGACGATCTTGGTCCTCCAGATGCCGCGCAACTCAACGCTCCCAAGGTGCGTGTTGTCGCGGGTGTCCCACAGGTCGAGGCCTGGGTGGGGGAGCAGTCTACCCCCACGCTCTTCGATGCGTACCGTAACGGCGTAGTGGCCGTCGATGACATGACCAATGATACCGGCGGTTGTGTCCATCCGCCCGAGCCTGTGGACCCCTATCCCAGGCCTGTCATCTCCTCGTCCCAGCTGAAAACGCGCAGCGCTTGCGCGTCGGCGGGGGCGACAGCGTGCTGTTCCGCGCTGATCGGAACCGGGCTGCCTCCGACGAGGCCCTCGCCTCTCAGGTCGACGAAGCGGAGCTGACGTTCATCCGCATTCTCTCCCTGCTGCCCGATGGCGTAGCGACCGTTCTCATTCGGGATGAACGTTTCATCGCAGTTGATCGGTGCTGTGACGAGCTCCTCCGAACCTCCAATGGCCGGCTGCCGAGTATGGATTCTGGCCCAACCTCCATCGGCTGCCAGTCGGCAGCTCGCATGGACCGGCTCCTCTGTTCCCGCGGTCACAGTGGTGCTGAGGTGATTCTCCTGCGGATCCAGATCAAATCCCGGAAAGTCGATGGTCTCGGTCGGACCCTCCGGCAACGCGTGGACGAGGACCTCCTCCGGTGAGCCGACAAAGGGCGAGCTGACAAAGAGTGCGTCATCGCTCAAGAGGAACGTTCCGTCATCGTCACCCTCTTCGTTGGCGATCGGCTCGCGAGCCACCTCCTCGCCCGTCTGCGTGTCGTAGACCGTGATCTTCTCCGAGCTCCTCAGCTCGTGGACGGCTAGGTAGCCACCCGAAGGCGAAAGCGCGATCGCTGATGGTGATTCGACGACGCCGCCGTCCGGGACATCGACGTCACCCAGATGCCGCCCCTGCGCGTCGTGCAACGTGACCAGCTCATCGGTGAGCAGCGCAATTGTGTTGCCGTCCGCGGATATCGCGATTTCGTTCGCTATCTCGCCGGTGAGTGGGGCCTCTTCGGCCCCCTCTTCAGTAATGTTCCACATGTGAACCCGTAGGCCGGCAACGACGCCGACGCGGCTGAGATCGGAGGACACCTTGGGCTCTCCGACGTCAGAGGCCAACACACCTCCTGGGGAGATCAGCGCGTCCAGCTCCCGGGTGCGAGCGTAGACGTCGAACAGCGCCTCGGTCGCACGCTGCGTCGGCGCTGTCCGATAAGCGGCGACCGCGTGCAGCACCAGCTCCTCGTCCAGTTCGGACCGGCTGCCCACGTCAACGGCGAGCGTTTGAGAGGCCGCGTTAGCCTTCTCCTGCTCCGCACGCCTGCGTTGAGCCTCCGCGGCGACACCGATAACCAAAGCTAAAACGATGAGTCCAGATATGATTGCGATAACCGTTCGCGATCTGCGGCGCCGCCGAATGCGCGAGTTGGTCGAGGCAGCTAGGTAGCGCCGTTCGTCCTCGGTCAACTCTGCGCCGCGAGCCGGCACCTGCTCCTCGGCCTCCTCCAGGGCCGACCCGTGTAGCAACAGGGAGTCGTCCCTACCGGACCGCATCCATCGGAGCGTGTCGTTGCGGAGCCCTTCGCGCCAGATCAGGAAGCGTTCGTCCGCGCGCACCCAATCGCGCAGCCTGGTCCAGTTGTCAATCAGGGCCTCATGAACGAACCGCACCGTCGTCGCACGCCCGGCGTCCTCGGTGACGACGACCAACCTAGCCACTGCGGGAAGCTGCACCAACTCCCGCTCACCAGGCTGAGCTCCTCCAGAAGTGCGCTCCGCCCGACCGGCAGATGGCCCCGATGGACGCGCAAGAGCCTGTTGAAGAGCCGTGGAGCGACGGCGCGCTCGCCCGGGCCCAGCAGCGCCCAGACTTCTTCAGCGTAGCCATCCAGTGCGCCCGAGATCCCCCCGAACTCCTCATAGGCTCGGTGGCCGATTACGCCGCCCCGCTGCTCGTCCCACAACCGGGACAGGGTGAACTGGAGGAGCGGGAGTGGGGCCTTTGCCTCGCGAACAGCCTCCAGAATTCGTTCCACCAAGCCGTTCTCGAAGACAACTCCGGAAGGCAGCGGCCCCTCAATGGTCCGGCGCAACTCGGCGTCGCCCATCGCGGGGACCGACCTGGTGTGCCACGAGGCCAACCCAGCCAGCTCGCGCTGACTGAGGAGTGTGTCGAGGAAGTCGGAGCGTACCGCGACTAGCGCCCGGACTATGGAAGACGGTCGGGACGCTTCGGCAGTGACCCTGGCAACCAGCTCGACCGCGTCTGCGGTAACCGTTTCCTCGGCCTGGTCGACAACAATGAGTGTGCTATCTGCGCCGCGGATGGCAGCGTCCACCCGCTCACGCACTGCCGCCTCTGTAGGGCGAACAACCAACACGTTGCGCTTATGCGCCGCGCGCAGTCGGGGCAGTACTCCGGCAAGGAGCAGGGAGGTCTTCCCACACCCCGACGGGCCGACGAGCAGGGCGTTCTCCCGCTTGGCGGCCCGCTCGACGAGCTCGGCCACCAACGCTTCGCGCCCGAAGAACAGATGGCTGTCCTCCGCATGGAAGGCACGCAGCCCACGATAGGGAGTCGGCGGGATAACGCGGTCATGGATCTCGGGCAGTGCGTTGAGGAGGGCCTGGCCAGTGATCGCGTAGCTCGTCCGCGAGTCCAGCCTGGGAGTAACGGCGAGAGTCATCCCCACAACCGCCTGGAGTACATCGGACCAGAGCGGTCCCCCGCTGAAGCCGGGTTGAACGGGAACCCCGGTCATACGTATGTCCTCCGTCTGCACTACCCCAGAGGCAGAGTGCCCCAGGATCGTGCACCGCGCCCAGGCGACGTTATGCAGCCCTTGAGGAAAGCCACCGACGCGCGCCTCGACGCCGGAGAGGTTCCCACTGGTGACAAGACGGACAGGCCGTGCCCCGACGGGAACCGAGGATGAGGATAGGAGGCGCAGCAGGGCGATATCGCCTTGCAGTTCGGTTCCACCGGAAATCCAACGCTCGACCGTGGTCTCGATCCGCGCGTGCGGATCGATCAGGGGAAAGACCACCGTCACGTGGTCTCGGTGAGAAGGAGGGTCGGCGTGCTCGGCCCCGATGGCACGCGACACCACATGCGCGCAGGTCAAAAGGGTATCGTTGGATATCAGAAACCCAGCCCCGACGGACGTCCCCACACTATTCTGCACGCGTACGAGCGCAGCCTCGAGTGAAGTGGCCAGAGCTACCCTCTCCCTTCCGAAGAGCATCGCTAGAACCGAACGACGATTCATCACCGTTCCATGGCGGAAGCGATCGATCAAGCGGTTTTGGTTTTTCCGCTTATTGACCGATAAGGAGTTTTCGTCCCGATTCTTGAGATGGAGGGTGAAGACTGCTCGCACGCGTTTACGTGCAAGGAGATGTTGAACGGAAAATCAAGGTTCGGTAGGGCAGGCCGCGGTATCCGGTGCTTAAAGCGCAACGGATGTTGGAAGAGCGCCTGGTCAGGTCGTTGGTGCGAGTGTTACTTGATGGCCGAGGGCATGGAGCTGTCGGACGAGGTCATGTGTTTTGCGAGTGGTGTTGAGGTGGCGTTGGTGCCAGTTGACCCCGAGTTCCTGGTAGCGGGCGTCGGGGGCGCTGAGGAGATGCCAGGTGATGGTAAGGATTGAGCGGGCGAGCGCGACGAGAGCTTTGGCGTACCCGCGGCGTTTGACTAGCGGTGGTTTGTTAGACCCGGCAGTAGAGATCAAGGGGTCTGCCGGTGGAGACGGCGTGGATCAGGTCTTGGAGTTCGTTGGGCGGGGGCCTGGCTGTCCAGGCTCGCCAGTAGCGTTGCAGCATGGTCCAGGGCACCAGCCAGCCACGGACGGCCCGGAGCGCCCGGGGCTAGCAGGCCGGCTGGGGCCGCGGTTCTCCCCTCTCTGCCGGACCCGGCAGCGCAGGGGGTTCGGGCGGCAGGTCGGTAGCTGGCGGGGGCGGGGCGAACCAGATGTCCCAGCAGAAGCTGAACGCGCAGTTGACCAGACTCTGGTGGCGGCGGATGGCGGCATCGGAGCGCACCTGGGCCTTGGGCCAGCCCAGCTCGTCCTTGATCTGCTTGTAGCTCTGCTCGCCCCAGAGGAACATTGCGCGTTTGAGCTGGCGGTTGCCGCCTCTGGGGGCGTGTTCGCCGTGGATCGAGGTCCCTGAGGACTTCGTGGTCGGGGCGAGTCCGGCGTAGGAGGCGAGGTGGGCGGCGGTGGGGAAGCTAGCGCCGTCGCCGACGGTGACCAGCAGTACGGCGGCGGTCCTGACCGCGACCCCAGGCATCGAGGTCAGGACCACCGAAAGAGGGGGCGCCTCCAGCAGGGCCTCGATCTGCGCTTCCAGGGCTCGGCGTTGCTCGTGGACGGCCGCGAGCGAGCGGGCCAGCGAGGGGATGACGATGTCGAGAGTGCCGGTGCCGGGAACGACGACGGTTTGTTCGTCCAGAGCGTTGAAGAGCTCATCGATCAGCCGGGCGGCCATGCGTGGTGCCTGGGGCCAGATCACCTCGACGAGCCTGCGGCGGCCGGCCTTTCGCAGCGCGGCCGGGGATCCGTAGCGTTCCAGCAGCCAGGTCACCGCGGGATGGTCTAGGCGCGGCCCGAGGACGCGCTCCAGGGACGGGTGGAACTGAGTGAGCAGACCGCGTGTGCGGTTGCTGGTACGGGTGCCTCGGCCGCGAGGTCCTGGTCGAAAATCTCCACCAACACGCCCATAACCACACCATCGGACAAGAACCCGGAATGCTACGGGTTATTAATCGGCGAACCCTTAGCGCGATAGCTCCAAGTCGAAGAACTTGAGAACCGAAGTCACCAGCATCAAGCCGATTATGGAGTTGATGCGGGAGTACTGGGCGCGCGACACCGCGTGGGCACTGGGGTGTCGCCCGAACTCGCGCGGAATCGAACCGCCATGATCGGGCCAGTACTTGGCGTGGGCATACCATACAGGAGCGAAGGTCAAGGCGACACGGATCTTGTAGTCATCAAATTTGAACCTGATGCTCTTTTTCTTGAAATCATTGGTTGTGAGTATTGCCCGGCTCGCTGCGTCGAAGTGTCGACGCATGAGAGTATCCAGCAGGTTTTCAGCAAGCGCCTGAGCTGCGCTGCTGTGTCCTTCACGCAGGGCGCTGACGCAAGCGAGCGCAAAGCCGCGTGAATCATGAAGGTCGGGATGGTCAATGGTTGCGAGGGCGTTCTCGCAGTCGTTGACGATTCCCCTCCAACGCTGGCTTAGGACACGACGGCGGACTGCAGCATCCGGTGCCTCAAGGAGCGCGTTCACCGCCTTCGGTCCCGGAACCCACATGAGGGGGATTCCCTCTTCAACTAAAATGGGCTCTAGAATATCGATGGTGGGAGTGGAATCGTGTAGGTTCTCAGGGTAGACACGATACTTGATGCGCCCCAGAGACTCGAATACGCTCTTCCACTGCGACTCATAGAACTGAACTAGAGGCGCAAGTGAATCACGTATATTGGTGTTAAGGGTATTGAACTCAGCTATTTGCTTGCTGAGTTGGTCGGAAAGCGGGTTCTTCCAAGAGGGCGGAACGCGGAGATTGAACTGAGGGAGGTTTGCCGTCGTCCAACTCGTTGCGGCGAACTTCCTCGTCCACGAGGAAGCCAAGCTGTTGTAGTAGTCCGCCAGCGCCGTCAACCCTGGGTAGAGGCGTGAGAGATCAACCGGCTCCAGCTCATCCCCGCTGTCTACGGGCTCCTCAATGTCATCTATCACGCCAGCATGATCGCAGGAGTTTTCCCTGCTCCCAAGGTATTTATGGTGAGCAGCATGCCTGGCGACCACAGACCGTCGACACCGGTTACTCAAAGGCCACGATGTCGTCGCGGCAGAGGTGGCTTCGTCAGGGCTCAGCTCTCTGGACTAGTACTGCAACAACCTGTCGTTGCAGTACTAGGCCGCCGGCGCCATCGGCGAGGTGTTCCCCGAAGGCCTGGACATCGCCCGGCAGAACCGGCGCTTCCTCTACCGCGCGGTGCGTCACCTCGCCCAGGTGGAGGGCCTGGAGCAGTTCCTCGACCTGGGCTCGGGGCTGCCCAGCGGGAACAACGTGCACGAGATCGCCCAGACCTTCCGGCCGAAGGCGCATCGAACAATCTGGCCTCTGAACTGGGGAGACTTGTCCCCGAAGTGTCCCGGATCGTTTCGCAACCGGAAGAGTCGACCCGCGCACAGGTAGATGGATTGGTGGTGGGATCTGATAGGTCCATTGGTAGGTCCGCCCCACCGCAGAACGCCAAGGCTGTTGGCCGGTTGACGGCCGGTCACTGCCCCCTTCGCCTTCCCGGCTTCGCAGGGCCGGAGAATGCGGACGCGACCATCCACCAAAATGGACGTCGAACGCCAGAAACGGGACGCAGGAGACGATGACACAGAGACACCAAGGTCGGCTGGAACTCACCTGGACCGACAAGGAGAAGACACTCCTGTCGACAGGTGACGGGCAGTACGACTACACGTTCGTCGATCCCTCCGACTACCGTGTTTCCGAGGTGCGGCTGCTCCACGAGATGGACCGTGTCGAAGCACCCACTCCCGAGGATCGACCTGACGAACTCCCGGAGCCGACCGACGACAACCTGTTGATCACCGGCGACGCGATGCACGTACTGGACGCGCTCGCCAAGATTCCCGAGTACTCCGAGAAGTACCTGGGCAAGGTGAAGCTGGTCTACATTGATCCGCCGTTCAACACCGGACAGGCGTTCACGAACTACGAAGACAACATCGAGCACTCGATCTGGCTCACGATGCTTCGTGACCGGCTCCGCCAGATTCGTCCCCTGCTTGCCCACGACGGGTCAATCTGGGTCCACTTGGATGACGTGGAAGTGCACCGCTGCCGGGCGGTCATGGACGAGGAACTTGGCCCCGAGAACTTCCTTGCGGAGGTCGTGTGGCAGAAGGCCACATCGCCGCGAAACGACACGACCGGCTTCTCAGTGTCGCACGACAGCCTGCTGGTGTACCGCAAGACCGACCACTGGGTTCCGAACCGGATGAGGCGACTCGCGTCCTCGAACACGTCTCGCTACCGCTCGCGAGACGGTGACCCCGTACCGTGGCGCGATGGCGATGCAACGGCGGGGAAGGCTGCTACCAACCACCCGATGGTCTACGCCATCCAGCACCCGGTCACCGGCGGCCTGATGTACCCGACCCCCGGACGATGCTGGGGCAAGGCACAATCCTGGTTCCTCGAACAGATGAACGAGTACGCGAAATACGAGCTGCGCGACATCGGCGACGAAGAAAAGCGCGCCGTCATCTGCGGCACTACGGCGGAGGAGGTCAAAGCGGGTGTTCCGGCCATCATGCTCGCGGAGCCGCTGGAAGACGCAGCCAAATCGGCGCGCGACCGACACGACGCCGGCCACTGGCCGGACCTGGTGTTCCTCGACCTGAACAAGGAACGGATCCAGCGCAAGAAACACCTGGCCGACGAGGGTCGCGTTCCGGAGACTCTGTGGTTCGCATCCGACGTGGGCGGTTCGCTCCGCGGGAAGAACCAGATTCGCGACCTGTTCCCGGACCTCCATGCCTTCGCCACCCCGAAGCCCGAAGAACTCCTCCAGCGGGTCATCCACATCGCCACCAACCCCGGTGACATCGTGCTTGACTGCTACGGCGGCTCCGGGACAACCGCGGCAGTTGCACACAAGATGGGGCGCCGCTGGGTGACTTCCGAGCTCCTGCCCACCACGGTGAGCAAGTACACCAAGCCCCGGCTTGCGCGGGTAGTCAAGGGCGATGACCCGGGAGGGGTCACGACCTCTCAAGAGCGAGTCGCTGCCGCAGATCTACCAGACGGCGTGACTCCTGAAGAGGCGCACGAGTTCAACCGACTGCTCAAGAAGGTGACCGGAGGCCGGGAGGACCTCGACACCGACACCCTGAAGGCCCTTCAAAAGCTCACCAAGACCAAGGTCGAAACCACCACCTTGTGGCATGGCGGCGGCGGCTTCACCCACCTTGAGGTCGGTCCGTCGATGTTCGACGAGGTGGACGGGATGGTTCTGCTCGCTGACTGGGCCACACGGGGTGATCTCGCCGAGGCGATGTGCGCACAACTGGAAGTCACCTACTCCCCCGACGGGATCTTCGCCGCCAAGGAAGGCACCGTCCGCTACGTCGTCATCGACGGGCTCGTCGGCGAGTCGACCGCCCAGTCGATCCTCGACCAGCTCCCAGAAGGCCAAGTCGTCGAGGTGTGGGCCACCCAGGTCGCCGACGGTGCAGCAGACCTGCTCCGGAAGGAGCGGAAGGGCTCCCGACTCGAAGCGATCCCCGACTCGGTTCTCGACCGGTACCGCAGGAAGGCGTCGAACGGCTCACCGTTCAAGAAGGAGAACACCAGTGAGTGATCTGAAGGTCGACGAGCACCTACTCGAAGAGGTCAAGCACCGGCTGAGCCTACGCGACCCGAACTTCCGAGCCGTCGAATCGGTCGCGAACATGATGAGCCAGCACTACGACGTGGAAGAGAAGACCGAGCCGTTCGAGTGCATCGTCGACTCCGCCACCGGCGTCGGCAAGACATACATCATGGCCGGGCTCCTCGAATACCTCGCCGGCATCGGCACCCCCGCCCGCAATTTCCTGATCCTCACCCCGGGACGGACCATCCGCGACAAGACAGTCCGGAACTTCACCCCCGGGGACGACAAGGCGATCACGAAGTCGATGCGGTCAGATCCGGTCATCGTGACTGCGGACAACTTCGATTCCGCCGCCACCGCCAACGCGATCACGGATACCTCGAAGACCAAGGTCTACATCTTCACCGTCCAGTCGCTCACTGAGACCACCGAAGCGAGTGGTGGCCGCAAGACCCACGCCTACCAGGAGTTCCTGGGGGCCTCCTTCTACGACTGGCTCAGCACTCTCGATGACCTCGTGATCCTGGCCGATGAGCACCACTGTTACCGCGGCCCCGCGTTCTCCAAGACCATCACCAACCTCAACCCCGAACTCGTCGTAGGCGTGACCGCCACGCCGGACCCCAAGGACGAAGCCCGCGTCGTCTACCGGTACCCGCTCGCGAAGGCGATCGAGGACGAGTACGTGAAGACCCCCGTTCTCGTGGCCCGCCAGGACGATAGGAGCGATGACCGGACGAAGCTTCTCGACGGAGTCACGCTGCTCAAGCACAAGGAACGAGTCAGCGAGGCGTGGGCGGCAGAGAACGCAGTCAAGCCGGTACGGCCCGTCATGCTCGTGATCGCCCAGTCGATCGACGACGCGGAAGCATACAGAGACATCCTCGACTCAGAGAGCTTTGACGGTGGCGCCTGGGTGGGCAAGACCCTACTCGTCCACTCGAAGCTGACCGGGGAGAAAAAGGAAAAGGCACTCGCCGATCTGGACGCCGTCGAGAACCCGGCATCTCCCGTCCGGATCATCATCTCGATCGGAATGCTCAAGGAGGGCTGGGACGTCAAGAACGTGTACGTGATCGCCTCGATGCGCGCCTCGGTCTCCGAGGTCCTGACGGAGCAGACACTCGGGCGAGGCATGCGTCTACCCTACGGAAGGTACACCGGTGAGCAGATGCTCGACACCGTCGAGGTCCTCGCGCATGAAAAGTACGAGGCGCTGCTGAAGAAGCGCCAGGCGCTCTCCCAGTCCATGGTCGACCACCGGATCCTCGCCCAGGTCCGCACCACCGGCGACGGCAAGAAGGTCGTTCGCAAGAAGACCGAGGAAGTCGACAACCCCTTCGAGGGCCAAGCCGTCCCCGCACCGCAGGTCGACGACAAGGGCCTCCCGAGCTCAAAAGAACCTGTCGAGCACGTCCAGTCTCTCGACGACCACCTCAAGCAGATTGAAGCCCGGGCAAAGGACGTCCCCGACGAGGCCCGAACCCACATGCCGCTTCTGGACCGGGAGCCCATCCGCATCCCGTACGTGCAGCGGGTACCGCAGCCGCAGGCGGTGTCACTGAACCAGGTTCATGAGATGAGACCGTTCCAGGCCCTCGGCGAGGCACTGAGGCACGACGCAGGTGACACGCTCATCCGGACCGCCCTTAAGGCCAAAGACGGCCAGATCAAGGGGCAAAAGGCCGAAGACACCGTCGAGGCGCTCCACCTGAACACGCCCCTGGAGACGTCACGGAAAGGGCTCATCGACCGCGTCATGAAGGTCAAGGGCGTCGAGCGCCGCAAGAGCGAACGCAACGCAGCTGAATCGATCGTCGACACAGTCATCGAAGCGATGGGCGATACCGCAGCCGAGAACCTGTCTGCCTACTTCGACCGCGCCGCCAGGCGGCTCGAATCCGAGGTCGCCAAGCAGATAGGGGAGCGCGCCAAGGTTGGGGTCGTCTTCCATGACAGGGTGCAGATCACTGATCTCGACAAGCCGCGGACCGCCCGTCGCAAACACGAGGCCGACCACACCGTCACGTTCGAGCGGTCACGTGCGTACAACGGCTGGGAGAAGGGCGCCTACGAGTACGCGTGGTTCGACTCATCCCCCGAATACAAGGTCGCTGGTGCCGTGGATGCTGACGACCACGTCATTGTGTGGGCGCGGCTCCACCGCAACGACATCCCGATCACCTGGACCCAGGAAGGGCGGGAGTACAACCCCGACCTGGTGGTCATCGAGGAGGCCAACGGCGTGCGGACCAACTGGCTGGTCGAGACAAAGATGAACAAGGAGATTAACGCCGCTGACGTCATCGCGAAGAAGAAGGCGGCGAAGACGTGGACCAACACGATCAACAACTCCGGGCGGGCAGACGGACGGTGGCAGTACCTGCTGTTGTCGGAGGACGACGTCAACGACGCCGCCGGCTCGTGGGCCCAGATGAAGGACTTCGGCCGCTGACGGATGCTACCGATGAATGCTCCACTTCGGCGCCGCTTCACCTGCAATGTCGGGGCAGCACACTCCCTCACCTGGAGGAACTCATCGTTAGCTCGGATGCCCTCAGCGCGTTCAAGCGGGGCGAGCTGCGCGACAGGATCGCCGACACGCCCAGACTGAACCCCTACCTGCGCATCACCCCCGCCAGCAAGCTGCGCAACGACCACACCCGCATCAAGATCGGTGACACCCTCCTGGTTGTGGAGAACAGCGACATCTACGCTACCCTTCTGCGCCTGCTTCGCCCCGCCCCAGGCGCGATTGGACACATCGCCTTCGGCTCCGGACACGCCTTCGAAGCATCCGTGGCCACGATCACCCAACTTCCCCGCATTCGCCAGATTCTCTACTACGGCGATTTGGACGCAGAAGGACTGTCCATCCCGGCCCGTGCCTCAGCCACCGCCGTCCACCACGGTCTTCCCTGGCCGAATCCGCTACCCAGCTCTACCGATTCCTCCCGACAAAACAAACCAGCAAAGCACCAGCGGTCAACGCTGAACGAGCCCGCATACTCACATCATGGCTGGATCTCTCAGAACAGGACCAAGCCAGCGCTCTCCTAGTCAACGGACTCCGCATCGCCCAGGAGGCTGGCAACTACAACCGACTCCAGCACGAAATTCCCTTTGTCGACTTCGTCGGCGCAAACGCACCACCAACGGCAAGCAGCGGATAACGGTGTCATCGGGGTATGGCCGTCGGTCCGTGGGTGGTTCGTACTGGACCACTGTGGGCCATTCGGTTGGAGGAAAGGGGCCGCGGCTGTGTTGCTGCGGCCCGTGTACTTATTGTGCCTGCAGAGCTTTGGGGTTGGGGGTGCGTGATTTGCTGCGTCCTCGGATGTTGTCGAGTGCTGTCAGGGCGCTGTCGTCTGCGTCGGGGAGGGTGTGGAGGTAGCGCTGGGTGGTGGTGATGGAGGCGTGGCCGAGGCGTTCCTTGACGACCATGAGATCGGCGCCTCCGGCCAGTAGCCAGGAGGCGTGGGCGTGGCGCAGGACGCGCGGGGTGATGTCGTCGGGCAGGTCGGCCTTCTCGCGGGCGGGGTGCCAGATGTTGGTGCGGAACCACTCCTGGGGGATGTGGCCGTCGGTGTCGATGCGTCGGCGGCTGCGGGGGTCGTCCTTGCCCAGGGCGCGCCGCTTGGCCCGGTAGTGGGCGAAGGCGGCCCGGCAGTAGGCGCATCGGCACCTGCCATTGGTGTAGGCGGTGGTGGTGCCGTGCCGATAGCGGCGTCCGTTGGCGTTGGGTTCGGTCAGTCCGAACTCTTGGCCGTCGGGCGGTACGGGCGGCGGCGGAATGGGGACGTTGGGGTTAGGTCCTGGCATCTGGAAGAGCAGGTCGTCGTCACCGATGCCATTGGCCAGGACGAAGGCTGCGATCTTGAGGACGAGGTGGCGGCTGAGCTTGAGGCGGCGGAACTCGCCGTCCTTGGGGTAGTCCTTGACGAGGAAACGGCCGCCTTCGGGGTGGAACTTGGAGGTGAGCTGTACGACGGCGCGGCTGACGGTGAGGATCTGAGTCTGGCGGTCGAGGTCTTTGGGGCGCAGTTCGGTGAGTTCGCCCCAGCGCAGTCCTGACTCGATCTTGGTCTCCACTAGGAGACGGAACACCTCGCCTTCGATGTGGGCGAAGAACGCGTCGAACTCCTCGGGGGTGATCACCTTCAGCGGCTTGCGGCCGATGCGGGGAAGCACGACGCCTTTGCACGGGTGGATGAAGATGACCTGGTTGAGCAGGGCGTTGGAGAATATGGCGCTGAGCATGGTGGTCAGCCGGTGGATCGAGGCGGGGGAGAGGTTCTTGTCCTGGCATTTGCGCACGAATTCCTGGACGTGGCCGGGGAGGATCTCGTTCATCCGCATGCCGCTGAACTCGGGGAGGATGTGCTTGTTGAGGGCGTAGGTGATGTTCTGCCGGGTGGTGGCTTCGACAATGTGGTTGGGTTGCCAGTGGTTGAGGACGTAGTTCTCGAATCGCTGCGTCCGTGGTGGATGCTGGTGATGCGGCCTTCGGCGACTTTGACCTCGGCGCGTTGCCAGGCTTTGTCGGCTTCCTTTTCGGTGGCGTAGGTGCCGGCGGAGCGTTCTCTTCCGCGGATGTCGGTGTAGTAGGCGGTGAAGCGTGAGGTGCCGTCGGTGCTGATGCGTTTGCGGGAGAAGCCCATGTGTCAGCCCCTGTTTCCTTGACCGTGGTTTGACCGTGGCAGGAGGCGGTACCGGGTGTTACTCGGCGGTAGCAGGCGGATCGTTCTTGCCCGTCTCACCTGGGGAAATAGGGAGAACGCTCGGCTTGTGACAGGGGTATTCGAGGCCCTTGATCTGGCTGATAAGGATGAGGCCCCAGGTTCAAGTCCTGGTACGCCCACCCAGGTCAAAGACCCCACGCGACGAACGCGCGGGGTCTTTTTCGTGTCCGTACTGCTGAGAAGTACCGCAGCCTTCGGTCAGCTTGTCACTCTGTCGACTTGTCCACATCCCTGTGGAGGCTGCTTCCGAGCTTCTTGAGCGCGGCCACGTAGAGGTCGGGTAGCGGGAGCGACGACCCGGATCTCACTTCGTAACGGGGACGATCATGCGCTTCTTGTCCACGAAGGACAGCACCGCGGCGGCCACGAGTGGAAGGACGGTGAGCTGCCACAGTCCCGCCTCGCCCCAGTCACCGCGCGAGACGAGCCAGGCGAAGACACTTCCGGAGAACGCCGCGGCGACGTAGTAGGTCAGCATGAACAGGCCCTGCCCGCGCCCCACATGCTCCGGGCGGACGGAGCGCTGCATGGCCGTCGCGGTGTTGGTGAACAGGGAGCCGCTGGCGAACGCGCCCATGAGGAACGCCAGCACGTACTGGCCGGTGGTTGCCGTGACGACGTTGTAGATGAGGTAGGCGATCACCGAGATGATCAGGAACGTGCACACGAGCAGCCACTTCTGGCTGATCTTGTCGCCGATCCAGCCCGCCACCAGGGCCAGCATGGCGCCGATACCCAACAGCGAGACCGCCAGCGCGGCTTGGCCGGTCTCGAACGCCAGCTGTTCGCGGAGGTAGGTGGGGTACAGCCCGGTGAAACCGTAGAAGACCATTCCGCTGGAGGCCGCGCCGAACCCGAAGAGCGCGATGTTGCGGTTGTACGGGCTCTCAGGGATGTGGCTGAAGTCCTGTGTCGCGCCCGCTCCCTCGATGGTCCGCCTGACCTCGGACATGCGGCGCGAAACGAGGGTCATGATAAGTATCGCCATGACCAGTCCCAAGCCTCCGAACAGGAAGAACGGCGCCCTCCAGGTGCCGAATCCCTCCGCGAACGGGACACCGATCATCGGGCCCAGGAACATGCCGCCGCCGAAGGCGACACCGATGAACCCGGCCGCGAACGCCCGGCGGTGGAAGAAGAACGATCCGACGATCGCGTACAGCGCCGTTCCCTGAACCCCCTCACCCACACCGGAGATGATGCGGTAGATCGCCATGTCCGCCACGTGGTAGGAGAACGGAATGGCGGCGGTGCCCAACGAGTAGACGAGCACGCTGACGATGATGACCGTCTTGCGTGAGTACCGGTCGACGACGAAACCCGCGAGGAAACCGGCGATGCCGAGCCCGAGCGTGAACCCGGTCGCCAAGAAACCGTCCTGCGCCAGTGTGAACCCCAGGTCATCGCCGATATCGGGGAGCAGCGGGTAGAAGATCTGGCGGTCCATGGCATTGAGCATCCATGACGCGCAGAGAACCGCGAATCCAACCACGATGGCGACGGGGTGCGCACCCCAGTGCGACGCGGAGGGGGCTGTTTTCTCGTGATCGGTTTGATTCGGGGTGAACGCCACGTCCGCTCCTTCGATTGGATGATCGCAGCGGAACGAGGGGGCGAGGTGCCGCAGGCCGCGACTCGTGGCAGGTGCTCCCTCGGTTCCACGCACCGGGCCGCTTCGCTGGAGGGGGACGGTCCGGCACAAGGGGTAAGTGGTGTGGTCGCCTTCGTAAGGTTCGTCGTGAACCTTCGAGTTGTCCGTACTGCGGTCGTCTGTCCGAAAGTTAGTTTTGAGCGGCGTCCTGGTGTGTGTCAAGTCTCGTTTCGGCATAGCGGCCGTGGTTCGTAGCGCCGTGTTCGAGTGGCTGCGGTCCGTCGGATGGCGCCACCGCGAGCCGTGCCGGTGGACATGTCCACTCGCGGAGGAGCGCCGGGAACTGCCGGATGGCAGGCGGTTTGGAGGATGGCGGTGGCGGGGGTCGCGGCGATGGCGGCCGTTCCCCCGCGGATGGGCCGCTATGTCGCACCGGGCCATGCATGGTCGCTACCGATCACGGACAGATGTCCGCATTTCGTACAGTAGTCCGGGATCGGTTCGCGGTCGGTAACCGCGAACCGATGCACGCCGGGGTCGATGGTGCGTCTATTACGCGAAGCCCGCCCGGCGGCGCTGAACGCGCGCACCGTTTGTGGGGCGGACCCCGGACGCCGGTCGTGCCACCACGATCGCGACGGGCTCCGATCGATGAGGGGTCGGGGCGCCGCCGAACTCAGCTCCGCCCATGCAAGAGGCTCGGCTGGGACACCCCGGCCGAGCGCCTCGCTGAGCTGCCGGCAGCCGATCATCTATGCTGCACCGACCCGTCGGATTCATCGGGGCGAGTGGCCTTTTGCCGTCCGGACGGCAGAGAACGGCGATCGCCTTGTCAGGTTGCCACTCTGTCGACTTGTCCACACCCTGTGGAGGACACTCCTGGGGTTCTCCAGATCGTCGGCGGTCGCGGTGTCGTGTACCCCGGTGTAGAAGGTCCAGGGTCGGCTTCGTCTGGCCGTGCCGCGGGCTCCGCATCGCCACACGCGGGTAGGCGTCGAGCCCGGAGATGGCGACGTGGACACCGACGAGTAGCGGAAGGCGCGCGGTCATCCGCTTCCCCAGGCTTTCGACGGGAACCACGGAGATGGCCTCGGTCGGGCCCCGATCGCCGTCTCTTTGGAGGCGCTGGGGGCGGCTCCGGCGCTGGACGAACACCACGCAATCGCTCGGGGAGCCGTCATCGGGTCATTCGACCGGTCCGGCGGCCCGGTCGCCCGCGTTAAGCCAGCGCACCGTGTCGGCGATGCTGTCTTCCGCGGTGCGGAAACCCACGCCCAGCTCGCGCACGGTCGCGGAAGCGTCGATCGAGTCGAAGTTCAGCGCCGTCCAGGGGCTCTGGTAGTCGAGAGGCAAACGCTTCGGAGAGATCCGCTGGACGGCATCAGCCACCCGCGCGAGGCCGAGCACCAGCGGAGCCGGAACCACTCCGCGGGGCGGCCGGCGACCGCCGGTCTCGGCGACGATACGCATCATCGTCGCCGTTGGAACCACCTCCGAGGCGGCTATGTAGCGTTGCGGTCCAACGCCCGGGCGCAACGCCGCGGCGTGGACCGCGGCGACGTCGCGGACGTCGACCACCCCCACGCGGCCCGGAGCCCCGAAAGGAATCCTCCCCTCCAGCACGTCCCGCGCGAGCAACGTGCTCTCTCCGGCCTGCGGGTCGTTCGGCCCCCAGACCATCCCCGGGTAGACGATCGTCACCGGTGCTCCCTCCGCCTGCAGCCGGCGCGCGATGTGTTCGGAGCGGGCCTTGGACCGGGCGTAGGGAGTCGGCGGGTTACCGACGGGAGAGTACGGTTTCAGGGTTTCGCGTGCCGGCAGCAGGGCGGTGTAGGTGGAAACGTGGATCACCGGGTCGAGGCCCAGTTCGCTCGCCCGGCCCAGCACCAGCTCGGTGCCGCGCGGGTTCGTGGTGAGCATCTCTTTGCTGCGGCGGACGTCGTGCGAGTAGGTGGCGGCCGCGTGCACGACCGCGTCGCAGCCGTTCAACGCGTCGTCGATCCGGTCCTTGTCCAGGATGTCGGCCTCGGTTATCTCGACCGTATCGGCGCAGCCGAGCGGCGCCAGCGCTCGCCGCACTCGCTCGCCCGTGCGTGCCGAGGCGCGGACGTGGTGGCCGGCGCCGACCAGCGCCTTGACCGTGTGTGAGCCGACGAAGCCGCTCGCCCCAGTGACCAGTACCTTCATCGAACCTCTCCCTCATTCGAGGTGGTTGGGGGTGATGATTCCGCTGTTTTCTTTTTCGGGAGTTGGCCCTGGGGGATGTTATTGGCAGCGGTCATAAATGACCCTTAAGTGAATAAGTAGATTCGGTTAATCTCCGCAGTGTGCGTGTCTTCGGGCGCGGTCCGCTCCCATTGGGTACCGCTGAGTCCGGACCTTCGTCTCCTGTCCCGGTATAGACCTACGAGCCCCACGTCAGGCCCCGAGAAATGCCTCCCAGCAGCAGTTCCGCCGCGGTCCACCGGAATCGATCCATCATCTTTCCTATGGGGGTTAGCGCGAACTCTATTGGCATACCGATGCTGGCGGGCCCTACGGTCGAGACCGTAACCGCTGACGAACCGCGTACGGATCGTCGGATCATAAGCGCCCCGCTAATCAGCCGAGGCGCCCTCGAGAGAGTGGAGAAATGGCAAGGATCCTGTTTGTGATGACCGGTGTCGACCACTGGACACTGGCCGATGGCACCCAGCACCCGACCGGCTACTGGGCCGAGGAGTTCGCGGCCCCCTACCGCGCGTTCACAACGGCCGGGCACGAAGTCGTCGTGGCCACACCGGGCGGTGTGCTGCCCACGGTCGACACCGCCAGCCTTGCGCCGGAGGTCAACGGCGGCCAGGAAGCGGCCGACGCGGTCGCCGCTGTGCTGGAGTCGGCCACCGAGCTGCGGAACCCCATCAAACTCGAAGAAGCCGACCTCGCCGACTACACGGCCGTTTTTTACCCCGGCGGCCATGGACCGATGGAGGACCTGGCGGTCAACGCCGACTCCGGTCGACTGCTCACCGCTGCCCTGGAGTCCGGTACGCCGCTGGGTGTGGTCTGCCACGGACCGGCCGCCCTGCTCGCCACGGAACGGCCGGACGGCACCTCCCCGTTCGCCGGCTACCGGGTGACCGGCTTCACCAACACCGAGGAAGCCCAGGCCGGGCTCGCCGAGAACGCCGAGTGGCTGCTCCAGGACCGGTTGACCGCCCTCGGTGTCCGGTTCTCCGAAGCCGAGCCGTGGGCGCCGAACGTGGTCGTCGACCGCACTCTGTTCACCGGGCAGAACCCCGCATCCTCCGCCCCGTTGGCCGCCGAGATCCTCAAGGCGCTCGACTGAGCCCTCGGGACGGCAGCGCCGCCCGGCCGGTGGTCCCGGCGGCGTCCTGTCTCCTGCGCGACCGTTCACCGCACACGACAAGGAACGCACGTGACCAGTCCTGTCCTCAACCGAGGTCTCGACCACATCGCCCTGCGTGTCTACGACATGGACGCGACGGTGGAGTTCTACACCCGGGCACTCGGCTTCCGGTTCGTCCGGGAGTGGAGCGTACCGGAGGCGGGCGTGCACCGCGCCGTCTTCCTCGACGCGGATGACGACCGGGTCGTCGAGTTGTTCGACGCGGCCTCGACCCCGCCCGGCGGCTCGGCGCGGGCCCTGGACGCGGAACGGCGGCCGAGCGACGAGGATCGGGGCCGCGCGGCGACCCTGGTCCACTTCGCGGTCCGCACCGACGACTGCGCCGCCCTGTTCGAGCGCGCCGTCGCGGCCGGGGCCCGGCCATTGGGAGAACCGAGGCGGATCGAGACCGCCGGCGAGGACCCGATGACCTTCCAAGCCGCCTTCGTCTACGGCCCGAACGACGAGGTCATCGAGTTCATCGACCGTGTCGGCCGGCAGAGGGCCGAATGAGGGCGCCAGGTCGATTCGGGCGGCCGGCGAGGCGGTGCGGCCGTCACGCGGCGGCTTCTGGGGAACGTCGGCCAGGCGCCGGGCCGAGGTGACCAGGGCTCGGGTGCGGATGGGCCGCTCGCTGCACTTCCTGCTGCGGAACACCCGCGAGAGAGCGCCGGCCTCGATACTGGGCAGCCACGCCTGCGGGTCCCTGAACAGCGGTGTTCACCAGCAGGTTTGAATCAGTGGCCAGGAGTCCAGAACGACAGAGCGGGCATTCCTTGCGAGTCGCCGCCGTGCAGGCAGCGGTCAGCCCCTCCCGCCGCCCGGGTATCCACCACCGACAACCCTAGGGAGAAGCAGCGATGAGTGACGGTGCCGGGGCCCGGCGGCCCGTACTGGCCGTGGTCACCTCGACCGGGGAGGCGGTGCGCTTCTTCGACGGCTTGACCTACGAGTCCCTCGGCGACCTCAAGGTGGCCGCCCAGCCGCACGAGATCGCCGTCGATCACGAGGCCGGGGTGCTGTACGTCTCGCACACCTACCGTTCCGGCGTCTACACGAAGCCGGGCGAGAAGGCGCACGAGATCTCCGTCGTCGACCCGTTCCGGCGGGAACTCGTCGACGTCGTCTCGCTCGCCCCGGAGGAGGCCCCGCACGGTCTCTCCCTCGACGCCGACCGCGGCCTGCTGTACATCACCGTTGAGGCCGGCCCGGCGGGCGGCGGCGCGGTCGTCGCTCTTGACACGGCCACCCGCACTTCGGCGCGGCGCGTCGGGGTCGGCGCACGCGGCCCCCACTGGGTCGCGATCACCCCCGACGGGCGCAAGGGGTATGCCACCAACAAGGCCGACCCGTTCGTCTCTGTCCTGGACCTCACCCGCGGCGTCCTCGCCGGGCGAATCCCCGCCCCGTACGGCACCGAGGAGATCGCCGTCTCCCGGGACGGCCGCCACGCATACGCCGCCGGCATGACCCTCCACTACGACGGCGGGGACGCGGGCCCGCCCCCGGCGGCGCTGATGGTGATCGACACGGCCACCGACGAGGTGACCGGAAGCATCCCCCTGGACCTCCCCGCCTGTCCGGTGCACGTCGCCGCGGACGGACAGGTCCTCGCCGGGCTCGTCCGCACCGATGACGCGGGGAAGCCGGCGGACGGACAACTCTCGGTCTTCGCGGGCGGCACGCTCGAGCACCGCTTCGACGCGCCGATCGGGCAGGCGCCGATCACGGTCCGCACCACTCCGAACGGTGACCGGGCGTTCGTCGCGAACCTGCGCTCGGGCACGGTGAACGTCATAGACATGGTGTCCGGTACGCCGTTGCGGGTCCTCGACATCGACGCCGGTGCCCCTGGGACCACCCAGGGCGCTCACGGCATCGCCTACCTGCCGTGAGCCACCTCGGCGTCCCGCTGAGCTTGTCGAGGAATCGACATGACGTCCTGCTCCGGTGCGGCACGACCGCGCCGCGAGCCGCTCCGGCCGCGGCCGACTGGGGCGAGTGGTGGACCCGGTCCCTCGTCGGGTCCGCCGAGACCGCGCCGAACAACGGTCTGAGTCGCGCCTGGTGGGAAGCGGGGAAACCGGCGAGTCGAGAAGTCGACTTCGCGCCAGAGCGTCTCGGGCATCGTTCGGCGGTTCGGATCCCGCCACGAGCGGAAGGCCGGCGCATGCCGTGGTCGTTGCCCCGCAGCGCCGACGAACGCGGAACCATCCGTCCCACCGAGGCATTATTGGGGCATGTTCAACGTCGACACCCCCACTGACCGCTCCCCCCAGCGGCGCGACCACATCGTCCGGACGTTGGAGGACGCCTTCTCCACCCTCATGTCCGCTGACCCCGGCGCGTTCCGCGCCAAGTTCCGCAAGATGGCCGCCGACCCCTTCGCCTTCTACCGGGGAAGCGCCTGCTTGTTCTACGCCGACATCATCGGTATGGACGACCCCTGGGCCGACGAGCGCACGTCGCGCGTGTGGATCCAGGGCGACCTGCACGCCGAGAACTTCGGTACCTACATGGACTCCACCGGTCGGTTGGTCTTCGACGTCAACGATTTCGACGAGGCCTACCTGGGCCACTTCACCTGGGACGTGCAGCGGTTCGTGGCCAGTGTCGCGCTGCTGGGCTGGCAGAAGGCGCTCTCCGACGATGACATCGGTGCCCTCGTGCCCCGCTATGTCGAGGCCTACATCGAACAGGTACGCAGCTTCGCCTCACGCGGCGGCGACGACGAGTTCTCCCTGGTGCTGGGGAACACCAAGGGCACCGTGCACGACGTGCTGCAGCAGGCCCGGCTCAACAGCCGCTTCGAGCTGCTCCAGGCCGTGACCACCCGCCGCGGCTACGAACGGCTCTTCCGCGACGGGCCCGGGGTGCGGCGGCTCGCCCGGGACGAGTACGAGCGTGTCGGCGTGGCCTTCGAGAAGTACCTGGACACCATCCCCGCTGACAAGCGCTACGATCCGCTGGCCTACCGGGTCAAGGACATCGTGGGCCGCAGCGGGTTCGGGATCGGTTCGGCCGGGCTGCCCGCCTACAACATCCTCATCGAGGGGCCCACCGAGGCGTGGGACAACGACATCGTGCTGTCGATCAAGCAGGGCAACGTCGCCGCCCCGTCGCGGGTGGTGACCGACCGCCGCATCATGGAGCATTTCCACCACCACGGCCACCGCACCGCGGTCTCGCAGCGTGCGCTCCAGGCCCACGCGGACCCGCTGCTGGGCCACACCGAGATCGGCGGTGAGGGGTTCGTCGTCAGCGAGCTCTCGCCCTACGTGAACGACCTGGACTGGGGCGACCTCACCGAACCCGAGGACATCGCCCCGGTGCTGGACTACCTGGGGCGCGCCACGGCTAAGGCGCACTGCGTCTCCGACGCCCACGCCGACGCGACCCTGGTGCAGGGCGAGACCGAGGACGCCATCACCTCCGCTGTGGACGGGCGGGAGAAGGAGTTCCTCGACTGGTGCATCCGCTTCGCCCACCGCTACGCCGACCAGGTACGCGCTGACCACGCGCTGTTCGTGGACGCCTTCCGCAACAACGCGATCGCCGGCGTGCGCTCCAGCGGCTCGGACTGAGCGCCGCTGCGCCGAGCCGGTGGCGTTCCTTCGCCCCCCGAAGGCTCACCGCGGTGGCCGCCACACCCGGACCGGGGCGCGCCCGCCGTCGCCGTTTTCGGGACGAAACCCGGCCTCGCGCCGGGACTGTTCGTGTCATCCCGAATGGGGCGCCGGTGCCTGGAGTGCGGGGCTCCGGAAGACCTCCCGCTGGTGCCAGGCGATGTGCTCGCCGCTTACCGGCGGGAATCCGGGCTGTGGCGGCCTGACCGGACGCCCGTTCAGGGCCAGGACGAAGCTCCCGGCGCTCTCGGCGCGGCCCACGAAACGGCTTGAGACCGTAACGGTCTGTCCTTCCGCCAGCCCGAGGACGCCCTTGTCGAGCAGCTTGTGACCACGTCTCCTTGTCCGCGCATAGACATGTCGACACGGCGACGTGTGCGGTACGGACCCCGGAAGGTCGGTGCCGCGGCCTTGTGCGCACCACCTTCAGTCCCAGGCGACACGCAGTGCGGTGGTCGCGGCGAAGGGGTCCTCTCCGCGGTGCGCCGCGAGGATCCCCTCCCCTTCCGGTGATGAGGTGAACAGCGCGGAGCCGCGGGAGATCCAGGTGTTCCACGCCTTCTCGAACTCCTTGGCCAGGCGGCGGTTCTGGCCGAACACCGCCGGAACAGCGTGGTAGACGACCTCGTCAGCGCGGGCGTGCCCGTCTCCCCATGCCTGGGCGTGCTGCAGCCGCTCCTCCCCTGTCCGTACCCGCACCACGTATCTGGGGATGACGTAGCGGGGCATCGCCATCGGAGAAAGCACCTCATCGAGAGCTACGGCGAACCGCTCCGAGGTGGCCGTGTCCACACCCGCCAGGGAAAGCTGGTAAGAGCCGTCCGACTCCAGTCGGACGGTGACCGCATCGGCGCCGCGTTCGGAGAGGTCACAGGTGACCAGCGCGTCGGCGATCGCGTAGGCGAGGCGGGTGACCGAGGGGTCGCCCGCCGCTGTGTCGAGCGTGTCCGCCAGGTGTTCCCGCACCAGCGCCTCGTGCTCCCGGAGCCGATCCTCGTGGCCTCGTCCGGTACGGCCGCAGACGCGTCCGGACCGCCGTTTGCGCCACCGCTCCTCCAGGATGACGAGCCATCCGTAGAGCACGAAGACCACGCCCAGGAGGGTCCAGACCTCATGGAGCCAAACACCGCCGGCGAGTCCCAGCACCACGTAACCGGCGACCACCACCGCGTTCGCGGCGAGATACCAGGGGACCGCCTGCTGCGTTCTCATGGGTGACTCGAACGACCGGCGCGACCCGCCCAGCAGGGACAGCGGGGACAACCGCGCGGGCGGCGGGGGCTGCGAAGGTACCGGGGCCGCGCAGTTCGGGGCCGGTACGGCGGAGGGAGGCTCAGGGCGCCCCGGAACCGGTTCCAGCTCCGCCTTCGCGGGCACGACCGCGCGGGCGGCGTGTACCCGGACGGTGTGGACGAGCTCGTCCCGGTACTCGGAGCCGAGCCGCCAGACCGCGCGGGTCGCGGCCCGGTCCTGGGCCCGTTCGAGCATCCGGGTGTTCAGCGCGTCGAAGGATCCGGTCTCGGGGGGCGCATAGGGCGAGAACGAGGCGTCGACGTGGGCCACCCCGGAGACGATCTCACCGTCCGGAGCCGCGACCAGGTAACCGGTGTGCTTGCGCACGAAACGCTCCCAGTCGGCGGCTCCCTTGGGGTGCCGGTCGGTCGTGCAGACAACGGTCCAGGTGTTGGCGGTCTTCTCCGGCCACCCGGGGTCCAGGCGCAGCACACGCCCGCGGGTCTGCACCACTGATGTGGGGGTCGTTGCGGTGGTCAGGTCGATCAGGGCGTTGATGCCGTGGCGTCCCATCCCTCCCCCAGCAGCCCGCGCGTGCCGACCAGGACCTGGCACCCGCCCGATTCGAAGAAGGCGGTCACGTGGCGGACCCACTGCCGGGACGTCCACCTTCCGGTGATCATGGCCAGGCCGCCGTCGGCGGGCTCCACGGACAGCTCCGGAGCCGTTCCCTCTGACTCGGCGGCGACGAACTCGGCGAAGGCCCGTCCCGTCGCTTCCGCGGCGGCCACCGTACGCCCGGTAACCAGCATCGGACGCAGCAGCAGGGTGCGGTCGTCGGCGAGGAGGTTCTTCAGCATCAGCAGAGCCGCCCCGGCCTGCGGGTCGAGAACGTTCCGCAGTCCTGAGGGAAGGGTGGCGGTGGCGCGCTCGTGGTCGCACAGCACCAGGCAGCGCAGCCGCTCGCCCAGGGACGCCGCCTCGGTGGCGGCGATCTCCACCGCGCCGTAGGTCTTGGCCGCGCTGCGCGCGAGCACGCGGTCCACCGGAGAACGCGCCGACCGGATGCCCCGCCGGGTCAACTGGTAGCCCACGGCCGGCAGCGCCCGCCGGATAGCCGCCACCGCGTCGGCGTCGACCTCCTCGGAGCTGGGCAGCAGGCAGTGCTTGACATAGTCGTTGAGCAGCACCACCCAGTCCTCGGCGGCGGGGGCGTGCCGGTGCTCCTCCCGTAGCCTGGCCCCGTGCGGCCTCGCCAGCAGCCCCGCGTAGTGCAACCGCAGCGCCGCCGCGGCGATCTCCGGCTCGTTGCGCTCCAGCCACTCCCAGGAGATCCGCTCGCCGGTGGCCCGCTCCGCGAGTTCGACCAGCCGGGCGTCCACCCATTCCAGGAAACCGGTCGAGGCGAAGCCCGGCGCCAGCAGGTCGGTGGTCAGCTCGGTGAACCGCTCCGCCTCGCCGGTGATGTAATCGCTTTCGACCGGTGTCGGTGTGGTCAGCCAGGCCAGTTCCGAGAACGGCGCCAGGTAGCCCTGCCGGACCATCGCCGGAACCGAGGCGCCCACGATCGGCTCCCCGAACAGCGCATCGACGAGCCCGGCCTCATCGGAACTCAGCGAACCGGGCGGAGTTGCGGTGAGCCCGATCACGAGTGCGTCCGGCAGCTCGTCGAGCACTTCGGCGAGCAGCCGCCCCCAGACGTCCAGCAGGTGGTGGCACTCGTCGAGCACCAACGTGAGGGGCCCGGCACCGCGTAGTGCGTCGACGAGCTCGCGGCCATTGGTGTGGAGCCGTCCGATCAGCTTTCTCGTGGCCTTCCTCATCGGTCTCGGCGTCGGGGTCGAACACGGCCAGCGACTGGTAGGTGAGAACGGTGACCCGGCTGGTCAGCTTCCGGGAGCCGTTGCCCTTACCGCCGCATTCCCGCCAGTGCGCCAGCCACTGGCTCTGGATAGCGGTGTTCGGGGTGAACACCACGATCTTGCGATCGAGCCGACGGGCGGCCTCCAGACCGATGAGGGTCTTGCCCGTGCCCGGCGGCAGCACCACCCAGGCCCGGCGGTGCCCCGAAGTCCAGCCGGCGGCGAGCCGTTCGAGAACCCTTTCCTGGTAGGGGCGCAGTCGCCCCGGCCAGCCAACCCCTTCGTACACAGCCCTCCCTTCGACCTCGTGAGATTATTGCCGCAGGACAGCCGGAGTATGGTGAGGAGCCCGCCGGTACGGTCCGCTTCGTCGGTGACCGTGGTGGCGACCCTCCGGCCATGGGACGGACCTTCGCTAGACCACCAGGATGCCGGCGATGGCGGCGCTCATCAGATTGGCCAGGGTGCCCGCGAGGACGGCGCGCAGCCCGAGTTCGGCGATCTCCCAACGCCGTTGCGGGACGAGGCTGCCCAGTCCGCCCAGCAGGATGCCCAGCGAACTGAAGTTGGCGAAGCCGGTGAGCGCGAATGTCGTGATGGTGACGGTCTTCGGGGAGAACTGGTCCGCGTCCGGCGCGAAGGCGGCGAACGCGACGAACTCGTTCAGCACCAGCTTCTGCCCCAGGAAGCCGCCTGCGGCGACCGCCTCGCTCCACGGCACACCGATGACGAACATGATGGGCGAGAACAGGTAGCCCAGGAGGTCCTGGAAACTCAGGCCCGAGGCGCCGAACAGCCCTCCGATGCCTCCCAGCAGCATGTTCAGCAGCGCGATCAGTGAAATGAACGCGAGCAGCATGGCGCCGACGTTCACCGCCAGCTTGAGACCGTCGGAGGCGCCGCGTGCGGCGGCCTCGATCACATTGCGGGGACCGTCCTCATCTGGGGTGTCCGCGGAGGAGCCGGAGGCGAGCCGCACCCCCGTGGAGCCGGTGTCCGACCCGGTCTCGGGGGAGGATTCCTCGGTGGCCCCGGCGGATTCTTCGGTTTCTTCGGTGCTCGCGGGGCCGCGTCCGTCGGAGGCGGTGCCCGCGAGCACAGGCTGCATGGACTGCTCTTCGGTCTCCGGGATGATGATCTTCGCCATCAGCAGGGCACCGGGAGCGGCCATGAAACTCGCCGCGATCAGGTGCTCCATCTGCGCTCCGAGCAGCGAGTAGCCGACCAGGACGGTGCCCGCGACGGTTGACAGGCCGCCGACCATGACCGCGAAGAACTCCGAGCGGGTCATCGAGTGCAGGTACGGGCGCACGACTAACGGGGCCTCGGTCTGCCCGACGAAGATGTTCGCGGTGGCGTTCAGCGACTCTGTCTTGCTCGTGCCCAGGGCTTTCTGCAGACCACCGCCGATGATGCGCACCACCCACTGCAGAATGTGTAGGTAGTACAGGACCGCCGTCAGCGACGCGACGAACACGATGATCGGCAGTACCTGGAAGGCGAACACCAGTTCGTTGTCGGGCAGAGCCGGCCCGAACAGGAAGTCGATGCCCTCTGTCGACGAGGTGATGACGGCGGTCACACCGGAGGAGGCCGCTTCCAGGGACCGTTGGCCGAGGTCCCAGTACAGAACGAGGGCGCCGAAGCCGAATTGGAGCGCAAGCGCGGCGATTACGGTACGCGGTTTGATCGCACGCCGGTTGGTGGAGAACGCGAATGCGATGGCGAGAATAACGAGCATCCCGCCCAGGCCCCAGAGCACGCTCATAGCGCCTCCCTTGTCGATGAATGCTGGTGAGGGTCAGACAGCCGCGGCAGCTGGGACGAAGGCGGAGAAGGGGACGAGAGTAGGGAAGTCGATAGCGGCCACGTTCAGCGAAGGTGTGCCGTGGCGCATAAGGAGGGTCCTTCCAGGCCGGGGGGAGTCGATTAGACGACCGCGGAATGAAACCGATTCCCACGAACCAAAGCACATTGCAAGGATCGGCCAGCCGATGTCAACCCCGCTGAAGACCCATGTCTCCGGTGGAAGTGCCGGTCGCCGGCACCTTTCGAGATCCAAGAGCCCGTAGCCGCTGTTGAGCGTACGGAAACCGATTGCTTGGCCGGGGGAACAAAGGGCCCGGGAGGTCACACGGTCTCGAACGCGGTGGTCCGGGCGGCAGTGGCGGCGCCGTATCCCCATCGCCCGGGTGGCGCTGCGCTTCTCCGGGAAACCCGGACGCGTGCGTTGTCGGCAGGGCGACCGAGCGTGATACCGCCGTCACGAAGTTCCCAATAGTGAGGAGGCGTGGGCCGGGAATAGGGCCGGGCGCCGCCCTGTTGTCCATCACCGGACCCCAGAGGCGGACTCGGGAGCGGAGCAGAGGTGCTCTCGATCACAGGGTTTCGAGTTGTCCTCGCGGAGGCTGAGGGTTATAGTTTCTCGGGTCGCCTGGTGTGGGCTGCGAAAGCCCGCATGTCCGGGTGGCTCCGCTTCTGTTCCGCCCCGGAAGGGGTATCGGACGGATCCGCGTCTGGATGGCTTCTCTACCGATCGCTAGCGGGTGCTGATGTGCGCCCAAAGGCGAGAGGCGGTACTATCTGGATGCAATTCAGGATTTCACGCGGAATTCGCCGATTTGGCGGAGTTCGGGAAAGCCTGGTAATCTTTAAAA
>NZ_LAJC01000062.1 GCF_000981225.1 Allosalinactinospora lopnorensis
ACTAGCGGGTCTGCGATAATTTCTTTCCCTGCCGCGAGGTGGCTTTAATCCATCCCCGGAACTCGAAGGCCGGTGAGCATGATAATGGTGAGGACTACGCTAGTCGCAGCGTTGCTGCCCATCCCGTTTCTGCTAAGCGGGTGCGTGGGATCCTCGGGCGGGGACTTCGACGCCGGATCCGAGACCGCCTCCTCTTCGGACTCGGAGGAAACCGGGGAGGGGGAAGGGGTGGCCGAGCGGGGAGAACGCGGTGGCCCTGAAAATGCTGAAAAAGACGGTGAGTCGGTTCTGCAGATCGGCGGGGTCAAGACCGAAGCCACGGCCGGCGATACGGTTGAGCTCTTCACCAGAGACCCTGTGCCGGAACAGTCCGAAGACGACGCACGGTCGGCGCGGGTCGAATGGGATCCTCGACTCTCGCTCACCTTCACTTCTGCGAAACGCGAAGGTAGCGGAGTCACCTTCTACGGCCAAGCGTCGTACCTGGTTGAAGAGGGCGTTTACACGCTTCACTCCAAAGATTTCACGGTCCTGGTGCCAGACGAAGTCGCTTCGGAAGACGCGGAAGACTTCGAAAGCGAATACCAGAGCTATGCGTCCGATGAGGACGAGACGCTGATCATCCTCGAGTCCGGGGACTCGCCCCAGGACTTCTCGGTGACGATCGCCGATGTCCCCCCTGAGGACGATTCACAGCGGCACGCCGACGGAACCACCGGTCGTTACGTGCAGTACGAAACACCCGAGGAACTGTGGAGCTACCAGGTCCAGGTGCCCCAAGACTACGTGCCGGGACGGCTTTGCTACATTGAGGGAGACGAGTGGCATGACGTCGAACTGTTCGATTTCAGCGACCTCCCTTGCGGATAGGAAACGATTCACAGGAGAGTCCCTCTAATCCGGATGATCCGCGGGAACCACGCGATCGCGGCGGAGGGCCCGACGGTAGCGGACTTGTGTGCGCCAGGTTGGTCCAGGTTGGTCAAGAGTGTGCACATGCCGGGTGGCTGGCGTTCGTGGCGCTGCCGCGCTACAAGGCCGCACGGTATGGCCGCGCCCTGATCACGATCGGCCGGTTCGGGCCGACCGGTCGGGTGGACTCGGCCTGCGGCGTCGAGGATGCCCCCCAGTCCTTGCAGGTCCGCTCTGGACTTAGAGCTCCTAGCGCAATGACTTCAGGCGTCTCCAGTAGATGAGGGCGCAGCCGAGATGGAGGCCGGAGACGGCGGAAGTGGTGCAGTAGCGCGAAGCCGCGCTCCACAAACCACCGCTGCCTGCCCAGCCCTGAGCCGTGCTCGTCCCCGCGGCGGCCGATCAGCGGGCGGATCCCCAAGGCACGCACCAGCCGCCGGTACTTGTCGTGGTCATAGCCCCGGTCGGCGAGGACAACGTCGGGGCGGCGCCGGGGCCGACCCCGCTTGCCTTTGACCGGCGGGATCGTCTCCAACAACGGGACGAGCTGGGTGACTCGCCTGCGGTTGCCGCCGGTCAGGGTGACGACCAGCGGAGTTCCGTGCCCATCAGTGACCAGGTGGTGCTTGCTGCCGGTTCTGCCCCGATCTACAGGACTTCGTCCCGTCGCGGGTCCCCCTTTAACGCCCGGATATGGGAGGAATCCACCACCGCCCGGGAGAAGTCCAAGGCGTCGGCCCCGCGCAGCTCGGCCAGCAGCACCTCGTGCAGGCGCTGCCACACTCCGGCGGCGTTCCACTCGGCCAAACGTCGCCAGCAGGTCATCCCCGCGCCGAACCCCAACTCCTGGGGCAAGTGCTCCCATTGGATGCCGGTGTGCAGCACAAACAGGATGCCCTGCAGCACTTTGCGATCACCGAAGCGTTTGCGGCCGGGATGGCGAAACCGCTGCTCATGTCGGGGCAAGAGCGGTTCAATCCGCGCCCACAGCTCACCACCAACATCCCACGGCTTGGGCCGAGCCACCCCGAACCTCCCGGTCACCGACTCCGCGATGATCCAACCACACCCAAGATCATTTCGTTAGGAATTCTTATGGGGTGTGTGGGGCCCGCCCTCGACCACGGTCTCAACGCGGCGGTCAACGCCGCCGCGGTCGCCGGGCTAACAGTGACCGCTGTAGAGCGCGGGTAAGCCCCGGGCCATCGCCTCGGGCGCAGCGCGGCGAAGCAGGCCCCCCGGAACCCGTGGCTAGGCCAGCACGGTAAGCGGAAATCGCCCCGTTCACAGGGGTGAGGAAGTCACTCCTCAGGCGGGGTCACCGTGAGGGTCGCGGAGCCGCTGCCCGCGCCAGGGGCGTCGTCCTCCGCGGAGTCCTGGACCTCCTCGATGGTGATCGTGTAGCCGTTGTCCAGGGTTACGGTGTCTCCGATCTCGCCGCGCCCCCCATCGGGGCTGTCCTTGTCAATGCCAGGGCCCTGGCTCACGGTGAACCGGGCCTCACCGCCACGGGTCGACGAGACCGCGATCCGCAGGTCGGCGGCCTGCTTCTGCTGCCCTTGTCGAATCGTCACAGTCTGCTCTTCGCTGGCCTGAGTGGGAGAAGGCTGGTAGGTGCGGAGTTCGGGATCGGGACCGGTAGACAATGCGGGAGGCTCCTCGTTTTCTTGCTGGCCTGCGCACGCGGAGGCAAGGGGCAGCAGACAGACGCAGAGAGCCCACGCTTGCAGCGCGAGTCGGGCACGTGAACGGTAGGACATCGGTCTGTCTCTTCCCTTTAGTCCAGCGAGTTGGTCTCTACAGTGTCCAGCTGTTGGTTGAACTCCTCGACGGTCATCGTGACATGGGAGTGGCCCCAGGTGTTGTACAGCCGGACCCTGCCGTTCGACACGTTCGTCACGATGTAGGCGTGGTTGCGGGCGAGCCCATTCTCGTGCGGTTCCCTTTCATAGAAGTCGCCTTCCTTGTCACCCGTCGTGGTAATAGTGACCGCGGTCCCACCGGTGAGCCATTCGTTCAGCTGGGCTTCGGAGACATCCTCCGAGTCGTGCCTTTCACTGCTGTTACCGGTGATCGTCTCCATGGCGTCCTTGGGCCAGCCGCCCTCGATCTCGCCGAAGCTGCCTTCTCGCTCGGCGTAGGCCTTCTCAAGGATCACCGGCCACATCACGTTGTTCTGCGGATCGGAGAAGGCGGCTGTCCCGTCCTCTCCGACGACGATGTCGGGCGTCACCGTGACGTTCTCACCGGTGTCGGGGAAGGTCACAGTGTAGGTGCCGTTGGGGTTCTCCGTAATCATGTTCTGGATGAAGCCGGGGTCCTGGTCGGCGATGGCCCCCATGCCCGCCAGCCACCAGCAGTCGCCCAGACCGCCCTGCTCGATGTCGTCGGAGCTGATCTGGTGGCCGTCCTCGCCCCACAACGTGCCGTCGAGCACCTGCCCCCAGCCGAGGTCATCGTTGGGGTTGCCGTCATCCTCGTTGGCGTCGTCCCCACCGACGTCGCTGAAGTCCGGATCGATACCCGCAGGGTCTATCTGGCGGAGCCGTCGCAGGGTGTCCAGGTTGACCTGGCTCAGCACGATCTCCCGGACGCCGTCCTCGCGGAGGAGTTCGCGGATCTCATCCGGGGAGAGACTCCACATCAGAGCGTTGAGCTCATCGGCCGACATTCCGGCCATGATGTCCTTGGGATGATCAGGGTTGCCCCACGACCACGGGTTCCACCAGTGCGAGCCGCCCTTGTCGAGGTACTCGCGGATCTCGTCGTTCGAGTCCCGGGCGTCCTCGAAATCCTGAGGGGCGGGGTATCCGTCGGGTATGGGCGGCGAGGTGTTGTCTATCTCCTGCTCTCCCGAAGGAGCCGGCGCCTGGGCGCTGTCGCCATTCGGTGTCGTGTCCTCGCAACCGCTGGTTTCGGCAATGCTGCACACGGCGGAATGGATGAGGTTGGTGATCCTTCCGCCGACGCCGGTGGTGATGACGCCCACGGCGATCGCGGCGACGAGAATGATAACGGCCGCGTACTCGGCGAAGCTGGCACCCCGGTCGGTCGAAGGGCCGAAGCGGGACTGTTCTCCCTCCCCCTTCTTCGCGTCCGGCGACGAGGGGTGCCAGAGGGTGAGTGCGGGGCGGTGGAAACGGGGGATTCGCATGGTCGGCTACACAGTTCTATCTCTGGTCACGGAGATACGGGGAGTGCATAAGGGAGGAAGAGGGGAAGCGAGCCCGCTCACAGTAGAAGAGGACCGGGAGCGGCGTCTTGAGCCCCAGGGCCCAATCTGGTGACCGGACCGGCCTTGTCTCGCGAAGCCGGAACGCGGCCGTCCTCCGGTGCAGGGCGGCCGCCCTGCACCGGAGGACGGCCGCGTTCCTACGGAAGCATGAACCGCCAGATCACGAACGCGGCGCCGATCCCCCCGACACCGAAAACGCAGAACACCAGGCTGGGTAGGAAGAAGGTGCCGAACAGGCCGTGCAGCCGGATGCGTGAGGGGTCCTCAGGGTCGTAGAGCACGGTCACCGTCTCTCCGGGTTTCCGGGGGACCGGGGTGCGGCTGCCCGCATAGCTGAGGTAGACCGGAGTCGCCGCGGTGACCTCCCGCCCGTCAAGGGTGCGAAACCGCACACGGGTGGTGGATTCCGAAGGCAGTGTCGTTCCGATGACCCGGCGTGCCCGACGCAGGAAGTTCCATTCGCGGGCGGCCGTGCGCGCCCCGAACCCCAGGAGGACAAGACCGACCGTGAGCGGGAGGAGCGGGATGAGCGCGGCGAGGCCCCATGACATGGCGCGTTACCTCCGGGAAAGCAAAGGGATTGGGCCCTGATCTGGGCCTTGGATTGGGCACGTGGACTCTGTGCCGCCCGGCGTCTCGATGTCTAGCCTTCCAGGATCTTCTCCGATCATTCAGCCTTGTCTCTTGGCCCTGAGGATCATATGGCAGGAACGAGGCCCCACCGTCCGGCGAGCAACACCTGGCGGAACTGCGGAAAAGGAGCTGAGCGACCAATGAGAGCTGTGCTCGCGGTCATCGTCGCGGTAACGGTCTGGCTGGTGGGGACGGTGCTGAGCTCCCTACTGGTGCAGCACCTGGTCAGCATCGAACAGTTGGAGAGCACCATGGGGCAGATCGGCTGGTTCGCCCTGCCGCAGGCGGTGGTCTCGTTCGTGATGGTGCTCCTCGCGGGTCTCGCCTACGGCCGTTCCCAGACGTGGTCGCTGCTCAGTGCGACTATTGTCCTCGCGCCGCCAGCTGTCGAGCTCGTGTCCATCGCTGTGCTCTCGATTGTCGGGGAAACCCCCGCAGCCGTCCTCATCACCCGGTTTCTGCTAGGGGCGGTCGGCATACTGGCCGCGTGGTGGCTGGTCGTTCCCAAGGAACAGACCCCCACTCTCAGCCGCCGCTAGTTTTCCAGATGAAGAGGCCGGGCCGCACGCGGCCCGGCCTTCTCAATGCTTGAACCCATCAGGCGATGCGCGGCAGGGGATTGGGCCCTGATCTGGGTCTCGGATTGGGCACGTGGACTCTGTGCCGCCCGGCGCCGTTGCTCCTAACCTTTCACGAACATTTCGTGTCAGTCCATCTTTTATCCCCTGACCCGGGGCCCATATGGCGGGAGTGGTTCGATGCCAGGGCGAGATTCCACCAAGAACGGCTGTATTCGGGGGAATCGCCCGGACCAGGGGTCGGCTTTTACCGAATACGCGGCCGTGCTGTTGCTCGTAGGCGTTGTCGCGGTCGCCACCGTGGTCGCGATTCCGGAGACGACGTCCGGGTTCTTCCGCAAGGTCCTTTGTGAGCTGCAGAACCTGGTGGGTTCCGGCAGTGGGGAGTGCGAGGACCTGGACGGGCAGGCCGACAGCGACTACGACTACACCCCGGTCTACTGCCCCGTGGAAGGGGAGACGCAGACCTACGGGGGGACCATCGACATCGCCTTCCTCAGCTTCGGTGAAGAATACAGCTTCGTGCGCGAAAGCATGGCCGACGGCAGGGTCCGCGTCACCTTTGTCCCTACCACCGAGGTGGGGGTGCAGGGGGGCGTGGGATGGGACTTCGGTAAGGACGACTCCATCTCCACGGACGCGAGGATCGATGGCGGCGTATCGGCGAAACTCGCCTCCGGCGTGACCTACCTCTTCGACAGCGAAGAGGAGTACCAGGAGTTCCAGGGGGAGGTTGAGCGTGCCATCAGCGAAGAGCTGGAACGGCAGATAGCCCCGGAGGTGGACCTACTCAAGTCGTTCGGTGATCTCGTCGGGGTCTACGAGCGTCCGGAGATCACCGTCGACCCCGCGGTGCGCACCCAGACACTGGAGATCGAGGGCCACATCGACGCCCAGGTCGGAGCCTGGACCCGGCCGGCGACCAAGGGCGAAGGGTCGTGGAACCTCAACATGGGCGCCCAGGGCAACGTCACCGTGAGCGGGAAGATGGACCACTCCACCTGGTACACCGATCCGGACAACGTGCAGACCTCAGAGATCTACACGTTCACCGGCAGCGGCAACCTCGGCGCCACCTACCTTGGCGCGCACGCCGCCGGGGAGCTGAGTTGGAGCGGCGGCACCCGGATCATGCGCAACGAGGACGGGTCGCTGGCCAACATCCGCTACACGACCGTCGCGGAAGGGGCCTTCAATCTCGGGGTCGACTTCAACATTGAGCAGGAGAACAACGGAACGAGAGGCGGCGGTGTCGACGGCGGCCGGAAGCACACCAACAGTGTCACGCAGATGGTGCAGATCGATTTCGACACCCCGGAGGAGCAGGAGATCGGGGAGAGGCTGCTGGAGGAGCGTGGCCTGCTGCCCCCGGAGAACGCCATGGACTCCATGGCCAACCCGCTGATGGATGACCCGGACGGCGGTGAGATCAACGCCGAGCCCGAGACCGG
Source organism: Allosalinactinospora lopnorensis (assembly GCF_000981225.1). GTDB lineage: Bacteria > Actinomycetota > Actinomycetes > Streptosporangiales > Streptosporangiaceae > Allosalinactinospora > Allosalinactinospora lopnorensis. Next base: position 6,810 of record NZ_LAJC01000062.1, read on the forward strand.
AGCCCCGGAATGGGAACGCCTTCTTTTCGAGAAAGGTCGGGCCTGGCAGTACGCGGCCGACGCGGAAGAGGAGCACGTGGAGCTGAGCGCCAAGCTCAAGATGGGGTTGCAGTTCGGGGCGAGTGTCTACTGGGCGAACGAGGAACGTCACACGACCAACGCCCAGTACCTCGACGCTCCGGAGGACGGAAACCGGCGGTTTATTGATTACCCCGACTGCGTCTCGGAGCGGGCCTCAGGCGAGGAGTGACGGCTCTCCCGGCAGCACGTTTCCCACCTGACGGACAAGCGCACCCGGGCACCCAACCCGGCCTCCGGTTCTGCGGACGGGAACGCCCTATCCTTGGGGCGGTGGTACCACACTTTCAGGGGTCGGGCGTTCCTGGCCAGCTATTCCGGGAGTGGCTGCCAGCGAGGGGCACGGCCGTGAGCGGCGTCCAGCGCTACGGCGGGGTATCCATGAGGCTCACTCCGCGGTCGACGACCAGCCGGCGGGAAGGGAGCCGAATCAGGCAGGGGCGGAATCCGGCCGTGTGGTTCACAGGTCCGGCTGGTGAGAAGCGCAGGCGCACGGTGAACCGCGGAGAGAAGTACTGGAACCGAGCACAAGTGGGGGCCGCGGCCGGTACCACGTGGTGCGGTGGGATACGAACTGTGGAGGACGCCGGAACGCACACCCGACCGGGGAGCCGGTATCGAGCGCTGCTGACCGGTTTGCTGGCGTGGGAGTTCGCGGTCCCGGCGAAGCTCGGAAGAGTAATTTCATCCAGTGCCACTGTCCTCCCCGCTGCGGGGATCAGTACCAGTTGGTGCTATAGCCGGGGTTCTTCGGCTGGGGGTTCTGCCAGAAGGTCCAAGCGGCGCAGGGGGTGCCGTACCTGTTCTCGATGTAGTCCAGGCCCCAGTTGATCTGGACCTCGGCGCTGTCCATGTACCCGGGTGGGAACGCGTGCGCGCTCGGGTGTAGCTGGGGGATACCGGACGCTCCACCGTTTGGGTTGATCGCCGTGTGGTCCCAGTTACTCTCGTGATGCCACAGGGTTTCCAGGCAATCCCACTCTCGGCCGTCAAAACCACGCGCCGCAGCTAATTCCTTACCGAGCGCCTTGTTCTCTTCGTTGTCGCCTCCCCGGCTGCTCAGGCCGATCCCGAAGTTGTATTCCTGCGGTTTGTCGGGCCGGTCGTGCTCTGTCCACGTCTCACCGCACTCGGGACCCTCGACGAGGCACACGAACTCGCGCATGGTGTTGTTGATCGTGTTCTTGATATCGGACTGGGCGATCGTGACGATGATGGCCGCCGCGAGCGTGGTAATGACGCCTACCTCGACGAACGTAGCGCCTTCGTCATCGCCTTCAGGGCGCTGCGGTTTCCAAGGACGAGGTTTACCCAATTGATTCACCTCCTCAGGGTTCCGATAAGGGAAGGTTGGGAAGGTCATTCAACGGCAACATCAGTGATCGGTTCAAACCCGGGAATCTCGATCGTGACTTCTTCTGCTTCCTCCCTCAATATGTAGGAAGCCCAATATGTTGCCGACTGTCCTGATTTTACTATTGCTTTCGTGTGTGCACGAGTGAAAACTCCTGAACACAGGCAGCGCTCTGCTGAGTCGCGGACGGCGTTGTAGCGAATTCCGTTGTCATCATCGACAAGGACGACGCCGGCTGTACCGTTATCCTGGTAGAGATAAGTGGCGTGCCAGAAATCAGTCAGGTTTATGTTTGAGCCGCCGTCGTTGTTTACGGTCCACGCTACTATTGCGTAGCCACCGTCCTCGGAAACTTCGACTTGGTTCACATTAACAGTGGAATCCCCCCAATCGGAATGCGATGTGTCAGCTGAGCCGACCACGGGGAGTTCGTTTTCCGCGTACGATGACGGGACGATGGCGACAACTGCCAGTGCGGCGAGAACGGGAATAGTGGAGCTCCGCGAGATAATATTCTTTGTCATTGCTATCCCCCTTGATTCTCGAACGTGATCGTTACGCGACGGTTTTTCTCACGACCTTCTTTGGTGTCGTTGTTTCCCACGGGATCGCTCGATCCGTGACCCGCTGTCTCGTAACTAATTCCGTCGCGTGTGACCAGCTCTTCGAGTTTCTCCTTAACGGATTCCGCGCGTTCTTCGGAGAGAGGGTTGTTGACGGAGTCATTCCCAGTGTTATCGGTGTACCCGTCGATCTCGGCGGTTGTCGCCGAGCTGTCGCCGATCTCTTGGGCCACCTGCTCCAACGTGTCGTCGGCTTCTGATGTCAATTCTGACTTGTTGGTATCGAAGAGGACGTCTGAGGAGAGCATGATGCTGGTCTCATTGCCGGATTCGTCTCGTGCGCTGTCCCCGTCGATGTCCTCCTGGATTGTGGAGAGGGACAGGATTTTGGGCTCCTCCACTGGTGCGTCGCTGATGTCAGTGTCCTCTTGCTCCCCCTCGGTGAGGGGAATGTCGAGGATATCGGGACTGGCGGAGGTCGCTACGGTCATAGCGGTGACATCTTCGGGAGGAGCGGGAAAGGCGACCCAAATATCCTTCTTCTCCCCCGGTTGGATCGTAGCTTCCCCCCGCCAGGTTGAGCAGAGGCACTCTTCTCCATCAGTCTTCATCAGGGGGAAATGGCGCTTTCCGTTTTTGGTGTCTATCAGATTTATACCGTCGGGTGTCGAGGAGTTGCCGGCGGGGGCTGTTACGAGATCCAAGAACTGTATTCGCTCATCCCCTATGTTCGACGCTGCTAGATTGAGACGTACCGTGTCTTCCCCCAATCGTTCCAGCGAGTTGATTTCGAACTGGAGGTCGGGTCCCCAACTCGTGTCCGTCGACAGTGATGTGGCGATAGGCTCCCCGTTGCCCTGGGAGCCGCCGTTGTCAGAGGACCCTTCATCGCCGGAACCATCGTCGCCGCCTGAAACGCATGAGGTCAGCAAGAGTGAGATAGCTGCGATTGGCAGGAGAGGTCGCCACGCTGAGTGGTGATCGGCTGAGGCGCTCACGGTGGTTATCACCTTTCCAACAGTGTTCCAGTCCAGACCGTCACACAGGGTAGCCCACGGTGTTCCGAACACTCAGGGCGAACCTCTTTGTGGCAGTTGATCAGCTTGAATTAGGAGTTTACGGACACGTGTATATGGTCAAGGTGGTTGACGGTGCTCCCGCCACGGTTGGGTACGTGACGCTTGACGCTATCCCACTGTCCTACCGGATCTCTACTTGGATTCCAGATGTAGTGGTCCCACATGATGTAGTAGATCTCGAGTTCTTCGTGGTTATCGATCATCCACTGGGCAGCGGCGTCAGCCCCTCTCTTGAACTCCCCGCTCGGCAGGGCGGGGGGATTGGAGACCATGTAGTCGCAGGCACGGCCAAGAGGATGCTCGCCACCGTCCTTTTCAGCGCGATAGCAACCGACTCCGTAGCGTTCGAAGACGGATCCCCACTCGTCCATGATCGCCTCGTGAGCTGCGCACATCTTCCTGGTGATGTTCTGCCCGCCGACGGCGTCACAGGGAAAGCGGCCGCTGCCAGGACCTCCGGTGAGCTCAGAGAAGATCCACTGCCCCTCGCGATCGACTAGGTTGACCTCAGTCATTTCCTTGGCCTGACCGTATGTCCAGATCCGGCTGTAGGCTCCATTGCTCGATTCGGGGCGGCAGGCGATGTAGCTGCCAATGGCAACACCGAAGACATCGAGGATTTCACGCTGTTGGCACTCGGGCAGTTTGACCTCGGCGATCGCGTCGGCGTTGCCGGTCGCGACTGGGATCTCCTCGCCTCTTTCCTCGGCCTCTTTCTGCTCTTCCTGGTCCGGGCATTCGCGGTCGTTCCAGTGCACGCTGCTGTCATCTTGCAGTTCGCGCTGGCAGTCGTTGCCCTGGACTTCGACTCGGACGATGTTGCCGATCTGCCCTTGCCGGTTATCGCTGGCGCGAATGTCGGTGAGCTTCGAGTTGTTCTCCTCAGCGTAGTCCTCGGCGGCGGATTTTCCGCTTGCCCGTTGCCAGCCGACCCCCCAGGGCAGGTTGCCATCGGCGATAGCCCGCGCGGCGCGGTGCTGAATATCGCCGACTGCGGCCAGAGCCGCTGCGTCGGCGGCGGACTGTGTAGAGGTGCGCATATCGTTGACTTCACCCAGACGGACGAAGAGCAAAGTCAGGGCCAGCAAGGAAAGCGTCAAGCCGACGAGCAGGAACAGGCTTGCCTGTCCCTGCTCGTCGGCATTACGCGACGTCAGTAATAGTTTCATAGTGAAACGCTCATGAGTTTGGGGACCGGGAGGACCGCGACAGGGGCACCACTGCTTTCCTCCGCGGCCGCAACTCTTCTCCTAACGCCTCGTCAATGTGGGGCTGGTTGGTATTTAGCCTTCGTTCTCGCCTTCACCCTCGCCTTCACCCTCGCCTTCGCCTTCGCCTCCGGTGTCTTCACCAACGCTGTTGACAGCATTCTCGATCATGCTGTTGATTGTCTGCGGAATACCGGTCTGGGTGACGACTACAGCGGCGATCGCCGCGACCAGGAGAATGACGGCTCCGTACTCGACGAAGCCGGCGCCCAGATCCTTCATCCGGGTGGCGGCGGTGCGGCGCTTGGCAATCGCGGAGCTGGCCATCTCACGCAGGGAGGTAAGGGGAGTGAACATGCTTCCTCCTAGGGAAAGTTTGTGTGCTGTGCTGCATTTCCTTGCGACGTAAACTAATTTATGAAGAGGAGGGCTTGGGCGGCTAGGGTCCGGGGGCCCAATTTTCTCCGGTAAGGGCCCAGGCCGTTCTTGGGTACCAAGGTGGGCCCTCACCGGTCCTGGTCGTGTATGTCAGCCAGGTCGACACCGTTCCATCGCGCAATCGCGGCGGCACGGGTGCTGACACCCAGCTTTCTGAAGATGCGATTGATGTGGTTCTTCACCGTTTTCTCGGTGAGGAAGAGCTCGGCCGCTATAGCCTTGTTGCCGAGCCCTCTTGCGGCCGCGGCCAGGATCTCCCCTTCACGTTCGGTCAAGTCCAGCTCCGGCGGCCCCGTTGTGGTACCCCGGTTTCCGAGGGATGTCCGCATGTCCTGCAGTGCCACCGAAGCGGCTACGGGGGAGAGAGGGGCGCCAGTACCTTGCATGACGTCGTGAAGCGCGCGGCTGAGTTCCTCGGCCGTGAAATGACCGTGTACCAGGTAGCCGGAGGCTCCCCGCCGCAGGGCGGTCCGGATGACCTCGACATCCTCGGTATGGGTGAGCATGATGACCTTGGCGAGTTCGGACAGCTCCTCGACGGTGCTTATGCCGTCCTGGACCGGCATTCGCACATCGAGTAATACGACGTGGGGGCGGTGTTTTCGGGCTTCTTCCAAGGCTTCCCTGCCATTGCTGGCCTCTCCGATGATCCTGAGGTCATCAGAGAGTTCCAGGAGGGAGACGAGACCAGCACGGACAACCACGTTGTCGTCCACCGCCAGCACCGTAATGGGAGATGCGGACGCCATGCGGGGACCTCCTATAGGAAAAAGACAGGCACGTGCGCGGTGTTGGGGGTCATGAGGAAAAAGGTGAGGCGAAACAGTGACCTACAACGGAACTGCTTTCGGGCTTCATGAGACAGACTCCTGTCCAAGAGCGGAAGAAGAGGAAGCGGCCATGGGGACACGAAACCGGAGCCGGGTCCCTTGCCCGGGTGCGGATTCGAAGTCGAGATCGCCTCCGGCACGCTCGGCGCGTTCCGTCATGCCGAGCAAGCCGTAGTGGCCGTTGCCGTCTCGTTCAGCCGCGTACACCGTGTCCGGAGACGTGGAGAAACCGGCGCCGTCATCGGTAATCGTCACCGTGCAGTAGGCGGAGTCGGTTGTGATCTCGACCCACACCGAATCGGCGCGGGCGTGGCGTTCGACATTGGTGAGCGCTTCCTTCAAGATCGCGAGTGTCTCGTGCCGGGCTGTCACGAGCAGGGGTACGTCATCGTGTTGGATATCGAGATTGCCGTTGATCTTGGTTTCCGCGCTCCACTCGGACAGGATCTCGGTCACGACCTGCCCGAACGGTTTGGCGGCCGAGCCATCACGCAGGTCCCTCAGCAGTGACCGGGCCTCAGTGGCAGCGGTTTCGGCGGCTTTCGCTACCTGGATGGCGGTCGACGCCGCGCGCTCGGGATTTTTCGCCACCCAAGCGGGGAGCGACTTGGCGGCCATGGCTGCTCCCTGCAGTGTCTTGGCCACTGAATCGTGCATGTCCCTGGCGAGCCGGTTTCGTTCCTCGGCAGTGGCCGCCACTCGCTCGGCCTGCTGCCGTGCTTCCTGCTCGGCCGCGAGTTCGGTGAGGGTGGACCGAACGCTTAAGCCGACATAGCCCGCGATCGGATAGAGGAGTGGGTGAACGACCAGCACCTGGAAGGAGACGATCTCGATGCCAGATGCGTCGGTGTTCACCGCCGTGTACGCGATAACCGCCGCGCAGTAGCAGAGGATCTGCAGTGCGGTCACAGCGGCCACGCCCCGCCCGCCGAACAGGACACCGGAGATCGTGGCGGTGATGACGGTCGTCAGGAACACCGCGCCGGAAGGGCCGTCGATCGCCAGGATGCCACTGGCAACGATGACGTCGAGAGTTACGAACAGAGGGTGAACGAGTATGTACGGGACGAACCGCTCCCAGTAGAGGGCGACCAGACCGGAGAGCAACGCGAAGGCGAGGATGGCCGCGACAGTGGCGAGGGTGAGCCGTTCCGCAGGGATGAGCAGGAGGGCGAGCGCGGCCAGAACTAGGCGCAACTGAAGCAGCATCCGTGCCAGCGCTGCGAGTCGCGGGAGCGTGGCCGTGCTCGCGTTTGTTCCTCCCGTTTTATCCACCAAAGACCCCGCCCATATCGACACTGCCTCCGAGCAGCAGCCCTCCGCCGATCAGTAGGAGCAGCCCCGGGAGCATGGTGGCTGCAGTGACACCGGTGACTTTTGGATTAAGCTTTTGCGCCTTGCGCCGCAGGTACTGGGCGTCCTCACGCCGCATGTCCTGACTGATGCTCACCAGAGAGTCGCCCAGAGGGGCGCCTAGCTCCTCGGCCTGCTGCAACGCGGTGACGAACCGCCCCAGTGACTCGTTGTTGTTCCGCGCCCGGAGCGCCTGGAACGCTTCCCTACGACCGGTACCCAGTTCCATCTGGCGAAGCGCGAAACGGAACTCGTCGGCGAGGACGCCCGGCATGGAGTCGGCCACCCGGGCGAGGGCCTGCCGGAACGAGAGGCCAGCGCCAACCGTGACCGCCAGGACGTCGAGGAAGTCCGGGAGTTGCCGCTGGATCTCGTCTTGGCGCTTGCTCGCCGCAGAGTAGAGCATCAGGTCTGTCATCGCGACAAAACCGAGCGCCACCAGGGCGAGTATGGTCTGGTCGTTGAACAGGCAGAATATGGCCAAGCCGCCGTACAGCAAGACCTCGCCCACCTTGCGGCTCAGGTAACGCTCAACGGTGAGGTTCTCCGGCTGGCCCGCGACCTCGATCCGGCGCTGGATGTCCCGTGTCCTCTGCTCATCGACCATCGACTGGAGCAATGGCAGGAAGGGACGGCCGATCCGCTCGGTAATCCGGTACAGGATGAAGGTCTCGTCCTCATTTTTCTTGGCGACCTTCGGGGTTGCTATGACGTTCGCGGCGACCTGTGTCTCGGACCGCATCAGGTAGTAACCCCAGACGAGCAGACATACGCATATCGCACCGGCGAGACCAAGGAGGAGGATGAGGAGGAAAGACAGCGGCATGGAAGAGCTCCGGGCTAAATCAGAAGTCGATCTTTGTCATGCGGCGCACCGCGAAGAAACCGATGGCGAAGAGAGAAAGACCAATCCCGAGAACAAGCATTCCCCATGCGCTTTCCGTCATTGTCTGCACGGTTCCTGGCTGCATGAAATTGAGCATGAAGAGAGAACCGACGCCCATGAACAGAAGCGCCCATGAAGTGGCGGTGGTCTCTCCGAGGATCGTCGTCATCTCACGCCTGGTCTCCTTCCGGCTCTCCAGCGTCTGGGAAATGCTGCGCAAAGCGGTGACGAGGGCGCCACCGGAGCGCGAGGAGACCAGCAGCGTGCTGATGAGCACTCCGATCTCGCGCGAGGGCATCCGATCGCGCAGCTCGGCGATCGCCGCTTCGAATGACTGACCGAGCTGCATGGACCGGGCCGCGGTGCGGAGTTCCGTCCCCGCCGGGTCGTCGAGCTCATCGGCGGCCATGTCGATTGCCGTTGGTAGGGCCAGTCCTGCCGAAGTGGCGTTGGAGAGCACCCGGGCCAGCTCCGGAAGTTGCGCGGTGAACGCTTCCTTGCGGCGTTCTTCCTGCCGTTTGAGGTAACCGAAGAATCCGGCGACCACTCCGACCGCGGCAAGGATGCCCAGGACCGGTGCGAGCGCCCGCCAGATGAAGACGACCGCGATAATGCCGGCACCGGCCATCATCAGCACGAACACGGACACCTTGATCCGGACCCCGGCTGTTACCAGCCGCTGCTCGATCCTCTTCCCGAGTTCGGTGCGGCGCAGCATTGCGTCGAACCGGGCCATCGGGCTGTTGGCGCGACGTTCGACCTCGGCTAGCGCGCTACGCGAGGCGAGTTGGCGACGCTGGAACGCCCCTTCGACGTAGTCTCGGAACCCCAGGGCCGCGAGCCCCAGGGACAATGCGGCGATGAGAAGGGCGATGACATCGAGGCTCACAGCGTAGCTCCAAGAGAATGGTTGGCCGGTGCGTCGGAGAACATCGCGGGAATGGTCTCTCCGGCGGCGATGATGCGCTCGGCGATATGGGGAGGTAGCGGATAGCGGTGAAACTCGCCTTGCACTTTGCCGTGCGCGTCCAAGGGCTGTGCCTCGAAGCGCATGACCGGCCCCAGCCGGAACTCCTCGCGGCGGCTCGACGTCACCACGCCGATCTCTCCTACTCGGCGGGTCCCGTCCGCGTAGCGGGACAGGTGCACGATGACGTGGACTGCGGCGTTGATCTGGTCCTTGATCGCGTCGAATGGGATCTTTACCTCGCTCATGGAGGCCAAGGTGAGCAGCCGGTAGACGGCGTCGTTGGCGGAGTTGGCGTGCACAGTGGCGAGTGAGCCGTCGTGGCCGGTGTTCATCGCCTGCAGCATGTCGAGGGTCTCGTCGCCGCGAACCTCACCGACGATGATCCGGTCGGGGCGCATACGCAGCGAGTTGCGGACAAGATCGCGGATAGTGACTTGGCCGGCGCCTTCCATGTTCGGTGGCCTGGATTCCAGTCTGATCACGTGCTCCTGCTGGAGCTGTAGTTCAGCGGAATCTTCGATGGTGACGATGCGCTCGCTGTTCGGAGCGAATGCGGAGAGCGCATTGAGAAAGGTGGTCTTGCCACTACCGGTACCACCCGCGATGATCACGTTGAACCGGGCGCGCACCAGGGAGGCCAGCAGTGTAGCGGTGTGCTTGTCGAGGCTCCCCTTTGCCATGAGCTCCGCGATGGTGAACGGCTTGGGGAATCGCCGGATGGTGATGATGGGACCGGACAGGGAGAGTGGCGGGATGATGACGTTCACACGTTCACCCGTGGGCAGTCGGGCGTCGACCATCGGGCTGGATTCGTCCACCCGGCGGTTCACCTGGGAGACGATGCGGTCAATGGTCTGCATGAGTTGGTTTTCACTGGCGAAGGTGGTCTCGATGCGCTCCACCTGGCCACGTCGCTCGACGTAGATGTTCTCGGGTCCGTTGACCATGATCTCGGTGATGCTGTCGTCAGCAAGAAGCGGCTCGAGTACGCCGAGACCGAGCGCTTCATCGACGACGCGGCGGATGAGCGCGCTGCGCTCTCGGTCGGAGAGTACGGGCCCCTCACGTGAGAGGAGGTGGCCGACCACCTTCTCCAGTCGGATCCGGCGCTGCTGCAGGCTGAGCACGGCGAGATCGTCCAGGTTGATCTCATCGAGCAGTCGCTGGCGCCAGTGCGAGACGCTTCCCTGATCGGCGTTCTGTATACTCAGGCGCTCTTCGTCGATACGGTTTCTCAGACCCATGGGGCTTACTCCGGACGCGCACGGGAGATGGTCACAGGTTCGGCATGTCCACTCGCCGGCTAAGCGGGATGTTCAGATCCGCCGTGGCGGGGAAGATGAAGGGAATTTCGGCCCGTACCTCGGTGTAGTAGCCGTTTTTGGAGTTCGTTCCTACGGTCACAGTGCCATCCAGCCATGAGGGCAACGAGTCCGCAGCAGCTTGCCGAGCGCTGTCGGGCCCTTGTTCCGCGGCTACTCGCGCCCCGGTCCGGGCCGCATTCCCCAGGCGCTCCAGTGCGAGGAAGGCAGCGAAGGTTTCCATGGCCAGAACGAACACCAGCAGGAACAGGGGGAGGTAGGCGGCGAACTCCACGAATTGAGAGCCGCGGTCGCCTGCCCGGCGCTGTCTGCGGGCTGTTCGGCGGTGAACCGGACAGAGATGGCCCGGCGCCGTCCGCCGATTTCGGCCTGCGGGGAACAGGTACGCGATCATGGCTCCTCGCTTGCAGAAGCGGTCGGTCGGTTGGGCTTGGAAGCATCACTCATAGACGATCCTGGCCTCTCCGGCGACGTGCCATGGCGAAGAGGTACTGGGCAGGACCACTGGCATCGCCAGGCTGGTTCGAACGAACGAGCCCTCGTCGCGATGGTCGATCTCGAGCTGGAAGGTGCCGCTGGTGTTCCACGGTTCGCGGATCCGCTTGGCCGCTTCGCCGACGATCTTCCCGCGGTCCTGCGGTGTGACAGCCGCCTGCCGGGCGCCCTCGTTTGCGGCGTGCCCGGCGTACATGCTGGTGAGACCGAACAGCACCACCTGCCAGACAAGCAGGAACGTCAGTCCCAGCAGGGGAATGACGGCGCCGAATTCAACGATCTGGGAACCGTGGTCGGGCCCGCTGGTCTCTCGCTCGCTCTTCTTCGACTTTCTTTCTCTGATGAGACGGCGCCGCTTGTTCAAGGGCGCGGGAGCCTCCGCCGTCGCGTCTCCAGTTCCCCCGGTGTAGTCGCCGGGCGCGGAGGAGTCTGGCACTTCCAGCACGCCCAATTCCCTGGCGATCCGGCTGTACGCCTTGAGAAGTGCCTCGTCGGTGACCCGACTGGGGTTGCCGGTGTTCGACGCCTCCTCCAGGCTCCGGTACATCGCCGGTACTGCCGTGGGGAGCATCTCCGTACCTAGGAGCTTGCGGGCGAAGTCCGGTTGGATCTCGTTCTGCCGGCTGTGCCGGACCAGTAGGGTCGTGATGTTCTTCTTGTCACGGATCTGCAACCGCTCCCACATGGCGATAAGGCGCTGTGCGCCGCGCAGCGCAGGCAGGTCCGGGGTGACGGTCACGACCGCGGTCTGGGCAAGTTCCACGGCGATCGCGTTGGCCTCGGTCATGTACGCCCCGCAGTCCACGATGACGAGTTCGTAGCGAGAACTCAGCGCACCGAGGATCTGCCGGGCCGCGCTCTCTGTGACCTCCTCGCCGCGCTCTCCGTCACGGGGTGCCAGGAGCACGTGTATTCCCTGGGGATGCACGTAGAGGGCCTCCGCGAGCATGGCGGCACTGATGTTGTCGGCCGCCTCCACCAGGTCAACGATGCTGCGCCGGTGCTTGAGGTCCAGATACCCCGGGACGTCGCCCATCTGCAGGTCCAGATCGACCAAGCAGACCGAGCGCCCCGCCTGGGCCGCGGCGAGCCCGAGCTGGACGGCGACCGTCGTGGTGCCGATTCCGCCCTTGCCGCCGCTGAGGGTGATGGTCGATCCTCGCCGACCAGAGACGGGCACGTCCAGTGAAGCGGCCTCGAAATGGCGACGCAGAGTCTCGGACCATTCGGCGGCACTGGTGATCCGAGCGTCGAGTTCCTCGATCGTGGCGTGGACGGCCAGCACACCGCGAGCTCCGGCCTCCATCGCCCGGGTGAACTTGTCCGGGTCGACCTCGTCGACCAGCAGGATGACCGCGAGCTGCGGATGGTTGCGGGAGATGTCCCGGATCAGCTCCACGACCGGGAGCGGCCCAAGAGCCTCGTGGACGAGCAGCACATGGACGGTGGGAAGGCGGCGGAGAGTATCCGCGATGTCCCCTGATGAGTGATGGACGCTCACGACCTCGCAGGTGCTCAGTTCGTCGAACCGGGCGGTCAGGGAGGCCTCCAGATCGGATGTCGGAACGCCGACCATGATCTTGTGGCTCATCAGTTGTCCTGATCCTGTCCCCGGTTGCTGTCCTCGGCCTCCAACGCGGTCTGGTCCTCGCTGCAGAACTGCAGGCCGCCCGGGTCGCCGGATCCCTCGGGGCTGACCAAGCCGAGCCGCAGCGAGCCGGAGAACGCTTCGGCGTAGGTGAGCTGCAGGGTGTCCTGCGGGGCAAGGCGGAAGGTCACCGGAACGACGGAGGCGGTGGCCCCGGTGTCATCGGTCTCGGAACCGATCTGACCGACCTCGAGCACCTCGACGTCGGTGAGGACACGAACCGCGCAGTTCTCCGCCTCTTCGTTGCTCGCCTGGAAGGTGGCGTAGATGTCGACCCGGGACTGCCGCCCCACCTTGCCTGCGACACCGGTCTCCGCGTCGACCATGATCGCGATCTCGCGTTCACCGGCCTCCAGCTCAGGGGCGGGGATGACCATGCTCTGCTGCAGCAGGGAGCCCTCGGCGAGGTACGTCGACGACACCGCTTGGCGGCCGGGCTGGTCGAGAACCTCATTGAGATCGCTGAGGAAGGTGTTCTCGTCGAAGAACTTGGCGGGGACCTCGAACTCCTCGACCATGTCCTCGGTGATGGGCTGGTAAGGGTTGACGTCCTCGGTCAGTTTCAGGGCGGTGCGATACGTGCCCATCTCGCGGTTGAGTGAGTTCACGTAGGAGACCACGGTGAAGAAGACCGCGATGGCGCCGATCCCGGCGACGATCATCAGCAGGACGCCGCGTCGCTGTCGGGGGTTCATACGCTTCCGTTTCTAGAAGGGGGCGTACCAGGGATTGTCAGTGGGCGCGGACTCGGTTGCGTGCTTTGACGTGTGGATGTTTCGCTCCGTTCCGTCATGGCCGCTTCCGGACCGGCTCTTATTCGGGTGTCGCCCCGGAGGGCGGAGATTGCGGATATGCGTGGGGGTGTTGCGGGTGTGGGCCGTCCGCACTTTGTTGACCGCGCCCGCCCGGGGTGGGGGAAGGCCGCGAACCGGTGTCGGGCTGCGGCTGGGCCTGGGGAGGCGATGCGGACTGCGCGGATGATCGCTGTCGTCCCGGCTGTTCTCCGGAGTCCTCAGAGGCCCCCTTGGGGCGGTTGGAGACCCAGGCGGGGCGGATATGCTCTCCGGTCGTCCTGGCCGGCGGGGGCGGAACGTTGGCCTTACGGGTTGGGGGGCGCCCGGCGGAGGGCTGGTTGACGGCACCGCAGAATGGGCAGTTCAGCCCAGCGACGAGTTGCTGGCACCAGTCACATGTGGAGGGACGGATGGCCCGGACCGTGTTCGCCAGTGCCTGCGGATGCGCGCTGAACGCCACGAACTCGATGTACTTGCGCATTCCCCAGTAGGTGGAGCCGAGGGGTTGCTCGGGCAGAGCGCTCAGGGAAACAGGGCGCAATGCCGGGGTGAACTGCTCATTGAACTCCTCGATGTCGTGGCCCTCGGGGCGGGCGATGAGGATCTGAACGGGTTCGATCGGACGGCTGGGAATATTGGGCGACGGGTCGCCTTTCTTTACGCGGCCAACCCGTTTGACCGGTGCGGAGAAGGCGAGGAAGGTCGTCTTCGGCATGTAGGAGCCAACGTGCTGCCGGAACGTGATCGGGATAGTGGCCAGGCCGCTGACACGTTCCAACCAGGCACCGGCCAGAACATGTTCGGGGAGCTCGTCCGCCAGAGCCGCGACTACACCTGGCGGCACATACGGTGCCAGGTAGGCCAATTGGTCGGCGATGAGAGACAGCGCCAGCGGCGCGAGGTCGATCCCGACCTGGCCGATGTGGTCGGTCTGCAGCGATCCGCGCGCGAAGGCAACCGCACGCTGGGCGGCGTCGGCGTGCCACCTCGGGTAGAGGGCGATGACTCTTCGGCCCTGGCCGATGTGGTGCTGCGCGAAGGCGACGAACTCGGTCGACCGTTCAGCGAGGTTGTTACCCCTCAAGGGGAAGCGTTGTGCCTGGTACTCACCGAGAAGCCCTGTACTCGGGACGTCGGCGAGAAGTGCGACGACGTTCGCCGGGCGGGAAGGGGGGCTGGTCACGGTGTGGGCTCCCTGGGGGATAGGTGCTCTGTTCAGTGACTGCTTCTCTTCGAAGGAGGGAGTGTGTCTTCTCTGCAGGCATATCCTAGCGACTGTCGGTGACATGGAAGTGCGGCAGCGTATGCGACCGATGATCCCAGGGTCGTAGCGTCGCATCACAAGAGAGAGAAGTTCCGGGGCAGGAAAGCATAAATGTCACAGAATGTGAAGTTATTGGCCGAATGCGGTCAGGAAGTTCCGGCCTCAGGATTTTCTGCCTGCGTACTGCAGAGACTGCTGTCGCTTCGTGTGTCGAGATTATGTCGCCACAAGATCGCGGTGGAGCCTCTGCATCACGTTTTTACAGCGGAACGTCTGTACGATCGAATTCAGCGGCAGTTGTGTGGAAAGACCGCCACTGTGCGCTCACAGGTGACCCACGAAAAGAACGCTGCGCCGTCGGGCCACTGACCACGTTGAAAGAGGCGCACCGGCTGCTGCCGGTGCGCCTCTTCGCTGGGGTGAGTGAGGGGACTTGAACCCCCGACTTCTTGGACCACAACCAAGTGCTCTGCCAACTGAGCTACACCCACCACGACCGCGGGACTGAAGGGGCTTCACCCCCGCGTCACTCAACGATTCTAGCGGACTCGGGGAGTGCTTTGCTCATCTTTCTCCCTGGCCCTGCTCGACCTGCTCGGGCGAGCCGAGGTTGCCCGAGCCGCCGGCAACGATGTCGGCGGCGATGGCGCGCGCGGTCGCGCTGTCCGGGCCTGGTGCGGGGACGAACGCGGCGGCGCGGTAGTAGCGCAGCTCAAGGATGCTCTCGGTGATGTCGGCGAGAGCGCGGTGTCCGCCGTTCTTCTCCGGGCTGGCGTAGTAGATACGCGGGTACCAGCGGCGCAGAAGCTCCTTGATACTGGACACGTCCACCATGCGGTAATGCAGATGCTTGTCGATGCGCGGCATGTCGCGCGCGAGGAACATGCGGTCCGTCGCGATCGAGTTGCCGCACAGCGGTACTTTGTTCGGCTCGGGCGCGTACTTCTTCACGTGCTCGAGGACCAGGTCCTCCGCTTCCTGTAGCGTCGCCCCGCTGTCCAGGGAGTCGAGCAGTCCCGATGTGGTGTGCATCTGCGTGACGAACTCGCCCATCTGGTCCAACGCGGCCTGGGGCGGTTTGATGACCACGTCGATCCCCTCGTCCAGCTGGTTGAGCTCGCCGTCCGTGATGAGACAGGCCACCTCGATCAGCGCATCACGTTCGAGGTCGAGCCCCGTCATCTCGCAGTCGATCCACACCAGGCAGTCATTCATACCGGCTAGCTTAGGACTTCCTGGACGGCGCCCCCACCACAGGAAAGCCGGCCGGCATCGGATCCGCCGCCGGTTCCGCCTCCCACTCCGGCCGCGCCGGTCCGGTTCGTGGACACGGCTTCCCGGGCGCGGAGCAGGCGAGCTGCCTCAGGTCCCATGGGAGTTCCGCGAGGTCCGCGGGCCCGTGATGCCGGTCACGGGCGCGCCGGTGCGGCCTCGCGTTTCAGTAGAGGTAGATCCCGTAGACGTCGAAGATCTCGCCCATCCAGTCCCAGATCCCCCACAGCTGGACGTAGGCGAGTGCCCCGAGGGCCATCAGAAACAGCAGGAAGAACAGGAAGCAGCCCATACAGCCGCCGCATCCGCGCTTCTTCTTGGGCGGCCGTTGCGGCTGAGGCGGCTGCTGCGGGGGGTAGGGGCGGGGCCGCCCGCGTAGCCGCCGCCCCAGCCCTGCGGTCCGCCCATGGGGGCTGGCCCGGATGGGGCTGGCCGCCACCCGCCGCCATGTACGGCGCGTGCGGCCCGTGGGGCGGGAAGCCGGGCTGAGGGCCTCCCTGCCCTCCTGGGTACCCCTGTGCCATTGGCGGGCCGGACGGCGGCCCGTGGGGCGGAAAGCCGGGCGGAGGAGCCGGCTGCTGCTGGAATCCCGGCTGCGGTCCCGAAGGCGGGAACGGCTGCTGCTGCGGGCCGGAAGGGCCGCGTCCCGGCTGTCCGGGTTGCGGGCCGGACGGCGGTCCGTGGGGAGATTCGGAAGGGGGCGCCTGTTGACCGGGGAAGCCCTGGTCACCGGAGGGGGTGTGGCCATAGGACGGCTGCTGCGGGCCCGAAGACTGCTGATGCGGCGCCCCGGGACCGGCCGGACCTGCTTCCGGCGTGTCCGACGGCCGGGACTCGCCCGGCCCGCCGGGTGGGGCGCCCTCGGCCGCCGCCGTACCGGGCCGCTGGTATTTGGCGGCCTCCTCGGCGCGTTTCCTGGCCTCCTCGGCCTTTTTGCGCTGTTCCTCCTGGCGCTGCTTGCGCTCCTCCGCGATCTCGGAGAACCCTTCCTTCAGGTCACCGAGGAAGCGGTTGAACTTGGAGTTCTTCCTTTGCTCCGTCTCCCGCGCCTGCTCCTCGCCGCCGCTCCCGACCCCCGTCGTGGAGGCGAACATCGTGTCGCCGGGATTGAAAACGGCGGTTTTGGGCGCGTCGTCGCCTCCTCCGCTGTCCGTCAGGTCGGCGGTGGACTCGTCATTGGCCCGGAAGGGGTCGTGGGCATGAGGGGGATCGACGCGCATGGTGTTGGGCTCGTCGCCCATGGGAGGGACCTGGGGCTGCGCGGCCGTGCCGGTGAGGTCGGCGGTGGGGCCGTCGGCGTCGTGGTCCTCGGCTCCGGTGGAGGGGGCGGTGCTGTAGGGGGTGGCGGGGGGATCGATCCGCATGGTGCTGGGCTCGTCACCGATCGCCATGGAACCGGAGACATCGGGCGTCGTCTCCTCGGCGTCGCCGAGGTCCTCCGCGCCGGCCCCGGCGCGGGAAACGCCGCTCAGATCCGCCGTCGCCTCAGTGCCGTCATCGGGGGCGGAGGCCGTGCCGGCCTGCTGCCCCCGTGCCGCGTTCTGCAGTTCGCTCAGCGACCTGACGTGCTGCGTCCACTCCTCGCCGTTCCAGTACCGGAGCCGGTCCTGTTCGCCGCTGGGGTCCGCATACCAGCCTGGCTCGATCCATCCACCATGGCGGACAGACTAAGGGGTCTTAGGGCCAGGGATGACTGGCAGTCCCCATCATGATCGAATTCGTTAACCTTCCCGATATGTCGTCATGACGGAAGCGCTTCGACGCGCGGCCGCGCATCGAGGCCGGTGGACCCCGGGGGTCCGATAACGCCGTGGTCGCGCATGGGGCCGCAGTAGGCCGGGCTGCCGTCGCGCCGGGGCGCCGGAGCGCGGATCTCGGGGGATCTCGGCGGCGGCGGTGGCTTCGGCGGGAGCGGGCAGTTCAGGATCCGGTCGGGCGAAATCGCTCCCGGGGAGTCCGAGCGTGCCCCCGGAACCTGGCTGTGAGCGAAGTGCCCGCCACGCGCCCAGAGCCGCTCGCCGGCCGGCTTCCGGTGCGGTTCGGCGGTCCGTCCGGGCGCGCCGGCCGGCCATTGGCGGGTCACTTCCCAGGAGTCCAGCCAGTTCAGGATCTCTGAAAGCCCGATGAGAGGCCCATCGGTGAACGGCGTCAGCGTGCGGCCGACCACCAGGATGACGATGCAGACCCGGCCCTCCTTGGCGTGGTCGACGGCACCGGTGTTCAGCTGACCGGCCGCCGCGCGCGTCGCGGGGAGCAACTGCGCCGTCTCCCCGCTGACCGGGTTCCACACCAGGTGCGCGGTGCGGCCGTCATCTGCGAGCCGTTGGGCCGCGGCCTGTGCGGACAGCAGGCCTGGATCGGATTCGGTCGTCAGCCAGACGGTCCGCGGAGCGCCGCCCTGAAGAACGCCCCCCGGTGTTGTGCCCCTGATTCTTCCGGCGCCCGGCATCCATGCGTTGACCACGGCCGCCACCTCTCACACGCTCACACCATTGCCGCACCCCTTTTGAGTACGTGAACATGCCCGGTAAGTCCAGAGGTGTCACATGGCGGGCAACGACGATCTATCTGCCCCGACCCGCCGTCGCCGAAGGTGTCGGCGTGAAGACGCTGCGCAAACCACCCGTGGCCGCATCCGGTCACGGGCGGTGGACTGGGGTGGGGCTACTCCGGGGTGTCGGGGGGCTGCAGGCGCAGTGAGAAAGCCTTCAGGAAGATCTCGCCGATCTCGGTGGGGTCGTCCGTCGTGTAGGCGGCGCCGTCTGTGGCCTCGGCGATCTGTTCCAGCGGTTCGCGATCGACCTCCGGGCCAAAGGCGATGGAGATGATCGGAACCGGCTGTTCTTCCGTGGACTCCTGCTCCAGCGTGGAGAGGAGCTGGTTCAGCGAGATCCCGTCATCGGTGTCGTCCTCGCCGTCGGTGAGCATCAGGATCGCGTTCACCTGGTCGGCCTTGTACGACCGCGACATCTCCCGATAGGCGGCGAGGTAGGTGTTGTAGAGGCCGGTGTCGCCGGTGGGCTTGGGCTCCATCCGGCTGAGGTCATCGGCGATCCGCTCCCGATGGGAGGTTCCGTCGGTGGTGCTGCTGAGTTCTTGGATCGGGCTGGTCTCCCGGTAGTCGAGCTTGCCGTTGAGGTCGGTGGAGAACTCCCATATTCCGAGCTCAGCGTCCTCCGGGAACATGGAGAGTCCTTGGGTGGCGGATTCCGTGGTGACCTCCATCCGGTTCTTGTCGGTGCCCGGGACCGAGTTCAGCATGGAACCGGATATGTCGACGATGGTGAGGAGCCGGGTGTCGAGCTTCAACTGGTTCCACGCCTGGGTGAGCTTCGCGACGGAGTTGTCGGAGGGGGTCGGCAGGTTCTCCGGAGGGGCGTCCCGGAAGCCGGCGTCCTCGGTCAGGACGTCGGTATCGGCCGTGCCGTCGGGGGAGCGGAACCCCTCGGCCTGCAGGGTGCCGTGTGCCCCGTCCCTGGTCAGCCAGACGCGGAATAGCTCGGCGGCCCGCGAGATCGTCGGGTCCTCACTGCGCACAAGATAGGGGTAGTCGAGGGTGTAGCTTCCGCCCTCGGGATAGCTCACGTAAGCGGGGGCCTCTTCGTGTTCGGTGTTGTAGCGCCAGGCGGCCTGTTCGGACAGCACCAGGACCGACGGAGGCCCTTTGCCGGTGCTCAGCGCGTCGAAGGCGGCTTCCTCGTTGGGGGTCGCCCCCCTCTGCAGCGTCTGCAGCGCAGCGATGAGCTCGGGCTGCCCCTCCTCGGTGTCATCGATGGCGCCGGAGATCAAGGCGAGCGTGACCAGGCCGGAGGCGCTGCGCACCGGATCGATCACCCGGACGTCGCGTGTGGGCTCGGTTGTCGGTGCGCTGGTGGGGACGAGATTCTGCAGGGAGCCCGCTTCGTCGTCCCACTCCGCGGCCTCCGCGGGTTGGGCCAGGATCAGCGGGGAGTTGGCGACCGATGTGCCGGTGTCGGTGATGACGGCCTCGCCGGAGTCGCGTTTCACCAGGTTGGCCCACAGTGAGGAGTCGGGGATCCAGACGTCGGAGTCGGTGTCGCCCGTGGTCGGCCCGCCGCCGGTGACTCCGTAGGCGACGTTGGCCGAGTCCGCACCGCGTACCTCGGCCTTGACGCACCGACCGTCCACGTCGTACCGCTCGCTGTTGAACCCTGAGGCGAGTTTGTTGATCGCCGGGACGAGCTCCGGGCTGACTGCCACGCTCAGTGTGACCTCCTGGCCGCCGCACCCCCTCTCGCCGCTGATCACGTACCAGCCGGTAATGCCCAGCCCGAGGACGATCGCGAATGCGGCCGCGAGCGCTATGAACGCGCTGCTTCGCCCGCGACGGCGCCGGTCGCGGCCGACGGCCAGGGGTAGCTCGCTACCCGAGTCAGCTGCCTTTTCGTCTTCGTCTCGATGGCGTCCCAAGGGTCTACCTCACGGAGTCTATGGATGTTCGGTTGGAACGGTACTGAATTCTTACTCGCTGGTAGAGGCGAGGTCGGGGGATGGGTGCGGTCCTGACGGGGGTGGTACTGCGGAGGTGCGGTGCGGAAGGCCGCCCGGCTACGGAGAACCGGCCCGTTGTCGTGCGGGGGCCACCCGGCCAGAGGCGAATTTAGGTTATCTAATCGTGATTTTTTGGCTGTCCTGTTCGCGGTGCCTGTTACTCGTCGCAATCGGGAACGCACAGCCGGCGCGAGACCGAACTGAGGAAGATGTCGCCGATCTCGTCCGGGTCGTCGGTGACGTGGAGCGTGCCGCTGGTAGCGGAGGCGAGTTCGGAGAGCTCCTCGCGCTCCGACTGGTGACCGAAGGCGATGATGAACATGGTCACCGGCTGGTCGGGGTCGAACCGGTCCTGTAGTTCGGCCACGAGTTCGTCGTGCGAGATCTCGCTCGAGCCGTCGTCCCGGCCGGCGGTCAGCACGATCACGCTGTTGATCTTGTCGTCGTCGTATGCGTCCTGCACCTCGTCGAAGGCGGCCAGGATGTTGTCGTAGAGCCGCGACTCGCCGCCCTCGACCTCGATGTCCTCGGCGATCTGCTGCAACTCGTCGCGCCGTGTTGTGCCGTCGTCCGACACGGAGCCGCCGAGTCGCGAGAGGTCCTCGACCTGGTCGCGGCCCTGCTCGTACTCATCGGACAGCAGCCACAGGCCCAGGTCGGTCTCGTCGGGAAACAGGGACAGGCCCAGCTGTGCGGCGTTCTTGGTGACGTCCAACCGGCTGGGGCCGCCGTTGAGGTCCTCGGTCATGTTCTCCGAGACGTCGGCCAGCACCAGCGCCCGCGAGGGCATGGACAGCCGGTTCCAGTCCTCCACGGACTTGAGCAGGGCGTCGCCGGTGAGCCCTTGGTGGGTCTCCGGCGGCTCGCCGATGATGTCCTCGCGGTCGGCCAGCTCGTCGCTGAGGGTGCCGTCCGGCTCCCGGAAGCCGAGTCCGCGCAGCTCCTCCCGGTAGCTGTCGGCCTGCAGGATCTCGTAGAGGTCGTCGGCCGCGGCCCGCATAGCGGGATCGTCCCCGATGGGAACGAACGGGTAGTCCAGGCTCACCGTTCCCTCAGTGGGGTAGAGCGCCTCGATCGGAGTCTCGGGGCCGGTGCTGTTGTAGCGCAGCACCGCCTGCTCCGGAACGACCGTGAGCGGGTCGACGTCGATGGGACTCGGATAGGCGCTGGCCAGGTCGAGCTCGTCGAAGGCCGTGTCGAGCTGCACGTCGCGGACGAAGTCCGTCACCTCGGTATCGGCTTCGTCGCCCGTGCCGAGTTCCTCGCGCACCTGGTACATGGCGGTCATTCCATCAGCGCCGCGGTTGGGGTCGACCATGACCATGGGCCGGTCAGGAGAGCGTTCGCCGGGCAGGATGAGGTTCCAGCTGGCCTCGTCCGGTTCCGGGATCCCCTCGGCGTCCTCGGGCGCAGCGAGGACAACGGGAGAGCTGGCCAGCGAGCGGGGCGTGGTCTCGATGTTGCGCGCCCCAGTGTCAGAGACACGGGCGAGCTCCACCCATGCCGAGGACTCCGGCACCCACACATCCGGCGCGGTCGTGGAATCGGCGGTGGTGCCACCGGCGAGCTGGGTCATGATCCGGTGGGGAGCGACCTCGCCCGCCTGAGCGAACACGCACTCGCCGGAGTAGCTGTGGCCTTCCTCGTTGAACTCGTCGGCCGCCTTCTGCAGAACGGGGGCCATGCCCAGCGTTGTGGACACCCGGAGGTACCGCGTCTCGGCGCACCCTGCGTAGCGCAGGCCGGCCGGTATGGCCAGGCTGAGCACGACTATGAGGCCGACCACAATGGCGGTGACCCCAAGGGGGGAGGTGAGTACCGCCCGAGCCCGGGAGGAGCGGGAGCGGATACGGTGTCGTCCGGTTGACACATCTTCTCCGGTAGGCGTTGCACAAGCTCAGACAGTGACATTACTCACTGGTAGGGCCGAAGAGAAGAGCGGACCGCGACACATGACCGGATCCGCCCCCCGGGCGGCCCCCGTGCCTCAGGGTGTCAACGAGGTCTGAGGGGCGCTAGTATGCGGAACCGGCTTATGCCGGTTTTCTGCGTGGCGCACGCACCGGGTTCCACCCAGGCCGAAAGAGCAGCACCGTATGGGGGTGCGGTTCCGGAAGCCGGGCGAACGGCGTGCGACGGGGGTCGCGGGAGAAGGGGAGAGGCGTGCCGGTCATCTCCCAGCCTAACGCTTTGCGTAATCGTACGACTTCCTAGAGTGGCGCCAATGTCCAAGCTGAACCCCAGCCGCGGCTTTCGTGGCACGATCGGCACCGCGATGCTCGCATCGCTCTGCTGTGCCGGAGCGGCCGCCTACGCCTTGGGCGTGGGGTCCTCCCTGGTTTCGTTGCCTGAGCGGCCGCAGGCGGAGGGCGCCGAAGTCGAGACCGTGAGCGAGCTCAGCGAGGACGGAACTCCTGAGGCGCCGATCGGTCAGCTGCAGGTTCGGGTCAGCGACCGCGAGCGCGCCTACATCCAGAACCTGACGTGCACCGGGGACCGCGAGGCGGATCCGGCGGCCTGTGCCGAGATCGCCCAGAGCCAGAGCCAGGCCGCAGAGGACGGCGCGGGGGATCCCTTCAGCGAAGTCGACGACTCCGCTGTGTGCACCGACAAGGTCTACGGCCCGCAGGAGGCCGTTATCACCGGAACCTGGAAGGGCGAGGAGATCGAGGTCTCGCTGTCCCGTGAAGGTTCCTGCGAAGAGGCCCGCTGGCAGCGGCTGACTCCCCTGACCGACCCGCTGGAGTAGGACCGCGGCCGAGCCGGACATGAAAGGCGCTCGCGGGCCCGCTACCACCGCCCGGATAACTTGGCGATCATGAACGCCGTCGAGATCTGTGACCCGTCCGACGAGCGCCTCGCCGATTACGTCCGGCTGCGCGACGTCAACCTCCGCAAGAGCCTGGAGGCCGAGCACGGGCTGTTCATGGCCGAGGGGGAGAAGGTGATCCGGCGGGCGCTGCGGGCCGGGTTCGAGCCCCGCTCGCTGCTGCTGACGGAGCGGCGCCGGCAGGTCCTGGCCGACATCGTGGCGTCGGTGGACGCTCCGGCCTACATCGTCAGTGAGGACGTCGCCAAGGCGCTGGTCGGCTTCGACCTGCACCGTGGCGCGCTCGCCTCCCTTCGCCGCAGGCCGCTTCCCTCACCCGAGACGGTGCTGCGCGACGCCCGCAGGGTGATCGTGCTGGAGGACATCGTCGACCACACCAACGTCGGCGCGATCTTCCGCAGCGCCGCCGGCCTCGGTGTCGACGCCCTCCTGCTGGCGCCCCGTTGCGTCGATCCGCTGTACCGGCGCTCGGTCAAGGTGTCCATGGGCGCGGTGTTCACCCAGCCCTACAGCCGCCTCGACGACTGGCGCGGAGGTCTGGGGCTGCTGCGCGAACGCGGTTTCGAGCTGCTGGCGCTGACCCCCGGCCCCGATTCGGCGCCGCTGGCCGAAGCCCTGGACGACATCGGCCGCGGGCAGCGGGTCGCCCTGCTGCTGGGGTCCGAGGGCGACGGGCTGTCCTCCCGGTGGCTCGGCCAGGCCGACCGCGCCGTACGCATCCCCATGGCCGGCCGCGATGTCGACTCGCTGAACGTCACCGCGGCCGCCGCGATCGCCTGTTACGAACTCGCCCGCGGGGCCGGGCGGTGAATGGGCGGCAGTCGCACCGGGAGCTGGCCGCAAGCGGCCGTTACCGCACCTGGTAGCTTCGAGCACGATCGCCCCGCGAGTGCGGGTCGTCGGCGACGCGGATCCCCTGCGCGGAGGAGAGCGAGCAGAGCATGGCTGATCGGGTACTGGTGCCGTGGCGGCAGAACCTGGACAACGCGCCCCCGGGGATGCGGGTGAGCGTCTTCGACGGCGAGGGCGACCCTCCCGGGGACCTCTCCGACGTCGCGTTCTACGTCGTGCCCTACGGGCGGACCCAGCGTGTGGACCTGATCGAGCGGATGCCCGGGCTCCGCGCCGTGCAGGTCCTCACCGCCGGCTACGAAAAGGTCCTCGACGTGCTCCCCGACGAGACCACCTTGTGCAATGGGCGCGGACTGCACGACGCGAGCACCGCCGAACACACCCTCGCACTCATGCTCGCCGCGCAGCGCGACCTGCCACGCTGGGCGGTGGACCAGGAGACGCACCGGTGGGAGCCGTACTACACCCGTTCGCTGGCCGATGCCCGCGTACTCATCGTCGGCTACGGAAGCATCGGCGCGGCCGTCGAGGAGCGGTTGCTGCCCTTCGAGACCGAGGTCGTGCGGCTGGCCCGGCGTGCCCGGTCGGAGCAGGACGTCCATGGGATCGACAGTCTGCACCGGTTGCTTCCCGAGACCGACATCGTCGTGCTCGTCGCCCCGCACACGGCCGAAACCGAAGGCTGATCGGAACGGAGGAGCTCGCGCTGCTCGCCGACGGAGCCCTCGTCGTCAACGTGGGCCGCGGCCCGCTGCTCGACACCGCGGCACTGCTGGCCGAGAAGGGGCGGGTGCGCGCGGCCCTGGACGTCACCGACCCCGAGCCGCTGCCCGCCGACCACCCGTTGTGGGACGCGCCGGGTGTCTACATCACCCCGCACGTCGCCGGGGGAGCGCAGACGTTCTACCCGCGCGCTCGCCGGTTCATCGACACCCAGCTGCGTCGATGGGCCGAAGGGACCCCATTGGAGAACGTCGTGCAGCGGGAGTAGCGGCCCGGCGTGGCATCAGCGAAC
Source organism: Allosalinactinospora lopnorensis (assembly GCF_000981225.1). Classification (GTDB taxonomy): domain Bacteria; phylum Actinomycetota; class Actinomycetes; order Streptosporangiales; family Streptosporangiaceae; genus Allosalinactinospora; species Allosalinactinospora lopnorensis. Next base: position 31,573 of record NZ_LAJC01000062.1, read on the forward strand.
CGGTGATGGCCCGAAAGAGGTGCGGAACCGGTGCCGCCCGGGAAAGACTGGGTTCATGCGCATCGCGGTGGTTTCGGACGGTGAAGGCGGAGGGCGGCTGAGAGAGGTCGACGGAAGGGCGGGCGAGCGCCCCAAGAGGGGCAGCCTGTGGCGCGTCAGTGACCTGGCCGGAGCCATCGCCGACCTCGAGGGGTACACCGACCCCCCTCCCCGCTGGATCTGGGGGGCCGCCGACGAGCTGTACCCGGCGCTCATCGAGCACTCGCTCCGCGTCGCGCGCTGCCACGACATCGTCCTCGTGGAATCCCTGCTGCTCGGGTACCACGGCCGATTCGGAGAGCCGAGCTCCCTGGGGGCCGCGTGGGCACGGCTCCACGGCCGCGAGGTCCCGCCCGACCTCGGGTACCAGGTGGCCGCGGGGGCCGAACCGCAGCCCGCGCTCTTCGAACCCGACCGCAGCACCCTGCCCGCCGATGTGGACCGCCTCGAAGCACTGATCGAGGTGTACGACGACCAGCAGCGGCGCATCGTCGAACTCCCGCACCCCGACCGATTCGCCCTGCTCGCCGCCGTAGAGTCCGCCGGTGCGCTGGCAGCGGCGGAGATGGCGCACGACGGTGTCCCCTGGCGCGCCGACGTCCACGACGCGGTGCTCACCGAGCACCTCGGCCCGCGCCCCTCGTCCGGTGAGCGGCCACCGGTGCTGGCCGATCTCGCCCAGCGGATTTCCGAGACCTTCGGCCGCACCGTCAATCCCGACTCCCCGACCCAGCTCATGAAGGCGTTCGCCGCCATCGGCCACCCGGTGTCCTCGACGCGCTCGTGGGTGCTGCGCCAGGTCGACCACCCTGTTGTTCCGCTGCTGCTGCGCTACAAGGAACTCTCCCGGCTGCACTCCACCCACGGGTGGACGTGGGTGGAGAACTGGGTGCGGCATGGGCGGTTTCGGCCCGACTACGTCGTCGGCGGCGTGGTCTCGGGCCGATGGGCCACCCGCGGCGGCGGGGCGCTGCAGATTCCCAAGGTGGTGCGCAGAGCGGTGGTCGCGGACCCCGACTGGACCCTGGTCTGCGCCGACGCCGGCCAGCTCGAACCGCGCATCCTCGCCGCGGTCTCCGGTGACGACGCGTTGGCCGAAGCCGCGGACAGCACCGATCTGTACGCTCGGATGGCCGACGCCTTCGGCGGCGACCGGGAGCGCGCCAAGATCGCGATGATCTCCGCGATGTACGGCCAGACCAGTGGGGACGCGGCCCCGCTGCTGCAGAGCATGCGCAGCCTGTACCCGCGGGCGCTGGGCTATGTCGACGCCGCGGCCCAAGCGGGGGAGGAAGGGCGGTTGGTCCGTTCCTGGCTCGGCCGCACCTGCCCGCCGCCCTCGCAAAGGTGGCGCACCATCATGTTCGGCAACGCGGAGGAACCCCTCACGGGCGACGAGGGCGGCCGCATGGCCCGCAGCCGGGGCCGGTTTACCCGGAACTTCGTAATTCAGGCCACCGCCGCGGAGTGGGCCCTGGTTTTCATGGCCTCGGTGCGACGCAAACTCACCGCGCTCGACGTCGCCCATGGAGTCCCGCAAATGGTGTTCTTCCAGCACGACGAGCTTGTTCTGCATGTTCCTCGCCCTATCTCGGACAGCGCCGTCGAGATGCTCCGGGAGGCGGGAGAGGAGACCAAATCTTTGATGTTCGGTGATACGTGGGTGCGATTTCCGCTGGATATAGCGGTCGTTACCTGCTATGCGGACGCGTGAAACCCCAAGAACGTAATGGCCGGTTATGGCCGACGTTCATCTTGTCGTCGCTTGAAATGAGCCTACTCACCCCTCCATGCTTGTATCCGACATTTCCACGGGAGCCAGAAGGCGAGGTTCGGAGTGCGACATCGGTTGAGATCGTGTACCGGATCGACGGTGGCGTTCGCCGTGGCATTTACCGCTTTCGGCGCTCCGGCCTGGGCCGATCCCGAGCCCAACGTGCAGGACCGGCCCCCGCTCGACGCCCAGACCCGCGGGAGCGGACCGCAGCCCGGCACCTCGGGCGGGGCGAGCGACGGCTCCTCCGCGCCCCCCGTGGCCGATACGGACGAGCTGCGGCACGACGTCGAGGTGGAGCCGTTCGACGAGGCGCGTTCCCGCGAGTATTTCGCGGTCGCGCCGGAGACCCTTCCGAGGAAGACCACCGACGCGGTGCGTGAACTCGACGGGGTGGAGTCCGTCGAGGTGGTGGACGCGGCCGAGGTGAAGGTCGACGGCGAGCCCACGGCGATGCTCGGGGTCGACCCCTCGAGTTTCCGCAACTACGCCCCGAAGCCTTCGGCCGAGTCCGACGAGATCTGGCAGGGCCTGACCGAAGGCCGGATCGCGCTCTCCGACGAGGCCGGCAAGCAGCGCGACCTCGACGTCGGCAGCGAGGTCGACCTCGCGGGCGGCAAAGGCGAGGTCACCCGCGAGGTCTGGACGCACGCGACCTCCGGGGTGGCCGGGATCGACGCGTTGGTCTCCAGCGACGTCACCGCCGGACTCGGCTTCCCCGAGGGCAACGCCCTGGTTATCTCCGCACCCGACGCCGACCTGTGGGAGCTGCGGGAGGAGCTCACGGAGATCCTGGGCGAGGACGCCTCGTTGCAGTTGCTCGCGGAGGACCCCGATGCCCAGCCCTCGGGCCCCGATGGCGCTCCGGTCGGCGGATCGACGATCGAGGACATGATCGCCGCCGCCGAGTCGCAGCTCGGCGTCCCCTATGTCTGGGGCGGTGAGACTCCGGAGGCCGGGTTCGACTGCTCGGGCCTGGTGCAGTGGGCGTTCGCCCGGGCCGGCGTCTCGGTGCCCCGGGTCACCCACGACCAGTGGTGGGCCGGTACGCACGTGGACTACGCCGACGCCGAGCGCGGCGACCTGATCTTCTGGCGCAACGACCCGACCGCACCCGACTACATTTCGCACGTGGCCATCTACCTGGGCGACGGCATGATGCTGGAGGCGCCGCGGAGCGGGCTGGACGTGCGCGTCACCGAGGTCCGCACGAACAACATGGCCGGTGTGGTCCGCGTCCACACAGCGGACTAGGGCGTGTCCTGCGGAGTATGGGACTCAAGGCGCAGAGGTCCGGGCCTGTGCGCTCGGGTCCGCCATTCGCGGCCGGGGCCGGGTGACCAGTCGGCGTGTCGCGAGGTTGAGCAGGCCGCTCACGTGGCCGGCCTCGGCGGCCACGGTGCCGTCCAGATTGCGTAGCGGGTGCCGCACGCGGTAGGTCCTGCCGTTGCCCGGTTCCAATCGCAGGACACATCGCCCCGGTCGCCGCCACGCAGCCCGCTGCGGCACCTGATGACGGTCTCCAGGGTGACGGGCCCGGTCCCGCCACCGGGGAGGTCCCCGATGCGGATTCCGGCGGCTCGGACGTACGCGAAACGGGCGTGGTCGGCGTACTGGACGGAGCGGCCTCCGCTGAGGCGGAGCCGGGGCGATCTCGTGGCTGCGGAGCCCGCGCTTTCGGCGTGCGGGGGAGGCGTTCAGCGGTGCCCGGTCAGGGGCACGCGATGCCGGTTCCGGTCCGGCAGCGCAGGAATTCTTCGATGCTTTCCCGGGAACGTCCGACTGGACACAGTGCGTGTGTGCAAAAATCCCCTTGGTGATCACCCCTGGCCCCTCACCGGAAGTTCCAGAGGTGATCCGATCCCTTACCCGTCTTTCACAGAGAAGGAATCTGATGGCGAAGCGTAACATGTTCACATCTGCCGCGGCGCTTCTTGCGGCCGTCGCCGGAGCGGTGCTCATGGCTCCGGCCGCGGCCTCGGCCGCCCCCACCCAACTCGCCCCGGAGGCCGACTACCGCATCATCTTCGAGCGGAACGACGCGATGGTGGTCCCGTGGGGCGGCTCCACGCAGCGTACGGACGTCCGGGTCTGGCCCAACGACTACGCGGGGATGGACTGGGCCGTCTCCCATGTCGGGAGGAGCAATGGGCTGCGACGTACGAGGTCCGCAACCTCCGCAGCAACCTGTGCCTCCAGCCCAAGGACGGGGCGACGCAGGCGGGTAAGCGGGCCGAGCAGGCCGAGTGCAACGGCCGCCTGGTGCAGGAGTGGAACCTGCCGTACCTGGGGAACAACGTGCGCCACATCGTGCCGGCGAAGAACTGGAATCTCGGAGTCACGCTGGAGAACCCCGCCTGGACCGGATCCTTCCTCAAACTGGGGTACCGCAACACGGCTGACCCGAACCTCAGGTGGAACTTCGAAGCGCGGTAACCGGTCCCCGCCGACCGGGCCGGAACCGGCACGGTTCCGTGCGGAGCGGAAGAGGGCGTCTTCCCGGGAGGCGATTCCCCCAATCGGGAGTCCACCGTGCGGGGCGCCCACCCGTGGCCGCCGCCCCGCTCCGTAAGGAGACCGCCGGCGGCTCGTACCGGCACTCTCTTGACCGTCGCCCGCCCGGCCCCGGCCGGGCGGGCGACGCAGCGGCCGCGGGCAGGGCCAGGCGCTATCGCCACCGGGCGCTGAAAGCCCGGATGTCGGCCGCGAGGAGATCAGGGGCCTGGAGAGCGGCGAAGTGGCCACCGCTGTCGTAGCGGGTCCAGCGCACGATGTGGTTGGCGCGTTCGGCGAGTGTCCGGATCACCGTGTCGCCGGTGAACAGCGCAACGGCGGTGGGGACACCAGAGGACGGCCCGCCGTAGAAGGCGTCCCGGCGTCCTTGTACAGGCGGGCCGAGGACCCGGAGGTCGCGGTGAACCAGTAGATCGCCACGTTCGTCAGGATCGCGTCCCACCCGATGGGGTCTGGTCACTGCGGACGGGGTCGTAGTCAACGAACCACTCCAGGTTCCAGGCCAGCAGGCCCACCGGCGAGCGGTGAGTGCGTACGCCAGGGTCTGCGGCCGGGTGGACTGCAGGGGGTGGCGTACCCCGCGCGCTCCTGCCAGTCGGTGTCGCCCTCCTGGAGCAGGGCGCGTTCCTCCTCGGTCAGCCCGGCCACGGGATCCTCGCCGCTCCAGTCGACCGTGGAGGCGCTGACAAGCCCGTTCACGTGCACCCCGAGGACGTGCTCGCGGTCGACGCGGCCCAGTTCGGGCGAGATGATCGACCCGAAGTCGCA
>NZ_LAJC01000063.1 GCF_000981225.1 Allosalinactinospora lopnorensis
GACTCGGGGCAAGAGCGGTTCAATCCGCGCCCACAGCTCACCACCAACATCCCACGGCTTGGGTCGAGCCACCCCGAACCTCCCGATCACCGACTCCGCGATGATCCAACCACACCCAAGATCATTTCGTTAGAAGTTCTTAGCCTTCGGCGTTCTTGCACGGTCTGATCATCGTGCGTATGACCGAGTCGCCGGTCGTCTCATCGATGCGGTTCCCGTCGGCGTCCTCGACCCAGGCGCCTGTCTTGACACTTATCGCAGGCACGAGGTGGAGCACTCGGCAGGGGAGACCCTGACCGGTTGGAGTCTCGACCAACGTCGAGCTCTGGCCGGGGGCGACGTCCTGGCAATTCGGTTCTTCCTGCCCGAACTCCTGAGAGTGGTGGTGGAAATCCAGAAAGCCGTGGGGCGCTCCCGCCCAGCCGCTCCCGGTCAGCTCGACGCACATCTTGGTGTACCGGTCGCTGCTGTTGTCGATGTCGAACGTGGCCCTCGCCTTGATCAGATACATGTCGGCCTCGGGATCGTTCTTCGTCACGGGTTTGTGCGCGGTGATCCGGACATCGTCGTTCGGTGCGGCGTGGGCGACTCCGCCGGCCGGCAATCCGCCGATCACCGCGGATGCGGCGGTGACGAGTACCATCGCGCGCCTGGCGTGTCTACGAGCATCTCCTGCCGTCCTGTTTTTGCTTGCCACCCCTGTTTCCTTCCGTTGGTTGGTACGTCTCCGCAATCAGTTCCCGTGGGCTTTCCCCCGCCGGTATCCCCGGCTCGTTCATTCTCGGGATGGCAGAGTGCGTCCCCAGTTCACAGCGCCATGACGAACCGGTGGAACCCCGCACACAAGCAACGGAGCCCCGATAGAAGCACAGGGACCACCACATCTCCGGCTGCCATGAAGGACTCCGTTGCGCGGCCGATCTGCCATTCCTATCCTCGCGATCGCCGATGGCGACCGCGATCTTTCAGCCCACACTCACTCCCGCGAACGAGGCGTCGGCGGAGTGCGTCGGCATTCCCTTTCGTGAGTTGGCCCCAGCGACGTTATCGACAACAACCCTAAAACACCCTTAAGAGAAAAAGTGATTACCTTAAGAAAACGCCCTATGGGTGAGGGGTGTCCCATGACCACTGAAAACATCGGGATCGTGCGTACAAGGTCACCGGGTGGGATGACTCATCCGAGGGTGAATTCTTGGGGCTTCCCGGTTTGTGTGTCGGAAGTGCGGGTCGGGGTGGCGGTGTGAGGCGCTCGGTCCTCTGAAAGCGGATTTGGCGATTGTCTGCGCGGTTGGATAAAATATACGGAGAACTCGGAAACCGAGGGTTCTTGTTCTGGGAATGTACTTTCGTGAAGAATCGTTTGGTTTCGAACATCGCGCGAGTCGGCGCTGTTCTCGCGGCGGCGGTCGCCGCGAGCGGCGCGACTGTGCGGACAGCCTCCGCGTCGAGGCCGGCGGTGCACACGCGATGGCGTAGCGGGAAGTGCCTTCCCTCTCCCCCGGACGTTCCGCGCCGCGGAAACCGCGACCATCGTGCTGGTCACCGCCGGCCTGGCCGTTACGGCGCCATGACGAACCGGCCACGGAGCCGACCGCGTTGGGTGGTTCGATCTGGGAGGCTCCCCGGAAGGGAGAACGGTCCGTAAACGGCCGGTTGGGGCCAGAACCGGGGCCGGACACGGCAAAGGCCCCGGCCGCGCACCCGGCCGGGGCCTGTGTTCTGCCTGATCAAGGCGAGCGGAGGATGCGGGATTCGAACCCGCGAGGGGTTGCCCCCAACACGCTTTCCAAGCGTGCGCCCTAGGCCACTAGGCGAATCCTCCGCAGCCCACTTTACATGCCTGTCGGGGTGCTTCGAACGGAGTGTCCAGGTGGCCGCGTCGATCGCCCGCAATCGGCCGGGTCGTCCACCATCCGGACCGTCGTGTACTCGTACCCCTCTGATGTTCGGTAGTATCGGAGGCAGACCCCTCGTGCGGCGTCACCTTATGAACCTCCCCAGGGCCGGAAGGCAGCAAGGATAAGTAAGCTCTGGCGGGTGCGCGGGGGGTCCTTTCTCTTCAGCGGGATGTGAGGCTGTCCGCCCCGTAGCCGCTGGTTCGGCAAACCCGGCGTGGGTCGTCACTGGTGCAGGGTTCAATGGTGGCGTGGACGCGGCCAAGAGCCTGTTGGGGTGTAGGGATGGCCGCCCGTACCGGTCCGCGAAGGGAGCCGTGAGCACGCCGTGAGCATCGCGCTGTACCGCAAGTACCGGCCGGCGACGTTCGGCGAGGTGCGCGGCCAGGAGCATGTCACCGAACCGCTGCGCCAGGCGCTGCGCAACGGCCGGATCAACCACGCCTACCTGTTCAGCGGCCCCCGCGGCTGCGGGAAGACCACGAGCGCCCGCATCCTGGCCCGTTCCCTCAACTGCGACCAGGGGCCCACCGCCGACCCCTGCGGGGAGTGCGATTCCTGTGTCGCGCTCGCTCCCGACGGCGCGGGCAGCATCGATGTCATCGAAATCGACGCCGCCTCGCACGGTGGCGTGGACGACGCCCGCGACCTGCGCGAGCGAGCGTTCTTCGCGCCGGTGAACTCGCGGTACAAGGTGTACATCATCGACGAGGCGCACATGGTGACCCGCGAGGGGTTCAACGCGCTGTTGAAGCTCGTCGAGGAGCCGCCGCCGCACCTGAAGTTCGTCTTCGCCACGACCGAACCCGAGAAGGTCATCGGCACGATCCGGTCGCGCACCCACCACTACCCGTTCCGGCTCATCCCGCCCCGCACCCTGCGCGAACTCCTGGAGGAGGTCCTCACAGAGGAGAACGTGCCGTTCGATCCGGCGGCGCTGCCGCTCGTGGTGCGCGCGGGCGCGGGCTCGGCGCGCGACTCGCTGTCGATCCTGGACCAGTTGCTCGCGGGCTCCGGCGAGGACGGCATCACGCGCGAGGGCGCGGTGGCGCTGCTCGGATACACCGACTCCTCGCTGCTCACAGAGATGGTCGACGCCTTGGGCGCGCGCGACGGCGCCGCGGTGTTCGGCCTGATCGACCGGGTGATGGAAGGCGGGCACGATCCGCGCCGCTTCCTCGCCGACCTGCTGGAGCGCACCCGTGACCTGGTCGTGCTCTCCGCTGTTCCCGACGCCCTGGACAAGGGCCTGATCAACGTCTCGCCCGACGCCGTCGAGAAGATGACCGAGCAGGCCACCCGGCTGGGATCGGGCGAGCTCACCCGGACCGCGGAGATCCTCAACCGGGGGCTGACCGAGATGCGCGGGGCCACGTCGCCGCGCCTGCTGCTGGAACTGATGTGCGCGCGCGTGCTGCTTCCGGCCGCCGACGCGGGCGACGGCAGCGCCGTACTGGCCCGGCTCGACCGGCTGGAGCACCAGGCCGCCTCCGCTGCGGCGGCTCCGCCCGCACCGTCCGTTCCGGCCGCCCCGGAGACCGTTCGGGCCGCACCCGCCGCTGCCCCGAGGCCGGAACCGGCCGCCCCGGCAGCTCAGGAAACGCGGCCCGAACCGGAGCCCCGGGAAACCCCTGCTCCGGCCGCCCAGCCGGGGGGAGGGGCGGACACCGGTCCGCGCAGAGCCGCTCCCGCGGACGACGGCTGGCCCGACACCGCGGTTCCGGGAGGTGGTACCCGGCCGCCGCAACCGGGACGGTCCCCGGCCGGGCAGGCTCCGAGGCCCGCTGCGCCGGCGGGGGCACCGGAAGGCCAGCCGGCGGAGACCGGGGCCGTGATCAGCGTCGCCGCGCTGCAGAACCAGTGGCCGCAGATCATGGAGGCGGTCAAACGGCGCCGCCGATTCACCTGGATGGTGCTGAGCGGCGGGGACGTGCGCCCGGTCGGGGTCGACGGCACGCTGGTGCAGCTCGGCTTCGAGCGGCCCGGCGACGCCAAGGGTTTTTCCAACAGCGGAAGCGACACGGTGGTAGCGGAGGCGATCGGTCAGGTCTTCGGGGTCGAGGTCCGGGTCGCCGCTGTGCCCGCGAACGAGGCACCACCCGCGCCGCAGCGCCCGGAGTCCGTGGCCCGGCCGTCCCCGGCTCCGTCGCCCGCGCCGCAGCGCCCGGCCGCCGCGGAGAACCCCGCCCCTGAGCCAGAACCGGCGCCGCAGGACCAGGCCCCTCCTCCTCCGGAACCGCCCGAGCCCGAACCGGACATCCCCGACCCGGACAACGACCTAGACGCCGATGACGCCCCGGCGCCGGCGGGTTTCGCGCTGATCGAGACCGAACTGGGCGGCACGGTCATCGAAGAGATCGACCACAACGCGAACTGAGGTGCCGATGGGGCCCGCCGGGCCTCCCATCGGCGCCTCGGCCGGACGAGTCCGCCGCAGGTCGAGCCCGGGCGAAATCTCCAGAAAAAAATCAGTGCGCCGTGTCGATCCGGCCGTCTCCCGTTCGACGGGTGGGTAGAGGTCGGCCAACCCGGTAGGGGCCGGGCGCGAGGCCGCCTCTCGAATCCGAACCGAAAGGAGAACGACGATGCGGTTCATGGTCTTCATGAAAGCCACACCGGAGTCCGAGGCCGGCGTCATGCCGAGCGAGCAGGTCATCGCCGACATGATGAAGTACAACGAGGAGCTGGTGAAAGCCGGGGTGCTGCTCGACGGCGAGGGGCTCCACCCGAGTTCGAAGGGGGCCCGGGTCAAGTTCTCGGGTGGGAGGCCCACCGTGGTCGACGGACCGTTCACCGAGACGAAGGAGCTCGTCGCCGGGTACTGGGTGCTCCAGGTGAAGTCGAAGGAAGAGGCGATCGAGTGGGTCAAGCGCTGCCCGAGTGGACCTGACGAGGAGTTCGAGATCGAGATCCGCCCGGTGTTCGAGGCGGAGGACTTCGGTCAGGAGCTCACGCCCGAGCTCAGGGAGAAGGAGCAGCGCCTGCGCGAGCAGGAGAAGCACCTGCGCGAGCAGGGAGTCGGGCAGCAGTAGCAGTGCCGCCGGTCCCGCGGGGCCGGGTAAGGCCGCCGCTCCACTGGCTCGGCCCGGCCGGGGCGCGGCGGCCGTACCCCGCGCGTCCGGTGTGTCCCGGTCTTGCCGCGCCCGCGCGAAGGTGCTCTTATTGGTGCTGTGACGGCTTCCGATACGCATCGCGCGGTCGAGGCGGTCTGGAGGATCGAGTCCGCCAGACTCATCGCCGGTCTGACCCGGATGGTGCGCGATGTCGGCCTCGCCGAGGAGCTGGCACAGGACGCGCTGGTCACCGCGCTGGAGCAGTGGCCGGAGACGGGGATCCCCGACAAACCGGGCGGGTGGCTCATGGCCACCGCGAAGCGCCGCGCGGTCGACCACTTCCGCCGCCAGGAGCGGTTCGCGCGCAAACTCGAGGAGCTGGGGCGCGAACTCCGGATCCGGCAGGAGGCGGCCGCACCGGACAGCGAAGAGGCACTCGACGATGACATGGGCGACGACCTGCTGCGCCTTGTGTTCATGGCCTGCCATCCGGTGCTGTCCACCGATGCGCGTGTCGCGCTCACGCTCCGCGTGCTCTGCGGTCTGACCACCGAGGAGATCGCGCGTGCGTTCCTGACCTCGGATCGGACCATCGCCCAGCGCATCGTGCGGGCCAAGCGGACCCTCACCAGAGAGCAGGTCGCCTTCGAGGTGCCTCAGGGGCCCGAGCTCGCCGAACGGTTGTCATCGGTGCTCGAAATCATCTACCTGGTGTTCAACGAGGGGTACGCGGCCACGGCCGGTGACGACTGGATGCGTCCCTCGCTCTGCGAGGAGGCGCTGCGCCTTGGCCGCGTCCTGGCCGAACTCGTTCCGAAGGAGCCGGAGGTCCACGGCCTCGTCGCGCTGATGGAGATCCAGGCGTCGCGTTCGAGGGCGCGGACCGGTCCGTCCGGGGAGCCCGTCCTACTCCTCGACCAGAACCGCGCGCTCTGGGACCGACTGCTCATCCGCCGCGGTTTCGCGGCGCTGGCCCGCACCGAGGAGATCGAGGGCGAGCCCGGTCCCTACACGTTGCAGGCGGCGATCGCGGCCTGCCACGCGCGTGCGCGCACCCCGGAGGACACGGACTGGGTGCGCATCACGGAACTCTACGCGGCGCTTGCCCGGCTCGCGCCCTCGCCCGTCGTGGAGCTGAACCGCGCGGTGGCGCTCGCGATGGCCTACGGACCCGAAGTGGGCCTGGAACTGGTCGACGCGCTGACCCTGGAGCCGACGCTCGAGAAGTACCACCTTCTGCCGAGCGTGCGCGGCGACCTCCTCGCCAAGCTCGGTCGCCTCGGCGAGGCCCGTGCGGAGTTCGGGCGCGCGGCGGCGCTCACCCGGAACGGGCGTGAGCGGAAGCTGCTCCTTGGGCGTGCCGAGGCGTGCGGTCCCGGCCGGTAGGGCCGGCCGGGGCGGAAGGCGGGTATCGCCGTCACCGAGGCTTTTCCGTGCGCCCAGCAGAACAGGGGGTGACACCGCGACATAGCGGTGTTCGCTGCTCGCAGGCTTGTCGTCGCCTGCCGGTGAGAATCCGGTCCGGGTAGTTGCCAGGAGGCCCGGTAGCAGACTGGCGGCGTCGGAGGGAAACCTCAAGGCATCTCACCCCACCAAGCGCATTACGCGTAGTGAAACGTTGCTACGCCCTTGGGGGCGGTCCGTAGGTGTCGCATGCCTTCACACCCCGGCCGTGACGCAATGTGCGGTGCACGGCACGCCGGACGCGGCTCAGGGAGTAATCAGGGAGCGATCAGGGCCAGACCCAGGGTGGTCCCGGTGTCGCGGCGGCGTGCCTCCGAGCATCGTGATGTCCATGCCTGGCAATCATGGCATCCATGCGCAGAAGGAGCCCGACCGTGACTAAGCCGCCCCCGACCACAGATGCCTACGTCAGTGACGCCCTGCAGCGGCGGGCGACCTACCTACGCGTGGGTGCCGGCTGTGCCCTGGTCGGCACTCTTGGCTACCTCGTGGCCTTCCTTCTGCACGGCGACCTGCCCGACGAGACCATGGAATCCATGCTGACGCACATCGCGGGTCGGCCTTGGGCGTTGCACCACTTCCTGATCGTCTGCTGCTTCCTGCTGTGGCTGGCCGCGTTGTCAGGCCTGGCGCATTCGTTGACACGGGCCGGGGCGTGGGTGCTGGGGCGATTGGGGCTAGGGGCCGCCCTGCTCGGGATGGCGGTACTGCTGTGGCACTACAACATCGACGGCCCGGCACTGGAGAGCGTTGCCGACGCCTGGATCGATGCGGAGGGCGCGGAGCAGGTGGCCCTACTCGAACGCGGGACGACCCTCGCCCAGGCCACCGACGCGATGTTCCCCTTGTACGTCACGCTCCTGCTCGGGTTGCCATTCGTACTGTTCGGCCTTGCCCTGGTGCTTGACAAGGAGTATCCGAGCTGGCTGGGGTGGTTGGCAGTCGCCGCGGGCGGCCTGGCGTTCACCGTTGGCGCCGGCAACTTCGCCGGCTTCGCGCTCCTGCCCATTGAGCTGTTCGTGCTGACCGTGTTCCTGCTGGACATCTGGATGCTCGCGGTGGCGCGGCTTATGTGGCGCAACGGATCCTGACGGCGCCGGTGGACGTCGAGCAGCCGCCGGGAACGGCATCGACCACGGCGGGCCTCCACGGTATTCGACGAGATCGTTGTGCCCCTCGGGGCCCCGGGTGTCGGCGACTCCCTCCAGTGCCGGTCCGTGCGGAGTTCGGGCGCGCGGCGGCGCTCACCCGGAACGGGCGTGAGCGGAAGCTGCTCCTTGGGCGTGCCGAGGCGTGCGGTCCCGGTTGAGCCTTCCCGGCCGGTAGGGTCGGCCGGGGCGGAATGCGGGTATCACCGCGACTGCCTGTTCCGTCGGTGCGCCCGGGGGCTTGTCGGCACGGTGCCTTGGACGCGAGAGTGGAGGGCGGGCCGCGAGGCTTCGCCGCGCCGACACACTGGAATCGTTGCGACTCAGCGTTCTGAGTATTTCACTGATAGTTATGACCGTGACCCACTCTGAGATCCGAGACGTGCTCTTCCGCTACCTGGAGCACTACCGCTACCCCCCGGAGGCGGATCAACTGATCCGGCTGGTCCGCGCCCTCGACGAAGGGCATGACGTCACCTCGCGCAACGAGTTCCGCATCGGTCATGTGACCGTTGGGGCGGTCGTCATCGACCAGCACCGCCGGGTGCTGATGGTCAAGCACACGGCGCCGGAGGAGTGGCTGCCTCCCGGTGGACACCTGAAGTACGAGGACACGAGCCTCGTCGGTGCCTCCTTGCGCGGGCTCCAGGAGGAGACGGGGATCACCTCGGACCACATCGCCTCCCCGCCGGACGCGGACGCCATCCCGTTCGACATCGACACCCGCCAGATTCCGGCCGACCCGTTCTGGGACGCGCCGGAGCACTGGCACTTCGATTTCCGCTACGCCCACTGGGTCGACGAGACCGAGGTGCGGCCGTTGCTCGACAAGGCGGACGGGTGCGCCTGGTTCTCCGCCGACGCCCTGTCCATGAGCGGACTCCGGGACAAGCTCGGCACCGTCGGCGTCGGCTGAGACCGCCCGCCGCCTGCGAAATCCCGGCCCGGAGCAAAGACGAGGTGCCGGATCTCGCGCACGCTGTGTATGCTGCGAGAACGATGACCGAGCCGGTTTCGGAGTCGATGTGGGCGCGCCCGTGCCGCGCCCTCCGGCCATACGTGGACGGCTACCGCGGCTACCGGATGCAGGGCTTCCCATCCGGCCTGCACCAAGGGCTGCCCAGCCGCCACCTCACGGTGATCCTCAGTCTCGGACCGCCGGTCGACATCGTGCGGATGCCCGACCCAACCCAGTCGCCCGGTTCGCTGACCATGTTCGCAGGCGGGCTCCACACGAGTCCCGCGACCATCGCGCACGACGGCGACCAGGTCGGCATCAGCCTGGCGCTGAGCCCGCTCGGTGCCCGCCGTGTGCTGGGACTGCCGCCGGCGCCCTTGGATCGACTGTTGTCGAGCTGGCCGAGCTGCTGGGGCCGCGGGCCGCGCACCTGCCGGAGCGCCTGACCGAGGCGAGTACCTGGCCCCGAAGGTTCGCGGTACTCGACCAGGTACTGAGCGAGGTGCTGGCGGATGCGCCCGCTGTTGCCCACGAGGTCTCCCGGGCATGGAACCGCCTGGTCGTCACCGAAGGCCGGCTCGCGGTCGACGAACTGGCGCGGGAGGTGGGGTGGAGCCGTCGGCATCTCACCCAGCGGTTCCACGGCGAACTCGGGCTCACCCCCAAGGCGGCCGGCCGGGTGCTGCGCTTCGAGCGGGCGGTGCGCCTGCTGCGGCGGTCTGCGCCGCCCGGGCTCGCCGAGATCGCGCACGCCTGCGGCTACTACGACCAGGCCCACATGAACCGGGAGTGGAGAGCGCTCGCGGGCCGCAGCCCGACCGGGTGGCTGGCCGAGGAGCTCCCGAATATCCAAGACGGGACATCTGTGCCGCGCCAGGCTTAGCGGTATGAGCAGCACGTCTTCATCGAACACGGCACCCGCACCCACTGTCTGGCCGGTACTGGGATACGCCGACGCGCCGGCGCTGATCGAGTTCCTCGCCAAGGCCTTCGGCCTTGAGGAGGTGCTCACCGTCCCGGGCGAGACCGAGGGGGAGATCATGCACGCCGAACTGGCCTGGCCCTGCGGCGGCGGCGTCATGCTGTCGTCATTGAGCGCCGGAAAGGACCACCCCGAGCGGCCGGCCGGGGCGTCGTCCCTCTACGCTGTCACGGACGACCCCGACGGCCTGTTCGCCCGGGCCACCGCCGCGGGCGCGGAGGTGGTGCGGCCGATCCGCGACGAGGACTACGGAAACCGCAGCTTCATCGTCCGCGACCCTGAGGGCAACCTCTGGAGTTTCGGGTACTACCGGGGACAGCCGCGGCCCGCGTCCTGATCCGGAGGGGCGCCTGCCCTCCCGGTGCGGTACCGCCGCGCCGGGAGTCGCAACAGCATCCGCCTGCCGCCTCGCACCGCCTCCCACGCGCGACTTGACTCCCAGGAGACACCTGAATCCCGCCGCGGGTGCATGGACGTGCGTTGCGAGTCCGAGAGTGGCCAAAGCGACTCGTCGATTCGGCGCCATTCACCGAATCTCCGCTGCTTTACTAGGGCTCATGGGTGAGCGTTGGCAGGATCGCTTCCGTGCGGGAAGGGTCAGCCTTCCCAGGTGGGCCCGCGAGGCCCCTGACCACTCGTTGTTCCGCGGTAATGCCAGCGGTACCTGGGAGATCTACGCCTGGGACCGCGCGACCGGCGAGCAGCGGCAGGTGACCAAACGCCATCACGGCACGATGGACGGCACCCTCGACCCGAGCGGGGCGTGGATCTGGTGGTTCGACGACACCGACGGCGACGAGTTCGGTGTCTGGCGCCGCCAGCCCTTTACCGGAGGCCCCGATGAGGTGGCCGTGCCCGGGCTGGACCCCTCCTACGCCGGCGGGCTCGCCCTCGGCGCGTCCGGGCTGGCGCTGGTCGGCCGCTCCACCGACGACGGGTTCAGCGTGCACCTCAGCCGGCCGGGCGCCCAGCCGCGGACCCTGTACGCGCACCACCAGGAAGGAGTGCTCGCCGACCTCTCGCGCGACGAGTCGCTGTTCGCGATCGGCCACAGCGAACACGGCGACAGCCGGCACATGGCGGTGCGCGTACTGCGCATCGGCGCGGACAGCGGGGACATCGACGAGGCGGTGGCCGACCTGTGGGACGGCCCTGGCCGCGGCCTCACCCCCATCGGATTCGCCCCGTATGACCACCGGCTGCTCGTGCTGCACGAGCGCCGCGGTCGGCCGGAGCCGCTCATCTGGGACGCGGTGGCCGGAACCGAGCACGACATCCGGCTCGACCTGCCCGGCGAGCTCTTCGCCGACTGGACGCCCGACGGACGATTCCTGCTGGTCTCCCAGGATCACCAGGCCCGTTCCCAGCTCTACCTCTACGACCTGCGAACCGCCGAACTCACCTGCCTGGACACCCCGTGCGGCCTGGTCTCCGCCGCCGCGGCCCGCCCCGATGGCACGGTCGAGTACTCCTGGTCGAGTTCGCAGTTCCCACCGGCCGTCCGGGACACCAGCGGTGCGGTCGTGCTCACCCCGCCCGGAACGGTGGCCCCGGACTCGGTGCCGGTGCGCGACGCCTTCGTGGAGGGGCCCGGAGGAACGATCCACGCGCTCGTCTCCACACCCGAGGACACCGAGGCGCCTTTTCCCGCGGTCTTCATCGCGCACGGGGGCCCGCAGGCGCAGGACTTCGACTCCTTCGCGCCCGACGTCGGCGCGTGGGTCGAGCACGGATTCGCCGTTGTCCGGGTGAACTACCGGGGATCGACGGGCTACGGCAGCGCGTGGCGCGACGCCCTCGAAGGGAGGGTGGGCCTGACCGAGCTGGAGGACATCAAGGCGGTGCGCGACTGGGCGGTGGACTCCGGGCTGATCGATCCCGACCGGCTGATCCTCGAGGGCGGGTCGTGGGGCGGCTATCTCGCACTGCTGGGCCTCGGCGTCTATCCCGACGACTGGTGCGCCGGTATCGCGGCCGTCCCGATCGCCGACTACGTCGCCGCCTACGAGGACGAAATGGAGGCGCTGCGCGCCTTCGACCGGTCGATGTTCGGCGGCTCGCCCACTGAGGTGCCCGAGCTCTACCGGCGCTCCTCGCCCATCAGCTACGCGGAACGGGTGACCGCCCCCGTGCTCATTCTCGCCGGTCAGAACGATCCCCGTTGCCCCATCCGGCAGATCGACAACTACGTCGACCGCCTCACCGGGCTCGGCGGGACCTGCGAGGTCTACCGGTTCGACGCCGGACACGGGTCGTTCGTGGTCGAGGAGCGGATCCGGCACATGGCGGCGGAACTGGAGTTCGCGCTGAGACACACGGGTGCGCGCACGGAGGGAACGACTCCAGGGGCGACGTAGCCATGGGCGGGCAGCCTCGCTACCTCTGGGTGGCCGACCAGTTGCGCGGCCCGATTCTCAGCGGGGACATCGTTCCGGGCTCCCGGCTGCCCTCGCGGTCCCGGCTAGCCCGGATATACGGGGTCAGCGAACAGGTGTCGCGGCACGCGCTGCGCCTCCTCGTCACCGAGGGACTGGTGGAGGCCCGCACCGGATCCGGCTACTACGTGCGCTCGGTGCCGGAGTTCTACAGCTTCTCCCGTACCGACCGCTCCTCGGGGGCCGGTGTCGCCCCGCTGTCCCGCGAAGACCTCGGAACCGTCAGGGAGAGCGCGGCCAACACGATCGCGCGGCGGCTGACGATCCGCGACGGTGACCCGCTGTACCGCACGCGCTGCCTGGGAACCGCCGACGGGGTCCCGGTCGCGCTGCACACCTCCTGGGAACCGGCGGCCCTCACCCAGGGCACCCTCCGCACACCCGAGCACACCGACCCCGGGACCGGCGTCCTCGACCGGCTCGGCGCGACCGGGGTGATCGTCGACCGGGTCGTCGAGGAGGTCGAGGTGCGGCCGCTGCGGGAGCCGGAGGCGACCCTGCTCGAACTCGCCCCCGGGCTTCCGGTACTGGTGGTGGAACGGACGCACTACAACGGGCAGCGTCCCGTGGAGACCTCGGACCTCGTGGGGTCGGTCGACCACTGTCGGCTGCTCTACCGGCTGAGTGTCGCCCGCCCGGTGACGAGGGGACCGGCCCAGAGGCGCCGGCCGCGCGGCTGAACGGCGGCGGGGCGCCCGCCGGGCACCCCGCCGCGGCTCGCGTGCTCAGCCCTGGATGAACTCCCGGGCGACGACCTCGGCGATCTGGGCGGTGTTCAGCGCCGCGCCCTTGCGCAGGTTGTCGCCGCACATGAACAGGTCGAGCGACTTCGGGTCGTCGACCGAGCGGCGGACGCGTCCCACCCACGTGGGGTCGGTGCCGACCACGTCGGAGGGGGTGGGGAACTCGGCCTTAGCCGGGTCGTCCTGGACGATCACGCCCGGTGCCGAGGACAGCACCTTGCGGGCGTCCGCGGCGTCGACCTCCGTACCGAAGGTGGCGTGCACCGCGAGCGCGTGCGTGGTGATCACCGGAACGCGCACGCAGGTCGCCGACACCCGCAGGTCCGGGTTTCCCAGGATCTTGCGGGACTCGTTGCGGACCTTCAGCTCCTCGGAGGAGTAGCCGTCCTCCTTCAGGGAGCCGGCCCACGGCACGACGTTCAGCGCGAGCGGCGCCGGGAACGGGCCGAGCTCACCGGCAACGGCGCGCACGTCACCGGCGCGGGTGCCCAGCGTGCAGTCGGAGGCGACCTTCTCCATCTGGTCGCGCAGGACGTCGATGCCCTCCTGGCCGGCGCCCGAGGCCGCCTGGTAGGAGGCGACGAACAGCTCGGTCAGGCCGTAGGCGCGGTGCAGCGCCCCCATGGCGACGATCATCGACAGCGTGGTGCAGTTGGGGTTGCTGATGATGCCGCGCGGGCGGTTGCGCACCTGGTCGGCGTTCACCTCGGGCACCACGAGCGGGACGTCGGGGTCCATCCGGAACGCGCCGGAGTTGTCCACGGCCACCGCGCCGCGTTCGGCGGCGATCGGCGCCCATTCCTTGGAGACCTCGTCGGGCACGTCGAACATCGCGACGTCCACCCCGTCGAAGACCTCCGGGGCCAGCGCCTGGACCTCGACCTCCTCGCCGCGGACGGTGAGGCGCTTGCCGGCGGAGCGCGGCGACGCCACGAGCCGGATCTCGCCCCACACGTTCTCGCGGGTGGAGAGGATGTCGAGCATGACGCTGCCCACGGCGCCGGTGGCACCGACGATGGCCAGGGTGGGAAGACGGGAACTCATCGGCCGGTACCTCCGTAGACGACGGCTTCGACCTGGTCGGCGTCGAGCTGGAACGCGGAATGCGCCGCTGCGACCGCGGCGTCGACCTGGTCCTGTTCCACGATCACCGAGATGCGGATCTCCGAGGTGGAGATCATCTCGATGTTGGTGCCGGAACCGGCGATGGCGTCGAAGAACCGGGCGGTGACGCCGGGGTAGGAACGCATTCCCGCGCCCACCAGCGAGACCTTGCCGATCTGGTCGTCGTAGCGCAGCGACTCGAAGCCGACCTTCTCCTGGACTCTCTTCAGCGCGGCCAGCGCCTGCTGACCGAAGTCGGAGGGCACCGTGAACGAGATGTCGGTGCGCGCGGTGGAGGCCGCCGACACGTTCTGCACGATCATGTCGATGTTGATCTCGGCGTCGGCCAGCACCTTGAAGAGCGTCGCGGCCTCGCCGACCTGGTCGGGGACACCCACGACCGTGATCTTGGCCTCGCTCCGGTCGTGTGCGACACCGGAGATGATCGGTTGTTCCATACCTTCGGTTTCCTCAACTTGTGCGACGACCCACGTACCGGGCTTCTGACTGAACGACGAGCGGACGTGCAGCGGGATGTTGTACCGCCGCGCGTACTCCACGCACCGCAGGTGCAGGATCTTGGTGCCGCACGCGGCCAGTTCCAGCATTTCCTCGTAGGTGATATGCGGGATCCGGCGGGCGCTCGGCACGATCCGCGGGTCGGCGGTGAAGACGCCGTCGACGTCGCTGTAGATCTCGCACGCGTCGGCGTCCAGCGCCGCGGCCAGTGCGACGGCCGTGGTGTCGGAGCCGCCGCGGCCCAGAGTCGTGATGTCCTTGCTGTCTTGGGAGACGCCCTGGAATCCGGCGACGATGCAGATCGATCCCTCGTCGAGGGCCTCCTGGATGCGGCCCGGTGTGACGTCGATGATCTTGGCGTTGCCGTGCAGGGACGTCGTGATCACGCCGGCCTGCGAGCCGGTGAATGAGCGGGCCTCGTAGCCGAGGTTCCCGATGGCCATGGCGACCAGGGCCATGGAGATGCGCTCGCCGGCGGTCACCAGCATGTCCATCTCGCGGCCCGGGGGCAGCGGCGAGACCTGCTCGGCGAGATCGAAGAGTTCATCGGTCGTGTCGCCCATGGCCGAGACCACGACGACAACGTCATATCCCGCTTTTTTCTGAGCGACGATCCGCTGGGCTACCCGCTTGATGGCTTCCGCGTCGGCCACGGAAGACCCACCGTACTTCTGCACGATTAGGGCCACGGTCGGTGCTCCTGAGGAGTTGGAATCAAGGTAATCAACAATGAAGTGTAGCTACAGGGGTCGGCGGTGCCCCCTCCCAACTGCGGGAAGGGCGCCGGCGCATCGGCATACCCGTTTCGGGGACGAATACGCGTGTCCAGCGTCACGTCACACTCCGTGCCCGGGCGTATTCGCCCGCCGGGAGCGGCCCGAGGGTGCGGAGTGTGGGCTAGAACTCCAGACTGCGGCGGCCCTCGAACGCACGCCCCAGCGTGACCTCGTCGGCGTACTCGAGATCACCGCCGACGGGAAGGCCGCTGGCCAGCCGGGTGACTTTCAACCCCAAGGGTTTGACCAGCCGGGCCAGGTAGGTGGCCGTGGCCTCGCCCTCCAGGTTGGGGTCGGTGGCCAGGATCAGCTCGGTGACCTCGTCGTTGGAGAGCCGCGTCATGAGCTCTTTGATCCGCAGGTCGTCGGGTCCGACCCCCTCGATGGGGCTGATCGCGCCGCCGAGCACGTGGTAGCGGCCGCGGAACTCGCGCATCCGCTCGATCGCCACGACGTCCTTGGACTCCTCGACCACGCAGATGACCGCGCTATCGCGCTTGGGGTCGCGGCAGACGCGGCACTCGTTCTCCTCGGACACGTTGCCGCAGACGGCGCAGAAGCGCACGCGCTCCTTGACCTCGGTGAGTGCGCTCACCAGCCGTTTGACGTCGGCGGTCTCAGCGGCCAGCAGGTGGAAGGCGAGGCGCTGAGCGCTTTTCGGACCGACGCCGGGCAACCGCCCGAGCTCGTCGATCAGGTTCTGGACCGCGCCTTCGTACATCGCCTACCTACTCGCCCCGCGTGCGTCTCACTCTCCACGGTAGTGGAGCCGGTCACGCGGTCACGACTCCACCACCCGCCGCCTCTCGCCCCCGGGCCATGAGAACGGGGCGGGGCCGCGTTCCCGCTCAGAAGCCGGGGAGGCCGGGCATGCCCCCGCCGCCGGGCATCCCGCCCAGTCCTTCGGCGAGCGGGCCCATCTTCTCCTGCTGGAGTTCCTCGACCGACGTCTCGGCGTCGCGGATGGCCGCGAGAACCAGGTCGGCGATGGTCTGCGCCGTCTCCGAGGTGTCACCGGCGTCGATCGTACTGGGGTCGATCGTGATGTCCTCGACCTGCCCGCGCCCGTTTACGGTGACCTTGACCAGGCCACCCCCCGAGGTGCCTTCGACCTGCGCCTCGTCGAGCTGCTGCTGGGCTTCCAAGAGCTGCTGCTGCATCTGCTGCGCCTGCTGCAGCAGCGCCTGCATGTCCATTCCTCCGCCGCCAGGATTCACTATGCTCTCCTTGCACACGTTGTCCTGCCTGCGAGCGTAGTCGCTCATGGCGAGACCGTGGCGCCGTTGGCCGCTCCGGGCGCGGTCTCCTCCTCCGCGGAGGCGATGACACCGTCGAGGACCGTCCGCGAGGCCGCGAGCCGGTCGATCGTCCGGTCGATGCGGTCCCGTTCGTCCTTGAGATAGCGGACCAGATCCGGGGCGGGGTCGCCGCGCTCCTTGTCGTACATGCAGGGAAGGATCGCGGCGATCCTGGAGCTGTGCAGCCCCGCGGAGAACAGGCACTGGATGCGCTCCACACGGGCGACCGCCTCGTCGTCGTACTCCCGGTGCCCGCCGCTGGTGCGCCGCGCGGTCAGCAACCCCTGCTGTTCGTAGTACCTGAGTGAGCGCTCGCTGACTCCGGTCCGCCGTGCCAGCCTGCCTATACGCATGGTGAGTTCCGCCACAGAGGTTGAACCTGACATTGATGTCAAATTCTACCCTTCGTTCATGAACCGGAACAGCGTGAGTCCCCTTCTTACCCCCTACACCTCGACGGCCCTCGACCTCCCGAACCGCGTTGTCATGGCCCCGATGACACGGCTCCGCGCCGACCTCCGGAGTGTCCCGCAACCGCTCATGGCGACCTACTACGCGCAGCGGTCCGGCGCCGGACTGATCGTCTCCGAGGGCATCGCGCCGAGCGAGCGCGGCCGCCAGTACCTCACCGAGCCCGGGCTGTTCACCGAGGAGCAGGTCGTCGGCTGGAGGGCGGTGACCAGTGCCGTACGCGCGGCGCTTCGGACGAGGTCCGTGCCGGGCTTCCGGTAGGGAGGTTCTTCGCCCAGGTCATGCACGCCGGCCGGAACGGGCATCCGGCCAACCGGGCCGACGGCGGAACCCCCGAGGCGCCGTCGGCCGTACCGCTCACCGAGCGGGTGCACACGCTGGAGGGCAAGGTCGCGCCGGTCGCCCCGAAGGAGATGTCGGCGGCCGACATCCGGGACGCGATCGGCGACCACGCCGCCGCGGCGCGCAACGCGATCCGGGCCGGATTCGACGGGGTGGAGATCCACGGCGCCAACAGCTACCTCCCGCACCAGTTCCTCGCCGACAACACCAACCGGCGCGGCGACGCCTACGGCGGGAGCGTGCTCGGCCGGGCCAGGTTCGTGATCGAGGTGACCGAGGCCGTGGCCGACGCGGTGGGCGCCGAACGCGTGGGGCTGCGGCTCTCGCCGGGCAACCCGGAGAACGGGATGAGGGAGGCCGACCCCGCGCCGGTGTACCGGACCGTGCTCTCCGCCCTCGACCCGCTGGGCCTGGCCTACCTGCACCTCACCGACGACCCCGACTACCCGGCGCTGGCGCGACCTGCGCCCGCGGTGGAGCGGGGCGCTCATCGGCAACACAGGGGAACACGAGGAGACGACGCAGGCCTTGGCCGAGCGGCTGCTCCGGGAGCGGGGCGCCGACCTGGTCTCCTTCGGACGCCCGTTCATCGCCAACCCGGACCTGCCGCACCGGATCGCCGCGGGCATCCCGTGGGCGCCGATCAGGGGGAAGAACTCCCACTACGCGTCGGGCGCCCGCGACTACACCGACTACCCGACGGCGCGGGAGTGCGCGGGGTCCGCCCGGTAAGGCGGCCGTTCGGCCGCGCGGCGACACCGGCTCCCGCATAGGGCGGTCGCTGAGCCGGACCGAGCGCACGGGGTGCCCCCGCCATGATCGATCCCGTGGCTTTCGTTCCTTCATCAGCGGAAACAACCCCGATTCCCGCAAGATCGCCGGGAATGGGGGCGGTACCCGTGGGCGCTCGGGCCAACCCCGGCGGTCCGGATGCGGTCACGGTCGCGACATGCGGTGTGAGCGGCGCTACGTTCGTCCCGTAGTCACCCCGAGCTTCAAGGAGAGATCGCGATGGGTCGACACGAGGGCCCCCAACAGCCGCCCCCGCAGCCACCTCCTCAGCCGCCCCCGCCGCACCCCGACGGCGGGCCGCCGCCCGGCAGGCACGAGAAGTGAGCGCGCGCCCCGCCCACGCCGAGCTGGAGCGGCGGCTGCTCGACACGGGGGCCATGGCACCGGAGTGGGCGGGCGCGTTTCGGGCGGTGCCGCGGTCGGGTTTCCTGCCGGAGACGATGTGGCCCTTCGACACCGCCAGTGGGCAGAGCCTGACCGTGGATCGGCGCACCGACCCTGAGGCCTGGTACCGGTGGGCTGACGCGGATGTCCCGATCACGACCCAGTGGGACGACGGTCGGCACGTCGGTCCCGGCCCCGGCCACGTGTACACCTCCTCGGCGTCCATGCCCTCCGTGGTGTTCGGCATGCTGCGTGACCTCGACGTGCGCCCGGGAATGCGGGTGCTGGAGATCGGCACCGGAACCGGGTGGACCGCCGCCCTGCTGTCGCACCGGTTGGGCGGACAGTGGGTGACCACCGTCGAGGTGGATCCGGACGTCGCCGAGCAGGCGTCGGCGAACCTGCGCCGCGCCGGCTGCTCTCCTCGCGTCGTCATCGCCGACGGCGCGACCGGATGCCGCGATAACGCCCCCTATGACCGGGTCATCGCCACCTGCGGCATGCGCCGGATCCCCCCTGAGTGGATCGGGCAGACCCGGCCGGGCGGGATCGTCCTCGTCCCGTGGGGCACCGACTACAGCCAGCGGGATGCGCTGGCCCTACTGGTCGTCGCCGCCGACGGTGCGAGCGCCCGCGGAAGGTTCACCGGGCCCGCGCAGTTCATGAAGGCCCGCTCGCAGCGGCTGGTCTGGCCGCGGCACGAGGAGTACGTCACCGACTGGCCGGGCGAGGTCTCCACCACGCCCCTGGCCCGGCGGGATCTGGTGTCCGACGATCCCTACGGCATCACCGAGTTCGCCCTGGGCCTCCTGGTCCCCGACTGCACCCACACCGTCCACGACCAGGGCGACGTGAGCACAGCCTGGTTCTACGGGCTCACGGACAGCTCGTGGGCCGCGGTACGGTTCACCGGTGAAGGTGACGCCGAGGTCTACCAGGGCGGGCCGCGCCGGCTGTGGGACGAGGTCGAAGCCGCGTGGCGCCGGTGGGATGGGCAGGGCCGCCCCGGCTGGGACCGGCTCGGCCTGACCGTCACCGCCGAGGGCGAGCACCTGCTGTGGGTGGATGCCCCGGGCCGGGTGCTGTCTGGGGGCTGACCGGTTCCGGCGTCTGGGCGCTGGAGGTGGATATGAGGTGTCAGAACTGGTCGGAACCGGTCACCTGTCCGATCGGGAAGGCATGCCGCGACGCGGCGCAGATGGTCTCCAGCGCGTGCACCGGCACGTTGTCGGTGCTCACGCTGACCCGAAGCACCTGAACGACCCACTCGCCGGGGATGTCGAGCAGGTCGGCCTCGTACGGTGTCGGCGGTCGGGCGGTCAGCGTCTCGGTCGCGTGGCTGAACGTGTACCCCAGGTCCTCGATGGCGGCCTGCAGCGTCGGCAGCACGAACCCCTCACCGCCCAGGCGGGTGTTCTCCCCGACGTCGAGCCGGAAGTAGGACGTCGAAATCCGGACCGGCACACCATTGGCCCAGAACATCTTCCGGCGGGCGATGACGTCCTCGCCTGCTTCGACGTGGAGCCCGGCGGCAACATGCTCGTTGCACGGCTCGCGCCCGACGAACAGCATCTTCCGTTCGGGTTCGATGCCCTGCCGCTTGGCCTCGGTCAGGTAGAGCGACCTTGATCCGCGCACGTTCGGCGGTGTTGGCAGTGCCCGTTCGACAAGTACGCGCGGGCGCGGCTCGACAGGTCCTGTCGGTGCCCGATGCTCCGGCCCCTCGGCGCTGGTCTTCTTCATCTGGCTCACCCGTCCCGGTGTCACACCGAGACGCCGCGCGATTTCCTCTTGCCGGAGTCCGGCCTCCTGCGCTTCGACAATGGCGCCCCGGCGGATACGGGACAGCTCGACACTTCGCCCCTGCAAGGTGGCCATAGCCGCAGACGCGGCGCGGGCTCTTTCCAGCGGGTCCGGTAGGGCAGCTATATCGTGCAACGTCCTTGCGTCCAAGGCGATCCCCCGTTATCGGCTGCTCCCATCGAACCTTAGCCCCTATTGCAGAGTCCGAAGTGGATGATGCGCCGTGACGGATCCTGGACGCGCGCCCGCGTCGAGAGACACGGTTCGCCAACGGCATCCTCTGACGCCGCCTGACAACACGACCACGCCCCCCACACCAGCCACGAACGGCGGTAAGGGTGGACGGATCCGGCACACCCGTCCCTCCCCGCAAGCACAAACCCGCAGGCCCACCCATCGACATAGATAGCGGCGGCGGGGGCCTGCCCCGTCCGGCGCCCTCGAGAGATGACAGAGTGCCGCGGCACCGGCCGGCACCGGCCACGCTCCGTAGCTCTGGGCGGCCCAGAAAACCATTTACGCTAAGGAACCAATTCGTCACTCTTTGACAACCAGACACTTACCCCGAATCAATGCGCGAGCAAGGCGGCGCTTCGACAATCGTTGGGGCATTCCCCGAGTGGA
Source organism: Allosalinactinospora lopnorensis (assembly GCF_000981225.1). Lineage (GTDB taxonomy): Bacteria > Actinomycetota > Actinomycetes > Streptosporangiales > Streptosporangiaceae > Allosalinactinospora > Allosalinactinospora lopnorensis. Next base: position 20,795 of record NZ_LAJC01000063.1, read on the forward strand.
TGGAAGCGACGAATGGTCCGAAGCGACGCCCGCTACCCTCTCGACCGACGAACGTTCCTCACTCTCACCGGTATCAGCGCGGCGGCGCTCGCTATGGGAACCGGGGTTCCCGCGCACGCCGCCCCCGTCAACAGCCGTGTCCCGGCCGATCCCTTCGGCCTCGGAATCGCCTCGGGGGAACCGACCCCCGACGGCGTCGTCCTGTGGACCCGCCTCACCCCCGAGCCCCTGGCCGAGGACGGCCACGGCGGCATGCCGCCGCGGGACTACACCGTGGAATACGAGGTGGCCGCGGACGACCGCTTCCGGGACATCGTCAAGAGCGGCCGGGCGGTCGCCTCACCCGAACTGGCGCACGCCGTTCACCCGGAGGTCACCGGGCTGGAGCCGGCGCGCGAGTACTTCTACCGGTTCCGCGTGGGCGGCGAGATCAGCCCTGTCGGCCGCACCAAGACCGCGCCGGCGGCGGACGCCGACCCCGGGAGCCTGGCCTTCGCCGTCGCCTCCTGCCAGGCCTGGTACCACGGCCACTACACCGCCTACCGGGACATGGCCGAGCAGGACCTCGACCTGGTGCTGTTCCTCGGCGACTACATCTACGAGTACGGCATCACCGAGGCGAACCTGTGGCGGCAGGGGGTGGGCGAACTGAGCGCCGCGCACGCCGCGACCACCATCACCCTGGAGCAGTACCGGCTGCGCTACGCGCTCACCAAGCACGACCCCCATCTGCGGGCTGCGCACGCGCACGCGCCGTGGCTGGTGACACCGGACGACCACGAGGTGGAGAACAACTACGCCGACGACGCCTCCCAGTACGGGATGAGCCCGGAGGACTTCCTGCGGCGCCGCGCGGTCGCCTACCGGGCGCTGTACGAGAACCAGCCGCTGCACTCCGACTCGCTGCCGGAGGGGCCCGACATGCGGCTCTACCGGCGGCTGCGCTACGGCAAGCTGGCGGAGTTCAACGTCCTCGACACCCGTCAGCACCGCAACGACGTGCCCTCCGACGGCGGAACGCCCGGCGGCGAGCACACCGACCCCGAGCGCTCCATCCTGGGGGAGCGCCAGGAGGAGTGGCTGTACGAGGGGCTGAAGGTCAGCGACGCCGTCTGGAACGTGCTCGCCCAGCAGGTGGTCGTGGCCAGCATCGACCGCGACACCGGGCCCGGAACCGAGTACAGCATGGACATATGGGACGGGTTCACCGCCAACCGCGAGCGGCTGTTCGAGGTCCTGACCTCGAACGATGTCGCCAACCCACTCGTCCTCACCGGTGACATCCACCGGCACTCGGCCACCGAGCTCAAGGCGGATTTCGCCGACCCGGACTCCGCCACCATCGGCACCGAGCTGATCACCACGTCCGTCGCCTCGGACGGCGACGGCTCCGACAGCGACCACCTCGCCGACCTCTGGCTCGGCAACCCGCACGTCAAGCTGTACAACGCCCGGCGCGGCTACCTGCAGGTGGCGATGACCCCTACCGAGGTCACCTCGGAGTTCAAGGTGATCGACCAGATCGAGGCGGATGACACCGGAACGGTGAGCACCGCGGCCCGGTTCGTCACCGAAGCGGGCCGGCCCGGTCTCAACGAGGTGAGCGGAGGACAGCAATGACCACCGAACCCGCGCCCGTGACAGGGGCCACCGCTGAGGGGCGGACCGGCGCAATCGACCTCTCCTGGGACCTTCCGGGGTGGGAGCCGCTGGTGGACCACTTCGCGATCCACGCCTCGAAGTCGCCGGAGGTCGAGATCTCCTCCGCCACATTGGTCGGCACGACCGTCTACGGCCGTTTCAGCCACGACACCCTCGGCCCGGAGCCGGTGACCCGGCACTACCGGATCGTCACCGTCGACGCGGCGGGCGGACGCAGCACCCCCTCGGAGACCGTGCGGGCATCGTCGACGAAATCGATGACGACATACGGTCGCGCGCTCGCGCAGGTGGGCGAGTTCGACTCGAAGAGCCTGGAACTGGCACTGGCCCCCGCTGGCGGGCCGAGGGGCTTCCGGGCGGCCTTCCCCGACGGAGTCGACTTCGTCCACGGGAGGAGCGACCCGGGCACGGACTGGAGCTACCTGCACCCGGGCCCCGAGGACGAATGGGCCGGCCGGACGGAGCACACGTTCCGACTGCGCTTTACCCTCGACACGGTCCCGGAGGCGAGGTCGGACTCGCGATCTGGCTGATCGATACGCACGCGACGAAGCCCGGAACCGTGGCGATCACGGTCAACGGCGAGAACGCCGCCGAGACCGAGTTCCAGGGCGGCGCCACCCGGGGCTCGCTGGAGGGGGACGTGACCGTCCTGGGGACGGCCCTGCGTCCGTCCTTCGTCGAGCTGAAACTGCCCGCTGGGCACTTCTCCGAGGGAGAGAACGTCATCGGCATCACCAAGTCGGCCGGGTCCTGGATCGCCTACGACGCGGTAGGGGTGTTCGACCTCGGGTGAGCCTCCCGGCCGTCTGCGGCCGCGCCGCCCGTGGCCGGGAGCGCCGCGGGCGGCGCCTCTCACTCCAGCCGGGACATGGCGACTCCGTCGGCGCCCAGCAGGCGGTGGACGAAACCGGGATCGTAATCGGCGAGGCCGGCTTCGTTCAGGATGCACATGTCGATGGGATGCGGCAGGATCTCGGACGGGTAGGTCTGGCTCACCTGCGAAACCTCGGTGGGATTGGGAACGAAGCTCTCAGGGATGCCGCACGGCCGCAGCGCCCGGTACACGTGCATCCGGAACCAGTACGGCAGGCCGCTGTCGCGCCCGTGGACGTCGTAGATGCCCGTGAGCGCGAGCGCTCCGAGATGGATCCCGGCCTCTTCGGCGGTTTCCCTGCGCGCGGCCTGTTCGGGGTTCTCCCCGGGTTGGACGTGGCCTCCCGGTAGCAGCCAGTGTCCGGCGAAGACACCGCGGTTCTGCAGGACGAAGGTCAGAGTCTGCTCCTTCGGTCCCGGGACTATGGCAACGGCGGCATGATCATCTCGGTCCCGGGTGGCGAGTTCGAGGGGATAGTCATCGGGGTCTTTCCTCTTCGGCACTCTGTGGGCGCCGGCTGTCCGGCGGTTCTGCCCGCGTGGCCAGGCAGGACCGGCCGCCTCGTTCCGGGACGGGGCGGCCGGGGAAGGCACCCACTCGCAGGCGGTCGTCGACCGCACGGGGACAAGCCTGGCGTATGGGAACCACGCGCCGCCACCGGAGGGTGCACGCTGGGCGAGGACCGCGCTAGTAGGGCTATGGCCGTGCCGGTGCGGACGCCTCCCGCGCCTTCCAGCGGGAGCACACGGGCACATCGCACGCGCACCGCCTTCCCGGTTCTGTCTCATGCTGATGAGCAGGGCCGCTCCGCGGCCCGCAGGCGAATACCGTCCGTGCGTGTTTCACGTGGAACGTGCGGCGTCACCTGGGCATTCACCGGGGGGCTTTGCCTGGACGCTCCTGTTCCTTTGCGGACACAGCCGGAGGTAGCGGGAATCCCGGGCCGGCCATACGTACAGTGCCCCGCTCCTTCAGCCGGAGCGGGGCACCACAGTGTCGGCGCGGCGAGAAGGATCAGAGGATGATCCGCATGGGCTCCTCCAGGATCTCGGCCAACTCCTTGAGGAACGCGGCGCCGACCGCGCCGTCGACGGCGCGGTGGTCCACGGACAGCTCAAGGGCGATGGTGTGGCGCGGGACGATCTCGCCTCCGCGCACCACCGGTTCCTGCTTCATGGCGCCCACCGCGAGGATCGCGGCCTCCGGCGGGTTGATGACGGCCGAGAAGCTGTCCATGCCGTACATGCCGAGGTTGCTTACGCTGAACGTGCCGCCGCTCATCTCCTGCGGTTTCAGCTTTCCCTCGCGGGCCTTGCCGGCGAGTTCGCGACTCTTCGCGGCGATTTCGGACAGCGGGGCCTTGTCGGTGTCGTGCAGGACCGGGACCACCAGGCCCTCCTGGACCGCGACCGCCACACCGACGTTGACCCGGCGGTGCTGCAGCAGCTTGTCGTCCACCCACGAAGCGTTGACCTGGGGATGCAGCCGCAGCGTTGTCGCCGCCGCCTTCACGATCAGGTCGTTGAAGCTGACCTTGTTGCCCGTGCTCTCCAGTTGCTCGTTGATCTGGGCCCGGAACGCCTTGAGCGCCTCGGCGTCGATGGTCCGGCGCAGGTAGAAGTGCGGAACCGTCTGCTTGCTCTGCAGCAGGCGGCGCGCGATCACCTTGCGCATGTTGCTGACCGTGATCTCTTCGGAGTCGCGACCGTCGTCGAACGCCTCCTGGGCCGCCTGCGGTGCGGCCGCCGGGGCCGGTTCCCGCGCGGGCGGGGCGGTGGGCTCTCCGGCCGTGGTGGTCTGCTCCTGGGCGGCGGCCTCGATGTCGGCGCGGACGATTCGGCCCTTCGGCCCGGATCCCCTGATCGTCGTGATGTCCAGGCCGTGCTCCTTGGCCAGCCGGCGGGCCAGGGGCGAGGTGCGCGGGCGCGTCGCACCGTTGGCGTCCGCGGAGGCCGACGGAGCCGGGGCGGCCTCCTGGGGGGCGGCCTCCTCTTCTTCCTCCTCCTCGGCCGGAGCCTCGGTGGAGGGGGCGGCCTCGGCGGAGTCGGACTCCGCGGGAGCGGCGTCGGGGCTGTCGCCGAGAACGCCGATCACCGCCCCGATCGGAACGGTGTCGCCCTCGCTGACCGACTGTTTGACGAGGTAGCCCTCCTCGTAGGCCTCGTACTCCATGACGGCCTTGTCGGTCTCGATCTCCACCAGGACATCGCCCGGCTCCACCTTGTCGCCGGTCTTCTTGACCCAGGAGCTGATGACGCCCTCCTCCATGGTGTCGGAGAGGCGCGGCATGTAGATGTCAGTCATCGTGTGGTTCCCCTTTACCCGACCCGCCGGCCCACGGCGTTCAGGGTCTCCTTGACGGCGGTGATGACCGAGTCGACCGACGGCAGGGCCGCCGTTTCGAGCGGCTTGGCGTACGGCAGGGGCACCTCGGCCATGGCGACCCGGCGCACTGGGGCGTCCAGGAAGTCGAACGCGCCCTCCTGGATGGTGGCGGCGATCTCGGCGCCGATGCCGTAGGTCAGCCAGTCGTCCTCGGCGATCACGGCCGAGCCGGTCTTGCGCACCGACTCGACGATCGTCTCGCGGTCGAGGGGACGGAGACTGCGCAGGTCGACGACCTCGACGCTGATGTCGTCCTCGGCCAGCTTCTCCGCGACCTGCTGGGCGACCACCGCCATGCGCGAGTAGCCGATCAGCGTGATGTCGCTGCCTTCACGGGTGACCGCGGCGCGGCCGATCTCGGCGACCTGGTCCCCGTCATCGGGGACCTCGCCCTTGGAGTTGTACAGGCCCAGGTTCTCCAGGAAGAGCACGGGGTCGTCGTCGCGGATCGCGGCCCGCAGCATGGAGGCGGCGTCGCCGGGAGTGCTCGGCGCGAGGACCTTCAGGCCGGGAACGAAGGAGTAGAACAGCTCGATGTTCTGCGAGTGCGTGGCGCCGAGCTGCTGGCCGCCGCCGCCCGGGGTCCGGATGACCATCGGCACACTGGTCTGGCCGCCGAACATGCCGTAGATCTTGGCGGCGTGGTTGACGATCTGGTCGATCGCGAGCAGCGAGAAGTTGATCGTCATGAGCTCGACGACCGGGCGCAGCCCGAGCATGGCCGCGCCGATCGCGGTGCCGACGAACCCCTCCTCGGCGATCGGGGTGTCGCGGACCCGTCGCTCCCCGAACTCCTTGAGCAGTCCTTCGGTGATCTTGTACGAGCCCTCGAAGATACCGATCTCCTCGCCGATGAGGAAGACGTCCTCGTCGCGGTGCATCTCGGCCCGCAGGGTCTCGCGCAGGGCCTGGCGGTAGGTGATCACAGACATGTACCGGCTTCCTTCCCTACTCTGCGAACACCGGGTCGGCGGGCATACGCCTCGACTCGTTGGCCACAGGAGTGGCGTATGTGTAGTCGAAGAGTGTCGAGACGTCGGGGTGCGGGCTGTTCTCGGCGAAGTCGGCCGCATCGGCGACCTCTTCGCGTACCGAGTCCGTGATCTCCTTCTTGGCCTCCTCGGTCAGCACCCCGGCCTTCTCCAGCCGCTCCTCGAAGAGCGCGATCGGGTCGTTCTCCTGCGCCCGGGCCTCGTCCGCCTGCTCCTGGGTGCGGTACTTGGCCGGGTCGACCACCGAGTGGCCCTTCATCCGGTGGCTGAAGGCTTCGAGTAGGAAGGGGCGCTGTTCGGAGCGGGCGCGCTCGACCAGGTCGGTGGCGGCGTCGCGCACGGCGAGGACGTCCCGGCCGTCCACGCGCTGGCCTTCGATCCGGAAGGCGGACCCCCGCTTGTACAGGTCGGGCTCCGCGGAGGACATCTCGACGGTGGTGCCCATACCGGTGAAGTTGTTCACCACCACGTAGACGACGGGCAGGTTCCACAGGGAGGCGATGTTCAGCGACTCGTGCCACGCGCCGATGTTGGTGGTGCCGTCGCCCATCTGGCACATGACGATCTCGTCGCCGCCCCGGTAGGAGACGGCCAGCGCGGCGCCGGTGGCCAGGGGAAGCTGCCCCCCGACGATGCCGTAGCCCCCGAGCAGGCGGGCCTCGGTGTCGAACATGTGCATGGAACCGCCCCAGCCCTTGGACACACCGGTGGTGCGTCCGTAGAGCTCGGCCATGACACCGCGGGGGCTGATGCCCTTGGCGATGGCGTACCCGTGTTCGCGGTAGTTCGTGAACAGGTAGTCGCGCTCGTTCAGCGCACTCATGAGGCCGACGACGGTGGCCTCCTCACCCAGGTTCAGGTGGCAGTAGCCGCCGATGCGGGCCTGCGTGTACGCCTGGCCGGTGCGTTCCTCGAACCGGCGGACGAGGAGCATCTGCCGGTAGTAGTCGAGGAGGTCCTTCGGCTGTTCGTCGGCGAGGTTCGGGGTGTCGTTCTTCCGATTGCGCCGGCGCCCCCCCGCGCTCTTGGCGGTGCCGCCGCCCTTCGGCTTGGCCGTGTCAGCCATAGTGGTGCCTTTCTACGTCCGGAGACGGCCTCGTCCGGTCCGGTGGGGCCGAAAGAGGCCGGCGCCTGGTGCGCTGTGCGGCGCGACCAGGGGTTCCGCTGCTCCGCCGGGCTCAACGACGGGGCGCGAAGTGGCTGTTCGGTGGAGTTGACCAGCAACTCTCTTTGCTCGCTTCCCGGCCTGGGCCCCGGCCATACATCGGTCCTGGCGGGTGTAGCCGGTTCGTACGTTGTTCACGTGAAACCGTATTCGTGTGACATGCGTCGCGCACACTCTACGGACTGATCGATGATCGATCAATATGACTTTAGGGGGATTTATCCGGCGAACAGGACAGAGGGCGAGCCGGTCGCGAGTCAGTGCACAGTGTCGCGCGACTTGAGGGCGGCCTCGACATAATTCAGGACGTGCTCGCTGAGCATCCGCCCGACATTGGGGTCGCCCCGGCGGAACGCCTCGGTGATCTGGGTGTGGTCGGCGGCCTTCGCGTGCAGCTCCATGTCGAGCCAGCGGACCGACAGGGCCGTCCACACCTCGACCCCCAACGACTCCCACGTATGCAGCAGCACACTGTTGTCGGCGGCCCGCACCACCTCCCGGTGGAACTCCACACTGTGCTTGATCTGCTCCTCTACATCCCCGCTGGTGGTCGCGCGCTTGAGCGCGTCGACCTCGCGTTCCAGCGGCCGGGGGTCCCGGGCCAGGCGGGGGGCGGCGAGTTCGGCCGCGACCAGTTCCAGGCCCGCGCGGACCGGGTAGATCTCGGCCATGTCCGCTACGCCGAAGTCGCGGACGCGTGCCCCCTTGTTCGGCACGGACTCGATGAGCCGCAGCGCCTCCAGCTCGCGCAGCGCCTCCCGCACGGGGGCCTGGCTCACGTTGAGCTCAGCCGCGACGCGCCGCTCGACGATTCGCTCGCCGGGCTGCCAGCGTCCGGAGAGCAGGCCGTCCACCAGCACGCGCCGGATCTGCTCCCGCAGCGGGTTGCGTGCCAATCGAGACGGATAATCCGGCCTCTCAGGGAGGTCGACCATCAACGACCTTTCTGTTCTGTGCGTCATAAGAGGGCGGGCTCATTGAAGAGTGCCACACGGCTGTGTGGCTTCCGGCATACGGACGCCGGTTGCTAACGGAACGCTCACGTTCCAGACGCGCCGTGGTGAACACTCATCGGGCCCATCCTGACTGATAGACAAAGCATGAGGTAGCGCGATGATCATTACCAGGCCGACGGACAGCCCACCGGGGCAGGGCGCTATGCTCTCCTGTCGGAAACGTTGGAGAGAAACTGGGGCGGGCAACTGTGATCTCCGGCACGATGGCATCCGGCCCGGAGGGGGTAGCCGTGAAGTGCCCGCTGTTCCCCAGTGATGGACCGCACCGGTAACGCCGAGGTTCCGGTGAACGGGCACACCGACGCCAACGGCGCGTCGTGTGTCCGCATAATCCCCCAGATCCCCCTCAACCCAGTCCCAGCGGCGAGCCCATCCCCAAAGCACGACCGTGCCGCAGGCCAGCCCACAATTCGTGAGACAGCACTGAGCACATGATGCGTACAACGCGGATCGGCCCGAAGCCGCCGTACAGGGCCGGGCGACCGAGAACCTTCCACAACGAGAGATCCTTACCCGAGGCCCCGCGGATCCCGTTCGGGTGGCCGGGAAGCGCCTCCAGGTCAGGGGCGGCCTGGCCGAGCGTGAGCGAGATCGCGTGGGGACTGGCGTCGGACAAGATCGCCATCGTCCTCGCCGTGGCCCTCCTCATTATGACGGTGCTCTCCGCCGGACCACTGCACCCCATCGACAACTTCATCAATACGGCACCGCGGCCGTACTGGGACGAGATCCGGGAGTTTCTGATCCTGTGGCCGGACACGGTGGCGTCGCGTTTCGTCGCGCTGCCGGTCCTGGGGGTCACGGCGCTGCACTTCGCGTACTGGTACCGGTCCTGGCGCCCGATCATTCTCGGCGCTGTCGGTGTGTTCGGCATGATCTGCCTGGTCGCGTCGATGAAGCTGCTTTTCTCGCGCAGTCATCCGCGGACCTTCGACCCGTCGTTCTTCTCCGCTGAGGGGGAGTGTCCTTTCCCTCCGGCCACGGTGCCAACGCCATTCTGCTCTACGGTCTGGTGCTGTTCCTGATCATCCGCTACCGGGCGGCGCGCCCGCACATCATCCAGCGCCTGGCCTACTGCATCGTCGGGATCGCGCTCCTGCAGGCGGCGGTCTCCGTCTTCCTGCACTTCCACTGGTTCACCGACCTCGCGACCGGCATGATCGCCGGGGGTCTCGCACTGCGGCTCACGATCCGGCTGGACCGGATGATCCCCCAGGGCCAGACGAAGTACTGGTGGCCGTGGCACGGGGGCAGTTTCTGGGACGGCCCGGACCAGCACTCAGCCAAGCCCGTGCCCGGCTCCTGAGGTTCCGGGGGACCGCGCCGGCCCCGTCCCAGGACGTGGCCCGGCCGACGTCCTCGGGAAGAAAGCGGTCCGCCCCCGAGCCTGCTGCGCCCGCGCCGCCCGGAGGGCGGCGGTACGCTCACCTCGACGGCGTCAGTGAGCGGATCGGCTCGTCGAGCTCCTTGGCGAAGAAGTCGAAGAACCCGTCGGGGTCGGGGCCGGCGTTGACCAGGGCGAGATTGTCGAACCCGGCGTCGACGAACTGCTGCGCCACAGTGAGGTGATCCGAGGCGTCGGGGCCGTAGCCGAAGGACTCGGCGATGTGCTCCTCACCGACGAACTCCGTCGCGGCCTCGAAGTTGACCGGGTTCGGCAGCTCCGCCATCACCTTCCACCCCGTCACACCGAAGCGGAACGTCTCGCGCGCCGAGCGCAGCGCCGCCGATTCGTCCTCCGCCCAGGACAGCGGCACCTCCGCGTACTTCTCCCCGTTCCCGCCGGCCCCGGTGTAGGCCTTGACCAGCTCCGGCTTCGGCTCCGTGGCGAAGATCGCGTCACCGTGCTCGGCGGCGATCCGGGCGGATTCCGAGCCGCTGATCGCCACGGCGATCCGGGGCGGCGTCTTCGGCAGGTCGAACACCTGGCGTCCTCCAGCGAGAGGTACCTGCCGTCGAAGGAGTGGTAGCCGCCCGACCACAGCAGTCGGATGATCTGCAGCGACTCGCGGAACATCTCGTGGCGCTCGCGTACCGCCGGCCACCCCTGGCCGACCACGTGCTCGCTGAGCCGCTCACCCGATCCGACCCCCAACACGAAGCGCTCGTTGGACAGCAGCGCTGTCGTGGCCGCCGCCTGGGCGATGATGGCCGGGTGGTAGCGGATGAAGGGGCATGTGACACCGGTGGCGAGTTCGATCCGGTCCGTGCGCGCGGCCGCGGCGGCAAGGATCGACCAGGCGAAGCCGGAGTGGCCGTGACTGTACAGCCACGGGTGGAAATGATCGCTGACCTCGACGAAATCGAATCCCACCATCTCGGCGCGCACTGCCTGGCGGACGATCTCCTGCGGTGAGTAGCCCTCCGCGAAGAGTTTGTATCCGATTTTCATAACTGCGCCCCGCCTCGTGTCGGCGCATACTGACGAGACCCCGCTATCCGGCCCTGCTCCCCGGGAAACGCGGTGATCACGGACGTGAGCGGCCCGGAGCCGGAAAACCGGTTGCCCTGCGGGCGGGGCCGGCGCAGGATCGGCGGACCATCAGTTCGGCCCGTGACCGGAAGGAGAGTGCCGTGCCCGACATCGCCGTCCGCGCTGGCGTGCCCGCCGACCTGCCCCGCCTGGTGGAGATCTCCCGCGCCGCCTTCACCCTCTTCGGACACGCCGGGCTGGAGCTGCCGCCGGACGACCCGGAGGCCGAACTGGCCGAAGCGGGCCGGATCCTCGTCGCGGAGCTGCCGGTACCCGGCAGCGGGCCGTTGGCCGCGGGCTTCGCGCAGCTCACCGAGCTGGACGGCAACGCGCACCTGCAGGAGATCAGCGTGCACCCCGATCACGGGCGGCGCGGTGTGGGCAGCGCGCTGCTGGAGGCCGCGTGTGCTGGCGCGGGCGAGCGAGGCCTGCCCGCGATGACCCTGACGACCTTCCGGGACCTGCCGTTCAACGGGCCGTGGTACGCCCGCCGGGGCTTCACGGAACTGCCCCCGGCCGAGTGGGGCCCCGAGTTGTTCGCCCAGTGGCACAACGAGGCCGGTCTGCTGGTGGTGCCGCGGATCGTGATGCGCCGCGAGCTGCGCTGACCGTCCGCGGCCGAGACCGTGGAACGCCGTCTGCGCGTTCACCCATGTATACGCAGCGTTTGTAGGAACAATGCTCGGTGATGCGGGTACATCAGGGGCGCGTGAGCTCTCCCGCAGCCCCGGTTCCATATTCAGTCGGATGGAAGAGTGAGGCTATCCAGGTCACCTGGCACGGCAAGGTTATCGCCGCCATGCTGCCCGGATCAGGAACACGGGGACGCTACTCGGATCTCGTGGCCCGGGGGGCTGATTCGGCTCACGTCGACCACAACGGGCGACCTCAACCGGATCGCGACGTTCGAGACCTCCGGTGACGTTTTTCCGCTGGATGTGCTGCTGGCAGAGCGAGCGGAGGACGAGCGCTGATCTACCGCGACGCCTTCCCGTCGATGACGTGCGCGCGTTCCTGGCCGATCCCGGGCCGGCGTGAGGACGGGCGGGTCCCCAACCGCGCGGGTGTCCCTGTTCGGCGCTTATTCAACTCTTAGCCATCCCTTAACCGCGCTGGTCGTAGCGTTCCCTGCAGAACAGCGGCGGTACAGCCGGGACCGCCGCACCCCGCACGGCACAGGAGGACTTCCGTGAGCCTGCTGCTCATGCTCGCGCTGCCCGTCAACTTGCTCTCGATCTCGGTTCTGGCATACGCGATCTACTTCCGGCGCCACCGCCGCGCCGACCTGATGTTCGGCTACATAGCGTTGAACATCGGCGTGTTCACGGTGTCGGCGCTGATGATGTCGCAGGAGGTGGGGTTGGGCATCGCGTTCGGGCTGTTCGGGGTGCTGTCGATCATCCGCCTGCGTTCGGACGAGATCAGCCAGCGCGAGGTGGGCTACTACTTCATCTCGCTGGCGCTCGGGTTGGTCAACGGAATCGGCGCGACGATGCCCCTCGCGATCGCCGCGTCCAACGTTCTGCTGCTGGCCACGATGTACGTGGCCGACCACCCCCGGATCGCCACCGGTGTGGAGCGCCGGGTGCTCGTACTCGACACCGTCCACGGCGGTGAGGAGGAGCTGCGGGCCGACCTCCAGCGGCGGCTCGGCGGCCGTATCCTCCAGTCGACGGTGAGCAGTGTGGACTACGTCCGCGAGACCACGACGGTGGACGTCCGGTTCCGCCGCCCGGCCCCTGTCTCCGCGGGTCCGTCCGCCCGCGAGTCCGCGGCCACCGTGCCCGTGCCGACCGTGTCGAGGCGATGATGCGGAGGAACGCCGCCCCGACACTCGGAGTGGACCTGTTCCCCGGCGCGGACCTGGAGGAGGTGAACGCGCGTGCCGGCCTGCAGACCCGCATCGACTCCAAGTACCTGATCACCCCCGCCGCATATGCGACGTTGGTGGCCCGGCTCGCCGAGGACGATGACTGGTCGGTCCTGGAGATCAACGGGCGCAGGCAGTTCCAGTACATCTCGACGTATTTCGACACCCCCGATCTGCTGACCTACCGCCAGCACCGGCAGGGCCGCCGGCGCCGCTTCAAGATCCGGACCCGGCAGTACGCCGACACCGGCGACTGCGCCTTCGAGATCAAGCTGGAGGGGGCCAGGGAGGCGACGTCGAAGCAGCGCATGCCCTATGACCGCGAGCACGCCGTTCGCCTGACCGGTGAGGCGCGGCTCTTCCTGGAGGACGTCCTGCGCGGTGCCCACCGGATGTCCCCGCCGGACCGGCTGGCCCCGACCGCCACCACGAACTACCTGCGGTACACCCTGGCACAGCGCTCCGGCGCGGCGCGCCTCACATTCGACACCGGGCTGGTATGCAGTTCGCCGAGAGGCCGGATCGAAGCGCTGCCCCTGTGGGCGGTGGAGTCGAAGTCAACCGGCGACGGAAGCGGCGCCGACCGGCTCCTGTGGTCGCTGGGCGTACGCCCGCTGCGTATCAGCAAGTACTGCCTGGCCATAGGGGCACTCACCCCCGAGCTCGCCGCCAATCCCTGGAGTCGGGCGATGCGCCGGTGGTTCGGGGGCGGCGCCTCGGAGCGGGCTACCCCAGTTCGACGGTGACCACGGTCCCTGTTCCGCCGGGCCCCGTGCCGAACGCGACACCGCCTCCCGAGGCCGCCGCCGTGCGCCGTACGATGTCCAGCCCGAGCCCGGTGGAGCCGCCGCCGCTGCGCCCCCGCTCCGCGAGGTCCTCCGAGGGCAGGCCGGGCCCTTCGTCGCTGACCTCGACGACCGCCCCGCCCTCGGGGCGGGGGTCCAGCCGCACCGCGAACGGCGTACCGTCCGGGGTGTGCGCGAAGACGTTCCCGAGCAGCGCGTCCATGGCCGCCGTGAGGTCCTCCGGGCTGACCCGGACGACGAGCGGCCCCGCCGCCAGGTCGGCACCGCAGTCGCGGGAGGTCTCGTCGGCCAGTACGGACCAGAACTCGATGCGTTCGGCGACCACCGCGGCGGCGTCGCACAGCGGTTCGCTGCGGGTGGGGCTGCGGGCGGCGTTGATGGTCGCGTCGACCGCGCGCTGGACCTCGTTGGCGGCCCCCTCGACGGCCTCGCGCTCCCGGGGGTCGTTGAGCGCTTCGGCCTCCAGCCGCAGCGTCGTGACGGGCGTGCGCAGGCGGTGCGAGAGGTCGGCGACCCGCTCCCGCTCCGCCGCGAGCAGTTCCCTGATCCGCGACGCGAGGCCGTTCAGCGCCGCCCCGACCTCCCGCAGTTCGGTCGGGCCGCTCACCCGCGCCCGCGCTTCAAGGTCGCCGCTGGCCAGCCGGTGCGACACCTGGGCCAGTTCCCCCAGCGGGATGAGCAGCAGGCGGGCCAGCCGGTCGGCCAGGAGCAGCCCGAAGCCGAGGAGAAGGATCGCCATCACCCCGAGGATGAGCCAGGCGCGGCCGACCCCCTCGGTGAGTTCGCTGTCGGCGACGTAGGTGCGGATGACAGCGGTGCCCTCCGGCTGCCCCTGCACCCCGAACAGGATCTCCCGCCCCTCCGGGGCCTCGGCGGTGATACTGCGGCCGGTCGCGGCCAGTTCCACCGCGTCCGAGCGCGGTGCCTCGGCGCCGAGGACGGACCCGTCGGGCCAGAACACGGTGATCGGGTGGTCGGTAACGGCGTTCAGCCGGTCGACCGAGCCCTGAACCGTCTCCTGGTCGGCGGTGGCCACGACGGCTGACAGCGCTTCGGCGTCCTGGGAGGCGGCGGTCACCACCCGCTCGCTCGCCACCCCCCGGAGCAGCAGCGCCATCGGCACGGAGAACGCGACCAGGACCAGCGTTACCGTCGCCGCGACCAGCATCGTGAGGCGCCTTCTCATCCGGGATCACCCGGTGCGGCATCCGCGGCCGGTTCCGCCTCGTCCGGGGCGACCAGCTTGATCCCCACCCCGCGGACCGTGTGCAGGAAACGCGGGCGCTGCGCGGTTTCGCCCAGCTTGCGGCGCAGCCACGCGACATGGACGTCGACCGTCTTGTCCGCGCCCCCGTACGGGGTGCCCCAGACGTCGGTGAGTAGCTGCCGCTTGGAGATCACGCTTCCGGCGTTCGAGGCGAGGTAGTAGAGGAGGTCGAACTCCTTGGGGCTCAGGTCCAGCCGCCGCTTCGCGAGGCGGGCCTCGCGGCTGCGGGGGTCGATCCACAGGGAGTCGATGGTGATGCTCTCGTCGGCGGTGTTCGCGGGCGCGCGCCGCAGCACCGCATGGACGCGCGCTCCCAGTTGCCGGGCGGTGAAGGGCTTGACGACATAGTCGTCGGCGCCCGAGTTGAGCACCCGGACGATCTCGTTCTCGTCGTCGCGGGCCGTGGCGACGATCACCGGGACGTCACTGACGGCCCGCAGCATCCGCAGCATCTCGGTGCCGTCGAGGTCGGGCAGGCCCAGATCCAGGACGATCAGGTCCGGAGCGTTCTCCACAGCGGAGTGCAGTCCCGCCATGGCGCCCGGAGCGGAGACGACCGCGTGACCCAACTCGGTCAACGACCGGGTCAGGGCCGTTCTCAGCTGGTCGTCGTCCTCGATCAGCAATAGCTGCGCCACGGGAGTCAACATTAGGGCACCGTGTCGCCGCCTCCGGGCGGCGGACGCGCCCTCCCGTACCCGCGGGCCGGCCGTGCCCCCGTCTTAGGCCCGTCTTAACGTGCTTTTAGCCCAGGAGCGAGGAGTCTGGCACTCATGCAGTCGAAGTACATCGTGGCCGGGTGGGTGGCGGCCGCCGCGATCGCCATCGCCGCGAGCATCAGCGCCGTCGGCATCGCCCAGGGCGGCCTCCTGTCGACTCCCTCGCAGCCGTTGTCCGACGAAGAGGTGCAGGAGGAGCTCGCCCAGGCGCCCGCCGGCGCGTCCGAGGGCTCCCCGGAGCCCACCGCCGGGACCCCCGCTCCCGAAGGGTCCCCGGTGCCCGAGGAGCAGCCGACGGGGCAGCTCGGCTCGGTTCCCGACGGCACGGCTCCCGGTGGGGAGAACGAGGCCGTCTTTCCCAGCGACGGCGGTGCGGTCCTGGCCCGCTGCTCCGAGGGCATGGCCGAACTCGTGTGGTGGGTCCCGGAGCAGGGCTACCGGATCGAGGAGGTCGTCCAAGGGCCGGCTCCGTATGTCGAGGTGGAGTTCGAGGGCGGTGAACTGGAAGTCGAGTACAGCGTGACGTGCGTCGACGGCAAACCCCAGGCGTCGATCGAGGTCGACGACTGACGGTCGTCTCCCGCGCGTCCGCGCCGCCGGGCGAGGCGGCGCCGCGCCGGCTCGCGGCCGTTTCCCGCCC
>NZ_LAJC01000064.1 GCF_000981225.1 Allosalinactinospora lopnorensis
CCGACACGGCGACGGTCCCCGGCGCGAGCGCCCCGAGCGCGCCGCCGGCCTCCCCCCAGCGGCTGTGCAGGGCGAAGCCCGCGCACGCCAGGACGACCAGGACGATCGTCAGGCGCACCCACCGGTTGGCGCGCAGTCGGGTCAGCACGTGGCCAGCGTAGTCCGCCGGCGGGCGGCTTCCTTCGAGGTCCGGATGCAAGGCCGCCGTTGCCGCGGGAGCGGTCAGACGGCGTGCAGGAAGTCCTCGATGTGACTCGCGACCGTGTCCGGGTGGGAGAGGTGCATGGTATGCGGGGCGTCCACTCCCCGCACGGTGAGCTGGCCCGTGCGGGCGGTCAGCTCGTGCGCGGCTTGTGCGGACAGCACGTCGTGCAGGCGCAGCGGGGCGCCCGGAACGAGGGGGAGCGGTACGGTCGACACCAGGGTGAGCGCGGGGACGCGCAGCTCGCGGTCGACCCGGTCCGGTTCGAACTCGTCGAGCGCCCGGCAGAGCGCGCGGATCGCGCGCGGCCCCGGACGCGGCGAGACGACATCGCGCTCGGCGGTGACGGCCCGGTGCACCGAGGCCTCCAGGACCGCGCCGGGCATGCCCAGCGGCCCACTGCGCAGCCCCTCCACCAGCCGCTCGAACGCGTCGAGCGGCATCGGCGCGGCCACGGATGCCAGATGCTCGACAGCGAACCGCCGCACAGCGGTGACCTGGTGCTGGGCATTCTCCGGCGACAAGCCGAGCCCTTCCGCGACACTCTCGGCGCGGGGCCAGCCGTGCCCCTCGATGTTCACCACCGCTGTCAGGTCCTCGCGGCGGGTCCCGTAGAGGGCCGCGACCATCCCGCCGAGATGGTGGCCGACGACGACCGGCTGTTTCAGCCCGAAGTGGCCGATCACCCGGATGAGGTCGTCGACATAGCCGTCGAGGAACCACGCGCCGTCCTCGGAGAGGCCGTGCCCCCGCTGGTCGACCGCG
Organism: Allosalinactinospora lopnorensis; assembly: GCF_000981225.1. Classification (GTDB taxonomy): domain Bacteria; phylum Actinomycetota; class Actinomycetes; order Streptosporangiales; family Streptosporangiaceae; genus Allosalinactinospora; species Allosalinactinospora lopnorensis. Next base: position 968 of record NZ_LAJC01000064.1, read on the forward strand.
TACAACGGGTGGTTTCGGCCCAGCAGGAGAGCGATGGGCTCCCAGTCCTCCAGGGTGCGCCCGAGACCGTGCAGCAGCACGATGGGGACGCCCTCACCCTCCCGCACGCGGACGCTGAGCGCGGGGTTTCCCCTTACCCGGATCTCAGGGAGCTCCCGGGGGTCCGGTGCCGCCGTTGGCATCTCCTCGCTCCCTTCCCTCCGCTGGGGCGGCCCGTACCAGGTCGGGCCGTGAGGTCGGCTCCGGCCAGGCACGTTAGCGGGCCGTTCTGCGGTGCCGCTGACATCTCGCTGACGTCCGGGCGGAACGCCTGCTGTCGTTAGGGTGAACCCATGGGAATCCCAGATCTCGTCGCCTTCGCCGGGCACCGGGTCCACGTGTGCCGGTACCGCGAAGCCGGGGTCCTGCTGCGCTGGCTTGGTCGTGACCTGCGCGGGCAGGTCGTGGTGGATGTCGCCGGCGGCGACGGCTATTGGGCGGGGCAGGCCAGCCGCCGCGGCGCGCGTGCGGTCTCGATCGACCTGGCGCGCGCGAAGATGGCACGCGGCTCCCGGTTACGGCTTCCTCCCGCTCTCGTCGAGGGCGATGCGCTGCGCCTGCCCGTGCGGGACGCCTCCGTGGACAAGGTGATGTCCATATGCGCCATCGAGCACTTCGACGACGGAGCGGCCGCGCTGGGGGAGATGTCGCGCGTCCTGAAACCCGGGGGCGAACTGGTGCTGTCGGCCGACTGCCTGTCGCGCCGGGCCGAGTGGCCCGCCCTGTTCGAGGCGCACAGCAGGCGCTACGACGTGCGGCGGACCTACACTCACGAGTGTCTCGCCGAGTTGCTCGCGCAGAGTGGGATGGATATCCGGGAGTACACCTACCAGTTCCGCGGCCGGGGAGCCGAGCGTGGTTATCTGATGCTGTCGGCGCACGGCGGCAGGGCCGGTTTCAACGCCGCCGCCCCGCTGATCCCGGTCGTCTGGCTCAGCGACACCCACCGGCCGGACGATCGCGGCAGCATTGTCCTGGTCCGCGCCCGCAAACGGGACTCGTAACCCGGACTTGTGGCGGCGGAGTAGGGGTTGTGTTCTCGGACACGTCCGTTTCCGCGGCTTTCCGGTAGGGCAGTCGGGTATCACGGATGTTCTCGTCCCGGTTCGCAGGTCCGCTGCGGTCTCGCGGTGGCCGGATCGGCGATCGCTCGAACCGGTGATTGGGGACCTCCCTTCCAGAGGGCCTCTGGAAGCACAACCGCTGAAGTGACGGTTACCGGTTTTTTAATTATTTCGTTGTAATGTTCGGAAACGTCGGAGATTGTTCCGGCTTTCATCGGGGGTGCGGCCGAGCGGCGGATACGCCGCGCGGGCCGGCTGCGTGGCGCCGTCAGCGCGACACGCCGGGTTTGTTGCGAGGCTTGGGGGGCCAATGCAGGCAGAGGTGAGTCGAATCGACAGCAGGGACGTTCTGGAACTGCGTTTTCGGAGGGTTGGGAATGGCCCGAACAATGGCGGGAACGCGGCACTCGCATTGCGCCATCGCGAGGACTCCGCGAAGACCGTGCGCGTCACGAATGTGCGTCTCCTGGGGGACCAAATCCGCGCTGAGCTGGGCGACCTTGCTCTGGACGACGGCACCTGGGAGGTATTGTGGATCGACCGTGATGGTCGGCACAATCCCGTCGCCACCAAGGACTCGGGATTCAACCTGGCGGAACGCGTGGCCTACCTCGCGGAACCGCGCAAGCGCGAACTCCGGGTACTGCGCGACCCGCAGGGAGGGCTGTGGCTCCGTTCGACGTCGGTCACGCCCTACGCCGAGGTCGCGTGGGTCGAGGTCGGAGAGGAGAGCGTGACCGTCTCCGGGGTGCTGGCGTACGCGCCGCGAAGCGAAGGACGTACCGCGGCCCGCGTTGTCGCCTGCCAGCGGCAGCGTTCCGGGGTGGTGGTGGCTGAGGCCGACCTCGTCGACGGCCGGTTCAGCTGCGAGATCCCGTTGCGGCCGATCGTGGCCGAGCACGATCCCGACCGGGCGCACAACGAATGGGACCTGTGGCTGCAGACCAACGCGGAGGAGAGCGGGCTGCGCCTCGGCGCGCACGCCGACGACATCGTGGAGAAGAAGGCGAAGGTCAGCTACCCCGACGTGCTGCTCCGCGGGGCCGGCGACGCCATCCGGATCCGGCCGTACTACACGGTCGACGACGAACTCTCCCTGCTGGCGACGGTGGCGAGGGACGGTGGTCGGTGAAGATATCGATCCTGATCGCGAACGCCTACGGTATGGGCGGTACGATCCGGACCGTTTTCAACCTCGCCGGGGGGCTCGCGGAACGGCACGAAGTGGAGATCGTCAGCCTGGTCCAGCACGCCGAGGAACCGTTCTTCACGCTGCCGGACGACGTCACCCTGAAGGCGCTACTGCCTATCGGGAGGATGGCGGAGGGGAGGGAGCCGCCCGGCTGGCTCGACCAGTGGCGGGAGCGCAGAACCCCCTGGACCGTTCCCGAATCCGAGCTCCGCAGTAACAAGTTCATCACCGCCCGGACCGAACGCGAGATGCGCGACTACCTGCGCAGAACAGACGCCGACGTCGTCATGGGCACCCGGCCGGGGATCAACCTGCTGCTGGCCAAGTGGGCGCCCTCCCGCCTGCTGACCATCGGCCAGGAGCACACCCATCTGGGGAACCACGAGCCGGACCTGCGTGCCGCGATCCGTCGCCGGTACCCGCGGCTCGACGGAATGGCGGTGCTGACAGAGGCCGACCGCCAGAGGTATCTGGACTTCCTGCGCCCCCCGCCCGGCTGGCTCGCCACCATCCCCAACGCCCTGCCGCCGGGGGACTATCCGCGTTCCAGCCAGGAGAACCCCATCATCGCGGCGGCCGGGCGGATCGCACCGGTCAAGCAGTACCCCAAGCTGCTCAAGGCGTTCTCGATGGTCGCCCGGGTGCATCCCGACTGGCGGCTGCGGATCTACGCCGGAGGCCGGGGACAGGACAACCTCCGGGCCAGAATCGCCAGGATGGGCCTGGGAAACCAGGTCACCCTCATGGGCCGGACCAGGGATCTGCCCGGGGAACTCGCCAAGGCGTCGCTTCTGGCGGTCAGTTCGAGCACGAGGGGTTCGGGATGACCATCATCGAGGCGTTCTCGGTCGGGGTGCCGGTGGTCAGCTTCGACTGCCCGCAGGGGCCCCGGAACTCATCGAACACGAACGCAACGGCCTGCTGGTGCCGGCCCAGGAGGTCAACGCGCTCGGCCTGGCGATGCTGCGGCTGGTGGAGGACCGCGACGAGCGCCTGCGCATGGGCGAGGCGGCGCTGCGCTCCTCCAAGGTCTACGACCTCTCCGTGATCATCCGGCGCTGGGAGGACTACATCGAGGAGCGTCTCGCGGCGAAGGCCGCACGCTGAGCGGACCTGGCGCGAAGAGCACGGCTACCGGCGCGTATCGTGCGAGCTATGAGTGGTGCAGACGGGAGATCCGAACACGCCTCGACACCAACACGGTCGGCCATGCGCCGCGCGCTGGCGAGGGCGCGCGACGGCAAGGCCCTGGACGCCGCCGAAGCCGGGGTGCTGATGCAGGCCAGGGGAGACGACCTCGACGAACTGCTCGGCTACGCCTCGCGGGTGCGCGACGCCGGGCTGGAGGCGGCCGGCCGGCCGGGGATCATCACCTACAGCCGCAAGGTGTTCCTTCCGATCACCCGGCTGTGCCGGGACCGTTGCCATTACTGCACGTTCGCAACGGTCCCGGGCAAGCTCGACGCCCCCTACCTCTCGCCGGACGAGATCCTCGACATCGCGCGGCGGGGCGCCGCGATGGGGTGCAAGGAGGCGCTCTTCACCCTCGGCGACCGGCCGGAGGACCGCTGGAGCCAGGCGCAGGAATGGCTCAACGAGCGGGGTTACAACGACACGCTCTCCTACGTGCGCGCCATGGCGATCATGGTGCTGGAAGAGACCGGCCTGCTCCCGCACCTCAACCCGGGTGTGCTCAGGTGGTCGGACCTCCAGCGGCTGAAGCCGGTCGCGCCGTCGATGGGCATGATGCTGGAGACCACGTCGGAGCGGCTGTTCACCGAGCGCGGGCAGGCGCATTACGGCAGCCCCGACAAGGATCCCGCCGTACGCGTGCGTGTTCTGGAGGACGCCGGGCGCTGCAATGTCCCTTTCACCACGGGCATCCTCATCGGGATCGGGGAGACGGTGGCGGAACGGGCCGACTCCGTCTTCGCCATGCGCAGGGTCGCACGCGAGTACGGCGGTATCCAGGAAGTCATCGTGCAGAACTTCCGGGCCAAGCCCGACACCGCGATGATGCATCGTCCCGACGCCGAGCTGGCCGAGCTCGCCGCCACCATCGCGGTCACCCGCCTGGTCATGGGGGCGAGGATGCGGGTCCAGGCGCCGCCGAACCTGATCGGCGACGAGTACGGGCTCATGTTGCGCGCCGGCATCGACGACTGGGGTGGCGTCTCGCCGCTCACCCCCGACCACGTGAACCCCGAACGCCCTTGGCCGCACATCGAGGAGCTCGCCCGGCACACCGCCGATTCCGGTTTCGAACTGCGTGAGCGGCTCACGGTCTACCCCGAGTACGCGCTGCGGGGCGAGCCGTGGCTGGATCCCCGCGTCAGCGGCCATGTGGCCGCCCTGGCCGACCCGCGGACCGGGCTGGCCCGCGAGGACGCGGCCGCCGAGGGCCGGCCGTGGCAGGAGCCGGAGGCCGGAATGGCCGCCTCGGGCCGTACCGACCTGCACACGGCCGTCGATACCGAGGGCCGAGCGGAGGACCGGCGGGGCGACTTCGACGCCGTCTACGGTGACTGGGAGGGGCTGCGCGACCGTGTTCCGTGGCCCGGGGCGGATCCAGGCGCACCCCGCCGGTTCGCTCCCGAGATCCGCGACGCGCTGCGCAGCGCCGAGACCGACCCCGCGGGCCTCACCGACGAGCAGGCGCTCGCACTGCTCCACGCGGACGGCTCCGAGCTGGAGGAACTGGCGGCACTCGCCGACGGCGTCCGGCGCGACGCGGTCGGCGACGACGTGACGTTCGTGGTCACCCGGAACATCAACTTCACCAACGTCTGCTACACGGGCTGCCGGTTCTGCGCGTTCGCCCAGCGCCGCACGGACGCCGACGCCTACACGCTCTCACTGGACCAGGTCGCCGACCGGGCCGAGGAGGCATGGGAGGCCGGTGCCGGCGAAGTGTGCATGCAGGGCGGGATCCACCCCGATCTGCCAGGCACCGCCTACTTCGACATCGCACGTGCGGTCAAGGAGCGCGTACCGGAGATGCACGTCCACGCGTTCAGCCCGATGGAGGTGATGAACGGGGCGTCGCGGACCAACCTGCCGATCCGGGAATGGCTGGAGCGCGCCCGCGAGGCCGGCCTGGACTCGATCCCGGGAACAGCGGCGGAGATCCTGGACGACGACGTGCGCTGGGTGCTGACCAAGGGCAAACTCCCCGCCTCGGAGTGGATCGACGTGATAAGCACCGCACACGATCTCGGGCTGCCCACGACGTCGACCATGATGTACGGCCACGTCGACACGCCGGAGCACTGGGTGGCGCACATCAAGCTGCTCCGGTCGCTGCAGCAGCGCTCCCTGGAGCGCAATGGGCGGCCGGGGTTCACCGAGTTCGTGCTGCTGCCGTTCGTGCACACCAACGCGCCGATCTACCTGGCCGGTCTCGCACGCACCGGTCCCACCGTCCGGGAGAACCGGGCGGTGCACGCGCTCGCCCGCCTGCTGCTGCACGGCCACATCGACAACATCCAGTGCTCTTGGGTGAAACTCGCCGAGGAGACCTGCCGCCGGCTGCTGGCCGGCGGGGTCAACGACGTCGGCGGGACGCTGATGGAGGAGACGATCAGCAGGATGGCCGGCTCGGACCACGGGTCGTTCAAGACCATCAGCGACATCCGCGCCCTGGTCGAGCCGACCGGTCGCCCGCTGCGCCAACGCACTACCCTCTACGAGGAGGTCCCGGGGGAGCGCCGCGCGGTCGCCGAGGCCCACGACGGCGTGGCCGAGAGCGTCCGGCGGCTCCGGCTGCCGGTGGTCTGACCGGCCGGGCCGCGAACCGCGGCCCGGCCGGGAACGGTGCTCCGCTGGTCAGCCGGTGCCAAGCCGGCCGCCGACGGTGTCGGCGAACGCGTATCCGTTCGTGGCGTCCCAGTTGATCGACCAGGTCATCGCACCGCCGATCGGTCCATAGGGCTCGTCGGGGGCGAAGGAGCCGCAGCTCTCCCCGTTCTCCAGGCAGTCCAGAGCCTGGACGACGTTGGACGGGGGCTGGTGGCCGCCGCCCGCGGCGGCGGGAGTGGCGGGAAGGCCGAGCCCCACCTGGTCCGGGCGCAGTCCCATCTCCAGCTGGATGCAGGCCTGGGCGGTGAGGAAGTCGACGGTGCCCTGGGTGCGAACGCCGCCGTCGCAGCCCAGCATCGACCCGGAGTTGTAGTACTGCATGTTGACGATGGTGAGGATGGCCGAGATCTCCTCGGCGAGCCGGTAGTACTGCTGCTCCGGGGTCTGGAAGTCCACCGTCTGCGGCGCCATGGTGATGATCGGCGCCTCCGCCGCCTGACCGTGGAGGTCGTGCAGGGCGTCGGCCATGTACTGGGCATCGACACCGTGTTCCAGGTCGATGTCGACGCCGTCGAAGCCGTACTCCCGCATCAGGTCGTGTGTCGTGTCGGCGAAGTTGGCCGCCTCCTCCGGGGTGGTGACGTCGACGTGCCCGAGCTCACCGCCCACGGAGACGATGACCTTGCGGCCCTCCGCCTGGACGGCGGCGATGTCGTCCTTGAACTCCTGCTCGGTGTACCCGTTCAGTTCGTCGCTGTTCAGGTTGAAAGTGATGCCGCCGGGAAGGTCGGGGTGGTTGTCCGCGAAGGCGACCGCGATCAGGTTGTAGGCGGACGGCACCTCGCTGATCTCCACGATGCTGGAGCCGTTGTCGAAGTTGTGCCAGTACCCGGTGAGCCACTGGCCGCTGTTCGCGGAAACGTCCGACTGCCCGGCCTCGGCCTGCTGGGCCTGAGCGGAAGGGGCGGTCATGAGAAGGCCGCCGAGGAGGGCGGTGAGCGCGGAAAGGGTGAGAGCGGTACTGCGTCTTGGGGGTGCGTGCATGGGGGACACTCCTTGCCCGTTGATCCGTTGAGCGGGTACGGCGTGACACGGAGCGGTCGCGGCGGCCGCCGATGCGGGCACCGCTCGCGCACGGTCGACCGGTTCTCCGGGGCCGGATTCGGCCGAGGTTTAATTGTTAGGAAACTTAAGAGTCGACCGCCGGGAGTGTCAATGGAATGGGAAAGAAAGTTTTCAGTAAAGGGTGTTCGTGACCGGCGCTTTCCGGCGGGGAAAAAGCCGCGGCCGGTTCATCGCACCTCGATGAACGCCTCCGGCTTGCGCGGCGGGCGGGCCTTCGGCGGGACGGCAGGGCGGCCGACGGCGACCGCTCCCATCGGCTCCCATTCCGGCGGCACCTCCAGGACGTCCCGGACGACCTGGGGGCAGAACATCGTCGAGGAGACCCAGGCCGATCCCAGCCCTTCCATGGCGAGCCCGATCAGCAGGTTCTGCACCCCCGCCCCCATGGCGACCAGGAACATCGACCGCTCGGCGCTCGCCCGGCGCTGATCGGGGTAGGGGTGCGCGCGGTCAGCCACCAGGCACGGAACCACCAGGTAGGGGGCGCGGCGCAGGACGTCACCGCGGCGGGTGCGCTTGGCGATGGCGGCCTCGGAGAACCCGTCGCGCCGCAGATCCGCGATCCAGGCTTCGAGCATCTCGTCCAGCAGCCGGGCGCGCGTCGCCGCCGATTCCACCAGCACGAAGCGCCACGGGGTGGTGTGGTGCGGGGCCGGGGCGGTGACCGCCGCCGACACCGCCCGGCGCACGGTCGCCGGATCCACCGGATCGCCGGTGAACTCGCGGATCGTCCTGCGGGCGGGCACGACATCGCGTGAGCCGTAGCGGAACAGGTCGTCGTCGGCGGAGCGGACCAGCGCGGCGGCGCCGGGTCCGTCATCCTCGGTCACTCGGTGAGCCAGGCCGCGTACTACCGCCACGGGAATCCCGCTCGCCTTTCCCTTGACCAGTTCGCCGGCCGCGGCGATCTCGTCGGCGACCGCGTTGAGCGTCACCTCCATGACGTTGCCGTGCGTGTCGGTGGCGCCTCGCAGATCCTCCAGGGCGCTGATGCCCGCCGCGCCGATCGCGACATCGGTCTGGCCGATCCGCCACGGGCGGCCGGACGTGTCCGAGACGACCACCGCCACCCGGACACCGAGCCGTGCGGCCAGCCCGGCCCGGAGCGTACGGGCCGAGGCGTCGGGGTCCTCGGGAAGCAGCAGCACGTGCCCGCTCTCCACATTGGAGGTGTCCACCCCGGCCGCGGCCATGACCAGGCCGGTGCGGGTCTGCACGATGCGGGTATCGCCCCGCTGCGCCACCACACGCACCGCCTCGGCCTCGATCGCGCTCTCGCGGTCCATCCGCCGGATCCGCGCCTCGGCCTTGCTGACGACCTTGGAGGTCACGACGAGGATGTCGCCGTCCCGGATACCTCCAACGGGTGCGGTGTGCGCCGCGGCCCCTTCGGCCGCGTCCGCGATCAGCCCAGCGAGGTCGTCGCCGGGTCCGACCTCGGGGATGCCGGGGACGCCGTGGATGGTCAACCCGATGCTCACGCTCGGTGCTCCTTCAGCTCCAGGGCAAGGTCGAGCGCTGCGCGCGCGATCGCCGCGGTCGACTCCGGATCGCTCATGTACAGCGGGCGCGAGCGGATCTCGACGCCCTTCACGCGGGCCCCGGCGTCGACCTCGTCCACCAACCAGCCGTCCAGCAGCTCCGGGCCATAGTGCCCGGCGACCGCCTGGGCGCTGGATTCCACACCGATGGCGGCCAGGCAGGCGTCGGCCATACCGCGGACGGCCGTCCCGCCGATGATGGGCGAGACTCCCACCACGGTTGCGCTGTTGAGCGCCTCGCGTATTCCCGGAACGCTCAGGATGGAGCCGACGCTCACCACCGGGTTCGAGGGCGGCAGCAGCACGATGTCGGCCTCCGCGACGGCCTCCAGCACACCGGGAGCCGGCGCCGAGTCCTCGGCCCCGACGAGGACGATCTCCGACGCGGGCAGCGCTGCGCGGTGCCGTATCCACCACTCCTGGAAGTGGAGGGCCCGCCGGTCCTGCCCCTCCTCCACGAGCACGTGCGTCTCCACCCGGTCGTCGGTCATGGGGAGCAGCCGCACACCTGGCTTCCAACGGTCGCACAGCGCCTCGGTGACCTCGGACAGCGTGTAGCCGGCCGCCATCATCTGCGCGCGGACGATGTGCGTGGCGGCATCGCGGTCGCCCAGGCCGAACCAGGTCGGCTGCATGCCGTAGGCGGCGAGCTCCTCCTTGACGGTGAACGTCTCGCCGGAGCGCCCCCATCCCTGCGACTCGTTGATCCCGCCGCCCAGTGTGTACATCACAGTGTCCAGATCCGGACAGATCCGCAGGCCGAACAGGGTGATGTCGTCCCCGGTGTTGCCGACGACCGTTATCGTCGCCTTGTTCTCTTGAGCGCCGGCTCCGATCCCGAGCGTCGCCTTGAGGCCGCGCAGGAACCGCGCGCCTCCTATACCTCCGGCCGGCACGACTATCCGCATGCGCCCAAGTCTGGCAGTCTGGCGTCGTATATGTCCCGCGTCGGTCCCGGCCGCGGAGTGCGTTCCCACACACCCCGCCCGGCGCGCAGACAACCCGGGGGCCACGTGCGCGAGCGGGAGAACCTCCGTCCCGCTGCGCTGCCTGGCCGGCCGATTCACTCGACGAACCAACAATATGCAAAGCTTCCACCGACGCGACGGCGAAGCAGCGGAGGGGAACCTCTCTTGAACAACCAAGGAATTCAGAGCTTGCGGGTACCTGCCGCCTGGGTGCTGCTCGGCGCTGTGGGCGCGCAGATGCTCGGAGGCCTCATCTACATCTTCGGAGCCGGTGGGTACGAATCGAGCCCTGCCCACACCATCAGCGCCATAGGCCACTCGGCCTTCTTCGGACCGATCATCGTCGCTCTGATTCTCGGTGCCGTGTTCCTCGTCGTCACCGCGCCGCAGAGGTCCGCCGCCTTCCCCGTCGTGCTGACAGCGCTCATCCTCTCCGGGACCGCGGCGCTCATGGGGGTCATCACCCTGATCATGGGCTTCGTCGCGGCCAACGACAACGACACCATGGGGGTCGGTTTCGCCAGCTTCTTCGAAACCGCCGGCTATCTGGCGATCCTCGGGTTCGCCGGGCTCTTCCTGCTGAAGGTCTTCGGCGACCAGAACCTGGTGCCCCGTGCCGCGCCGGTCTCCCCGATGGGCCACCCCGGACATCCCCAGGGGTTCGCTCCGCACACCGGGGCGCAGCAACCCTTCGGCCCGCAGGTGAACCAGGGGTATGCGACCGGTGCGCAGCCGAGCTTCCAGCAGGACTGGGCGCAGCAGGGCTACGCCGACCCCGCTCAGCAGCAGGCGTACGTGGACCCGTCGCAGCACCCCTACGCTGATCAGTACCAGCAGGTGCAGCAGCCCTATGCCGACCCGGCCTACCAGCAGCCCGCCCAGCAGGGCTACGGTGACCCGGGCCAGTACGCCGATCCGAACCAGGGGGCGTACGGCCAGGCCTGGTCACAGCCGGGGGACCCCTACTCCCAGCCGAGCGGCGGGCACCAGGCCTACGGCCAGGACTGGCAGTACCAGCAGCAGGCCTACAACCAGAACTGGCCTGTTGAGCAGCAGATGCCTTACGCGGGACAGCCGGGCTACACGAGTGGCGGTCAGCCGGCCGGATACGACGCCTACGCCTCCCCCGGGTACGGAACCGGGGGCCAGCAGGCCTACAGCGGTGCCTACGACCCCTCCCAGTACGCTCCGATGCCCCCCGGTGCCGACCCCGGGCAGCCCGGAGAGCAGGCCGCGCAGGAAGCCGTCCAGTACGGCTGGTACCAGCAGCCCGCGGACCAGGGCGGGGAGCGCCGCGACACGCCCATGGGCCAGTTCTTCGGTTCGGAGGAGCAGAACGCGAACGACGCCGCCCAGTATGGTGATCCGGGTTACGCGCAGTTCGGTACGGGTAGTCCCTACGCTGAGAATTATCCAGCTGACCAGCAGGGGCAGGCCGAAACCGGAGAAGCGCAGCAGGCCTGGTACCGCGACGACGACCGTCGCTAGTCTTCCCCTGGCAGCACCTTGATTCTCGCGGAATTGCGTGGTAATCCGCTGAACGGGCGTGAACGGACGCCCGTAGGCGGTTCGTTACATGATATTCAGTGGATTACCACGCCACGTGCTTGACGTATAGCCAGCGGCGCACGTGTAATTTCAAGGTGTGTTTACACCCTCCTGGGGGTCGAATGGGAGGGTACATCGAGGGGGGCAATAGGAGGTGCGCATGAGCGAGGTCATCCCGCTGGCGCACGGCGCAGACGAAGATCTGGGCTGGCAGGAACGTGCCTTGTGCGCGCAGACCGATCCCGAGGCGTTCTTCCCCGAGAAGGGCGGCTCGACACGGGAGGCGAAGAAGGTCTGCCAGTCGTGCGAGGTGCGAGCGGAGTGCCTGGAATATGCGCTGGAGCACGACGAACGCTTCGGCATCTGGGGGGGACTCTCCGAGCGTGAACGTCGCCGTCTGAAGAAAGCCGCCGGTCAGGATTTCGATTTCTTGGCCGACATGCTGTGAACCTGCTTCGGTGACAAGCGTGTGCCCTGGGCAAATGCCCGGGGCACACTTTTCGGCCGGTATGGTGCGGCCGGCGGGTAGGAGAGGTCGAAAGCGGCTCATACGGTCCACCGCTTCGCGTATCGTGATCTGCCGATAGTGTCCGAACGCAACGGTCATTCCCCCCTGACCTCGAACCTTCGAGAGCGAACCCTCAGCCGTGCTACCCCTGGACCCTGCCCGCCATATCGTGACGGCGGTCGTCGTCACACACGACGGCGCCCGCTGGTTGCCCGAAACCCTGGAGGCCGTCCGGGGGCAGTCTCGACCGGTGCAGCGCGTTGTGGGCGTCGACACGGGAAGCCGCGACCGCAGTGGTGAGATCCTCGACGAGTTCATCGCCTCCGACGCACTCACGGCGGTCCCGCGGAACACCGGGTACGGCGATGCCGTCCGGGCCGCCCTCGCCCTGCCGCGTGCCAGTGTGGCGTTCCCCGGCGCGGCACCGGACGCCATCGAGTGGATCTGGCTGATCCACGACGACTGCACCCCCGACCCCGACGCGTTGCAGCACCTGCTGCTGGCCGCGAACGACGATCCCCACGCCGCCGTGCTCGGCCCTAAACTGCGCGACTGGTTCGACCGGCGGTTGCTGATCGAGGTCGGGGTGACCATCGACGGCGCCGGTCGCCGCGAGACGGGGCTGGAACCGCGTGAGTTCGACCACGGCCAGCACGACGGAACGCGCCCCGTGCTCGCCGTGTCGAGCGCCGGGATGCTGGTACGCCGCGAGGTCTGGGACGCTCTCGACGGCTTCGACCGGCGGCTGCCGCTGTTCCGCGACGACATCGACTTCTGCTGGCGGGCCGGCGGTGCGGGACACCGCGTACTCGTCGTCCCCGACGCCGTCGCCTACCATGCCGAAGCCGCGGCGCGCCGCAGGCGGCGCATCAGCGCGACCAGCGACCACCCGCGCCGGATCGACCGGCGGCACGCGTTGTTCGTGCTGCTGGCGAACCTGCCGTTCGGCGGGATGGTCGCCGCACTGCTGCGCAACTCCTTCGCCTCGGCGCTGCGCGTTCTCACCTACACCCTCGGAAAGCAGCCGGCGAACGCCTTCGACGAGGCCGCGGCGATCACCTCGATCTACCTGATGCCGGGGCGCCTCATCGCCGCCCGCTTCCGCCGGCGTCGGCACCGCCGGCGCACCTACAGCGCGATCCGGCCGTTCCTCGCCCGCGGCGTGGCGCTGCGGCAGTTCACCGACACGGTCTCCAACATGCTTTCGGGGACCCCGGCGATGAACACCCCCGGGCGGCACCAGGCGGTGACCGCCCCGCCGCGCACCGAGGAGGAGGACCCCCTCCGCGACGATCAGAGCCTGCTGATCCGCCTTCTCTCACGGCCCGGTGTGCTGCTCGTGCTGACCCTCACCATTGTCGCGCTCATCGCGGAACGTTCCCTGCTCCTCGGCGAGCGCCTCGCAGGCGGGGCGCTGCCACCTGTGCCGGGCGAGGCCGCGGACCTGTGGACCATCTACCTGGCCGGCTGGCACGACATCGGAATCGGCTCCAGCGCCGCCGCCCCGCCCTACGTCGGGCTGCTCGCGGCGCTGTCCACGGCCACATTCGGAAAACCGTGGCTTGCGGTGATGCTCATCCTCGTCGGCTGCGTGCCGCTCGCCGGGGTCACCGCTTACCTGCTGGCCAGGAGGGTCCTGCACTACCGCCCCGCGCAGTTGTGGATGGCCGGCTCCTACGCCCTGCTGCCCATGGCGACCGGGGCCGTCTCCCAAGGGCGGTTGGGGACCGCGCTGGTGCACGCCATGCTCCCGGTTCTGGGCTTGCTGATGCTGCGGATCCTGACGTTGCCGCCGCGCCGTTCACGCCGCGCCGCCTGGGCGCTGGCGCTGTTCCTCAGCGTCGCCACGGCATTCGTCCCCCTCGTGTGGTTGCTGACCCTGGTCCTCGGAGTTCTGGCGGCGGTGGCGTTCGGCCACGTCGGCCGCAGGCTCTACGTCAGCATCGGGATTGTGCTGGTGACCCCGCTGGTGCTGCTGCTCCCGTGGTCGCTCTCCCTGTTCCGGCACCCCTCGATGTGGCTGCTGGAGGCCGGACTGCACCAGCCCGGCGACTCTCCCGCATCACCCGGCCAGCTGCTGATGCTCTCGCCCGGCGGTCCCGGCACCCCGCCGGTCTGGGTCACCGCCGGCTTCATCCTGGCAGCGCTGTGCGCCCTGCTGCTGCTCCGCCAGCGGATGCTGGTCTCGATCGGCTGGAGCGCCGCGCTGTTCGGGATCCTGGTGGCCATCATCATCGGCCACATAGCCGTGGCCCCCCATTACGGCGGCCCGGCCGCGCCCGCCTGGCCCGGCGTGGCGCTGGCCTTCGCCGCGACGGCGATGCTGCTATCAGCCGCCACGGCGGCGCAGTCCTTCGGCCTGCTGGTGAGACTGGGGGGTCTGCGCCGCGTGTTCGCCCTCTCCGTCGCGGTCCTCGCTCTGACCACCCCGGTCTCCGCGGCCGCGGTGTGGATGTGGAACGGCGTCCAAGGCCCCCTCGACGGCGACGCCGGTCCGACCATCCCCGGATACCTGACCTCGTTCAGTGGGGACGGAACGGAGGTGCGCACGCTCGTTCTCGCGCCGGAGGAGGACGGAGCGGTCACCTACAGCGTGCTGCGCGGGCAGGAGCCGCGGATCGGGGAGGAGCAGCTTCCCGGCGAGGAGGCTCCCAACGAGGTGCTGGGCGAGGCCGTGGCCGGACTGGCAGGGGGCGCGGGCGGCGACGAGGCCGACGTGCTCGCCGAGTTCGGTGTCGGCTACGTCCTGCTGCCCGAGCCCGATATCGGTGAGGACGCCGACATCACCCTGGTCAACACCATGGACGGCACGCCCGGGATGTCACGGCTGCAACTGACGTCAAAGTTCGCGTTGTGGCGGCTCGAAGAGGAGACCGGCCGGCTGCGCGTGGCCGACGGCGGCGACACCCTGTCCGTGCTCCGGACACCCCGCGATGGGGACACAGTGGACGTGCCTCCGGGCAGAGGGCAACGCAGGCTGCTGCTGGCCGAACCCGCGGACGGCGGCTGGCGCGCCACCCTCGACGGCACCGAGCTCGAATCCGCGTCGGCCGGATCCGGTCTCCAGGCGTTCGAGCTTCCCGTGCAGGGCGGCGATTTGGAGATCACCCGGAGCGAGGGAAACCGCCGGTTCTGGCTCCTCGCCCAGGGCGCGCTGCTGGCGGTGGTCGTGGTGTTCGCGCTGCCGGGGATACGCACCGAGGACGACGCCCGTGAAGAAGAGGAGCAGCCGACGCCGCGTCCGCGGAACCCGATCGCCGCCCCCCGCTTCGGGTTGATGAGGCGCCAGGAGACGCGCGGCCAGCGGCGCCGCGGCGGCCGCGGGAAGGGGAACGCACAGTGAGGCTGATCGTCGAGAACCGGTACGCGCTGCTCGGCCTGGTCGTGGTCGCGCTGACCGCGCTGTTCGGCGTGGCCACGGCGCTGAATACCGCGGGAGCGGGAGTAGGCGGGGGCGTCGCGGAGGACCCGGCGGTGGCGGAGGTGGAGTCGGCGATGCGGGCCTGCCCCCCTCCGCGCGGTGATGACCGCGAGAGCGAGATGGCGGTGTTCGCCTCCGGGGGGCGGCAGGACACCGGCTCGCTCCTCGTGACCGAGAACGAGGACGACGCTGATCGGCGGCTGGCGGAGCCCGAGGACATCGGACGCCCGTGGACCGAGGACACCACCGATAGCGAACGGCACACGGTGGTGCGCGCCGACGGCGCGTTCGCGACCGGGATGGAGGTCACCCAGACCACGGTCGGCGAGGACGACCCCTACGCGACCGAGACGCGCTGCGCCGAGCCGGACCTGAGCTCCTGGTTCACCGCCCCCGGCGGTGAAACCCTGCAAGAGGCCCGGCTCCTGCTGGCCAACGTCGACGATGACACGGCCACCGCCAGCATCGACATCTACGCTCCCGACGGGCCGGTACTGGCCGAGGAGACCCGGGGGATCTCGGTCGACCCGCACGACGAGGTCGAGATCTCGCTGACCGAACTGATCGAGGGCACGGAAGCGATCGCCGTGCACGTGCGTACCAACAAGGGGCGTGTCGCGGCGTCGCTGTTCGCGGAGCGCTCGGACGCGGGACAGGACTGGGTGGCGCCCACGCTCAGGCCCGCCAAGCGCCATGTGATCCCGGGGGTCCCCGAAGGAGGCGGCGCGCGGCGGCTCATCGTGGCGACGCCCGGGGACGAACCGGTCACCGTGGACGCGCAGGTGTACACACCCGAAGGCGAGGTCGAGCACGAAGCGCTGAAAGGCCTGAGCCTCCCGCCGGCCGCGTCCGACATGGTGAGCCTGGAGGGACCGCTGCAGCAGCAGCCCGGAACGGTCGTGATCGAGGCCGACCGGCCGATCGTCGCGGGGGTGTCGATGGACCGCGACAGCGGCGACGACACGTCCTACGCCCCGGCCACCGAGCCCTTGATGGGACCGCTGAACGGAACCGCGATCGTCCCGGCCGATCCGGAGGGCACCGAGAGCCGGCTGCTGTTCGGCGCTCCCGAACGCGCCGCGACCGTGGTCGTCACCCTGGTCGACGAGGACGGGACACAGGGCGACTCCCAGAAGGTGGAGATCGAGGCGGGCCATACCGAGGTTCCCGAGCTGGAACACCCCGAGGACCCCCACGCCCTGCTCATCCAGGTCCCCGAGGACTCCGCGCCGGTGTATGGGGCGCGCGAACTCACCCAGAGCGCGGACGACGACCGGGCCACCGCCACGCTCCCGCTCCGCCCGGCCCCCTCCAGGGTTCTCCTTCCCGCGGTCAGCGACAGCCTGACGAGCGCGGTGCCCTGAGGGCACGCAGGAGAAAGGACCGGCGGGCCACCGGGCGGCTCACGCCTCGGGGTCGACCGTCTCGGGCTCCAGCCCCAGAAGGTTGGCGACCTCTTCGACGACCGTGTCGTAGACCAGGAGGGCCATCTCCTCCGGCTCCTTGGTGCGGATCTCCACGGGCCTGCGGTAAACGGTGATCCTGGCCCGGCCCGCGCCCGCCGACTCGAGGCGGGAGAACGGGATGCCGTCCTCGGCCGTGATTCCGGACGGGACCCGTGGCACGTCCTCGACAAGGAACTCCACGTTCGCGAGCTCGCGCGCCCAGACCCGCTCCAGGCGTTCGACGGCGTCGAGTACGAGGTCGTCGAAGATCTGAGCACGGCTCCGGGAGATGGGGAGCTGCGGTGGCGTCAGGGGGCCGCGGATCCCGCGCCCTCGACGGTCGCGGCGCCGTACCCGGTCGGCTTGGACCCTTTGAAGGTGCACTCGTCGCACGTTTCGAGAGTATGCCATCCGCGGTTCTCGCGCAGCCCCCGCGCAATGCGGACACAGCGGGGCGATGCTGGCGTGTGAGCGGGGAAAGGAATAC
Source organism: Allosalinactinospora lopnorensis (assembly GCF_000981225.1). GTDB lineage: Bacteria > Actinomycetota > Actinomycetes > Streptosporangiales > Streptosporangiaceae > Allosalinactinospora > Allosalinactinospora lopnorensis. The sequence goes on from NZ_LAJC01000064.1 coordinate 18,104, forward strand.
AGTCAGTGCTCGTGAGCGTAGTACGACGCTGCTCGCGTACCGCGTGCAGGCAGCCAGCAGTGTTCACGCTTACCTATGTCTACGCCGACTCCACCGCCGTGCTGGGGCCGCTCGCGGCCTATGTCGAACCTCACTGCTACGACCTGTGCGCGATGCACGCGGAACGGCTCACGGCGCCGCGCGGCTGGGAGGTCGTCCGGCTGCCGGCCGACAACACCACAGGTGGCCCCGGCAGCGACGACCTCGAGGCGCTGGCCAACGCCGTCCGCGAGGCGGCCCGGCCCCCTTCCGCGCGCAACCCCGTGGGGCAGGGCGTGGAGACCAACCGCAAGGGGCATCTGCGCGTGGTCAAATCCGAGCCGCGCAGCAAGGACCAGCCCCCCGGCCCCTCCACGCGCGGGTCCTGACCGTCCTCAAGGTGTGTGGTGGGTCTCCGGCGCGCGGACTGGGGTCTTGTAGTTTGGTACATGTGTGGATGTGGACACTGCTTCCGGCACTCGCTTCGCGGATGCGACCTTCGCCGTACGGCAGAGCCGTGTCCCGCCTCGAAAACACATCGACCCGTCCGGAGTAGCTGTGGGTGACCTCGGTCAGATCTTCAAGGCGTACGACGTCAGAGGCGTGGTACCGGACACTATGGACGCCGGTGTCGCCCGCGCGATCGGCGCGGGGTTCGTACGGGTCGTCGGGGCGCGAAGTGTCGTCGTCGCCCACGACATGCGGCCGTCCTCGCCCGAGCTCGCCGCGGCTTTCACCGAGGGAGCCACCGGCCAGGGCGCCGATGTGATCGCGGCCGGTCTGGGCTCTACCGACCTTCTCTACTACGCGTCAGGCCACCTCGGTGTCCCCGGTGCGATGTTCACCGCGAGCCACAACCCGGCCCAGTACAACGGCATCAAGATGTGCCGGGAGGGTGCGGCGCCCATCAGCGGGGAAACCGGGCTCGGCGAGATCCGACGCCTCGCCGAGGAGGGGGTGCCCGAGTACGGCGGTCCCAAGGGAACCGTCACCGAGCGCGACATGCTCTCCGGTTACGCCTCCCATCTGCGTTCCCTGGTCGACCTCTCGAACGTCCGGCCTCTCACGGTGGTCGTGGACGCGGGGAACGGCATGGGCGGCTATACGGTGCCGGCCGTGCTCGGCGGGAGGCTGCTGGGCCCTCTGCCCCTGCGGATCGTGCCGATGTTCTTCGAACTCGACGGCACCTTCCCCAACCACCCGGCGAACCCGCTCGATCCCGCGAACATCGAGGATCTGCAGGCCAAGGTGGTGGAGACCAATGCCGACATCGGCCTGGCCTTCGACGGCGACGCCGACCGCTGCTTCGTCGTCGACGAGCGGGGGAAGCCGGTACCCCCGTCGTCGATCACCGCCATGGTGGCCGTACAGGAGTTGGCCAAGGAGCCGGGCGCGACGATCATCCACAACCTGATCACCTCCGCCGCGGTCCCGGAGGTCGTGCGGGAGAACGGGGGAGTGCCCGCACGGACCCGCGTCGGCCATTCCTTCATCAAGGCGACCATGGCCGAGACCGGGGCGATCTTCGGCGGGGAGCACTCCGCCCACTACTACTTCCGCGACTTCTGGCGGGCCGATACCGGCATGCTCGCCGCTATGCACGTGCTACGCGTGCTCGGGCACGACTCCCGCTCGCTGTCGGAGATCACCGCCGAGTACTCCCGCTACTCCGCTTCCGGGGAAATCAACTCCGAGGTGTCCGACCAGGAGGGGCGCATGGCCGCCGCCGAGGCCGCCTACTCGGACGGCCCGGGCGTCTCCGTCGACCACCTCGACGGGCTGACAGTGGCGCTTCCGGACGGTAGCTGGTTCAATCTGCGGGCCTCCAACACCGAACCGCTGCTGCGGCTCAACGTGGAGGCGCCCGACGACCGGACCATGGCGAAGCTGCGCGATGACGTCCTGGCCGTCGTCCGTTCCTGATCCGATCCCCCGTCGACGCCCAGCGAAGGAACGAGGACCTGAATGAGCACGAAGATCGACGACTGGCTGCTGGAGATCCTGGCCTGCCCCAAGAGCAAGGCCCCCTTGCGCTACGACGAGGACGCGAACGAGCTGGTGTGCGACGAGAGCGGACTCGCCTACCCGGTCCGCGACGGTATCCCGGTGCTGCTCGTCGATGAGGCCAGAAAGGTCGCGTGACCCTGATGCAGCGGCTCCGGCGGTAAGGGAGGGGTTCGTGGCGCTGGTGTTCGAGGAGCGCCGGCTCGATGATCTGAGCGCCGATGCCGACGCGCTCCGCGGTGTCGCTTCAGCGGCGGCGCGCGTGCGCTCTGCGCGGTCGGCCGCGCGTGAAGCGGGGCTCGGTGTGCTCGGGGACGAGGGCCGGCCCCGCTCCATCGTGGTGGCCGGGTCCGGTGCCGCGGCTCTCGCCGGCGATGTGCTCGAGGCCGTCCTCGGCGTCGGGTGCCCTATCCCGATCCACACTGTGCGCGATTACCGGCTGCCCGGGTGGGTCTCCGGACACGACCTGGTCGCCGTGGTGGCGTCCACATCCGGCCACGACGCGCAGGCCGCCGTCCCCTTCGCGGCCGAGGCCGTGCGCCGGGGATGCCGGTTCCTCGTGGCGAGTCCCGCCGGGAGCCCGCTCGCCCCCTATGCTGAGCAGGCCCGCTCCCCTTTCGTCGCGCTACCGCCCGCCGGCCACCACCTTGAGATGCCGTGGGGGGTGGCCGGCGCGCTCCTCGCCGCCGCGAGCGAGGTCGGCCTGGCGCCGATCACCGACGACGTCTACGAGGGCGCGGCGGTGCGGCTGGAACAGATGGCGGAACGCTGCCGTCCCGGCGCCGAGTCCTGGGACAACCCGGCCAAGCTGCTCGCGCTCGACCTCGCCGGAACACTCCCCGCGATCTGGTCCGCGGCGCCGCTGACAGCCGCGGTGGCGGCCCGGTTCGCGACCTCGCTCGCCGTAAATGCCCGTTATCCTGCTCTCTGCGGTCGTTTCCCCGGCGCCTTACAGGACCAGTTCGCCACCGTGGACGGGCCCTTCGGCGGAACCGGTCCGCGTTCCATCTTCGACGACCCCGTCGAGGACGACGGAACGCGACTTCTGGCCGTTCTGCTGCGCGATCCCGGGGAACCCCCGGAAGCGGCCGAGGAGATGGACTCCGCGGCGGAGGGCGCCCGAGAGCGCGGCGTGCACGTGCGCGAGCTCGCCGCGGAGGACGGGCACGTGCTAGAACGTCTGGCCGGTTTGATCGCTTTAACCGATTACGCCAGTGTGTATCTTGCTGTGGCGTATGGCATAGACCCCTGACCCATCCCCCCGGTCGTGCGCTAGCGTCGGCCACCACCTCTCTGGAGGACATCGATGCCCGGTCCCGAGTCGCTGTTGCCGAGCGATCCCGCCGCGTTCGGTTCCTACAGCGTGGTCGGACGGCTGGGGAAGGGCGGTCAGGGAGTCGTCTACCTCGGCCGCGACGGCGAGGGCGAGGAAGTCGCCATCAAGGTCCTGAACGCCGAGTGGTCCGAGGACGATGACCTCCGCAGGCGCTTCGAGAAGGAGGTTCGCGCGGCTCAGAAGGTTGCTTCCTTCTGCACCGCGGCCGTCCACGAGGCCAACCTCTCCGAGGACCCCCCCTACGTCGTCAGCGAGTACGTTCCGGGACAGTCACTGCAGGAGGCCGTGGTCACGAAAGGGCCGCGCAAGGGCGCCACGTTGCAGCGCCTCGCCGTGTCCACGGCGACCGCGCTCGTGGCGATCCACCAGGCCGGGATCGTGCACCGCGATTTCAAGCCGGGCAACGTGCTCCTGGGCCCCGACGGCCCCCGCGTGATCGACTTCGGCATCGCCCGGGTCACCGACGGCAGCGCCACGATGACCAACTCGATCATGGGGACGCCGTCCTACATGGCGCCCGAGCAGATCGAGGGCAAGGGGGTCACCGACAGGGTCGACATCTTCGCCTGGGGCTGCGTCATGGCGTTCGCCTCGACGGGCAACGCCCCCTTCGGCGCCGACAGCGTGCCCGCCGTGGTGCATCGTGTAGTCAGCGCCCCGCCTCACCTCGACGGCCTGCCGGAATCGCTGCTGCCCATCGTCGAGGCGTGCCTGAACAAGGACCCGGCGCAGCGCCCGAGCGCGCAGGATTTGCTGATGCGGCTGCTCGGCCACGACGTGCCCGATCCGGCCGCCTCGCCCGACGATGTCGTCAAGGAGGGGGAGCGGGTCGCGGAGGCCGACGTACCCAGCGGACCGCAGCAGCCACCGCCGCCCGGCCCCCTGACCCCGAGCGGTCCCCAGACGCCGTACCCGCATCCGCAGGGAGGCATGGGGCGGCCCATGTCGGGGCCGCAGAGGGGGTTCGCCCCGCCACAGCCCCCTCCTATGGGCCACCAGGGGCCGCCGCCGCAGCAGATGCCGGGAACGGGCGCACACCACGGCATGGGTGCGCCGCCCACCGCCGGGCCGAACACGGTCTACGGCGGGCACCAGATGCGCCAACCCCCGCCTCAGCAGGAGGATCCGCTGCTCTCGCAGGGGTGGGTGGTCCCGGCCGTGCTGATCGCGATCATCATCCTGCTCCTGCTGCTCGTCCTCCTCTCGCTGAGCGGCTAGCGGAGCAGGGACGGCGGCTAGCTCAGGGCCCGGGTGAGCCGGTCGAGCGCGCGGGCCACCACGTCGTCCACGAACCCCTCCACCTCGGAGCGGCGGTCGTCGGCGCCGTCGGTGGGCACCAGGGTCACGCTGTCGGTGTACGCGGGGTCCAGCACATCGATCGACCTGTCTTCGACGGTCAGCCAGGCGTCGGCGGTTACGGCGAGGGCGCCTGTGGGCGGTGCCCCGACGTCCTGGACGAGGACGAGCAGCCGCAGTCTCGCCTCCGTGGCCGCGATGTCCAGAGACGCCCACCGGCATCCCGGTCCCAGGCGGAACAGCGCCCGCGCCGCCGCGGCCTCGCAGCGGTTGCGCTGAGGGGCGGTCTCGATGTCACCCGCGGTGACGTCTGCCTGGGCGGCCGGATCGAGTTCGCGCAGCACCAGGGTGAAGGAAGCGCTGCGGAAGCGGAGGCGCTCCAGGATCCGCCGGTGCAGCGCGGCCATCAGGGGCGCCGGACGGGGGCGGACGACGGTGAAGTGCGCCCCTGGCGAGACCGGTGAGCGCTGATCGGGGTCGGCGTGAAGAGGGGCCGCCCAGCTCAGTTCGCTGCGTAAGGAGACGGTCTCCAGGTCGGCGAAGAGCGGGACCAGGGCGGTCAGCCGGTCCCACTGGGTCGGCTGCGACCTGGCCGCGCGGTGCGCCTCGACCAGCCGGTGGTCCATGATCAGCGGCGGATAGGTCGAGCGCAGCAGCGAGAGCGACGCCAGCGCCCATGGCAGTGGGCGCAGGGACAGCGGAGGGCCGGGCAGCCCATCCCGCTGCGCGACCCTCCGCAGCGTCTCCTCACAGGTCAGGTGCAGGTGGGCGGCGCGGATGACGGGGTGGGTCTCCACCGCCGCGGCTTCGGCGAGGAGGTCGCCCGTGTGCTCCGGCAGTGGAACGGTCTCCTCGAAGTCGGGGATCCTGCGCGCCAGCCCGCTGAGGTAGTCGCCGGTCAACCGCCGTCCGGAGCGGCAGTCGGCCTCCATCGCCACCAGAGCGTCCTCGTCGCCGCGCACCTGTTCGCGCAGCTCCGCGGCGGCGCCCTGCCCCGCCAGCTCCCGCAGTTCCCGGGCGTGCCACCGGAAGATCCTGCGGCGCCCCGGAGCCCACTGCTCGCCGGCCCGGTGGCACTGGTGCGCCATCCAGACCTCCCGGAGCCGGTCCAGCCTGGCGAGCTGGCGGCGCACCGGATCGGGAAAGCGCTCCAGCGCGAGATCGCGTCCACGTACCAAGTCCACGCCCGTGAACGTAGCCCGCCGGAGGGTGCGGGAAACCCGCTTTCGCATGATCGGGGCGCCGTCGCTGATGCGGGGCCGGAGTCATCAGGGCGTGGCCGGAGGTTCAGGTCCGGTATCCCCGGACGTAACGGCCGTGGTGCATCATCCTGGGGTCTTTCCCGCGCACCCCGAGGTGGAAAACGCCCCTGTGCAAGCTTCCCTGATGGCCGCTCTCCGGCCGGCGAACCACTCCACGAGCGCGGCGAGCGCCCCCGCCCGCGCCCCGGGCGGGGGCTACCGCCCCGAGATCCAAGGACTGCGGGCCGTCGCGGTCCTGCTCGTGGCCGTCTACCACGTCTGGTTCGGCCGCGTCTCCGGCGGTGTCGACGTGTTCCTGCTGCTCACCGGGTTCCTGATCACCGGGTCGCTGCTCCGTATGGTGGAGCGGCGCGGCAGGGTCGCCTTCGCCGAGTTCTGGACCCGCCTGGCCAAGCGCCTCCTTCCGAGCGCGGCCGTCGTGCTGGCCGGGGTCCTCACCGCGGCCTGGCTCTTCCTGCCGCCGGACCGCTGGCGCGACACGATCAGCGAGGTCATCGGCTCCGCGCTGTACTACCAGAACTGGTTGCTGGCGGTTAACTCGGTCGACTACCTCGCGCAGAACAACGCGGCCGGCCCGGCGCAGCACTTCTGGTCGCTGTCCATCCAGGGGCAGTTCTACCTGCTGTGCCCGGTGCTCGTGGCGGTGGCGGCCGGGGTGGCCGCGCGGCGGCGGTGGCCGGTGCGGCGGGTGCTCCTGGGCCTGCTGGCGGTGCTGTTCGCGGTGTCCCTGGCTTATTCGGTACTGATCACCGGGGCCAACCAGCAATGGGCCTACTTCGACACCGGCGCGCGGCTGTGGGAGTTCGCCCTTGGCGGCCTCCTGGCGATCGTTCCCGACCGGCTCCGGGCGGCCCGCCCACTGCGCGTCGCGATTGGCTGGTCGGGACTGGTGGCCCTGGTGTCCTGCGGGATCCTGTTCCAGGTGTCGACCGTCTTCCCGGGGTACGCGGCCCTGTGGCCCACGCTCGCCGCGGCACTGGTGATCGCCGCCGGCAGCACGGGATCCCCGGTCGGCGCGGACCGGTTGCTGAACTGGGCCCCGATGCACTACATCGGCGGAATCTCCTACGCGCTGTACCTGTGGCACTGGCCGGTGCTCATCTGCTACCTGGCGGTCACGGGCCGCCACATGCCGAGCCTGCTCGGCGGCTGCTCCGTCCTGGCGCTGTCGATCGTGCTGGCGGCCGCGACCACATGGCTGACCGACAACGGCGTCGAGCGGTTCACCCGCACCCGGACCACGCCCCTGTGGTCCCTCCTCGTGGGGGTGCTCTGCGTTCTTCCGGTGGTCACAGCGGCCGCGGCGTGGTCGGCCCACCTCGCCGAACAGCAGCGGCAGCGTGCGGAGCTCGCCGCCGATCCCGCCCACTACCCCGGCGCCCGGGCTCTCGGAGGGGGCGGCGGCTACCCGGACCTGCCGATCTACCCGGATCCGGCGGAGGCGGCGGAGGATCTGCCCGCCACCTACGAGGACGAGTGCAACCAGGGCACGACCGGTTCCGAGGTCCGGGTCTGCGAGTACGGCTCGGACAGTCCCGAGCGCACGATCGCCCTCGTGGGCGGCTCGCACGCGGCCCACTGGTTTCCGGCGCTGGAGCAGATCGCCGAGCGGAACGACTGGAGTGTCGTGAACATCACCAAGGGCGCCTGCCTGTTCACCGACGCCCCGCAGACCTACAAGGGCAGGGAGTACACCGCCTGCGCGGTGTGGAACCAGGGGGTGCTGGAGGAGCTGGAGCGCCTCCGACCCGACGCGGTGTTCACGACGGCGACCAGTAGCAGCCTCGACAGCGAGGCCCGCGGTGAGGACGGCGAGAGCGTGGTCGAGGGCTACCCGGAGCGCTGGGCGCAGCTCGGTGAACTGGGCATCGATGTGGTGGCGGTCCGCGACACCCCCCGGTTCGGCTTCGACACCGCCTCCTGCCTGGCCGCCAAGGACGCCGAGGAGTGCAGCGGGGATCGGGGCCGCTCGCTGGCCGACGACCCGCCCTACGAGGAACTCGGCGACGTGCCGGAGAACGTCTCCTTCATCGACCTCAACGACCGCCTCTGCACGGGCGGGGAATGCCCGGCGGTGATCGGGAACGTGCTCGTCTACTGGGACGGCAGCCACATGACGGCGACCTTCATGAAGAGCATGGCGCCGGTGCTGGAACCGGAGCTCAAGCGCGCCGCGGGCTGGTGAGCCGCGGTCGCGGAGGCCGGGTCAGCGCCCCTGCTCCCGTTGCCGGAGGAGACGCAGCGCCTTCTGCTTCTCGAAGTCCATGGCCCGGGCCGGGGGCGGGGCGAGCCGCCCCAGCCGTTCGCCGTAGGCGCGGACACGGGCCAGCGTGGCCGGCTCCGCGAGCATCCGCAACGCGAAGGACAGCGCCGCGGGCGTGATGTCGTACTGCTGCTCCAGCTCCAGTCCGGCCGCGATCGTCCGCAGGTCGGCTTCGGTGAACCTGCGGTGCCGGTGCCCGCGTCCGGTGGGCTGCTCCTTGGTCACCGGAAGCAGACCGAGGCTCTCGCGGTAGCGGAGCATTCTCGCGGTCGTGTCGAGTCTCTCGGCGGCATCCGAGATGGGGACCCCGTCGTGACCGGACTCCCGAGGGCCCGATCCCGGCCCGAGAGCGGGGAACCGCTGGGTGCGCTCGACATCGGCCATGGGCGTGACTTTAGCCGACGAGACAGCGAAACGCAGATAAATCTGACAAAACAATGTCAATTTTCCCGCTCAGGGCGTGCCCGGAGCGCGGAGTCGGCCCTAAACTCAAACCGCATCCATCAGGAGGAGTTAAGACGCATGGCATTCGACTACAAAGTCGCAGACCTGTCCCTGGCCGAGTTCGGGCGTAACGAGATCCGGCTCGCCGAGCACGAGATGCCGGGCCTGATGGCCACGCGCGCCGAGTACGGTCCGTCCAAGCCGCTCCGGGGCGCGAAGATCATGGGATCGCTCCACATGACGGTGCAGACCGCCGTTCTCATCGAGACCCTCGTGGAACTGGGCGCTGAGATCCGGTGGGTCAGTTGCAACATCTTCTCCACCCAGGACCACGCGGCCGCGGCGGCCGTCGTGGGCCCGAACGGGACCCCGGACAACCCCCAGGGCGTCTCGGTGTTCGCCTGGAAGGGCGAGACCCTGGAGGAGTACTGGGCTTGCACCGAGCAGGCGCTCACGTGGCCCGGCGGTGAGGGCCCGAACATGATCCTGGACGACGGCGGCGACGCCACCATGCTCGTCCACAAGGGCGCCGAGTTCGAGAAGGCCGGCGCGGTCCCCGAGCCCACCGAGGACGACCCCGAGGAGTACAAGGTCGTCCTGCGGCTGCTGAAGAAGAGCCTGGCCGCCGACTCGAAGAAGTGGACCACGGTCGCCTCGCGCATCAAGGGCGTCACCGAGGAGACCACCACCGGGGTGCACCGCCTCTACGAGATGCACCAGGAGGGCAAGCTCCTCTTCCCCGCGATCAACGTCAACGACTCCGTCACCAAGAGCAAGTTCGACAACAAGTACGGCTGCCGCCACTCCCTCGTCGACGGCATCAACCGCGCCACCGACGTTCTCATCGGCGGCAAGACCGCGGTCGTCTGCGGCTTCGGTGACGTCGGCAAGGGCAGCGCCGAGTCGCTGCGCGGCCAGGGCGCCCGGGTCATCGTCACCGAGATCGACCCCATCTGCGCGCTGCAGGCCGCGATGGAGGGCTACGAGGTCCGCACCCTCGACGAGGTCGTCGAGACGGCCGACATCTTCATCACGACCACCGGCAACTTCAGCATCATCACCGCCGACCACATGGCCCGCATGAAGCACCAGGCCATCGTCGGCAACATCGGCCACTTCGACAACGAGATCGACATGGCCGGCCTGGAGAAGACGCCGGGCGTCAAGAAGATCGAGATCAAGCCGCAGGTGCACGAGTACCAGTACCCGGACGGCCACAGCATCATCGTGCTCTCCGAGGGCCGACTGCTCAACCTCGGCAACGCCACGGGGCACCCCAGCTTCGTCATGTCGAACAGCTTCACCAACCAGACGATCGCCCAGATCGAGCTGTTCGCCAAGACCGACGAGTACGCTCTCGGGGTGCACGTGTTGCCCAAGCTCCTGGACGAGAAGGTCGCGCGACTGCACCTCGACGCCCTCGGGATCAAGCTCACCGAGCTGACCAAGGAGCAGGCGGCCTACATCGGCGTCGACGTGGCCGGGCCGTACAAGTCCGACCACTACCGCTACTGATCCACGCCGGAATCCCCCGGCTTCAGCCGTGGGGAGGAGACCGAACCACGGGCTGATGGCACTACCACGGAACGGCGTCGCGGACCTCGGCCTGGCACAGGCCGGGGTCCGCCGCGTCGAATGGGCCGAGCGCGCCATGCCGGCGCTGCGCCGGGTACGCGAGCGCTTCGCCGAGGAGCTGCCCCTGCGGGACCTGCGCATCACCGCCTGCATGCACGTGACGGCCGAGACCGCCAACCTGCTGCGGGCGCTGCGCGCCGGCGGGGCCGGAATCGCGCTCGCGGCATCCAACCCGCTGTCCACACAGGACGACACCGCCGCCGCCCTCGTCGCCGAGTACGGTGTCGAGGTGCACGCACGGGCCGGCATCGACTCCGCCGGCTACGACCGCAACCTCGTCAACGTCCTGGAGCAGTTCCCGCACATGCTGCTCGACGACGGCTGCGATCTGGTGAACACCGCCCACCTGGAGCGCCCGGAGCTGCTCGCCGAGACCTTCGGCGGATGCGAGCAGACCACCACCGGGGTGATCCGGCTCCGGCAGATGAGTGCGGAGGGCGCGCTGAAACTGCCGATGGTCGCGGTGAACGACACGGCCACCAAGCGGATGTTCGACAACCGCTACGGCACCGGGCAGTCCACCATCGACGGGATCATGCGTGCCACCAACGCCATGCTCGCCGGCCGGACCATGGTCGTCGCGGGCTTCGGGTACTGCGGCCGCGGCCTGGCCGAACGCGCCCGCGGCATGGGCGCCCGGGTCATCGTCACCGAGGTCGACCCGGTCAAGGCGCTGGACGCGGTGATGCAGGGGTACACCGTCCTGCCCATGGACGAGGCGGCCGGCATCGGCGATGTGCTGGTCACGGTCACCGGCAACCGCGATGTGATCCGGGCCGAGCACCTGGCCTCACTCAAGGACGGCGCGGTACTGGCCAATTCCGGCCACTTCGACGTGGAGATCGACCTGGCGGCGCTGGAGGCGCTGTCCGTGGAGATCCGTCGCGAGGTGCGGCCGCAGACCGACGAATACGTGCTGGCCGACGGGCGGCGGATCATCCTGCTCGCTGAAGGGCGGCTGGTCAACCTCGGTGCCGCCGAGGGGCATCCGGCGGCGGTGATGGACATGTCCTTCGCTGTGCAGGCGCTCACCGTGGCCTGGCTCGCCGAACACCGCGGGGAACTGCAACCAGGCGTCCTCGACGTGCCCCTCGGCATCGACACCGAGGTCGCGCGTCTGGAACTGGAGGCGCTCGGGGTCGGCATCGACCGCCTCACGCCGGACCAGGAGGACTACCTCCGCTCCTGGCGGGTGTAGGGCTCACTCCGCCACTGTCCCTGCTGCCGTTCGGCCAGCTTCTGCTCCTCCCTGCGGCGCCGTTCGGCCAGAACGGCCGCGAGGAACTCCGGCGGTGAGGTGTCCGGGGGAGGGGGAGGGCTGACGGAGGAAGCGACCAGGTCGGCGATCTGTGTCCCCATCTCGTAGCGGGACCGCTCGGTGAGCTCGGAGAAGCGCAGGACGTACTGGCGGGCCATGGCGGCCGTCTCCGGGGGCAGCCCGGACATCTCCGCCCCTTGCGCCCATTCGACCAGGCGGGGCGGCATCGGAATGACTCCCTCCGGCGCGCGGCCCGCGCGCTCCTCCACCACGAGGGTGCCCGCCACGAAGTCGCCGATGCGCTTGCCGTCGCGGTTGATCAAGGAGGAGCACAGCGCGGGGATACCCGTGAGCGTCCATATCTCCACCGCGGCGCACAGCGCCCGCGCCAGCGCTTGGCGGAACCGCTCCGGGGAGCCGTCGGTGCCCACAACGCGCAGCCCAAGGGCCATCTTGCCCAGGGAGCGCCCGCGCGTAAGGGTCTCGAAGGTCGTGGGGTAGCCCACGAGGATCAGCACCGTCACCCCGATCTGCACCGCGGCCGCGGCCGCGGGGTCCAGCCCGGCACCGATCCGCAGCACTAGCAGGCTCAGCGCGAAGAGCAGGACGCCCTGGACGGTCATGTCGAGAGCCAGCGCGATCATCCGCGTGGCGACTCCGGCCGGGCGCAGGTCCAGTACCACCGCGTCCCCCGTGACCACGGAGGACTGTTCGCCATAGGCTCCACCGCCCGGATACGTCACCGTCGCCTCTCCCCCGCATCGTCGCTGTGGCCGTGGCCGTCGTGCTGCCCGGTTCCAGTCTGGCAGGACCCGGGCGGAACCGGTGCCACTGGCGGTGTCGGTAGAGTCCGATGCGTGGATCTCGACGTTTTCGCCGCCGCGCACCGCCCCGACTGGGACCGGCTGGAGCGGCTGGTGCGCCGGCGCCGCAGCCTGACCGGCTCCGAGGTGGACGAACTCGTTGAGCTGTACCAGCGGGTGGCCACCCACCTCTCCGTCGTCCGGTCCTCCGGCCAGGACCCCGCGCTCACCGGATGGCTCTCCGGGCTGGTGGCGCGGGCGCGCTCGGCGGTCACGGGGGCGCACGAGCCGGCGTGGCGCGACGCGGCCAGGTTCCTCACTCGCACCTTCCCCGCTGTGGTGTACCGGCTGCGGTGGTGGTGGATCCTCGCCGGCGCGGGCACGGTGGCGTTCTCCGCGAGCGTGGCGGTGTGGCTGGCCAGCGACCCCGCCGCGCTGGCCGCCCTGGGCCCTCCCGAGGAGATCCGGGCCTACGTCGAGCACGACTTCGCCAACTACTACGTTGAGCACCCGGGGGCATCGTTCGCGGCACAGGTGTGGACGAACAACGCGTGGGCCGCCGCCCAGGCGCTCATCCTCGGCGTGTTCCTGTGCTCCCCACGATCTTCGTGCTGCTCCTCAACGGGGCGAACCTGGGTGCCGCGGGCGGCATGATGTTCGCGCACGGCAAAGGCGACGTCTTTCTGGGCCTGATCGTCCCGCACGGCCTGCTCGAACTCACCGCCGTGTTCGTCGCCGCCGGAGTCGGCCTGAAGCTGGGCTGGACCGTCATCGCCCCGGGGGCGCGCCCCCGGGGCCAAGCCCTCGCGGAGGAGGCCCGCCCGGCCGTCGCGGTCGCCCTCGGTCTGGTGCTGGTGCTGTTCGTCTCCGGGCTGATCGAGGGGTTCGTGACAGGCTGGGTGCACACCACCTGGCTGCGCATCGGCATCGGAGTCGTGGCCGAGGCGCTCTTCTTCGCCTACGTCTTCACCCTCGGCCGCAGGGCCTACCTCGAAGGCGACACGGGAGACATCGCCGAGCGCCCGCAGGCGGCCCCGGTGGCGGGCTGAGTCCGCAAGGAGCGGAACGGCGATCCTCTCCTGCTCGGGGCGGGGAATCGGCCGTCAGAGCCTTCCCCGGGCCTTGAGGTCGATGTAGGCGTCGGCCAGGGCCGGGGCGATGTGCTCGGGGTCGGCGTCGACGACCTCGACGCCGTAGCGGCGCAGCTCGGCGGTGATCCGGCGGCGTTCGGTCAGGGTCCGTTCGGCCGCGGCGGCGCGGTAGACGGAGCGCGCCTCACCGCGTTCGGCGGCCATCCCCGTGACGCGCGGGTCGCCCACGGCGGCGACCATCAGCAGGTGCCTGGCGGTCAGGGCGGGCAGCAGGGGGAGGAGGCCCTCCTCCATGGCGGTGGCGTTCAGGTCGGTCAGCAGCACCACGAGCTGCCGGGTGCGGCTCTGTCCGCCGAGGATCGTGGTGACGAGGCCGGCGGCGTCGGACTCCACCAGCTCCGGTTCCAGCGGTGCCATGGCCTGGACTATCGCGGGGAGTGTGCTGCCGCGCCCGTGGCTGCGGACCTGGGCGCGCACCCGGCGGTCGTAGCCGAGCAGGTCCACCCGGTCGCCGGCCTTGACGGCCAGCGCGGCCAGCAGCAGCGCGGCGTCCATCGCGTGGTCGAGCCGGGGGGTGTCGCCGACCCGGCCTGCCGAGGTCCGGCCGGTGTCGAGCACCAGCAGGATCCTGCGGTCGCGTTCCGGGCGCCACGTGCGGACGACGACGTTGTCGCGCCGCGCGGTGGCGCGCCAGTCGATCGATCGGACGTCGTCGCCGGGCACGTACTCCCTGAGCGAGTCGAACTCGCTACCCTGCCCGCGTACCAGCGTGCTGTGCTGGCCGTCGAGCTCCCGCAGCCGTGCCAGCTTGCCGGGGAGATGCCGGCGGCTGTGGAACGGGGGAAGCGCCCGGACGCTCCACGGAACCGAGTGCGTGCACTGCCGGGCGGCCAGGCCCAGGGGACCGACGCTGCGCACGGTGACCCCGGCCGCCCGGTGGTCGCCGCGCCGTGTCGGGGTCAGCTCCGTGGTGAGACGGCGGCGCTCGCCGCCGGGGATCGAGACGGTGTGCACGGTGGGCCGCGGGTCGGCGCTCGGCGCCCACGCGTCGCGTACCCGGCCGCGCAGCCGCCGCCGCGCGGGGTTGGCGATGGTCAGGGTCGTCGTCGCGGTCTCGCCCAACCGGATCGAGACATCCCCGCCGCGCTCGAACGCGACCTTCCGGGGGCTCGGCGCGAACAGCAGATCCGCCGCGATGGCCGCGGCGAGCGACACGAGCACCGCCCACACCACCCACACGCCGGCGTTTCCCGCTATGAGCACGACAAGCATGCCGGCGAACGCGGCGAATACCGCCCGGCCCGTGATCGCCATCCGCTATACCCCGTCCCCTCGCAATCTCGTGTGCGTTGGCCCCTGCGCCCTCCTCGCTGATCCCGCGGATACCGGTCCCCAGCGCGTGGGGAAGGACCGGTATCCGCGCGATCGGCGAGGACGACCAGAACCGGTCAGCGCGGCACCGGGACCGACGCGAGGACGCCGTCGAGGATGCCGTCGGCGCTGGCCCCCTCCAGCTCGGCCTCCGGGCGCAGCGCGATGCGGTGCCGCAGCGTGGGTTTGGCGAAGGCCTTCACGTCGTCGGGGGTCACGTAGTCGCGTCCCGAGAGCCACGCCCACGCCCGGCTCGTGCGCAGCAACGCGGTCGCCCCGCGGGGCGAGGCACCCAACTGCAGCGACGGCGACTGCCGGGTCGCGCGGCAGACGTCCACGATATAGCCGAGTACCTCGGGGGCGACCCGCGTACCGCCCACGGCCTCCCGAGCGGCGCGCAGCTCGGCCGGCCCGGCGACCGGCCGCACCCCCGCGGCCTCCAGGTCGCTCGGGTCGAACCCGTCGGCGTGCCGGGTGAGCATTCCGACCTCGTCGTCCCGCTCCGGCAGCGGAACGACCAGTTTCAGCAGGAACCGGTCGAGTTGAGCCTCCGGCAGCGGGTAGGTGCCCTCGTACTCCACCGGGTTCTGGGTCGCGGCGACCACGAACGGGTCGGCCAGCGGTGTCGGTCGGCCCTCCACGCTGACCTGCCGCTCCTCCATGGCCTCCAGTAGCGCGGCCTGCGTCTTCGGCGGGGTCCGGTTGATCTCGTCGGCCAGGAACAGGTTGGTGAAGACCGGTCCCTCGTGGAACTCGAACTTCGCCGTTCGCGCGTCGTAGACCAGCGACCCCGTGACGTCGCCCGGCATCAGGTCGGGGGTGAACTGGGTGCGCTTGTGGTCCAGGGAGAGCGAGGACGAGACGGCCCGGACCAGCAGGGTCTTGGCGACACCGGGCACGCCCTCCATGAGTACGTGGCCGCGGCTCAGCAGCGCGACGACCAGACCGGTCACGGTCTCGTCCTGGCCGACCACGGCCTTGGCGACCTCGTGGCGTAGCGCGGCCAGCGCCGCCCGCGCCTGCTCAGCGGAGGGCTGATCGTGGGTAGTGAAGGCGGTCACGTCTGGCACGTACCTCTCTGATCTGCGGTCTTCTCGTGTCGAGGGGACGCGGTGGCGCTTTCCTCGCGCGTCACCGCAGGCGCTCCTCAAGCGCGTCGAGTTCGTCGGCGAGCCGGACCAGGGCGGGGTCGTTCTCGGTGAACTCGTCCGCCTCCTCGCCGCGCGCGCCGTAGAGCAGGGAGCGCAGGCGCGCGGGGTCGTCGCCGGTGCGCGTCGCGACGGCCTCCAGCACCGATTCCGGCGGCGCGTCAGGCCCGAGCCCCAGTGCCGGGCGCATCCGGGCGACGAGCC
>NZ_LAJC01000065.1 GCF_000981225.1 Allosalinactinospora lopnorensis
CGCCCGCCCCGGAGCGGGCCCGCAGGCGATGCTGCTCGCCGCCTGAGCACGGCCGCGCGGTACCGGGCGGCCCCGCCCTCAGGCCGTGCTGAGGGCGAGGTCGCGCGCTGTGATCAGATCGTCGATCAGGCCGTACTCCCTGGCCTGCTGGGCGGTGAAGATCGCGTCCCGGTCGGTGTCCTCCCGCAGCCGCTGCGCGCTCTGCCCGGTGTGGTGTGCCAGGATCTCCTCGATCTGGGCCCGGATCCGCAGTACCTCGGCCGCCTGGATCTCCAGGTCGGCGGCCTCGCCTTGGGCCTCAGTAGAGGGCTGGTGCAGCAGGATCCGGGAGTGCGGCAGAGCCGCGCGCTTTCCCGGCGTTCCGGCGGCCAGCAGCACGGCCGCTCCTGAGGCGGCCTGCCCCATACAGACGGTCGCGACGTCGGCGCGTACGAACCGCATGGTGTCATAGATCGCCGTCAGCGCGGTGCTGGAGCCGCCCGGCGAGTTGATGTAGAGCTGGATGTCGCGCTCGTTGTTCTCGTAGTCCAGGTGCAGCAGCTGCGCCATGACGACGTTGGCGACGTCGTCGTCGATCGCGGTCCCCAGGAAGATGATCCGCTCCGAGAGTAGCCGGCTGAACACGTCGAAGGAGCGTTCTCCTTTGGGACTCCGCTCGATGACCGTCGGGATCGTGTAGCGCCCGCTCATGCCGCTCCTCCCTCCTTGCCCGCCGCGGCGGCCGGTGTGCTGAACCCGAAGCGGCGGGCCGTCTCGTCGCCCAGGTCGGCGATGCTCGCCACGACCCGGTCGACGAATCCGTACTCCTTGGCCTGCTCGGCGGTGAACCAGCGGTCGCGCCGCTGGTCCTCGGCCACCTTCTCCGCGTGCTGGCCGGTGTGCTCGGCGATGAGCCGCTGTATGGTCTGCTTGGTGTGGGCCAGGTTCTCGGCCTGGATGGCGATGTCGGCTGCGGTCCCGCCCAGCCTCCGGAGGGCTGGTGCATCATGATCCGCGCGTGGGGGAGGCTGAAGCGCTTGCCGGACGTGCCGGTGCACAGCAGGAACTGCCCCATGCTGTAGGCGGAGCCCATGGCCAGGGTGGCGACGTCGTTGGGGATGAACCGCATCGTGTCGTAGATGGCCATTCCGGCGGTGATGGAGCCGCCCGGACTGTTGATGCACAGGGTGATGTCGCGTTTGGCGTCCTCCTCGGCGAGCAGCAGGAGCTGCGCGCAGACGCGGTTGGCGATCGCGTCGTCTACCTGGGCGCCCAGCACCACGATCCGGCCGTGCAGCAGGCGGGCCGCGATCTGGTCGTCGAATGGCGCGGCGGCGGGGTCCGCCGCCGCGAGCCGCGGTTCGGTCGAGAGCACGTCTCCTCCTCGGACCGGCCTTCCGGGGCCAGGCGGCGCTCGCCTGGTCGGGCCGGTCCGTTTCAGCCTGCGGCCGGAACGAGGGCGGAATCGAGCGTTTCTGCCGTGCGGAGATCTGCTGCGGGCAGAGCGGCCCGGACACCGGGCCGGGAGAGTCGCCTCACTCGCTGAAGAGCGGGCGGCCCGCTACTCGGGTGCCGTGGTCGCACCGAGGAGTCGCCCTCCACGCCCCCGTCGTCGATGGTGACGGTGTGTCCGCTGTCCACGGTGAAGCTGTCGCCGGGCTCCCCCGTGACACCCTCGGAGGTGCCGCCTCCGTCCTCGGAGACGGAGAGGCGCCCCCCTACTGCCCCTCGTCGTCGATGAGGCCGTCGACGACGTCGTCCAGGACCAGGGCGCGGTCGTCGTCGTAGAGGCGGCGCAGTTCGCTGAGCGCGTCCTGGGTGTTGATCCGGTGCGCCCTGCGGTACTTGATCACGCACATCAGCGCCACGTTCCGTGTCGGGGCGGCCCAGCGTTTGACCTCGTCCGGCGGGAGCAGCGAGTAGAGGCTCACCGGGTAGCGGGTGTGCCGGGTGCGCCACCGCTCCGCCTGTTTGATGACGAAGCCCTTCAGCAGTGAGTCGAAGATGCCGCCGCGCTCCACGTCGGCCAGCGCCTCGCTGTTTCCCGTTTCGCGGCATTCCGCGCAGTTGGCCAGCTCCGCCTTGAGGAGGCTGCGGGCCCTGGGGTGATCGACGTGCTCCGCGTTGAGCTTGCTGGGGTGTCGGTGGGCCATCTGTTCAGAGTAGAGCGATTCACGAGGACTCGTCTCTTTCGGGGAACGGCGCTCCCAGCAGGCCGGGTGGGCGGAGGGGAGCCGCGGTGTGGCCCCTTGCCGGTGGCCTGGGTCACATCTACCATTGGTTCTAAATAAGAATATTTAGTTCGATAATCGATCAAGGAGTGCCGGGGTATGGCCAAACCGTTCGCGAGCTCCGCGGACCTCGAAGAGAAACGGCAGACCCTTGAGGTCCTCGCCGACGGGGTCTACGCGCTCACCGCCGAAGGCGACCCCAACATCGGGGCGATCGAGGGAGAGGACTTCCTCGTCTGCTTCGAGGCCCTGGCCACCCCCGCGGCCGCCCGGACGTGGCTCGCGCGGCTGCGTGAGCACACCGGCAAGCCCGTCCGCTACCTGGTGCTCTCGCACTACCACGCGGTCCGGGTGCTGGGGGCGAGCGCCTTCGAGGCCGACGTCATCCTCACGCACGAGAAGACGCGCGAACTCATCGCGGAGCGGGGCGAGGCCGACTGGGCCAGCGAATACGGCAGGATGCCCCGCCTGTTCGCCGAGCCGGAGTCCATCCCCGGCCTGACCTGGCCCACCGCGACCTTCGCCGAGAGGTTCACGATCGACCTCGGCGGCGACCGCGGTGACCTCGTCCTGCAGTACTGCGGGCGCGGGCACACCGAGGGTGACATCGTCGCATGGCTGCCCAGGCACCGGGTCCTCTTCACCGGGGACCTCGTGGAGGCCGAGGCCGCCCTCTACACCGGCGACGCCTTCCACCACGACTGGGCCACGGCGACGCTGGACCGCGTCGCCGCGTTCGGAGCCGAGGCACTGGTCGGAGGCCGGGGTGCGGTGGCCAAGGGGCGGGAGGCCTGCGACGCCGCCATCGCGCAGACCCGGGGTTTCCTGGACGTCATGCGCCAAGAGGTCGGCTTCGTCCACGGGCGCGGCGGCCCCCTCAAGGAGGCGTTCGAGGCCGCACACGCCGCGCTCGCGCCCAAGTTCGGGCAGTGGCCGATCTTCGAGCACTGCCTGCCCTTCGACGTCGCGCGGCTCTGGGAGGAGTACAGCGGAGTCGAGCGGCCCACGGTCTGGACGGCCGAGCGCGACCGTGAAGTGTGGGCACAGCTGCAGGACTGAGCAGCGGAAAAGGGGAACAGGAAGAGGAACGAGCCCTTGGGGCGCGGTTCGCGGAGCGTCCGCGGGGCGTCGCTGTCCGGCCGCCCCTCGGGGACCGGCGGGGCGCGGCCCCGACGTCGAACCGACCGAAGTCGAGCGGGAGCGGCCCATGTCATCTGCAGTCCAGTCCTCGGCGGCGCCGGACGGTCGGTCCTCCCCCTCCGATCCGGTGCTGATCGCCGGGGCCGGACCGGTGGGACTGTGCACGGCGCTCACCCTGGCCCGGTTCGGCGTGCCGTCACTGGTACTGGAGACCGAGGCGGAGCGGGGCGCCGACTACTTCCGCGAGACCGGGTCGAAAGCGATCTGCTTCCAGCGCGACGTGCTCGACGTCTTCGACCGGCTCGGCGTCGCGGCCCCGCTGGTGGCCGAAGGAACGACCTGGACGACTGCGCGCACCTACTACCGCGAGCACGAGGTGCGGACCGTGACGTTCCCCGGCGGCGCAACGGGAACGGCGTCCGAGCTGCCGCCGTGGATCAACATCTCCCAGGCCCGCGTGGAGCAGGAGCTGCTGCGCCGCGCGGAGGCGGAGCAGCTCATCACGCTCCGCTACGGCCACCGGGTCACAGCGCTGCACGAGCACGCCGGCCACGTCACCGTCGAGACCGACGGCGAGCACGGTCACGGCACCGCGCGCGGCAGCCACCTCGTGGGCGCTGACGGCCCCCGGAGCGCCGTCAGGCACCTGCTCGGTATCGGCTTTCCCGGTGAGTCCTTCGCCGACCGCTTCCTGATCTGCGACATCCGCGCCGAACTGCCGTTCCCCAACGAGCGCCGATTCTTCTTCGACCCGGAGTGGAACCCCGGACGCCAGGTGCTTCTCCACCAGTGCCCCGACTCCACCTGGCGCATCGACTGGCAGGTGTCCGAGGACTACGACCTGGCGGAGGAGCGGGCCAGCGGGGCGCTGGAGGCCCGCATCCGGAAGATCGTGGGCGAACGGCCCTACGAGCTCGTGTGGTTGTCGGTGTACCGGTTCCACGAACGCTGCGCGGAGCGGTTCCGCGTCGGCAGGGTGTTCCTCGCCGGCGACGCCGCCCACCTCTACGCCCCTTTCGGGGCGCGCGGACTCAACAGCGGGGTGCAGGACGCGGAGAACCTCGGCTGGAAGCTGGCATGCACCCGAACCTCCGCCACCGGCCCGCGCGCCGCGGAGACCCTCCTCGACAGCTACCACGACGAGCGCTGGGCCGCGGCGCGGGAGAACCTGCGGGTCACCGGGGACACGATGCGGTTCCTGGTTCCGCACAGCGAGGAGAACCGGCGGTGCAGGCGGGAGACACTGGAGCTGGCCGTCACCGATCCCGGCGCGCGCTCCCGGATCGACTCGGGCAAGCTCGCCGAGCCCTACTGGTACCCGGGATCGTCGCTGACCACGCCGCCCGCCGTTTCCGAGCCCATCCCCGCCGAACCCGGGCAGAGCCGTCCACCGGTACCCGGGGTGATCTGCCCGGACGGGCCGTGCCGGGTACCGGGGCGCCCGGAGGTCACCCGGCTGCGGCAACTCTTCGGCGGCGGATTCACCGTCCTCACCGCCGATCCCGAACACGCCCGGGCGCTCGCCGACGCGATGACCGGGACCCCGCTACCCGTGGCGGTGTACGCGCTGAGCGACATCGACGTCGAGGGCACCCTGGCGACGGCACTGCGCGGCGGCACCGGGACGACCCACGTGGTCAGGCCGGACGCCCACCTGTGCGCGGTGCTTCCCGACGCCGACAGCCGAACGGTTCGCGCCGCTGTCCTTCGCGCATGCGGCCGGCCGGTCGGCGTACCGGAGGGAGCGCCGTGACTCGGAAACCGCGCCGGACCGGACCGCGTTCCCCCGCTGTCGTGAACCGCCGCGGGATAGGGGAGGGAACGTGCCCCCACTCCCAAGTCCACCCGCACCGCCTGCGGTCCCGCCACACCCGCTTCCGCGTTGTGGACAACCCGAGGCGCCGGGAACGGCACCTCTGTCAGAAAGGAACTCCCGATGCCGTTCTATCGCGCGGTTGGTGAGCTTCCCCGCAAGCGCCACGTGGTCTTCCGGCGCCCCGACGGGGGGATCTACGCCGAGGAGCTGATGGGCGAGGAGGGCTTCTCCTCGGATTCCTCGCTGCTCTACCACCGTTTCCCGCCCACCGCCATCGTCAAGTCCGAACCCGCGGACGACCCGTCGGCCGATGCCGAGACCACCCCGAACCTGCCGCTGGCGCCCCGCCACTTCCGCACCACCGAGCTGAAGTCCGGCGGTGATCTGGTCGGCGGGCGCCGGCTGCTGGCCGGGAACAACGACGTGCGCCTCAGCTTCGCCGCCGCCGACCGGCCCAGCGAGCTCTACCGCAACTCCGTCGGCGACGAGACCGTCTACGTGCAGTCCGGCTCCGCGCGGTTCGAGTCCACCTACGGGGTCATCCGGGCCGGCGAGGGCGACTACGTCAACGTCCCCACCGGCACCATCCACCGATGGGTCCCCGAAGGGGCGGTCGCCGCGCTCGTCATCGAGGCCGCCGGACACATCCGCCCGCCCCAGCGCTACCTGTCGCGCTACGGCCAGTTCCTGGAACACGCGCCCTACTGCGAGCGCGACCTGCGCGGCCCCACCGAGCCGCTGGTCATGGACGGGCCCGAAGCCGAGTCGGCCACCCCCGTTCTGGTGCGCACGCGCGGCGGACTGACCCGAATGACGTTCGCGCACCACCCGTTCGACGTCGTCGGCTGGGACGGCTGCCTCTACCCGTACGCCTTCAACATCGGCGACTTCGAGCCGATCGTGAAGAAGACGCACGCA
Organism: Allosalinactinospora lopnorensis; assembly: GCF_000981225.1. GTDB lineage: Bacteria > Actinomycetota > Actinomycetes > Streptosporangiales > Streptosporangiaceae > Allosalinactinospora > Allosalinactinospora lopnorensis. The sequence goes on from NZ_LAJC01000065.1 coordinate 6,085, forward strand.
CCGCCGCCCGTCCACCAGACGTTCGAGGGGCCCAACTTCGTCGTGTGCTCCTTCTGCCCGCGCCCGCTGGACTTCCACGAGGAGGCCGTGCCCATCCCGTACAACCACCACAACGTCGACAGTGACGAGTTCATGTACTACGTGGCGGGCGACTACGCCGCGCGCAAGGGATCCGGAATCGGGATCGGATCCGTCTCGCTGCACCCGGCCGGCTTCACGCACGGTCCGCAGCCCGGGGCGGTCGAGGCCGCGCTGGGTGCCCAGCGGACCAGCGAGACAGCGGTTATGATCGACACCTTCCGCCCGCTCGACATCGGCCCGGCGGGGCGTGAGTGCGAGGACCCGGGCTACGCGTGGACGTGGGCGCGCTGATGGGCCCCGGCGAGAGCGCGCTCCGGCGCTCGGAGCCGCCGGAACGAGTGGAGGGTGCGGGTATGCCCGATGGCGGCGGCGCGACGGATGTCCTGCTGCGCGCACTGGTCGACGACGCCGGCCTTTTCCCGCCGACAGCGCTGCCGATGACCGAGGCCGTGCGGCGGCACCGCGCCGACCGCAGCGAGGCGAACGCGATGCTCACCCACCGGTTCCTGTGCCCACTGAGCCGGTGGGAGGAGCTGCTGGCGGCGCTCTCCGACAGGGAGACCGAGGCGATGCACGTCGGGCTGCTCCTCGATACCGAAGCCGGCATGAACGGCGTGCCCGCGCCGCCCGATCCCCGGGTGCGGATCACGCACTACGAGACGCCCGTCGCTCCCGACGACGTCGGCAGGGCCGCCCGCTACCTGGCCGGGGTCGGGCCCGAACCCGGACGCCGGCCCCTCTACCTTGAGGTGGAGCGCGGCCCCGGGTGGCTGGACGCCGTGGCCAAGCTGGCCGGCGCCGCGCCGCTCGGGGCCAAGGTGCGCTGCGGCGGCGTGCGCGCCGAACTGTTCCCCGAGGTCGCCGAACTCGCGGCCTTCATCGCCACCTGCGCCCAACACACCGTTCCGTTCAAGGCGACGGCCGGGCTGCACCACGCCGTCCGGCATACCGACGAGGCCACCGGTTTCACCCACCACGGTTACCTCAACCTGCTGCTCGCCACAGCGGAGGCGGTGGACGGCCACGGCCAGCACGCCGTGGCCGACGCCCTCCTGGTGGACGACCCCGGGACACTGGCGGGGGAGATCCGGGGAATCCCGCGCCTCGTCGCCGAACACGCGCGCACGCTGTTCGTGTCCTACGGGTCATGCAGCACGCGCGCCCCGATCGCCGACGTCGAGCGCCTGGGGTTGGCCGGGGCCGGTTGACGGGGATGTACGGGGGAGGCCGCCCCGGTCCGCACACCGGGCGCGGCGGGCCGGAAGTCCCGGCGAATGGTGCGGGGTGGAGGTGGCGGAGCGCGCCCCGTGCCCCGCGGCGCGCTCCGCCACGAGCGGCGGGCGCGGAGACCACAACTCGAATCGAGGAGGAACGTGACCACCACCTGGGTGTCCGGAGCCGACGAGTCCGGGTACGGCGCCGACAACCTGCCTTTCGGAGTGTTCTCCCACGCCGGGGACCCGCCCCGGGTCGGCGTGCGCGTGGGGGACTACGTCCTCGACCTCGCCGCGCTCCTGGGCGACCCGGAGTTCTCCGCCGCCACCCTCAACCCGTTCATGGCGCGCGGCTCCACCGCGTGGCGGGCGACACGCGCCAAGGTCTCCGGGATGCTGACGAAGGAGGCCGGGCGCGCGCTCGCCGAGCCGCACCTGGTCCCACTGTCCGAGGTACGGCTGCAGGCGCCGTTCGACGTCGCCGATTACGTCGACTTCTACTGTTCGCTGGAGCACGCCGGCAACGTCGGGAGGATCTTCCGGCCCGACAGCGAACCGCTCAACCCCAACTGGCGCCACCTGCCGGTGGGCTATCACGGCCGCGCGGGGACGGTGGTGTCCTCGGGCACCGGCATCGTGCGCCCGGCCGGCCAGCGCCGCCCGCCGGGGGTCGAGTACCCGATGTTCGAGCCGAGCCGCCGTCTGGACGTGGAGGCCGAACTGGGCTTCGTCGTGGGCTCGCCGACCTCGCTGGGGCGTGCCGTTCCGGTGGAGGACTTCGCCGAGCACGTGTTCGGCGTCGTCCTCGTCAACGACTGGAGCGCCCGCGACATCCAGGCGTGGGAGTACGTGCCGCTGGGGCCGTTCCTGGGCAAGTCGTTCGCGACGTCGATATCGCCGTGGGTGGTGCCGCTGGACGCCCTCGGCGCGGCCCGGATCGCCGGGCGCGAGCAGGAGCCCGAGCCGCTCCCGTACCTCAAGCGGGTCGCCGACTGGGGGCTGGACCTGGCGATCGAGCTCCGGCTCAACGGGGAGGTCGTCTCGCGTCCCCGCTACGCGTCCATGTACTGGACGCCCGACCAGATGCTGGCCCACATGACCAGCAACGGGGCGGCGCTGCGTACGGGGGACCTCTACGCCTCCGGCACCATCTCCGGACCTTTGCCCGGACAACGCGGATCGCTGCTGGAACTGACCTGGGGCGGGACGAAACCGCTGACCCTCGCCGACGGCTCCACCCGGACCTTCCTGGAGGACGGCGACACCTTCACCATCAGCGGGTCGGCGCACGGTATGGGCGGCGGCACCATCTCGCTGGGGGAGGTCACCGGTACGGTACAGCCCACGCGTCACCAGGACTGACATCGGCGGTGGGGCCCGCACAGGCGGGCTCCGCCGGTGTCCGAAGCGGGTCAGTGGTTCATCGGGGCGGAGGGCAGGGTCCAGGCCAAGGCGTCCCGGAACCGCGCACCGCCGGGCGGGGTCTCACCGCCGGTCCTCTCGGTGATCGCCTCGACCACTGACGGGTCGATCCCGAAGCGCTCGGCGCACGCGTTCACCGCGTCCTTCCGGTCGGTCTCGACGGTGGCGCTCCAGAGCTCGGCGAACCGCGCCTCGCTGGCCGCGACGGCCCCCGCGTCCAGGGCGGTCTCCTCGGTGTTCCCCGGGGTCGCGCCGATGACCTGCCCGGCGAGGCAGCGGCGGACCTCCGGCTCGGACACGTCCGGAGGGAGTTCCTGGCGCGCGTGGGCCCCGTCCCCATGCCCTGCCGCGGGCTGCTCGTCCTCTGGTGCTCCCCCCTCCAGCGTCCGGGGAGCGCCGGGATTCGCGTGGGGCGCCTCCCGGGTCGTTCCGCCCTCCGGTGCGTCGACGGCCTCGGGCCGGCCGGTTTCGAAGCCGTCCGCCCCAGCGCCGTCCTCCGGGGACTGCGGATCCCCCGCCCGTCCGCCCTGCGGCTCCGTCTCCTCCTGCCGTTCGTTGGAGGCGGCCATCCGGGTCAGCTCGCCGGAGTCCCACGTTTCGGGTCGCAGGTAGATCGTGACCGCGAGTCCGGGCTCCTCGACCCAGAACAGGTCACCGGTCCCCTCCGACAGGTAGGTGTCCCTGTCGTTGTTGTCGATCTCCCTCAGTTGGTCGGCGTCGAGGTGGCCGTACTGGGCGTCCCGGAGGTCGGCGAGTGAGGTGATGCCCCCGTCCCGGAGGACCTCGATCTTGCCGTAGACCTCATCGGGGCCCTCCATCCAGGTGATGTCCGAGGTCCGGCCGCCGTGCCCGTCCGTTGCGGACTTGGCGTTCAGGCCGTGTTCCTCCAGCCTCGGCGGCAGGTACCCGATCGTGAATCCGTCCAGGGTGTAGGACGACGCGTTCTGCCGCACAACGGGCCACGCAGGCGGCGCTTCGTCGTTGGCCGCGGCAGCGGTGGGAACAGCGAGTCCGGCAACGGAGATCGTGGTGGCGCTGGAGAGCGCGATCCACCTCTTGCTGGGCTTGCGCATGCTCGAACCTCTCGTGATCCGCTACTCAAAGTAAGGTTGGAGGTGCTGTGTGCGACCATCAACAGCCTCAAAAGTCGCACACAGCGCAATGAAATGCTCACAATAGGTGGTTCGTGTCGCGAGTTCGGCGCTGTTCACCGGTAGGTCTAGTGCACGTGTAAGGGAGTTCCTGGGAGCTGCACCCCCGGCTCGTTTTGCTGACACCAGTCGGTAACTCTCTGGGGTCACCCTAGGGCTGTCAGTGAATTCGCCCCTGAAGGGGGAGTGTCATGTTCCAGCGACTGGGAATCGTCGCGACCACTACGGCTTTGACGCTGGTCGGCGGCGGCGGTGTTGCTGTAGCGGTCCCTGCCCTTGAGCCCGTGGCCGACGACGCGTCGGGTACCGGCTCCGAAGCGCGGGTAGTCACCGATGTCGCTCACAGAGGAGCGTCAGGGTACGCCCCGGAGAACACACTCGCGGCGATCGACGAGGCCGACGAGCGGGAAGCGACGACCGTCGAGGTCGACGTCCAGCGCAGCAGCGACGGCGAGCTCGTGGTCGTGCACGACACGACATTGGAACGGACCACCGACGTCGAGGACGTCTTCCCCGACCGCGCTCCCTACAACGTCGGCGACTTCACGCTCGGCGAGCTGAAGGAACTCGACGCCGGCTCGTGGTACGGCTCCGACTACGCCGGTGAGGAGGTTCCCACCCTGGAGGAGGTCCTGGACCGGCTGGAACAGTACGGCATCGGCTTCCTGCTTGAGATCAAGTCGCCCGCGCTCTACCCCGGCATCGAGTCGGACATCGCGGACACGTTCGCCGAGCACTCCCAGTGGCTGGCCCCGAGCGACGGTGAGACGAACCGCCTCGTCATCCAGAGCTTCGACTGGGACTCGGTCAAGCGGTCCAGCGACGAGCTCCCCGAGGTTCCGCACGGCCTGCTGGGGCGGGCCCCGGAGGGGGAGATCGAGGACTACGCCGAGTGGGCGGACCAGATCAACCCCAACCACACCGGCCTGGACGCCGATTACGTCGACAGCGTGCACGACGCCGGCATGGAGATCCTCCCCTACACGCTGAACAAGGCCGAGGACATGCGCTCGGTGATCGACATGGGCGTCGACGGCATCATCTCCGACTACCCCGATGTCGCGCGCCAGGTCATCGAAGAGGAGGAAGGGGGGCGGCTCCCGCAGCGGCAGGCCCTTCCCTGACACGGACCACGGCGCTTCCCGGGAAACCGGAACGGTTCCGCGTCCTTCGGCCGTGGAACCGGCAGCGGGCCGTGGCGTCCCCGCGGGGACGCCACGGCCCGCGCGGTCTCACTCGCGGCCCGGGACGCCCGGGCGCTGCTGCCAGGGCAGGGGGCCGTCAAGGGGGCGGTACTCCACGCCGAGCGCGTCCAGCCGGACGAGGTGCGACTCCAGCCTGGGCAGAAACTCCCGGTAGTCGCGTCCGCCCGGGGACCAGACCGTCTCTGCGAACGCCGCGAGCCGGGGAAAGGCCATGAAGTCCACGGCGCGCGGCGAGTCCATGTGCTCGGTCCACACGTTGACCTGCGCGCCGAGCACGTGCCGCTCGTGGTCCTCGGTGAGTTCCTCGGGCACCGGCTCCGAGGCGTAGACATCGGCCAGGGTCAGCGCGGCGCCGATGGGGACCGGCTCCTCCTCGGCGTCGGACTGCCGGTAATCCAGGTAGCAGGTGCCGGTCGGGCACATGATGACGTCGTGGCCGGCCCGTGCCGCCGCGACCCCGCCCTCGGTGCCGCGCCACGACGCCACGGTGGCTCCCGATGCCAGGCCGCCCTCCAGGATCTCGTCCCACCCTACGAGGCGGCGGCCGCGTTCGCTGAAGTAGGCGTTGAACCGCCGGATGAACCAGCTCTGCAGTTCGTCCTCCCCTGCCAGTCCCTCCTCGCGGATGCGCTGCTGGGCCTTCTCGCTCGCCCGCCACTGCCCCTTGGGGCACTCGTCGCCGCCGATGTGGATGTACCTGCTCGGGAACAGCTCCATGACTTCGTCGAAGACGTCCTGGTAGAACTTCACGGTGGCGTCGGAGACGTTGAGGACGTTCTCGATGACGCCCCACTGCCGGCCGACCTCCACCGGATCGCCCTCTCCGAGTTCCGGGTAGGCGGCGATCGCGGCCTGGGAATGGCCGGGGACGTCGATCTCCGGAACGACCGTGATGTGCCGGGCGGCGGCGTAGCGACGATCTCGCGGATGTCGTCCTGGGTGTAGAAGCCGCCGTGCGGCCTGCCGTCGAAGACCGGCGGATGCCCCGCTCCCACCTGGCTCTCCCGCCGCCACGCGCCCACGCTGGTGAGCTTGGGGTAGCGCTTGATCTCGATGCGCCACCCCTGGTCGTCGGTGAGGTGCAGGTGCAGCACGTTGAGCTTGTGCATGGCGAGCAGGTCGATGAACCGCAGCACGTCGTGCTTGGGCATGAAGTGCCGGGCGACGTCGAGCATGCAGCCGCGCCAGCCGAACCGGGGGCGGTCCGTGATGTGCACGGACGGGAGAACCCATGCGGCGGGGGCGACGGGGGACCGGCGGTAGGCGCCGGCCGGAAGGAGCTGGCGCAGTGTCTGGGCGCCGTAGAACACGCCGGGCGGGTCGTGCCCGACGACCAGCGCCCCTTCGCCGTCGATGATCAGCCGGTATCCCTCGGCGTCGAGCCCGGCGCTGGGGTCCACGCTCAGCCTGATCTGCGCGTTCTGCCCGTCGCCGGGCGCCAGCGGGAGACCGGTGGCCGCACCGAGCTCGGAGCGCAGCCACATCTCCGTGCCGCGCGCCGTGTGATCGGCGTCGATCCGGGTGGAGGGGGTCAGCGCGAGGCCGTCATAGGCGCCGACGGACAGCTCGGCCGGGCGCGGCACGAGGAGGGAAACGGGCATGGGGGCTCCCATCCGGTCTAGACCGATGGTGTCCATCGTGTCACGCCGGGCCGGACCAGGACACAGCGCCCGATGCGGGCGGAAAGGCCGCGAGGCGCGCCCCGCGGCCTGCCGGGAGGGCGATTAGCGGTCGTACCGCTCCTCGACCCGCTCAAGGTGGAGCCAGGTGTCGGTGACACGGACACCCGGTAGCGCGCGCAGCCGTTCGAAGAGCGCGTGCAGAGCGGGTACGGACTCGGCGGCGACGGCGCCGGTCAGGTCGGCCCGGCCGAGGCACCCGGTGAGGAACAGGGTCTCTTCCCAGGTGGTGATCTCCTTGGCGGCGTCGCTGTCCTCGGCCAGCAGCAGGGTGAAACCGCCGTGCCGGGCCAGCCCCAGCGCCCCCGGGTTGAGCAGGGCGGTCACCTGGACCGCGTGTTTGTGCAGCAGCCGCCTGACCCTGCTCCGCACGGCGCCGGCGGAAAGGCCGACGTGCCCGGCCATCTCGGCGAAGGAGAGGCGGCCGTCGCGTTCCAGCATGCCGAGCAGGACCAGGTCGGTCTCGTCGGGGTCGATCTGCAGAGGCTCGGAGGAGGCGAAGTAGGGGTCCTTGAGCACGCGGGTGTAGAGCAGCGTGTCGACCTCCGCGACGCCGGGTAGGTTCCGGATCCGGTCCACGGTCGCGGTCAGTCCCGCGAGGTCGCGCTCGCGCAGTTCGGCGACCAGGGGGAGGCGCCCCGTTGTCACGGCCACGGAGGTGACGGAGGACAGGTCCGCGAGGGCGGCGCCGACCGGGGCGGTGCCCTCGTCGACCCCGAGTGCCACCTGGGCGAGAACCCCGACACCGCGCACCGCGGGATGCGGTACGCCGACCACACGGATGATCCCGGAGTCGAGGAGGCGCCGCACCCGGAGCCGGGCGGCCGCCCGGGAGAGCCCTATACGTCTGGCCAGGCTCTCGAAAGGGAGGCGGCCGTCCGCCTGAAGCTCGCGTACGATCGCCGCGTCCGTGTCGTCGAGTTCCACGGCGTTCAATAGGCTCACCTCTACCATGTCCGGGGATAGGCCCTCATTCTGCCCAACGATCTCTCCGTCCCGTTCGGCGGTCCCCGTCCGGTCCGGGACCGGTGTCCTGGAGTGGACGCCGTGCGGTAAAGATGTGTTCCGGGGAGGCGGTCCCGGCGGATCCTCTGGGAAAACCTCAGCACAGGACGGGGTAGAGGTGGCACGCCCCTTATTCGGGGTGCTGGCGGTGTAGCCGGGCCGTTCCTTTTCCGAGCACCCTGAACACAGTCGGATGCGGTCGGCGGGACCGGAGGGACGATCGTGCAGGAGAACCGGATCGCGGAGGGAGCGCCGCGGTGGGCGTGACGACGATCTCGGTGCTGCTCGCGCTTGCGGGGGCGTTCTCGCTCGCGCTGGGGTCGGCGCTCCAGGAGCGCGATGCGGTACGGGCTCCCGGCCGCAGTGTCGCCCTGCCGGGGTTCCTGGTGTACCTGGCGCGGCGGCCGAGGTGGATCATCGGCACGCTGGCCGCGCTGGTCGGGGTGATCCTGCATCTGGCGGCGCTGAGCGGTGCTCCGCTCACGATCATCCAGCCGATCGGCGTCACCGGGCTGATCTTCGCGATCGTGCTGTCCACCCTCTTCAACAGGCGCCGGATACGCCCTGGCCCGGTGGTCGCCGGGGTGGCCGTCGTGGTGGGGCTCACCGGGGTCATCCTGCTCTTCCCGCACCATTCCGCCCCACCGGTGATGCCGCTCTCGACCGGGCTGGTGCTCACCGCCGTCATCGCGTGCGGAGGGGGCGCCGCCTACTTCGTCGCGCACCACATCCCGGCCGGGCCGCGCGCCATGCTGCTCGCGGCCGCCGGTGGTGCGGCGCTCGGCACGACCTCCGCGTTCGCGCGGGTCGTGGCCTCCCAGGTGGCGTCCGACGTCACCGTGGTCTTCGGCTGGCTGACGGTCCTGGCCATCGGGGCGGCGGTCTTCGGCGGCCTGCTGCAGCAGAACGCCTACCGAACAGGCCATTTCGCGGCCGCCTACGCGACATTGCTCATTGTCGATCCCATAACGGGGGCGGGTATCGGGGCGGTGATGCTGGGCGAAGGACTCCCGGCGACAGGGGCGGACCGGGCGCTGGCGACCGCCGCCGGGGCCCTCGCCATCGCGGGGACGATAGTGCTGGCCAGGGCGAGGAACCGGAACCCCGACGCGGGGCGGCGACCGCGGACGAGCACCTGAACCGAGCATAAGGAGGAGGACCGTGCCGACCCGGGACCCTGTCGTGTCCGCCGGCGGAGCGACCGCGAAACCCGATTCCGCCAACCGGATCCTGATAGCCGCGGACACCTTTCCGCCGGATGTCAACGGGGCGAGCTACTTCACCCGCCGACTCGCCGCGGGCCTGGCGGCGCGCGGGCACGACATCCACGTGGTGTGCCCGTCGTCGGAGGGCCCTCCGGGCATCGAGCACGACGCCGGTGTCACTGTGCACCGCCTGCGTTCGGTGCCGGTGTCGGAGCATCCGCCCATGCGGGCCGCTCTGCCGATGGGCATCACCGGACACGGGGCCCGGCTCGTCAGCAGGCTCGCCCCGCAGGTAGTGCACGCCCAGAGCCATTTCACCGTCAGCCGCTGCGCGATCCGCTGCGGCCGCATGGCCGGTATCCCCGTTGTGCTGACCAACCACTTCATGCCCGAGAACCTGTTCGCGCACGCACGCGTCCCCGTGCGGTTGCACGGGTTTGTCGGCGCGCTCGCCTGGCGGGACATGATACGAGTGGCCCGCGGGGTCGACTATGTCACGACGCCCACCGAACGGGCGGCGTCGCTCCTCGCCCAGAAGGGATTCCGCGGCCATGTGGAGGCTGTCTCCTGCGGCATCGACCTGGAGCGCTTCCGCCCGCGCCCCGAAGGCGCGCGGCCGCACGCCGCCGGCTCGACCTGCCCGAGCGCGAGACCGCGGTGTTCGTCGGCCGCCTCGACGACGAGAAGCGCATCGGCGAGCTGATCCGGGCGCTGCCTCTTGTGCACCGGCACCGGGATCTGCAACTGGCGCTGGTGGGAACCGGACAGCAGCGGGCGGACCTGCGGCGGCTCGCCGAAGAACTCGGGGTGGCCGACCGGGTGCGTTTCCTGGGGTTCGTACCCGACGCGGACCTGTCGTCGGCTTATGCGGCCGCTGACCTGTTCGCCATCGCCAGCGTGGCCGAACTGCAGAGCATAGCCACGCTGGAGGCCATGTCGGCCGGGCTGCCGGTGGTGGCCGCCGACGCGCTCGCCCTGCCCCATCTGGTGCGCGAGGGGGAGAACGGCTCCCTCTTTCCCCCGGGCGACATCGAGGCCCTTGCCCGGTGCCTGGAGGGGGTCCTCGCCTCGGAGCAGCGGCGCGCGGCGATGGGGGAGGCCAGCAGGCGGATCGCGCAGACGCACGATCAGCAGCGCTCCCTGCGCCGGTTCGAGGAGATCTACCGAGCCATCCGGCCGCGGCGGAGGTGACCGACCCGGGGTGGTGCTTCCCGCTCGCCGTTCAATTTCCGCAGTTTTTGCGAGCCCGCTCAGTGATACATGGTGTGCGCTGGAAAGAGAGCACATGTGTGGTTCGTTGGAGCAGGCCGGGAGAACAGCGTTGCTGCGCAGGCGGAGGATATCGTCGCCCAGCTCCGCCGCGCCGAGTGCGAGGCCGGCGCGTACGAGGCCGACATGGCCGTCTTCGAACGCGACCACGCGGAGCTGGACCGGTGTGTGCAGCGGCTGGAGGCCGAGCTGAGCGCACTGCGCCAGCGGCGCATCGAGGCCTATGCGCGGTGGTGGAACGCCCGCGAGGACCGCGACCGGTCGCTGCACATCGCCCGCCGCCTGCGGCGCCGCCTGGAGAGGGTGCGGCGCCGGTTCCGTTCCCTGGAGGGCTACACCTGAGGCCGACCGGCGCGGAGCGGGGCCGCGTCCCCGTTCGGCGGGCACGGGGCGCCGAGAACGCGGCCCAGGCTCATGTGACCGGAGCTTTCTCCAGGGCGGCACCGAGAGAGCGGCGCACGTCGGCGGCCGCGGTCTCGATGGCGCGCATGGTCACGTCGATCGCCGGGCGCTGCACACTGGTGGCCCGGACGACGGCGTAGACGTCCCGGGAGGGGGCGTCTTCGGGCAGCCGGCGGAAGGCCAGGCCGGTCGTCCCCCCGTTCAGCGCGAGAGCGGGGACCGCGGCGATGCCGATGCCGCGGGAGACCAGGCTGAGGATGGTGCCGAGCCCTTCGAACTCCCAGGCCGCGGCGGGCGCACCGCCGACGTCGGCGAGCAGCCGGTCGGTACCGAAGCGGGAGGGTTCGCCCTGCGGGGCCGCGATCCACGCCTCGTCCAGCAGCCGGTGCAGTTCCACGGGCCGTTCCGGGTCGGCCAGGCGGTGGTCCTCGGGCACCGCGAGCACCATGGGGTCGTGCAGCAGGTGGACGTGCCGCAGCGTGCCCGCGCTGCTATCGGGCGCGCGGCCGGACCAGTCGTCCACCAGGGCGATGTCGACCTCGCCGGTGGCGACCTGGCGCGAGCCGGTGCTCTGCATCGTCTGGCGCAGCACCAGCTGCATGCCCTCGTGCCTGCGCAGGCTCTCCGCCAGCCGGGGTGCGAAGGCCACGGCGGCGGTGGGGAAGGCGGTCACCGTGACCCGACCGAGGGCGACATCGGTCTGGGCGGCCAGTACCGATTCGGCGGCCTCCACCATCGCCAGGATCTGCTCGGCGTGTTCGGCCAGGAGCCGGCCGGAGTCCGTCAGCTCGGCACTGCGGGCGGTACGGTCCAGCAGTGGCGTTCCCGCCTCGCGTTCCAGGGTGGCCAACTGCTGGGAGATCGCCGAAGGGGTGTAACCGAGCGCCTGAGCCGTGGCCGCGATCGTGCCCTGATCACGGAATTCTTTGAGGATCTGTAACCGCAGCAGGTCAAGCATAAGGCCACCTTACGCTATCCATCGAAAAGACTCGCTTGTACTGATGGATGGAACGGGGCAGGCTGAAGGGCAACCGGTCGGCGGAGTCCGGCCGGTGGTTCCCGAGACCCGGACGATGCGGAGTTGAAAACCACATGTCTGTCACTGTGTCCGCAACCCTCGCTGTCAACGAAGCGTTGGCCGAGAAGCGGCGCCAGGGGCTCCCCGTTCTCCCCCTGGGGTTCGGTGAGGCCGGTCTGCCCGTGCACCCCGGAATGCGGGATGCCCTGGCGTTGGGAGGTGACAGAAACGCCTACGGGCCCGTCGCTGGTACGTCCGAGCTCCGTACAGCGGCGGCCGGCTACTGGGAACGCCGCGGGTTGCCGACCGACCCTGATCTGGTGGTCTCCGGACCGGGCAGCAAGCCGTTGCTCTACAGCCTACTGCTGAGTATCGGCGGCGACACCGCTATCGCCGCGCCGAGCTGGGTGAGCTATGCGGCGCAGGCCCAGCTCGCCGGGCACCGCCCCCTGCTGATCCCCACGGCACCCGCTCAGGGGGGCGCTCCCCAGCCCGACCTGCTCGCGGCTACCGTATCCGCGGCGCGTGCCGAGGGGCGCGACGTCCGCAGCGTCATCGTCACCCTTCCCGACAACCCCACCGGGACCGTCGCCTCGCGCTGCACGATGCAGCGGCTCGCCGAAGTGGCGCGCGAGCTCGACCTGTTCATCATCTCCGACGAGATCTACCGCGATCTCGTCTACGACCCCGGGACGGTCGTGCACAGTCCCGCGGAGTTCGCACCCGAGCGCACTGTGATCTCCACCGGGCTCAGCAAGAACCTGGCGCTCGGCGGCTGGCGGCTCGGTGTCACACGGCTGCCCGACAGCGAGCTCGGCCACCGGCTCCGCGACGACCTGCTCGGTGTGGTCAGCGAGATCTGGTCCAGCCCCGCTGCGCCCATCCAGCAGGCCGCCGTCCACGCCTTCGAGGAGCCCGCCGAGCTCGTCGATCACATCGCGCGCAGCCGCAGGCTGCACGGGCTGGTCGCGCGTGCGGTCACCGACCGGTTCGTGGCCGCCGGCGCGATGGTGGTGGCCCCGCAGGCGGCCTTCTACCTCTACCCGGACTTCGAGGGGTGGCGCGGCCGCCTCGCCGCTGACCACGACGTCACCACCGGCCCGGAACTCGCCGCGTTCCTGCTGGACGAGTACGGCATGGGCGTGCTTCCGGCGGTGGAGTTCGGCGAGAGCGAGGACGCGCTGCGGGTGCGCGTCGCCACCAGCCTTCTCTACGGCGAGACCGAGGCGCAGCGCTACGCCGCGCTCGCCGCGGACGACCCCACGGCGCTGCCCTGGATCCGCGCCCACCTCGACCGGCTCAGCGAGGTACTGGCCGACGTCACCGTCGGTGCCGGACAGGCGAGCCTGCTCTCCCGCGCCCGGCTGAACTGACGGAGGCGAAGGACAGGACCGGTCAGCGCGGAAGGGCCGGTCCCGCCCTCCGCCAACGCAGGCCACGTTAGCGGGTTTCATGCCCGCGGTCGCGCGTGGGGCACCAGTGCGTGGCTCGGGGCGATCACCGATCGGTAGTGGCCGATGAGCTGATCGCCGATGACCTCCCAGCCGCGCCCCTCGACGGTCTCCCGAGCGGCGGCCGCCATGCGCGCCCGCAGGGCCGCGTTGTGGATCAGCCGGCCGGCGGCGACCCGCAGCTCCCGCGCCGAGTCCGGGGTGTACAGCAGGCCGTTGTGCTCCGGGAACACCAGGTCCAGCGGTCCGCCCGACGCGGGGGCCACCACGGGCACACCGGAGGCCAGCGCCTCCTGCACCGCCTGACAGAACGTCTCGTCGGCGCCGGTGTGCACGAAGACGTCCAGCGACGCGTAGATCCGGGACAGCTCCTCCCCTGTGCGCTGGCCGAGAAACTCCGCTCCGGGGATTCTCCTGCGCAGCCGGGCGCGGTCGGGACCGTCGCCCACGATCACCACCCGCACCCCGCGTAGCCGCGCGACGTGGGCGAGCAGGTCGACGCGCTTGTCGCGTGCCAGTCGGCCGACGAAGCCGACGATGGCCTCGCCGTTGCGGGCCAGGCTCTGCCGCAGCCCCTCGTCTCGGTGGCGCGGGTGGAAACGCTCGCCGTCCACTCCGCGCTGCCACAGGCTCAGCCGGGGCAGACCGTGGTCGGCGAGCGTTTGCAGGGTCGCCGACGACGGCACCAGGGTGCGGTCCACGGCGGCGTGCAGGCGGCGCAGGAACGGCCAGAGCGCGTCGCCGCCCGGGATGCCGTAGCGGCCGGCGAAACCGGGCAGGTCGGTCTGGTAGACGGCCACGGTCGGCAGCGCCCAGCGGCGGGCCGCCTCCACCGCGGCCTGTCCCAGTAGAACAGGGGAGGCCAGGTGCACCACGTCGGGCTCGAAAGCGCGCAACGCAGCGGTGACGAGGCGCCGCGCGGGCAACCCGAGCGCGAACTCGCGGTACCCCGGAAGCGGGACGCCGGGCAGGCGCACCACCGGGAAACCCGCGTACGAGGACGGGCCCGCCCCCGGAGCGAGGACCAGGGCCCGGTGGTCCCGGGCAGCGAGGTGCTCGGCGATTCGGCAGACCGAGTTGGTGACGCCGTTGACCTGCGGCAGGAATGACTCGGTCACGATCGCCACGCGCAGTGGCGCGGCGGGGTCGTGGGCGGAGGACGGGGAAGACGCGGATACGGGGGACATGACGTTCTCCCAACGTCGGGGGGCTCCTGGCACGCACGCTAGGCCGGCTGTGTTAATCCGCCCGGACCTGCGGTGAACGCCTGGTCGACGATCTCCTGCCCACGGTGCGACGTTCCGGTGCCGCGTCGGGACGCCCGTGTCGCGGCGATCCGCTATAAGCTCGCGAGCCAGCGCCGCTTTGAGAAGTGAGGAGACCTCCGGTGACCCTTGTCGAATGGGCGGAACAGGTCTGCGCCGAACTAGAGCTCTCCGAGCAGATCGGCAAGGCCGACGTCGACCGCGTGCTCAGTCTGGCCAAGGACGCCGCGCACTCGGTCGCTCGCCCCGCTGCCCCGCTGACCACCTACCTGCTCGGTATCGCCGTCGGTCGGGGGGCCGACCCCGCTGAGGCGGCCGCCGCGTTGAGCAGGCTCTCGCTGGAGCAGGCGTCGGGCCCGGCGGACGACGGCTGATCCTTCGGATCCTTACCGGTCACCCGCCCCGCAGGTGCAACCAGTGTGAGGAGTAAACGTGACGTGTACGTAACGAAGCGGTGCGAACCTGCCGGTGCGCCGCGCCCCGCTGACGTCCACGGTGCGTGAGACCGTCATCGCCCCGGCGGTGCCACAAGCGATCTGGGGATGGCGGAACGCGTCCCCCATATCCAATCGATAGGGAGTCCGCTCATGGAGCAACTCCAGGACATGTTGACCCTGGTTTCAGAAACCATCTGGAGCGAGTATGTTCTGATTCCGCTGCTGCTGATCACCGGCCTGTTCCTGACGATCCGGCTGCGCCTGCTGCAGTTCCACAAGCTGTTCCACGCGCTGTGGTTGGCGCTGATCCGGCGCAAGGAGCACACCGACGTCGAAGGCGACATCTCGCACTACCAGGCGCTGAGCACGGCACTCGCCGCCACGGTCGGTGTCGGCAACATCGCCGGGGCCGGGCTGGCGATCGGCATCGGCGGCCCCGGCGCGCTGTTCTGGATGTGGATGACCGGTCTGGTCGGGATGGCCACCAAGTACAGCGAGGCGCTGCTCGGGGTGAAGTACCGGCAGAGGGACAGCGTCGGCAAGCAGAGCGGCGGCCCGATGTTCTACCTCCGGAACGGCCTGCCCGGCGGCCTGGGAATGACGCTGGGTGTGCTCTTCGCCGTGTTCGGGGCGATCGCCGCGTTCGGCATCGGCAACGGCACCCAGGCCAACACCGTCTCCCAGCAGCTGGAGAGCGTGTGGAACGTCCCGACGTGGGTGGCCGGCGTCGGGATGGTCATCCTCGCCGGAGCGGTCATCATCGGCGGCATCAAGAGCATCGGCCGGGTCGCCGCCGGGATCGTCCCGGTGATGATCCTGCTCTACATCGCGATCACGCTGCTCGTCCTGCTGGTGCATGTCGGCGACCTCCCCGCGGCGTTCGCGCTCGTGTTCACCGACGCCTTCACGGGAACGGCGCCGGTCGGCGGGTTCGCCGGTTCCACGGTGCTCATCGCGATACAGATGGGCGTCGCGCGCGGCATCTTCTCCAACGAGTCCGGCCTGGGCACCGGGGCGATCGCCGCCGCAGCGGCCAAGACCGACCAGCCCGTGCGCCAGGCCATGGTCTCGATGACCCAGACCTTCATCGACACCCTGGTCGTCGTCACCATGACCTGCATGGTCATTATCGTCACCGGTGTCTGGGAAGTGGAGGACGCCGAGGACGGCTCGCTGCTGACGTCGCAGGCGCTGACAGAAGGACTGAGCGCCATCTCGCCCGGGATCGCCCCGATCGGCGGCTACGCCGTGGCGCTCGCGGTCGCGGTCTTCGCCTTCACCACGATCCTCGGCTGGTCCTACTACGGCGACCGCTGCATCGACTTCCTCTTCGGCCACCGGGGCGTCGTTCCGTACCGGGTGCTGTTCGTCGCGGTGATCTTCGTGGGCGCCACGTCCGAACTGGAGCTCGTCTGGCTCTTCAGCGACATCGCCAACGGCCTGATGGCGCTGCCCAACCTGGTCGGGCTGCTGCTGCTGTCGCCGGTGGTCGTCGCGGAGACCAAGCGCTACTTCGCCAACCCCGACTGGAAGAACCCCGACGTCAAGGTCGTCGACGTTCGGGACTGACCCGCCGGGTCCGAGTGAACAGGGGCCGCCCCGCTGATCGAGCGGGGCGGCCCCTCTGTATTCCGGTCCGCCGGCCGGTTCCGCGGTCCGGGCCGGCGCCGGTCAGTCGTCCAGCGGAGCACCCCACCAGGCGTGGAAGTGGTGGACCGGGCCCTTGCCGCGGCCGACGTCCAGGTCGTCGGCGTAGCGCAGCGACTTGGTCAGGTACTCCTTGGCGTCGCGCACGGCCTCGTAGAAGTCGCGGCGCTGCGGGCGCAGCGCCGCGATGGCCGACGACAGGGTGCAGCCGGTGCCGTGCGTGTTCTTGGTGGGCAGGCGCTCGGCGGAGAACGCCTGAGGGGAAGAGCCCGGCTCCACGAGCAGATCGGTGCTGCTCTGCCCGCTGAGGTGGCCGCCCTTGAGCAGCACCCGCTTGGCGCCCGCGTCGAGCAGGCGGCCGGCCTGCGTCCGCATCGCCGACAGACCGTGCACCTCCTCCTCGCGGAGCAGTTCGGCGGCTTCCGGAAGGTTCGGGGTGATGAGGTCGGCGCGCGGCAGCAGCTCGTCGCGGACCGCGTCGATCGCCTCGGCCGGCAGGAGCCGGTCGCCGCTCTTGGCCACCATCACGGGGTCGAGGACCACGTTCTGCAGCCCGTAGCCGTCGATGGCCTCGGCCACCGCGCCGATGACCTCGGTGCCGCCCAGCATGCCGATCTTGACCGCGTCCACGCGGACGTCGGACAGCAGCGTGTCGAGCTGGGCGCTGACGAACTCCGGCGGAACCGCGTGCACGCCCGTCACTCCGGTCGTGGACTGGGCGGTGAGAGCGGTGATCACGCACATCCCGTAGCCGCCGAGCGCGGAGAATGTCTTGACGTCGGCCTGGATCCCGGCCCCTCCGCTGGGATCGCTCCCGGCGATGGACAGGATGTTGTAAACGGTCAACGGCGGTCCTTCGTTAGTACGACCCGGGTCAGGTCCAACGAGGCGGGCGCGCGCCCGGGTTCTGCTGCTCCCGGCGCCCCTCGTCCCTCACCAGGCTCTCACGTTCCCTTGACCGCGTCCGTCCCGGCGCGGGGGTGGTGGTCCCGCGTCTCGGAGGCCGCGGCGGCGTCGCGGCGCGTCCGGATGCGCCGCTCGACCAACAGCACCACGGCGACGATGGCGAAGCCCAGGACCGCGAGCCCAGTCGTAACCGGAATGTCGCCGGCGGGGGCGGAAACGTTACGGTCCTCGTCCTGCCACGGCCACAGCGCGCGCAGCGACCCGGCCATCAGGCCGGTCAGCACGACCAGGGTCAGGTGGTGGTAGTGCTCCAGCAGCCACTGCAGCAGCTTGACGAAAAACGCCAGTCCGATGACCGCGCCCGCGAAGAACGTCGCGAGGTAGCCGAGATCGCGGGTGTTCAGAGCGTCCATTGTGACCGTGTACAGGCCCAGGGTGAGCAGGATGAACGAGCCGGACACCCCCGGGAGCACCAGCGCGCAGATGGCGACGGCGGCGGCTGCCATGACGATCAGCGGGTTCGGGTCGACGTGCGCCGGCGGCAGACCGGTGAGCAGGAAGGCCACAACGGCGGCACCGAGCGCCAGGAGGTAGTGCCCACCTTTCCAGGTGCGGCCCGCGCCGGAGTAGGGCACCCACAGGGAGGCCAGAACCAGGCCGAAGAAGAACGCGTAGGCCCGCTGCTGCTCCTCCTCCACCACGGGGGCGAGGAGTTTGGCGGCGATCAGCGCCGCGATGACCATGCCGACCAGCACAGCGAAGATGGCGCCCCAATCCGCCTTGCGGAGCTCGGCGGCGGCGCGCGCGCCACCGTGGCCGCGCGGCAGGTCCGCGGCCGCGATGCGCAGGCCGCTGAGCACATGGCCGGCGGAGGTGATGAGCGTCTCGTAGATGCCGACGATCAGGCGACCGTGCCGCCGCTGACGCCGGGGACCACTTCGGCGGTGCCGATGAGAGCGCCGCGGAAGCCGTTGAAGAGGTGGGTGCCGACTGTCTTAGCCATGTCTCGTATTTCGTCTGTGGAGGTCAGCTGCGGGAGGAGGTCACGCTGCGGGTGGGACTGCCCAGCGAGGCCGTGACGCTGCCAAGTCTAGGGGCGGCTGGTGCGGTGGGGCCACGGGCGTTCCGGCGTACCCGGGCGGCCCCGCCGGGGGACGGCGGGCGGTCAGTCGGATCGGTGCAGGGAGTCCAGTGCGACGTCCCGGGTCTCGGAACTGGCCTCTCAGCGTTCGGGGCCGGTGGCGAAGACGAGCACGGCGGTCTCTCCCTCCGGGGAGTGCACGAGCAGCTCGACGAGCATCATCGGCGTGCCGTTCTCGCCGGTCTCGTACATCCACTGGGCGGCGTCGCCGTCGGGATGCTCGACCTCCTCCAGCTTGATGCCGCGGAAGCCCGGTCCCTCGGACCTGTGCCGCTCCTGGACCTCGAAGTGCTCAACGGGTGTGGCGCCGTTGAGGTCGAGATTTCCGATGCGGATGTGGTCCGTCTGGTCGCGGGAGGAGATCACGGTCTCTGCCCCGGTCTCCTCGACGCTCCACGCCTCGGGGATCGCGATGCTGAACCCGTCGTGCTCGTATTCGACGAAACCCTCGGGGATCCGCCCGGGATCGGTCCGCGCCGGATTGGCGTGGTCGGCCGGGCCGCTGGTCTGGCCCGCGGGGGCATGCGTGGGTTCGTCGTCATCGATCAGCACGTTCGACAGGTACTCCACCAGCAGCGGGGCCAGGATGAGGGTGGTCAGGCCGGCGACGAGCGAGATCAGTATCCGGACCCACCCCTTCCGCCCCAGTGTCCCGACACGGGAAGCGCGCATCGCCGTCTTCGGGCCGGGGGGAAGCGGGACGTTCGGGCCGGTCGCCATCGCGGTGGGAACGGCCCCGACGTCGAGCTGGGTGGGAGTGGGATCCTCGGCGCCGGAGCCGGCGATGACGTTGGCCAGGGCCGTCTCCAGCGCGGGACCGCCGAGCCGGTGTTCGGGGTCGGCCTGCAGCATTCCGTAGATGACCGGGCGGAGGGAGCCGGCGCGCACCGCGGGATCGGGCAGCTCCTGCAGGGCGGCGGTGAGCCGTTCGGCGTTGGAGGTGCGTTCGAAGGCGGCGTGCCCCTCGACCGTGAAGTAGAGGGTGGCACCCAGCGACCAGACATCGGCGGCCGGAGTCATGTCCCCGGTGCGCAGGCGTTCCGGGGCGATGTATCCGGGCGAACCGGGCAGCTTCCCGGTGAGGGTGATCTTGTCCTCCGAGTCGGAGACCGCGATGCCGAAGTCGGAGAGCATCGCCCGGCCGTCGGGCAGCACGAGCACGTTGCCGGGTTTGATGTCGCGGTGCAGGACCCCGCCCTGGTGCGCGGCGGTCAGCGCCGCGAAGAGCTGCCGGCCGATCTCGGCGGTGCTCCGGGGCGAGAGCGGCCCGTCCTCCCATACCACCCGGTCCAGTACCCGGCCGTCGACCAGTTCCATGACGATCCACGGACGCCCGTCCTCACGCAGGACGTCATGGATGGTGACGATTCCGGGGTGGGTACTCAGACCGGCGCAGATGCGGGCCTCGCGCATGGTGCGGGCCAGGAGCTCCTCGCGCTTGTCGTGGTCGAGATCGCGTGAGACCCGTACTTCCTTGATCGCGACTTGGCGGTGCAGCAGTTCGTCCTCGGCGCGCCACACTGTGCCGATGCCGCCTTGGCCTATCGGCTCGACGAGCCGATAGCGCTGGGAGAGAAGACGGGAGGCCATGCTGACAGACCATAGCGCCAGGGGCGTGTCCGCGCATCGCGGGATATCGCGCGCTTGTAACCACTCGGTCGCGTTCGTGTCAGCAGGAGCGGCGGACGACCGCCTTGGCCCACCGGTAGTCCTGCTTGCCGACCGCCGTGCGGCGGATCCGGTCGACAACGTGGAACGTGCGCGGAACCTTGAAGCCGGCGAGCCTGACCCGGCAGTAGTCCCGGAGCTGCTCGTCGTCGGGGCGGTGGCCCGGTGCGGGCGCCACGACGGCGGAGACCTGCTGGCCGAGCCGGTCGTCCGGGGCGGGGACGACGATGGTGTCATCGATATCGGGATGTGATCTGAGCACCGACTCGACCTCTTCGGGATAGACCTTCTCCCCGCCGGTGTTGATCACCGCCGCCCCCCGGCCCAGCAGCTCGACGGAACCGTCTTCGGCGACCATCCCGTAGTCGCCCGACATCGCCCAGCGCCGCCCTTCGGCGTCGCGGGGGAACGTGCGCGCGGTCTTCTCCGGATCGTTGTAGTAGCCGAGCGGGATGCGGCCGGTGCGGGCGATGCGCCCGATCCGGTCCGACCCCGGCGGCAGCGGGCGCAGCTCCTCGTCCAGTACCGCCACGCTGGCCCCCATGGTGAAGCGGGGGGTGTCGCGGCCGTCGCGTCCGCCCCCGGAAGCGCCGCACACACCGGTCTCGGTGCCCCCGTAGTTGTCATTGAGTGCGATTCCCGGCCGCCATGCGCGCCACAGTTCGCGAACGGCAGGGGTCAGCGGGGTGCCGCCGGAGGTGACAGTGCCCAGACTGGGGCACCGCTGGGGGGTGGCGAGCAGCCGCTGGGCGAGCGGGCGCGCCATCGCGTCCCCGACCAGTTGCAGCGTATGGACCTTCTCACGCTCGGCCAGGGCGATGATGTGCTCGGCGTCGAAGGCGCGGCGGGTGCTGAGCACCACCGTCTTGCCGCTGAAGAGCATGCTCATGGCGTTCCACTGGCCCGCGGCGTGCATCAGCGGACCCAGCACCAGTATCCGCCGCGGGGAGCGGGTGCGGGCCCGCTCGCCCAGGTCGGCGGGGAAGGAGGCGCGCGGAACCCCGGGGCGGCGGCCCTCCAGCGCGACGCGGAAGATGTCCTCCTGGCGCCACATGACCCCTTTGGGGTCACCGGTCGTTCCGCCGGTGTAGAGCAGGTACAGGTCGTCACCGCTGTTCCGCGGCAGTTCGGGGGCGGACTCGGCGCCGGCCTGGACCAGCGCGCTCTCGTAGCCGACGCCCGGCAAAGGCGTGTCGGGCAGGCCGTCGTCGAGGAGGATGACGTGCCGGAGCCTCGGCAGCTCCGGGCGGATCTCGGCGATTCGGCCGGTCAGGGAGCGCTCGGCGATCAGCGCGACCGCGTCGGCGTCGCTGAGGACGTACCGCAGCTCGCGCGCGACATAGCGGTAGTTGACGTTCACCGGTACGGCGCCGGCGCGCAGCACCCCGAACGCCGACTCCAGCCATTCGGTCCGGTTGAAGGAGAGGACGGCGACGTGTTCGCCCGGCCTGATGCCGGACGAGCGCAGGTGGCGTGCCAGAAGCGTTACGCGGGCGTCGAGTTCGGCGTAGCTCAGCCGGCGCTCGCCCGCGATCACCGCGGTCCGCTCGGGGACCGCCTTGGCCACCGCTCCCAGGAGTCCGGCGAGGGTGAATTCGTCAGCGGCGGGCTCGTCCGGCGCGAACACGGCGGGGGCCACCGCTGGTCCTGACTTCGCGATCATACCGCTCCCACAGTAAGCATGCGTTCCCGTTTACCCTCGACGTTCGATCTTGCAGACATGGGCCAGATCACGTGGAGGCGGGGGTGGGGAAACGCCTGGGCGCGGGCGGTGCGCGGCCGCGCGGGCGGGGCTCACCGCGTCCGGCGTGCCGGTGGTGGAGGGGATTCCGTTGCAGGTCAGTTGGCCGATAATGAGACGGGGGTCCCGATGCCGGTGCTTGTGCTTTCCGCCGGCATCTGTTCTCCTTCTGGAGGCCCCGGCGCGGGCGCTTTTGTGCGTTATCCGAGCCGGGTATCCAAAGATCGAACAACGATCAAAGGTGATCGGAGGACAACTGGATGAGCGACACCCGCGGTCTGGGCAGGCGCGAGACAGGCGGAGACCCCGCCGCTCCCGCCATCTCCACCACCGACCACATCGGTCTGGCCGAGACGCACTCGGCGCACAACTACAACCCCCTTCCCGTCGTCATCGCCGAGGGGGAGGGAGCCTGGGTCACCGACGTCGAGGGGCGCCGCTACCTCGACTGCCTGGCCGGCTACTCGGCGATCAATTTCGGCCACCGGAACCCCGAGCTGCTCGCGGCAGCGCACCGCCAACTGGAGCGCGTGACGCTCACCAGCCGGGCCTTCTACAACGACCAGTTCGCGCCGTTCGTCACCTCGCTCGCCGACATGGTCGGCAAGGACCAGGTGCTGCCGATGAACACCGGGGCCGAAGCGGTCGAGACCGCGATCAAGGTCGCCCGGAGATGGGCCTACGAGGTCAAGGGGGTCCCCGACGGGGACGCCACCATCATCGTGGCGGGCGGCAACTTCCACGGCCGGACCACCACCATCATCTCCTTCTCTCAGGACCCCGACGCCTACGGCGGTTTTGGACCCTATACCCCCGGGTTCCGGGTCGTCCCCTTCGGGGATGCCGACGCCGTCGAGGACGCGGTCGACTCCACCGCCGCCGCCGTGCTCGTCGAGCCCGTCCAAGGCGAGGCGGGCGTGATCGTCCCCGAACCGGACTACCTGCCGCGCCTCCGGGAGATCTGCGACCGGGAGCGGGCGCTGCTCATCGCCGACGAAGTGCAGTCGGGGCTCGGCCGCACCGGCACCGTCGTGGCGTGCGAGCACACGGGTGTCGAACCCGACGCCTACCTGTTCGGCAAGGCGCTGGGCGGGGGCGTCCTCCCCGTATCGGCGATGGTCGCCGACGAGGAGGTGCTGGGCGTCATCAAACCCGGACAGCACGGCAGCACCTTCGGCGGGAACGCCCTCGCGGGGGCCATGGGGCGCACCGTTGTGCGGATGCTGCGCGAGGGGCCCTACCTGGAGAACGCTCGGACCCTCGGGGAGATCCTGCGCACCCGGCTCAAGGAGTTCGTGGGTGGCGGCGTCCTGTCCGCGCGCACCATCGGCCTGTGGGCGGGAATCGACGTCGACCCCTCCCTGGCGACCGGACGCGACCTGTGCGAACGCCTCGCTGAGCGAGGCGTACTGGTCAAGGACACGCACGGCTCCACGATCCGGCTGTCGCCGCCCCTGGTCGTCTCCGAGGAGGATCTCAACTGGGGACTCGACCAGTTGGGTGCCGTCCTCGCCGACCTCAGGGCGGGCGCGGCGTAACCCCGCTCCGTCCGAGATGCCGCCTGTGAGGCGGTGAGAGAACGGAGGCCGCGCCTGTCGCGGCCCCTCGCGCCCGCGGTCTCCGTTCCGCCGAAGGCGCCCTCCGGGAAGACCCGTTCCGCCGGGCGGCGCCTACTCGAACTCG
The DNA here is from genome assembly GCF_000981225.1 of Allosalinactinospora lopnorensis. Classification (GTDB taxonomy): domain Bacteria; phylum Actinomycetota; class Actinomycetes; order Streptosporangiales; family Streptosporangiaceae; genus Allosalinactinospora; species Allosalinactinospora lopnorensis. Next base: position 29,675 of record NZ_LAJC01000065.1, read on the forward strand.
GAGGCGAGGACCTCGGGGTTCGCGCTCTCCACGAGTGCGCGGGTCGCGTACAGGGGCCGCTCGGGTCCGTCCTCGAGCTGCTGCTGCACCCGGTCGCCGACCGCCGTCTGGCCGTCGGCGTTCGGGTGGAAGGTGCTGCGGTCGACCGTGACCCCGTTCCTGAGGTCGCGCCAGACCACACCGTTGATCCAGGCCTCCTCGGCGCTGATCTCGTGGCCGTTCAGCGCCGTGTAGACCTCCACGAACTCCACGCTCCCGGTCTCGTCGTCGCCGACGATGTCCGCGTCGGCCTCGGCCACGGTGTCCTTGAGCTGCTTGTTGAACCGCTGGGTCATCTCGTTCAGCCACAGCTGGTCGTTGGTGGTCAGCGTGTAGTACATGCTCTGGGGTTCCACGGGGAACAGCCGCGGGTAGCCGGTCACGATGATACGGGCGTCGGGCGCGCGGCCGCGGATCTCCGCCAGCAGCTCCTCGAAGGTCTCCTCGAAGGTGTCCATGCGCTCGGAGAGGTCGTCCTCCTGGCCGACGCAGGCGCTGCTCTCCAGGAGCGGAACCCGGACCATGCAGGTCTGCAGGACCGAACTGAACCCGAGATCGTTGCCGCCGACGCCGATGGTGACCAGGGAGGTGTACCGGGTGACCTGTTCGACCTGGGCGTCACCGGAGCCGAGGGACTCGAGCATGGCGCTGCCCTTCCTGCCGCTGCAGGCGAAGAAGCCCAGCTCTCCGGCGAAGTCGTTCTCCTCCACGATCTTCTCCGGGTAGGCGTTGGACGAGCGCCAGCAGCCGCCGTCTCCGACGGTGTCCGGTATGTAGTCGCCCGCACCGTCGCCGGCGGCGTAGGAGTCGCCCAGCGCGACGTAGTTGCCCCACGTGGCGGCCTCCTCCGGGGGCATTCGCAGCAGCCGGCCGGAGGCGTCGGGCTCCGCGCCGCGCGGCCCCGGACACCCCGCCTCGGTCAGGTCGCACCACGCGTCGAGAACCCCGTCGCGGGTGGGAGGGACGACGAGGGCGACGAGGAGGACCATGACGAGGGTGGCGGCTGCGGTGCCCAGAATCAGTGTCCGCCTGCTGAAGTCTGGTATGCGCACGGTCCCGGTCTGCCTCTCGATCGCTCTCTCTCCGTGAAGACGGCCTGCCCACCGGTCAGGGTACCTCTATTGGAAGAAGCCTTCGGAGGCCCGAAACGACCGCCTTTCCCCTCTTGTCAGAAGGAGCCGGCCGCGGCGGGGCGGGTGGTATGGATCACATCCAGGACGCGGTCGATGTCGGCGTCGCTCAGGTCCGCCCGGGCGGTCAGGCGCAGCCGCGAGCGGCCGTCGGGCACGGACGGCGGGCGGAAGCAGCCGACCCGGACCCCGTTGCTGCGGCACCGGTCCGCCCAGGCAACGGCGTCATCGGGGGAGGGGGCCAGTACGGAGACGACGGCCGAGTCCGGTTCGCTGGCCCGCAGCCCGCGTGCGGTGAACCCGGAGGCGAGCCGGTGGGCGACCGCGCGCACACGTTCGGCGCGCTGCGGCTCATCCCGCACGAGCCGCAGCGCCGCGAGCGCAGCCCCGGCCGCGGCCGGGGCCAGCCCCGTGTCGAAGATGAAGGATCTGGCGGTCTCGACCAGGTGGCGGATGACCCGTCGCGGACCGAGTACCGCTCCCCCTTGGGCGCCCAGCGCTTTGGAGAGCGTCACCGAGACGGTGATGTCGCCGGCGCCGCGCAGGCCGGCCTCGCTCAGCGCGCCCCGTCCGCCGTTTCCGACCACGCCGAGACCGTGCGCGTCGTCGAGCAGCAGCGCAGCGTTGTTCCCCCGGCAGAGCCGGGAGAGCCCGGCCACATCGGTGAGGTCCCCGTCCACCGAGAACACCGTGTCGCTGACGAGGAGGCGCCGCGGCTCCGCCGCTCGTGCCAGGGCGTCCTTTGCGGCGGCGGGGTCGGCGTGGTCGAAGAGGGACACGCGGGCGCCGGCGGCCTTGGCCAGCCGGGTGGCGTCGATCAGCGAGGCGTGGTTGTGACGGTCGCAGACCAGGTGCGCGCCGGAGCCTGAGAGCGCCGTGACCATCCCGAGGTTGGCGGCGTAGCCGGAGGAGAACACCAGTGCCGCCTCGGCGCCGTAGAAGGAGGCGAGTTCGCGCTCAAGCTCACCGTGGAGTGTGGTGTCACCGGTGACCAGCCGGGAGCCGGTGGAGCCCGCGCCCCACCGCAGTGCGGCGTCGGCGGCCGCCCGGACCACCTCAGGGTGCCGGGCGAGGCCGAGGTAGTCGTTTCCGGCCAGGTCGAGCAGGTCCTCATCAGGGGATCGGGGCCGCACTCGGCGTGTCAGGCCGGCCTCCGCCCTCTCCCGAGCCGCTGCCTCCAGCCACCCGAACGGATCCGAGGTCTTCATGACATACCTTCCACGCGGACGTGCGGCCCCGCTCGGGAGGGACACCCCGGGAGGTGGCCTCCCCCCGAGGCGCCCCCGCGGTGCCGCCACGGCGCCGTTGACGTGGCGGCGGCACCGCGGGCCCGGGGGGAGGGGCCCGCGTGCCGTTCCGGGGAGCCGGGACGACTCTCACACAGCGGCGGCGAAGGCGTCACGAGCCGGAAGCCACAAAGATCCGCCCCGCTTTTCTGGCGGAAGACGCATACGGGGCCGCCTCCCGAATTGGCACCATGAAGTGCTATGACGCTATGGGCGACCAGAGGCTCCGGAACGGAAGGGGCGCAACCGGGCGGTTCCGCCCCCGCGGCCTGGGTGCGCGAGGTGGACCGCGAGCACGTCTGGCACCCCTACGCCGCCATCCCGCCGGCCGAGGCTCCCTATGTGGTCACCGGGGCGCGCGGGACCCGGCTGCGCCTGGCCGGTGCCGACGGAGCGGAGCACGAGGCCGTGGACGCGATGTCGTCCTGGTGGTCGGCGATCCACGGCTATGCCCACCCGGTCCTCGACGCCGCCGTCCGCTCCCAGCTCGACCGGTTCGGCCATGTCATGTTCGGCGGCCTGACCCACGAGCCCGCGGCACGCATCGCCGCCGACTTGGTCGAGCTCACCCCCGAACCGCTGCGGCACGTGTTCCTCGCCGACTCCGGCTCGGTCTCGGTCGAGGTGGCGCTCAAGATGTGCCTGCAGTACTGGCGCTCGCGGGGCCGCCCGCGCAAGCGCCGGGTGCTGACCTGGCGCGGCGGGTACCACGGGGACACCTTCCACGCCATGTCGGTGTGCGATCCCGACGGCGGCATGCACGCGCTGTGGGGCGACGTCCTGCCCCGGCAGATCTTCGCCGACGCGCCGCCCTCCGGCTGCGCCGCCGGGACCGACCCCGACTACATCGCCCACCTCGACGAGCTGGTCGGGGCGCACGCCGACGAGGTCGCCGCTGTGATCGTCGAGCCGGTGGTGCAGGGCGCCGGAGGGATGCGTTTCCACGATCCCGGCTACCTGAGGGCGCTGCGCGAGATCACCGACCGGCACGACGTGCTGCTGGTCTTCGACGAGATCGCCACCGGGTTCGGCCGCACCGGCGAGCTGTTCGCCGCGGAGCACGCCGGCGTCGCCCCCGACGTGATGTGCCTGGGCAAGGCGCTCACCGGGGGATACCTCAGCCTGGCGGCGGCGCTGTGCACGAGCCGGGTGGCGGAGGGCATCGCCGGCGGGGAGGTGCCGGTGCTCGCGCACGGCCCCACGTTCATGGGCAACCCGCTGGCCTGCGCGGTGGCCGCCGCCTCCGTCGGGCTGTTGCGGGAGGGGGACTGGCGTTCCGATGTCGCCCGGGTCGAGTCCGGGCTGCGCGGCGGCCTGGCCCCCGCACGGGAGTTGCCCGGGGTGCGCGACGTGCGGGTGCTCGGTGCGATCGGGGTGATCGAGCTCGACCGGCCGGTGGACATGCGCCCGGCGACCAGGGCGGCCCTGGAGGCCGGGGTGTGGTTGCGGCCGTTCCGCACCATGGTGTACGCGATGCCGCCCTACATCTGCGACGACGCCGAGGTAGCCCGGATCGCCGAGGGGATGGTCGCGGCGGCGCGGGCGTCGCTGGAGCAGACGTGAGGGTTCTCATCGTCACGGGAACCGGCACCGGGGTCGGCAAGACCGTCGCCACCGCGGCGATCGCCGCGGTGGCGGCCGGGCGCGGCGAGCGCGTGGCGGTGCTCAAACCGGCGCAGACGGGGGTGGG
>NZ_LAJC01000066.1 GCF_000981225.1 Allosalinactinospora lopnorensis
GGTCGGCCGAGGGCGAAGGCGCCCTGCGTGCGCAGGCCGCGCGGCTGCGCACGCACGTATCCGAACGCCCTGAACTGGAACCGGCCGATGTCGGCTTCTCGCTGGCCACCACCCGGTCCCGGCACAGGCACCGGGCCGTGGTGCTGGCGCGCGACCGTGCGGGGTTCCTCGACGGCCTGGCCGCGCTCGCCTCCGGCGGTACGCTCCCCAACGTGGTCCAGGGCACGGCGGAGACCCGCGGTGGGACCGCGTTCGTGTTCCCCGGCGGCCAGGGGGCGCAGTGGGCCGGCCTGGGGCGGGAGCTGGCGGATTCCTCCGCGGCGTTCGCCGAACGGTTGGCGGCGTGCGCCGAGGCGCTGGAGCCGCATGTGGAGTGGTCGCTGTCCGAGGTCCTGCGCGGTCGGCCGGGTGCGCCGCCGCCGGAGCGGGCGGACGTGGCGCAGCCGGTCGCGTGGGCCGGAATGGTGGCGTTGGCCGAGCTGTGGCGGTCCCAAGGGGTGCGGCCCACCGCCGTCATGGGGGAGGGCGAGGGCGAGATCTCGGCCCTGCACATCGCGGGAGCACTGTCATTGGAGGAGTCGGCTCAGGTCGTGGCACTGCGCGGCCGGATGGCGGTCGGTTCCGCCGAACGGCGTGCGAAGGACGCTGAGGAGCGGGCACCGGATGCGCAGATCGGCGTTTCCGCGCGCGGTGCCGATGTGCCCTACTTCTGCACGGCAGAGGGCGACTGGTTGGCCACCGAAGGGATCGGTGCCCGTTACTGGTGCCGCGACGACCGGAGCCCCGGCGGACTCGGAGAGGCCGCGCGCGCCCTGGTCCGGAAAGGCTGCGGATTCCTCATCGAGCTCGGCGCGCACCATGACTCGACCCCGGATCTCGAGAAGAGCGTCGATGCCGCCGACTCGGGCGCGGTGGTGCTCCGGTCGTTCGGCCGCGGTGAGGACGGCCTGCACCGGTTCCTGGCCTCACTGTGTGAGGCCCATACCCGGGGCCTCTCACCGGACTGGAACGCGGTGTTCGCCGGGACCGGAGCGAGCCGGGTGGACCTGCCCACCTACGCCTTCCAGCGCCAGCGGTACTGGCTGGGTGACATCGACGCGTGAACCGGCAAAGGGCTACCCCTTGAGAGAGGTCGCGATCACATCGGCCACCTCCGCCTGGTGGGCGTCAAGGAAGAAGTGGCCACCGGAGAGGACACGGAGCTCGAACGCCGCCGCCGTGTGCCCCTCCCACGCGGAGGCGTCGTCGATCGTGGTCTGCGGGTCGCGGTCGCCGACCAGTGCCGTGACCGGGCAGTCCACCGATGCGTCGGGGCCCCGGCATAGGTCTCGACCGCCCGGTAGTCGGCGCGCGCCACGGGGAGAACGGTCGCCAGCAGCTCCGGATCCGCAAGGAACTGCTCGTTCGTGCCGCCCAGCTTGCGCAGCCTGGCTATCAGGCTCGCATCGTCGTCGAAGTCGAGAACCTCGCCCCCGCGCCGCGACGGCGCGCTGCGGCTGGAGGCGAACAGCCGCAGCGGTCTCCGGCCGGCTCGCTGCGCGAGCCGTAGCGCCGTCTCGAAGGCGATGAGGGCGCCCATACTGTGGCCGAAAAAGGCGAACGGCCGGTCGAGGGAGCCTTCAAGAGCCCCGAGTACCCGGTCCGCAAGTTCGTGGATGTCACCGATGGGGTGCTCGCGGTGCCGGTCCTGCCGGCCCGGGTACTGGACGGAAAGCACTTCGATCTCGGGGGACAGGGCATGGGAAAGCCAGAAGAACGAGCTCGCCGACCCGACCGCGTGCGGAAGGCAGATCAACCGCGTTTCGGCGTCGGGGGAGGGGTGAAACGAGCGGAGCCACAGAGCGCTGCCAGACGGGCTTTCCGCCACGTTCCTCCCCCACGCCTTCTCGCCGCGAAGTGTCCAACGTCTACTGTCCGGTACCCGCGGCCCTCACGCCTGGAGACTCGAGTCCTCCGCGGCGGAGGCGGGAGCCGGGCGGCGCCATTTGCCGGTCATGACGCGCAGCACGGTGGCGGGGCGGAGTAGCCGCGCGGGCGGGTCGACCAGGAAGGCGACGCGGATGAACTGTCCCGCGAGGACCGGGTCGTGCTCGGATTCGGCCTGTAGCCGGCCGACGTAGGAGTTGAGGATCCGCACCGGTAGCGGCCGCGGCCCCTCGACCTCGGGCAGCGCCAGGTCGGCGCCCGCCGCGAGCTGCCATACCAGGTTCATCGGGGTGGCCGCGGAGCGGAAGAAGCGGCGCGGCAGGTCGTGTGTGCCCTGCTTCAGGCAGTCGCGCAGCGCCGCCGTCTGGAGGGCCGCGGCGGACATCCCCTGACCGTAGATGGGGTTGAAGCTGCAGAACGCGTCACCGATGGCGAGCAGTCCCTGGGGGAAGTCGCGGAGCCGTTCGTAGTGGCGCCACCGGTTGGCCGGGAACTTGAAGGTCGAGACCTCGCCGACCGACTCGGCATTGCGCAGCGCCGAGATCACGTGGGCCGGCATGAACTCCGCGGCGAAGTCGAGCATGGCCTCGAACTCGGTGGGCGGGCGGACACCGACACACGCGACCAGGCTCAGCAGCCACGAGCCGTCCTCCTGCAGGATCAGGCCTCCGCCGGTGGGACGTCCGGGCTGGGGGCCGATGACGATCAGCTTCTCCGACAAGCTGTCCGGCGGCAACCGAAGAAGCCGGCTGGAGTACGAGAGGTGGACGACGAGCTCTTCCTCCTCCGGGCGGTTGTAGCCGAGTTCTGCCAGCCATGCGGGGGTGCGTGCGCCGCGTCCCATGGCGTCGACGACGAGGTCGGCTTCGAGGGTCTCCTCTTCGCTGCCTTCGGTGCGGTGCTGGACGCGGGCGCCGGTGATCCGGTCGTTGGCCTCGGTGCTGGTGAGGTCGACGACGTCGCACTGGTCGAGAATTTCGATGTTGGGCAGTGCCCGTACCCGGGCCCGGATGTGGTGCTCCAGGTAGGGGCGGCTGGACAGGTACAGGGGGATGTCGGGCTTGGCGTCGCGGGACAGCAGATGGCCGGCGGGCGAGAACTTGAGTTCGGAGTAGTCGGTCATGACCGGGGCGCCACCGGCCTCGATCTCGTCGAGCAGTCCGGGGAAGAGGTCCTCCACCACCTGCGCCCCGCCGGGGAGCAACCCGTGGAGGTGCTGGTCCTGGGGTGCGCCGCGCCGGTGGTCCACGGCGGTCGGCAGCGGGTCGCGCTCGACGAGCGTCACCCGCTCGTAGGTGTCGGCCAGCACCCGGGCGGTGAGCAACCCCGCCATGCCGCCTCCGAGGACCACAGCGTGGTCGTTGCTCCCCATTTCATACCTCCTGCGTGATTCATTACATGACCGACGGGAACCGACAGACCCCGAATTATCGCGGCAAAGCGCCGGTTGTTCCAACCCCTACCGACCTGTTTTTTGCGCGCTCTTTCGCGATATGCGGAACCGGAGCGGAGCGGAACCGGTCCCGATTCACTTCGGGCCGACAGCGGAGCCGCCGGAAATGGAGGCGGAGACCTTCCACGGGAGAAATCGGTATTGGTGCCCGGGTCATTTCTGTAGGCTCGGGTCGGGTTTGTCGCCCGCAGGAGCGGGTACGGCCGGGCGACGCCATTTGCCGGTCATGATGCGCAGCGCGGTGGCGGGGCGAAACAGCCGTCCGGGCGGGTCGACCAGGAAGGCGACGCGCATGAACCGGGCGGCCAGGATCGGGTCATGTTCGGCTTCGGCCTGTAGCCGTCCGAGATAGGCGGTGCGGATCCGCATCGATAGCGGCCGCGGCCCCTCGACCTCCGGCATCGCCAGGTCGGCGCCCGCCGCGAGCTGCCACACCAGATTGATCGGAGTGGTAGCGGAGCGGAAGAAGCGCCGCGGCAGGTCGCGCTTGTCGTGGCGCAGACAGTCGCGCAGCGCCGCCGCCTGCAATGCGGCCACCGACATTCCCTGGCCGTAGATGGGGTTGAAGCTGCACAGCGCGTCACCGACGACAAGCAGCCCTTGGGGGAAGTGACGGAGCCGTTCGTAGTGGCGCCACCGGTTGGCCGGAAAGCGGAAGGTCGCCACCTCGCTGATTGGCTCGGCGTCCCGGATCGCCGATACGGCGCGCGCCGGCATGAAGCCACGGATGTAGTCGAGCCTGGCCTCGAAGTCTGTGGGCGGGCGCTGACCGACGCGCCCACTCACGGTGAACAGCCACGTGTCGTTCTCCTGCAGGATCAGGCCCCCGCCGGCGGGACGCCCGGGCCGTGCCCCGACAACGACGGACTTCTCCGGTATGGCTCCAGGCTGCAGCCGGAGGAGTTGACTGGCATATTCGACTCTGATTACCAGCTCTTCCTCGTGTGGGCGCTCGTAGCCGAGTTCTGCCAGCCATGCGGGGGTGCGTGCGCCGCGTCCCATGGCGTCGACGACGAGGTCGGCTTCGAGGGTCTCCTCTTCGCTGCCTTCGGTGCGGTGCTGGACGCGGGCGCCGGTGATCCGGTCGTTGGCCTCGGTGCTGGTGAGGTCGACGACGTCGCACTGGTCGAGAATTTCGATGTTGGGCAGTGCCCGTACCCGGGCCCGGATGTGGTGCTCCAGGTAGGGGCGGCTGAACAGGTAGAAGGGCACGCCCGGCTGGGCGTCGCGGGACAGCAGACGGCCGGCCGGCGAGAAGTAGAACTCCGAATAGTCGTGCACGACCGGAGCACCTCCGGCCTCGATCTCGTCGAGCAGACCGGGGAGCAACCTTTCGAGAATCTGCGCCCCGCCGGGAAGCAGGCTGTGGACGTGCCGATCCTGAGGAACGCCGCGCCTGCTCCCGATAGTTCTCGGCAGCGGGTCGCGCTCGACGATCGTCACCCGCTCGTAGGCGTCGGACAGCACCCGGGCGGTGAGCAACCCCGCTATGCCGCCTCCGAGGACCACAGCACGGACGTTGCTCCCCATTCCTTACCTCCTGCGTGCATTCACTACATGATCGACCAGAATCAGCAGGCCCCAAATTGTCGTCTCATAATGGTCGGGGCCCAACCCCTACCGCCCCCTACTCCACGGAAGAGGTGGCGCCGTTGAGGCCGGACGTACTTACCGCCGAGCGGGTGCGGCCAGAGGTATCCGGGTTCGGGGGACTCCATCGGACCACCGCAGAAGGCCCGCCTTCCGGCTAAATCAGACAATTGGCGTTAAGATGCACGTTTGTGGTGTTTTGCAAGTTAGGGTGTAATTGCCGCAAAACCGGCTAAGTCTATCGGGGGCCCTGGTCACTTGGTAATCTGCGGAGCCTTCGGGGGCAGAACCCGTTCGAACAAGCATCAAAGGTAGGAAGAGGCGGTATGACGACCAACGTCGAGATCCTTCGAAAGCTCTACGCCGATGCCAACGACAACAACATGGACGCGGTCCTCGCGGTCATGGCCCCCGACGTCGAGTGGATATACCCGGACGGGTTGGCCGACTACGGCATCGGTAACGCGAAGGGGCGCGAGGAGGTCCGTGCGCTTCTCAACCTTGCCCAGCGGCTCTTCAGCAGCGAGTACCGCAACCCGGAGGATTTCGTGGAGTCTGGGGACCGGGTGGTGGCCTTCGGGACCTATCACCTGCGCGGTGCCCGAAGCGGTGTCGACGGCGTCGTGCGGTTCGCGCACTACTTCCACATGGCCGATGGCCAGGTGAAGAATCTTGCTGTCTACTACGACAGCGCCGAGTTGCGCCGCGTCCTGGAGCCCACCACCTCGGGCGGGTGACGCAGCCCTGAGGCGGCCGTCCGTCCTCCCGGGGGTGCAGACTCCGATGCGGGGGAGCGGTCGTGGCTCAGACGCGGCCTTGGCGATTCCGTACCCCGGGCGCGGGCCACGTGCCCGAGCAACGTGAACGCGTCTGGGGCGGAGACCTTTCCCCCGCCCCAAACGCGTCACCCGATACCGGTCAGAGCGGGTGCCGCAGCAGTACCTTGGTGCCCTCCGCTGCGGAGCGCACCTCCACGATGTCGCACAGCATCCGGACTCCCCACAGCCCGAATCCGGGTTCGGAGGCGGACTGCGGCGGCATCCATCCGATGAAGTCGTCGGGCCGCCAGTCGCCGGAGTCGACGATCTCGCAGAACAGATCACTCTCGCCGGACCACGAACGTAGCGTGATCGGCGATGTCCCGTGGCGGATGGCGTTGGTGACCACCTCGGTCACCGCGACGAGCAGGTCCTGCAGCGGCCCCGGTGCCATACCGTAGCGCCGCGCCTGGTCGGCGATGAAGTTCCGCACCGTGTGCAGGTCGGCGGGGTCGACGTGCATCGACGCGGCCGTCTGCGGCGAGGAGGGGAGCGGCTGGCGACCGAACGCGGTGCTCACTGAGCCGGTACCGGTGACCCCCGGGTTCTCCGTGCGCTCGTTGCCGGTGAGTGTCGCGGGATGGGTCTGGCGAGCGTACTCGACGGCCTCAGGAGGGAGGAACGACCGGTTGTAGCAGCAGAGCGTCGTGAGCCGGGCGTCCTTGACGGCCGTGTTGCAGAACCATTCGAAACGGAACCATTCCGGCCAGCTGCGGCGGGGGTTGCTCTCCAGGATCTCGCCGGCGACGACCCGCATGCGGCGGGGGGCCAGCGCGTTGATGAAGGCCACGCTGGCCGAGAGTGTCCGGACCGGGTGCGTGTAGGCGTTGGCGCTGTCCGCGAACTGCACCGACGAGGCATCGGAGCCGAGGGCTTCGCGCATCGTCTCAAGACTGGCTTCGGTGAGGTAGACGGCCACGGCGTCGCCGGCCTCGAGCCCCGCTCGCACGAAGGGAACGGCCACGGAGAGGAACTCTTCGGTGTCCTTGTACAGGAGCGCGTTGTGGGAGAGCGCCCGTTCGCCGGCCATCGCCCATTCGGCGGCGAGCCCGCTCGTTTCCGTCATGAGACCCCCTTCTGGCCGTCTACGAGACCGGGCAGCCGCTCCCAGCCGACCATCTCGATGAGGTTCTGCACCTCGGACGAGAGGCTGTCCAAGACGAGCCGGGCCTCGTTGCCGCTGCGTGTCGCCCAGCTTGTCAGCAGGTTGAGTGTGCCTAGATCGATGAAGTCCAACCGACCGAGGTCGAGATGGACATCATCGCCAGTGTCCCTCACCGAGGCCAGTGCGCCGGTGAGAACGGAGTGTCTCGTCGCGTCGAGCTCCCCTTCGAGACAGAGTCCAGGGGGATCGACGGTCCGGCTGATACGTAGAATGCCGTCGTCGAACGCTTGGTCTACTTCCATGAGGCGGCCTCCTGAGCCTTTGGGGGAACGTACTGGCCGAGGCCAGTGAGCAGATCGGTGCCGCCGGCGGGACTGCGGTATGTCCATCGGCGAATCCGGTAGTCGGTGTGCCTAATCGCCCCCATAAGTTATGACTCTCTCACAGCGACTGCAAGGCGCGTTTGTATTCGGAATATTCTGAAATGGCGTCGAACTGGATCGCCTCATTGACCGTGTCATAGGATGACCTGTTCGCGAGCTAGCCAGAACGCGTGGATCGACGGTGCTCTCACTTCTGGTACTCAGCAGGTACCGGAAGGTGTTCCTGGAACCGAAAGCGCAGGTGGAGCCGGGATGCGCTGACCTGCCGCACAGTCGCGGCCGGCCGCCGCGCCTCACGGCCGCCGGCCCGGTCCCCCCATCCGCCGCGCTCCTGACCGGCGATCCGGACGACGACCGGGATACATTCCGCCGTCCGTATTCGGCGGGCCGCCGTGTTCCGGTTCGATATCCGGTGCCGACGGTCGCTGCGCCCGCCCTTCCCTGCTGTTCCCTACTTCCCTTCTGTAGGCCCCGAAGTCCCCCGGTCGGCGTCCGTCCGGCGTCTCTTCCTCGTCCTCAGGCGGGGCCGCGGGCGCAGCCGAACGCGGCCGCGCCGCTGGCCGCCCGGCGGTATAGCACAGGCCCGCCGTACCGGCCGGAGGCGGGACCGGGCGGCCACCGTCTCTTTCCCACTGCCTGCGAACGCCGGGCCTGTGTACCTCGAAGAAGCCTTCTGAGCTGGAAACTCGACTATTGCACGGCCGGGCTGGGGCTGCTTTACCGCCGGTATACCGCCACTCTTCCCGCTTCGAGGACAGTTGAGTGTGTCGCCAACACCGAGGCGGTACGCCGAGGAGTCCTGATGAACGACGCAAGCGAGGCGGATGAAAACGCACCTGCCATGAAGCACGGAACCGCCTTCTGGTGGGAGATACACGAGTTCTCTGACGGTGCGCACCGCCAAGGGCCATGCGGTACCTGCGCCTCCGAGGATGTCGCACGTAGTTGTATCGAGGCGGCTCTGCACGCTGTCACCGATCCGGAGACCTACGCCTGGGGGCAGGTCAGCCGGATCCCTCTGAACTTCGGCACGTCGGCACGGTCATGGCCGCGGATTCCCATCGCCTGGGCCGCGCTCGGGCCAGGAGGGAGAGTGGCCTGGTTGCGTTCTCGTGGTTGGCCATCGGCCATGGAAGAAAGGGAATACGAGATGCCGGTCGCCTTCAACAGCAAGAGCATCTCATCTTTATTGTCTTATTTCGGTAGCGAGGTGCGCCGATACCGGCACGCGGCGGGACTCACCCAGGAGGAGCTGGGCGAGCAGATGCACTACACCGCCGCGATGATCGGGCATATCGAGAATGCCAAGCGGATGCCCTCGCGCTCCTTCACCCAGCAGGCCGACCAGTTGCTTCATGCGGATGGCGCGCTGGTCAAGCTTTGGCCGCTGCTGACCCAGTCCGCTCACCCCGACTGGTTCCAGCAGATCGTCGAACTCGAGCGGGAAGCCTCCTCCATCCACGAGTTCGAGAGCGTGGCCGTTCCGGGCCTGCTGCAGACGGAGGCCTACGCGCGCGCGATCCTTACCAGCGCCCGGCCAATGGACTCCGAGCTGCAGATCGAGCAACTCGTCGCCGCCCGAACCGACCGGCAGCGCATACTCAGCGGCCATGAACCGCCCCAGATGGTGGTCACGCTCGATGAGGGAGTGCTCCGGCGCCGTATCGGCGGCGACAAGATCATGAGTGAGCAGCTCGGATACCTGCTGGAGATGTCCAGCATGCCGAGGGTGCATCTTCAGGTGATCCCGTTCAGCACCCGTGAGCACCCCGGCGGCATGACCCCATTCCGGATTATGGGTTTCCAGGAGGGGCCGGATGTCCTCTACGGGGAGACGTTCATCAACGGTCAGATGACCAACAGCGCCGATCAGGTCCGTCAACACAAGTTGGCGTTCAACCTGTTCCAGGCAAAGGCGCTTCCCAAGGATGATTCCCATGCCCTCATATACAGCATACAGAAAGATATAAACAATGGGTATGACTGATCTTCCGTGGCGAAAGAGTACTTACAGTATGGGGAACGGGGGAAACTGTGTGGAAATTGCTAACGTGGAACACCGTGTCTACATCCAGGACAGCAAGCACCCGGACAGTCCCGCCCTTGAGTTCAGTTGCCAGCAGTGGCAGATCTTCGCTTCGGCGATCAAGAGTGACCAGATCGGTGACTGACCCTTAGCGGAAGGACACGGTTACCGGTCGGGAGGCCCGGTCCGCGCGCTCACGCCCGTCGGCCGACCGGCATCCCGTCCGTACGGTTGCAGGGCGTGCCGTGCCGAGCGGTTGACCGCAGACACGGCAGCGGAACCGAGGATCGGCACACCAGCCGCCGCGGTTCGCCTGCCGGTGCACCTGGGGCCTGAGGTCGGGCCTCCTCAGCCCCAGGTCGACGGCCGACGCAGCCGGGCGCCCGGGTCGCGCTGCGATTGAGCCCGATCCGCCTCGAAAGCCCGGTGTCCGCCGGTACTGTATGACCGTGTTTATCCGGTCGGTAGGTGAACGGTCGTGGCGCCCACGACGGGGGGCCGTGTGAAGTATCGGGTACTCGGGCAGCTTGAGCTGTGGAACGGCGACCAGCAGATCCCGCTGGGGCCGGCGAAATGGCGGATGCTGCTGGCCGTCCTCCTGTGCGACGCGAACAAGGTGACCTCGCCCGACCGGCTGATCGAAGAGCTGTGGTCGGGGGAGCCTCCACAGAGCGCGAGCAAGCTCCTGCAGAACTACGTCTCCCGGGTGCGCCGGGCGCTGGGTGACGACTCCGGCCAGGTGCTGGTGACCCACGCGCACGGTTACCGGGCTCAGGCTACCGCCTGGTCGTCCGGCCGGACGAGGTCGACGCCCACCAGTTCGAGCGTCAGGTCGAGCAGGGCAGGCGCGAGCTCGAACAGGGCTCGCCCGAGACCGCCGCCACCCAGCTCGGTGAAGCGCTCGAACTGTGGAGCGGCGCTCCCTTCGCCGACGTGCCGCCCACACAGGCCGTGGAGGCCGAGGCCGCGCGCCTGGAGGCATGCCGCGCGCAGGCGCAGGAGATCCGCATCGAGGCCCAGCTCCGTCTCGGCCGGCACGAGGCGGTTCTGGGCGAGCTGGAGACCCTGGTGGCCGCGCACCCGCTGCGTGAGGGCCTGCGGGGCAAGCTCATGCTGGCGCTGCACCGGTCCGGCAGACGCGACGACGCACTGGCGGCCTATCGGGACCTGCGACACGTGCTGATCGAGGAACTGGGCGTCGAGCCGAGCCCTTCGCTGCAGGAGCTTGAGCGGCAGATCCTCAACGCCGACGCCGAGCTGCTCGCGAAATCGGCCCCGGCGGACGGCCGCGCGAACGCCGCACCGCAGTCATCTGAGGCGAAACCCCGCCAGCTTCCGCACGCCAACACCACCTTCATCGGCAGGGACAGCGAGATCGCCGTGCTCCGGCAGCTCCTGGGCGACGGCGACCGGGAAGCCGTGGCGATCTCGACCATCCACGGCACCGGAGGGGTGGGCAAGTCGGCTCTGACCCTCCATGTCGCACACAGACTCGCCGACCGTTTCCCCGACGGCCAGCTCTACGTCGATCTGCACGGTGTCACGGAGGGGCTCTCCCCCGTTGCGCCCGGCGAGGTTCTGTGCCGCTTCCTGACCGCGCTCGGTGTGGAGCGGACGGCCGTGCCGGACAACGTCGACGAGGCCGCGTCCATGTTCCGCTCCCTGGTCGCGGACCGCCGCCTGCTCGTCGTGCTCGACAATGCCGCAAACGTGGAACAGGTCCGCCCGCTCCTGCCGGCCGGGGAGGGATGCGCCGCGCTGATCACCAGCCGCGAGATACTCGCGACGCTGGAGGGCGCGACCCACATGTATCTGGGCGTGCTGTTCCACGACCAGGCGACCGCTCTGCTGAAGCAGATGGTCGGCGCGGAGCGGGTCGAGGCCGAGCCGGAAGCGGTGGACGCGCTTATCCAGATGTGCGGGGGACTGCCCTTGGCACTGCGGATCATCGGCGCCCGGTTGGCCGCCCGCCCGGGCTGGACCCTGCGTTCCTTCACCGACCGGCTGGCCGATACGCAGAACCGCTTGGACGAGCTGCGCGTCGGCGACCTGACGGTCCGCGCGAGCTTTCACGCCAGTTACGAGGCTTCTGCCACAGCCAGCGTTCCATCGACCAGCACGCGGCGAGCGCGTTCCGGCTCTTCGGGGTGGTGCCCGGGCCGGACGTGAGCCTCCCGGTGGCGGCCGCGCTCTTCGATCTCACCACCACGCGGGCCGAGGACGCCCTTGAGCGGTTGGTCGATGCGCACCTGCTGCGCAGTCCCGCCCCGGGGCGCTACCAGATGCACGACCTGCTGCGCCTGTTCGCCCGCGAACAGGCGCAGCAGGAGGAGCCCGCTGCCGAGCGAGAGGCGGCGCTGGAGCGCCTTGTGCGCTACTACCTGGTCACCGCGCAGGAGGCGGTCATCCTTCTCGACCCCTCCCGGCCGGTACCGATGCGCTCGGTCGTCGAGGGCGTCAACCGGTCGCTCCCGTTCAAATCCCGTAAAGAGGCCGACGCGTGGCTTGAGGCCGAACACGCGAACCTGGTGGCCACTGTTACGCACGCCGTTACCCAGACGGACTCCGTCGCGCGTTATGCGGTATGGCTGACCCAGCCGCTGCAGTGGTTCCTCTACCCGCGGGCACGAACCCAGGACCTGCAGACCATCAATGAGCTCGCCCTCGGCGCCGCGCGCCGGCTCGGTGATCCGGAAAGCGAGGCGCTGGCCCTCAACAACCTGTCCGCCGCGCACTGGCTGCACCGGCGGTACGACGAGATGCGGGCGTGCCTTGAGTCCGCGCTCGCCGTCTGGCGCGGACTCGGCGACCACCGGGGCGAGCAGCGCTCCCTGTGCAACCTGGCCGACGCACTGACGGAACTGGAACTCTACGAAGAGGCCATCTCGGTACAAGAGCGCCAGCTGAGCGCCGCGCGTGAGCTCGGCGACCGGGTGGCCGAACTGACCGGCCTCGCCAACCTCGGCCGCGCCTACCAAGGGCTCGGCCGCACGAGTGAGGCCCTGGCATGCTTCGAGCAGAGCCTTGAGCACGCTCGCCGGATCGGTGATGCCAACCACGAGGGGTACGCCCTGTACGAGATCGGTGTCCTCAAGTCCGAGATCGGCGCCGCGACCATGGACCAGGAGATGATCGAGGAGGGGTGGGCGGAGATCGAGCGTGCCCTTCCGGTCTGCATGCAGCGCGAGACGTACACGAGCTGGCGGGGGCACGCGTGGAGCGCGTTCTTCCCCGTGTGCATGAGCATGGGGGCCACGTGGGACTCCGGCAATCCGGTGCGCTTCTGAAGAGTGGCGGGGTCGGCTCGGGAGTGGCCTCCGCCGCAGCGGCGAGCGGCGCCTGCCCTCAGGCGGGCCGGGATTCCGGGAGGATCCGGCGCAGCAAGGGGCCTCGCGACGGGCGGCGCTGCCACTCGCGCGGATAGCCCAGGGACACCTCTTCGAAGCGGACCCCGTTATGCCAGGTGGTGCGGGGGATATGCAGGTGGCCGTAGACCACGGCGGTCGCCGCGAAGCGCCGATGCCAGTCGGCCGTGTGTTCGGTGCCGCACCACTGGGCGAACTCGGGGTAGTACAGCGGCCGGGTGACCTCGCGGATGGTGGGCCAGTGGTTGACCAGGACCACCGGCGTTCCCGCAAGTGAGGCGAGCCGGTTCTCGGTGTACTCGACCCGCGCCGCGCACCAGGCGTCGCGGGTGGGGTAGGGGTCCGGGTGCAGCATGAACTCGTCGGCGCACACCACACCGGACTCGTACGCACGCTCCAGAGCCGCCTCTTTCGTCCGGGTCCCGGGCGGCAGGAACGAGTAGTCGTACAGTACGAACAGGGGGGCGATGGCGACGTCTCCGTTCTCGCCCGCCCACAACGGATAGGGGTCTTCGGGCGTCACGACTCCGAGGGACCTGCATAGCTCCACCAGGTGCCGGTAGCGTCCCTCTCCGCGGAGCCGGACGGGATCGCTCCCGTGCGTCCACAATTCGTGATTTCCGGGAACCCAGATCACCTTTGCGAACCGTTTGCTCAGTAGCTCCAGAGCCAATTTGATATCGGCGACCAGCTCTCCGATATCACCGGCGATTATCAGCCAATCACTCTCCGAGTCGGGTTGGATCTCGTTGAGGATTTTTCTGTTCTCAGCGTAGCTGATGTGCAGATCACTTACCGCGAGCAGGCTGCCGGGGGTCTGAGAATTCACGCCCCTATTCCTACCACACCGTATGTGCGTGCTTCTAACCCGCCGAGGGCGGCCGCAATGCCGGAGCCGCGGACGGGAATTCGTAGTTAATGGCGTTCGCAGAGCCCGTGCCGTCGGCCGTGCCGCCGGATGGCGGGGTGGGCCGCCGGCCCCTGGCGCGAGGCCGAAGGGGTGCGCCATCGGCGCGGGTAAGCCGATTACGGAGGGAAGGCCGACGCTAGTGCGGCGACGCTTCGGTATGTCTGCGGCCGGTGCTGTTCTCTTCCTCGCCCGTTCCCCTGTCGGGGAACATCTGCCGGAACGAGAAGTTCCAATCGGTGTCGGCTGTTTCCAGGGCGTGGGTAATGAATTCCACCGCCTGCCGCCGCATTCGGAGGGACCAGTCCGATTTCTCTTCGGACACCATGTGGACGAAGTCGAGGACTCCGGCGTTTCTGAGGGCGACGAAATCGGCGAGTTCGTCGTCGACCGTTTCGGCCAGTTCGTCGTCGAGGAAGTACGCTCCCCGCGGGGAGTCGCCGGCGAGTTTGAAGTACTCGGCCAGTCCGAGGATGTGCTTCAGCCGCGGATTGGGCAGGGAAGCCGAGGGAGGGGCGAGCAGCTCCCGGATGTAGCTGGGGGAGATGGAGCCGAACCGGTTGTCCCGGCTGATCGAGCTCGCTACTTCTTCGGGTGTGTAGGGCTTGCGGCCGGTCGGGTAGACGACCGCGAACAGGCGGCCCAGCTTGGCGGAGAAGGACGCGCGCGGCCGCTCGCCGCTCTTTCGCTCCCGCCGCCCTTCGATAAAGGCCGCGGGGGACACATCGAGCGCGGTGGCCAGGTACTCGACTGTCTGCAGCGTGGGGTTGTCCCGGTGACCCTTGCGGAGATGGGAGATGTAGCCGTCGGTGATGTCGCCCCCGAGATCATTGATGATCTGGGCGAGTTCGGTGTTGGTGTAGCGGTTCCGGTGTCCGGCGGGGGCGCGGCACAGACCGTCAAGGATGGCAGCGAATGTCGGCTGCCGGCACTCGGTGGCGATTTTTCCCTCCGTGGTGACACGCAGTACCATCACCTGCACTCTGGTGTGCAGATCGCCCTGGCGCGCCGCTCCCGGCCCGCGGACGACCGCTCGGTGCCAAAGGTGTCTGTGTTTCCTGTTCGGCGGGTGAGAAACCGTTCCCGGACTTTACTTTGCTCCCGGCCCCTCTACCCGTATGTATGTGACGACACCATACACTACAGAGTCGGGTGTAGAGTTCGCTTCCGCGGTCGACTTTGCCGGTGGGATCGAATCGGTGCCGAGCTGCGACCAAAAGCCACGTGCGTTCCGCAGCGGAAATAAGGACTCGTTACACGAACGGTCTCAAGACCTTCCGAACCCTTAAGGGGAGGTCGCCCCTATTGGCGGTTTCCGTCCGCTCCGTGGAGAGACAACGGAGAATCCCAGGATCCGGAAATAGCGAAACGGCGAAGGAGGCGGTTCCGGCCGGTGAAGTGCGAGAGCACGCCCGGCCGGTCCGGGGGCCGCCCGGAAAAGCGGTGGTGGACCGGGCCCGCCGCGTTCAGCCGGCCACAGCTCCCGGGTGAGCGGCACGCGTCGCGGACCGGTGGGGCGCCGCCCGCTGTTCCGGTCACATCTCTTCGTCGAGGCCGCTTTCGGCCGGGTGCGATCGCCATCCCCGGGGCAGGGCCCAAAGATGGGGGCCGACCTGGCGCACCAGTCGGTTCGTCTCGTAGGCGACTACGCCGATGTCGCAGCTTGTCTCGGCCACAAGGCAGAAGTGCGCGCTGTCCCCCGCGGGCAGGGTGAAGAGGAAAGCGCCGTCCATTTCCACGACGGTCTGGCGAACCTCATTGGCGCCCAGCTGGTCGCGCGCGCCCCGCGTCAGGCTGGAGAAGCCCGAGACGATCGCGGCGAGGCGCTCCGCGCGATCGCGGTCGATCCCGAGGGAGGCCGCCAGGAGCAGGCCGTCCTGTGCCAGGAGGATCGCCTCGCGTGCGCCCGCCACACGGGCCACAAGATCGGTTAGCAGCCAGTCCAGCGTGGCGGAGGCCGAATTGGGGATGGTCATCGGCTCGGTCATGGACCCTCCAGGGTTTCGTGGTCACTACTGCCGTCCAAGCGCTGCCCTTCGCGAGTGGCCGCGGCCCGGAACGCGTTCCTCGTTGCCCGGGTGTTTGCCGGGATGCCCGTCGCCGGTGTTCCCGCGCAGCGCGCAATGCCTGCGCGGGCGCAGGTGAGCGGGGAAGGGGCCAGCGTCGAGCGTCCACGAAGAGAGGCGTGAGTTGCTCCCTCCGCTCCTCGGCACCCGGTCGCGGGGGAGCAGCGGTGGTCCGGCATAGTGGGACCGGAGAGGGCAATTTCTACTCCCAGCGTAGAAAGCGTTAGCTCTGCTCTCTTTTAGTAGACAGTGCTGGCACATGGGAGTTTAGGTTCACAGGGGCGCGGTGTTCAACCATAGTGGCGAACTCTTGCTGGTTTTTCTATGTCAGTAGAATCGCGGCGAAGCGGTGGACGCCCCTGTTCCGCGCCCCGCGCGATTCGTTCGAATGGCGCGTCCGATCACCGCTCGGGGCGAGCCCGGCGCCCGGGCGGGCCGGTTCGGCCGTGTCCATACAGCCCGCCGCTCCGGTGCGGGCGCCGTCGGCTAGGAGATATTGTCCCCCTCCTGGCTTGGCGGCGGGGCCGAACGGCGGAAGGGGAGGATCCAACTGGCGTCGGCCGACTCCACGGCCTGGATGACGGCCTCCAGGGTCTGGCGGCGCATCTCGGGGCTCCACGCCGATGTCTCCTCGACCATCCTGGCGACGAAGTCGACGATCCCGGCGTCCCTGCGAGCGGCGAACTCGTCGAGTTCGGTGTCGACCGTGCCGGCCAGCTCGTCGTCGAGGAAGTAGGCCGCCTGCGGGCCGCTGTCTTCTGTCAGGCGGAAATGGCCGGCCAGCCCCAGAAGGTGCTTGAGGCGTGGATTGGGCGGTTCCGCCGGCGGTGGATTGAGCAGTTCCCGGATATAGCTGGACGAGATCGACCCGAACTGGCCGTTCTCGCTGATCGTCTTGGCTACCTCTTCCGGGGTGTAAGGGCCCCGGCCCGGGGGATAGACCACCCTGAACAGGCGCCGGAGCTTGGCCGGAAAGGACAGGCGCGGCCGCTCGTCTCCTCTCCGATCTCTCCGCCCGCCGATGAACACAGCGGGGCACACGTCGAGCGCGGCGGCCAGATCCTCCACGGTCTGCAGGGTGGGATTGTCGCGCTGCCCCTTGCGCAGTTGGGAGATGTAGCCGTCGGTGATGTCGCCGCCGAGTTCACCGATGTCCCGCGCCAGCTCGGTATTGGTGAAGCCGCTCCGACGCCCTACAGGGTTCCTACAAAGGTTGTCGAGGGTGGCGGCGAACGACCGCGGCCGGTGGTGTTCAGCCACGGCTGCGCTTCCGCGGCGTGAGACGGCGCTCTGGCGCGCGCTGCACCCGGGAGGCGCTGCGTACCAGGTCGGCGGGAGAGCGACCTCGCTGCCTCGGCTCCGTCAAAGGATCTCCTTCTCCGATGCTCCGAGAGTTCCGCCGGGGCTTACTGGGATCGAAAGTTCCCATTCCACTTCGCTACAGAAGTTGATTGTTGCCCGTCGCGAGCCTAAACTCGCGCTCCCAGGTAGATCTACTCCTGTCATGCAGTTTCAGTGGGGTGTGCTACCGAGGTATAGCAACGGCGCACTGAGTGCGCGCCCGTGGGGGTGTCGTCGATGGCCGGGAGCGCTCCTCGCACCGCGCGTGGGTGCGGCCGGCCCATTTCCCCGGTGAGGTCTCGCGCGGTCGCCCCTTCCTCCGAGTCTGCGTGCAGGGAGAATACGACCGGTACGGTAGTTCTACTCGCGTGGAAAGATTACCAGTTTTTTGTGACGGTAGTTGAAGATCAGTTTCCTCGGCGCTACGCTTGATGGCACGGGACATACTGGCGTGGTGATTGGGAAAGTGTGGCCGATATTGAGGTATGAATCCGGTGTGGAGAGCGTCGGTCACACCTTGGTGGCGCCACGTCGAAGCGGTAGAGGTTCCGACCCGATTCCGGGCGTGCCAGTGCGTTTGGGGGCGGCGCGCCCGGGATCGTCCCACCGACCGGCGGCTTTCCGCTCTGTGCGCCCGATCCGGTCACAGCGCCGGATATCGGTGTTGGCCGGTCGCCGAGTACGCGCAGCCCATCAGACCCGTAATACGACCGAAGGGCCATCATGCCGGTGACTGTTGTCAGCCGCACGTCATACGCCGATGCCGATGCCCAAGAGGCGTCGCGATACGACGAGGCGCTCTGCCTTTCCAGGCTGATCGCCGGGCCGAAGGACTTCCCGCGGTCGCCCGCTGTCTGGTGGCGGAACGCCTGCACGAGTGGGGGCTCTCCTCCCTGGCCGAGGATGCCCAGCTTGTGGTGAGCGAACTGGTCACCAACGCTGTGCGCCATGCGGTGCCCCGCGCCGCCGGCGACGTCCTGCTCAGCCTGGAGCGCGAACCGGAGGGGATCCGGATCGCCGTCATCGACCCCTGGCGGGGCTTTTCCCTGAGCACCGCTCCGGAGGCGCTGGACGAGCACGGGCGCGGCCTGAGCCTGGTCGTCGGTCCCCTCACCGACGGGCACTGGGGAGTGGAGGACCTGTCCGACGGAAAGGCCGTCTGGGCGAGGCTCGCGCGCCTCTGATCCCGTCCCCGCGAGCCGGAACCGCCCCTGATGCGAGGCGCCGGGCGCGGCAAGTAGCTCCTGGCCCGGATACGCGCCCGTTTCCCCTCTCCGAGCGACGCCTCCGGGCCAGGTTTCTCCTTTCCCTCCCGAGCGGAAAGTCGTTATCCGGTGACGGTGCTGACGGGCCGGTGACGGTTTCTAGACTCGGCCGAACGGACCGCGCGAAACCCGGATACATCTCTTTCCGGCCTGATTTCTCGGTGCTCACCCCGCGACACGAAAGAGAACACCGGATTCTGCATGTCCTCCCGCAGTTCCTCCGTTTCGAAAGACCGGCGGCGCATTCCCCGGTCCGCCGCTGTCACCACTGCCGCCGTCCTGGCGGCGTCGGCCGCGGTGCTCACCCTTCCTGTGCGAGGAACTCCGCGACGAGTCGGCCGAACAGTTCGGGCGCGGTGTCCATGGCGACGTGCTGCTGCCCCTCCAGCACCGCGAGCCGGCCGTGGGGCAGGGCGCCGGCCACCGCGTCGCAGATGCCGCGCACCCCGGCCGGGCTCTCGCCTCCGGCGAGGACCAGCGTGGGCACGGTAACGGCGGCGATGTCGGCGGGGTCGTACCGGTGGGACTCGATCGCCCGCAGTTCACGGGCGATCGTGTGGGCCGCCGCCACCCGGCCCTGCCAGGCGGGCAGCGACCGCAGGACGTCCAGCTGGGGCTCGGGTATCTGGACCGCTTCCCGGAAGAACGTCACCAGCACCTCCTCGCGCCGGTCCTCGGCCAGCAACGCCTCCAGCCGCCCGATCAGCTCCGGCGGGATCGGGTCGTCGACGGACGTCCCCGCGGGCTCGTAGAGCACCAGCCGCCGCAGGCCGGTCGCCAGCGCCGCGCCTCCCAGGCAGCACAGCGCGCCGAACGAGTGGCCCAGCAGGTCGACCGGTGCACGGGCCGCCTCGGCCGCCGCGTCGACCACCGTGGCGACGTCCTCGAACTCGCGCTCAAGCGCGTAGTCGCGGGCGTCTCCGCTGGCGCCGCGGCCCCGGCGGTCCACCGCGTGCACGGTCGCGTTCGGCTCCAGGTACGGCAGCACGGTCCGCCATCGGGTGTGGTCGGCGGTGCTCCCGTGGACCAGCACGAGCGGCGGGCCGGCGCCGCTGGTCCAGTAGCCGATGGGTGTGCCGTCCCGGGAGGTCACCGTGGTCGCCAACTCGGTGGTCATCGCTCGTCACCGCCTCGCGGAATCCGGTGCGAGCGTGTTGCCGTACCGCCCGCGCCGTTCGTGCCCGGGCCAGTGGTCCAGAGGAACGCGCCGTGGTCCCGCGGGCGGTACCGCGCGAAGTCCGCCGGTGGTCCCTCGCTCGGTCAGCTCCGGCCCGCGGGCGAGACCGCGCAGCCCCTCCGGCCGCCGTGAACGCTCCGGCAAGCCCACAGCCGCCCGCCGTTCGAGCGGTCCGAAGCGTTCTAGGCCCCCTTACGTGCGAGATTACGCCACCAGCGGTGCCGGGACCCGGCTCGTCGGCTGATTCCCGGTGGCGGGGCGCCGCCGGGCGTCTCGCCACTTACCGACGTACGGACCGGGCGGCCGTTCTCCAGCCGGGGTCGCGACCGGTGAAGGCGACCAACCGTTCGCTCGGACCGGCCCGATCGGGCAGCGGCAGCGGCGGGGCGAAGCGCGCGGGCCGGTCGGCTTCGGTGATCAGCAGCGTGGCCACCTGGAGCAGCTCCTCGGCGAGCCGCGGTGGGACCGGGCGGTCGTGCCCGCACGCCCGGGCGACGTCCCATCCGTGAACGGCGACCTCGATGGCCCCGGCGCCGGCCACGATGCGGATCGTCAGCGGGCAGCCGGCAACGGAGACGACAGCCGAGCCGTCCGCCCGCGTTAACGCCCCCAGCAGTTGGTGTGCCCGTTCCCGTACCATCGCCGCGGTGCCGGCGGCGGGAGCACTGCCCCCGTAGAGCGGCGTGGGGTCGACGAGGCCGGTGTCGGCCGCCTTGTACAGCGCGGCCATGGAGTCGTCCATGTGTTCCAGCAGTGCGCCCAGCTCCCAGTCAGGACAGGGGGTGGGATGTCCCAGCGCTCCCGCCGTGATCAGGTTGAGGCTGCCCAGGGTGTAACCGGTCGCGCGTTCGAGCAGGGGGACAGCGCCGAGCAGCCCGTCCCGGGCCCGCTCATTCATGATGCCCTCCGGGGTCAGCGGTGCTGCGGCAGGGCGGGTAGAGCCTCTGGCAGGCCGAAGGTGGCGAACAGGGTGGTGTCGAAGAACGCGGCCACGTGGGTGATTCCCGAGGGGGTCACGGTGAGCACCTGGAGGTGGAAGGCGCGGTGCGCACCGTTCTCGTCGCGCATGTAGAGCCCGAACGCGGGCTGGCCGTTGGCCGCCGACGAGATGAGCAACTGGTCGCCGGGGCCCTTGGCGGGGCATTGGGTCGCGACCAGCCGGCCGATGTTCTCGGCCCCCCGTACCCAGGTCAGGAACGGCGGCATCTCCCAGACGGCGTCCGCGCTGAACAGCTCGACTATCGCGGGGATGTCGTAGTTCTCGAAGGCCGCGACGTAGCGGTCCAGCAGCTCGCGCTGGTCCGAGGCCGCGGGCTCGGTGATGTCCTCCTCGCGCGGCATCGCCTGGTCGAGCTGGACCCGGGCGCGCTGGAGCAGGCTGTTGACCGCTGTGGTGGAGACGCCCAGCGCCCCGGCGACCTCGGCCGCCCGGAACTTCAGAACGTCGCGCAGGACCAGCACCGCGCGCTGCCGGGGCGGCAGGTACTGCAGGGCGGCGATGAAGGCCAGCCGGACACTCTCGCGCGAGGCGACCACGGTCCCCGGATCGGAGTCCTCGGCCCCGACCACCGTGTCGGGTGCCGGCTCCAGCCAGGGAACCTCGGACCGCTCGACCAGGGCGCCCTCCGGTTCGGAGGTCGGCCCGCCCAGCCCGGTGGGCAAGGGGCGCCTGCCCCGGCCCTCCAGCGCGGTCAGGCAGGCGCTCGTGGCGATCCGATAGAGCCAGGTCCGCAGACTGGAGCGCCCCTCGAACCTGTCGTAGGCCCGCCACGCCCGCAGATAGGTCTCCTGGACCAGGTCCTCGGCGTCGTGCACGGAGCCGAGCATGCGGTAGCAGTGCGCCATCAGCTCGCGCCGGTAGGGATCCGCGAGAGTCGCGAAATCCCGCTGGAACGGATGCTCCACCACAGTTGTCAACACTACTGCTCTTGCAGTACGGAGAGAACGTTGCCGGCGGGATCGCCGAACCACGCGATCAGTGGACCGTCCCCGCCGCGGGCGACGCCCTTGGCGTCTTGTTCGAACCCCTCGTAGCGCAGGAAGCGGACTCCCCGCTCGGCCAGTTCGTCGACGGCCCGGTCGATGTCGTCCACGGGAAAGTTGAGGATGGTGTAGGTGGCCGGCGTGTGGTCCGGCTTGGGGTAGACCAGGATGTCCCGGTCGTCCGCGATGTGCAGGGAGAGCACCCCGTACTTCTCCATCCCCGGAACCTCGGACACCTTCAGTCCGAGCGTCTCGCCGTAGAATCTCTTCGCCGCGGCGGTGTCGTCCACCGCGAAGCTGCTGAACGCCTTGGTGCTGCCGAACATGGCCGCCTCCTAACCGGTCTCCATGGCTTTCCGGTGTTCCTCGCTGAGCTGGATGATTTGGACGTAGTTGCCGTCGGGGTCGATCGCCGTGGCGAACAGGCTGCCCTCGCGGTCCTCGAGCTCCGCGAGCCACCGCGCGCCCATGTCGTCGAGGCGCGCGGCGACGGCCCGCGCGTCGGCCACATCGAAGTTGAGGATCACCCGGCCGGGCTCGGGATTGGTCCCCGCGATGTCGTCGCGGCTGTCGATCAGCACATGGAACGTGCCGAACCTGAGCACCCGGTAGGAGTCCACCTTGGTGTCCTCCTCGGGCTCCAGAGCCGCGGCGTACCAGGAACGCAGCCGCTCCGGGTCGGTGCTGGCGAGCAGGATGCTGTCCAGGCTGGGTCGCTTCATGTTCTCCTTACCCTTCCTCCTGTTTCGGCTGTTACCGGTGCAGACCGGGCGGCGTGGGGAAACTCATCGCCCGCTCGGCCGTCTTCTTCGATGGGGACGGACAGGGGCGACCGCCGCGTTGCGGCGCCGGCCGTGGAACGGGCCGCCGCCCCCACCCGACCGCGGGCACTCAGGGAGCGGCCCGGTCGGTCGGCCGGAGCAGCGCCACGGCGAGCACGGCGAACACCGCCATTGAGACCAGTGGGCGGCACGAAACTCATCGGTGCCCGTTGTGATGTGCATCTCCGCGCGGCGGCCCCCGGACCCCTGCCGCGGACCGCCCGACCTGGACAGGGCGGAGGTTCGGGCCGCGGGAGCCGGCCGTTGGCGCCCCCGGGCCCGGAGCCGCCTCCGCTGTGGTGCGGGCCGGAAAATCCCGCGACGCGGTCGTGCCGCGGTGTCGATCCGGATCGGGGCCGTTCGTATAGAGGGTGAGAGGCCGGCACGGAGCCGTCGGTGACTCAAGGAGGAACAAGGAGGAACGGCCATGAAGCAGTACCTGATCAGCATCTACCAGCCCGACGGGGAGCCCCCGCCGCCGGAGGTCCTGGAGCCGATCATGCGGGACCTGGAGGCCGTCAACGCCGAGCTCAGGGCGGCCGGCGCCTGGGTGTTCGCCGGGGGGCTGCACCCGCCGAGCACGGCTACCGTGGTGCGGCTCAAGGACGACGAGGTGCTCACCACCGACGGCCCCTACATCGAAGGAAAGGAGCACATCGGCGGGTTCACGGTCATCCAGGCGCCCGACCTCGACGCGGCCCTCGAATGGGGGCGCAAGTTCGCCCGCGCGATCACCCTGCCGATCGAGGTCAGGCCGCTGCAGTACGGGACCTGCGGGTAGGGGTCCCGGTATGCCGAAGGTGTCCGCCTCGCGGGTCGAACGCGTGTTCCGCGAGGAGCACGGCCGCGCCGTGGCCGTGCTGGCCGGCCACTTCGGTGACATCGACCTCGCCGAGGAGGCGGTCCAGGACGCGTTCGTCGCGGCGGTCCAACGGTGGCCCTCGGCCGGACTTCCCCCGAGTCCGGCCGGCTGGATCATCACCACCGCCCGCAACCGGGCGATCGACCGGCTGCGCCGGGAGTCCTCCCGCCAGGACCGGCACGTCCAGGCGGCCATGCTGCACACCCCGGACGACCCAGGGGAGGAGGGGCCCGTGCGCGACGATCGGCTGCGCCTGATCTTCACCTGCTGCCATCCCGCTCTGGCCACCGGCGCCCAGGTCGCTCTGACGCTGCGCCTCCTGGGCGGGCTCACCACAGCGGAGATCGCGCGCGCCTTCCTGGTGGCCGAGCCCACCATGGCCCAGCGGCTGGTCCGGGCAAAGAACAAGATTCGCGACGCGCGGATCCCCTACCGGGTCCCGAACGAGGCCGACCTGCCCGAGCGGTTGCGGGCCGTGCTGGCCGTCGTCTACCTCATCTTCAACGAGGGCTACACGGCGAGCTCGGGCGAGGCGCTCGCCCGCGAGGACCTCTGCGCCGAGGCCGTCCGCCTCGGACGGCTCCTGGTCGAGCTCATGCCCGACGAACCGGAGGTCATGGGGCTGCTCGCGCTCATGCTGCTCGTCGAGTCGCGCCGAACCGCCCGCACCGGCCCGGAAGGCGGCCTCGTACCGCTGGCCGACCAGGATCGCGGCCTCTGGGACCGCGGCCTCGTCGTCGAAGGGCAGACCCTCGTGCGGGTGTGCCTGCGGCGCAACCGGCCCGGCCCCTACCAGATCCAGGCTGCGATCAACGCAGTGCACAGCGACGCGCCGACCGCGGCGGCCACGGACTGGCGGCAGGTCCTGCGGCTCTACGACCAGCTCTACTCGCTCACCCCGACCCCGATCGTGGCGCTGAACCGCGCGGTCGCGGTGGCCGAGACCGAGGGTGCCGAGGCGGCGCTCACCCTCGTCGACGCCCTCGACCTCGATCACCACCACCTGTTCCACGCCATCCGCGCCGACCTGCTGCGGCGCCTGGGCTGCACCGCCGAGGCGGCGCTGGCCTACGAGGCGGCGATCGCCCGCACCCGGAACGCGGCCGAACGCGACTTCCTGCGGCGCAACCGCCAGGCGCTCACCAGAGCGTAACCGGCCCCGCCCGCCGGGAACGGCGCTCAGGGCCGCCGGTTCCAGCGCTCGCACACCGAGCGGCGCAGCCGCAGCAGCGTCCCGAGGCGAACGGCACGCGAAGGTCGAACACGGAGAAGTCGCCGGGGCCGGTGCGAGGAGCCTACGGGTTCTCGGTGGGCAGGCCGGCGCGGCGCCATTGGGGCAGGCCGCCCTGCAGCGGGTGGGCGGTCAGGCCGTGGGCGCGCATGGTGCGCGCCGCTTCGGGGGCGTAGGCGCAGTAGGGGCCGCGGCAGTAGGCCACGATTCTGGTGTCGCGCGGCAATGCGTCCAGGCGGGCGGCCAGCTCGTCCAAGGGGATGGAGAGCGCACCGGGGATGTGGGAGGCGGCGTACTCGGCCGCGGGGCGCACGTCGATCACGACCGCGGTGCCCTCGTTGAGGCGGCGGGCCAGTTCGGCGTGCCCGATGGGTTCCAGCGCGGCCACGTCGCCGAGGTAGGCGCGGGCGGCCTGCTCGGCCGCGGCCAGCCGGGTGCGGGCCAGGTCCTTGAGTGCTTCGACGGTGTGCTCGACGTCGTCCCCGGCCAGCCGGTGGTAGACGTGGACGCCCTCTTTGCGGGTGTGCACCAGGCCGGCGGCCTGGAGTGCCTTGAGCTGGGCGGAGGTATTGCTCAGTCGCATCCCCGCGGCGCGGGCGAGGTCGTCCACGCTTCGCTCGCCCTGGGCGAGCAGGTCCAGTAGTTCCAGTCGCGCCGGGTTGGCCAGGGCCCTGCCGATCCGGGCGAACTGCTCCAGCAGCGCTGTCTTGGTACCGGTACCCGCCATCATTCATCCTCCAAATATCTTTGGAATATTGTAGCGTAGTGGCGGGTGCGGCGACCCCCGCCGGCCGTTCTGAGGAGGACCACCGTGGACTTCACCGCATCTCACCTGGTGCCACTGGTCGATGAGGGGTTGGGCAACAGCGCCTACCTTGTCGATCTGGGTGATGGCGGCGCGTTAGCCGTGGACGTCTCGCGCGACCTGCGCGCGTTGCGCGCCGCCGTCGCCAGGCGAGGGCTGCGCGTCCGCTTCGTGGCCGAGACCCACCTGCACGCCGACTTCGTCTCCGGCGCCCGCCAACTCCGGGAGGAGGGCGCGTCGGTGATCGCCTCGGCCGCGGGCGGGCGGGAATTCCCCCACCTCCGGATGGGGGAGGGCGATGAGCTGGACTTGGGCGGGCTCACGCTGCGTTTCCTGGCCACTCCGGGCCACACCCGCGAGCATCTGGCCTACCTGCTGTGCGACGGCCCGCGCGTCCTGGGGGTGTTCACCGGCGGGTCGCTGGTCGTCGGGGCGGCGGCCCGCACCGATCTGGTCGATCCGGAGCGCACCCACGAGCTCGCCCGCGCCCAGTACGCCTCGCTGCGTCGCCTGGCCGAACTGCCCGATGAGACCGCGGTGTGGCCCACGCACGGGGCCGGGTCGTTCTGCTCGGCCCCGCCCGGCGCGCACCGCGTCTCCACCATCGGCGCGGAGCGGGCCGCCAACCCGCTGCTGGCCGCCCCCGACGCTGAGGCGTTCGCGGACGCGCTGATCGCCGACCTGGGCAGCTTCCCGCCCTACTTCCTGCGGCTGGCCGAGGTGAACCGCCGCGGCCCGGCCCTGGTGCCCGAATCTCCGCCCCTCGCCGGCTTGAGCCCCGAACAGGCGCGCGCCGCAATGGCCGAGGGCGCCCAGGTCGTTGACGTGCGCCCCGTACCCGCCTTCACCGCAGGCCACATCCCCGGAGCGCTCTCCAACGCGCTGCGCCCACAGTTCGCCAGTTGGCTCGGCTGGCTGCTGGATCCCGGTGCCGCGCTCGTCATGGTCGCCGAGCAGCACAGTGACGCTGCGGAAGCGGCCCGGCAGGCCGCCAAGATCGGCCATGAGGGCTCCCTCAGCGTGCTGGAGGGCGGAATGGCGGCGTGGGAGGCGGCCGGATTCGCCACCTCCTCTCTGTCGCTGGTCACCGCCGCGCAGATGGGCGACCGTCCGGTGCTGGACGTGCGCCAGGAAACCGAGTACACCGCCGGCCATGTTCCCGGTGCCCTGCACAGCGAGCTCGGCGACCTGCCCGGACAGGCGGGCGGACTCGCCCGGGGCCCGCATGTGGTGATGTGCGGGCACGGCGAACGCGCGGCCACCGCCGCCAGCCTGCTGGCCCGCGCCGGAAACAACGACCTGGCCGTGCTGGAGGGCGGCCCCGGAGACTGGGCCGAGACCACCGGACGCGACCTGGAGGAAGGGCGGTGACGCGCGCTGCCGGCGGAACCGCTCCGGTACTGGGGCTGCGCGCCAACGCCGCACAGTTCGTCCTGCTGGTCGCGGTCAACGCCCTGGTCGGCGGGATGCTCGGCCAAGAGCGCATCGTGCTGTCCCTGCTGGGCGAGCGAGTGTTCGAGGTCTCGGCCTACACCGGCGCACTGACCTTCATCTTCGCCTTCGGTGTCACCAAAGCCGCGGCGAACCTCTTCGCCGGGACCTGGTCGGACCGCTTCGGCCGCAAACCCGTGCTGGTGGCGGGCTGGCTGATCGCCCTACCGGTGCCGGCGATGCTGATCCTCGCCCCGTCCTGGGGATGGGTGGTGGCGGCCAACGTGCTGCTCGGCCTCAACCAGGGCCTGACCTGGTCGACCACCGTCATCATGAAGATCGACCTGGTGGGGCCGCACCGGCGCGGCCTGGCCATGGGATTCAACGAAGCCGCCGGCTACCTCGCCGTCGCCGCGACCGCGATGGCCACCGGCTACCTCGCTGAGCAGTTCGGGCTGCGTCCGGCGCCCTTCCTGCTGGGCGCGGCCTACCTCGCCCTCGGGCTGGGGCTGTCACTGCTGGCGGTGCGCGAGACCCGCGGCCACGCCGACGCCGAAGCGGCCACCCATGCCCCGCCCACCCGTCGCCCTCCACCATCCTCAACGGAGCCGCTCCGCGGCGCGGTGTTCTCTCCGGACGCCGACCGCCCCGCCCTCACCATGGGTCGGATCTTCACCCTGACCAGTTTCCGCGAGCCGGCGCTGTCCTCAGCCAGTCAGGCCGGCATGGTCAACAACCTCAACGACGGCCTGGCCTGGGGGCTGTTCCCTGTGCTGTTCGCCACCGCCGGACTCTCCGTCAGCCAGATCGGCTGGTTGGGCGCGATCTATCCGGCGGTGTGGGGCGCGGCCCAACTGGGCACCGGCGCGCTGTCGGACCGTTGGGGCCGCAAGCACCTCATCACCACCGGGATGCTGCTCCAGGCCGCGGCCCTGGGCGTCATCGCCGCGGCGTCGGCCTTCAGTACCTGGGCCCTGGCCGCCGTCCTGCTGGGGCTGGGCACCGCCATGGTCTATCCCACCCTGCTGGCCGCCATCGGTGACGTCGCGCACCCGGCATGGCGTGCCCGTACCGTCGGGGTCTACCGGCTCTGGCGCGACGGAGGCTTCGCTGCCGGGGCTCTGGTCGCCGGCGTCGTCGCCGATCTGTTCGGCCTGCGTGCCGCTGTGTGGGCCGTCGCCGCCGTCACCGCCCTCTCAGGACTGCTGGTCGCGATGCGTATGTACGAAACCCACCCCGCCGACCGCCGCGATCGGGGCGAGGAGGAGACCGCACCGCGGCCGTGAACCCCGGCCGTACGAGTGCCGTGGTAGGCCCTCCGCCCCGGTCAGGGGGCGGAGGGCCGGGCGGCGTGGATGACGCCGTGAACCGCGTGGGAGATGCGTTCGGCGGCGGTGTCGGGGTCGGGCCGGCCGGCGTCCAGCCAGGCGATGACCGCTTCGATGGTGAGAGCGGGAACCAGGCGTGAGGCCCAGTCGGTCCACGGCCCGCCGGGAAGCTGCGCGGCGAGGTTTCTGGAAGCGATCCCCACAGAGGCGGCGGTGAGGCCTTCCACCAGCTCGCGGAACTCCGGTTCCCGCACGGCGTGCCGGAACAGCAGCCGGAAGGCGTCGGGGTCCTCGGCCGCGGCGCGCAGCAGTGCCGGGATGGCGCTGTCGTCGAATTCGTCGGCACCCACCCGCTGGTCGAGGCGTTCACAGGTGCGGTCGAGTACCGCCCGGTAGAGGTCGGCCTTGGACTCGAAGTGCCGGTAGAGGAGCACGCGGGTGATCGCGGCCTCGGCGGCGATGTCGTCCAGGCCGGTCGCGGCGAACCCGGTGCGTGCGAAGGCGCGGGTGGCGGCGTCGAGGATCTGCTCGCGCCGCTCGGCCCTGCGTAGCCGGCGCACCGGCCCGCGCGCCGCCGGTCGTTCGTGTGCCTCCTGCTCGCCGGTTCCCATGCTCACCCTTCCACTTGTTTGCAACGAAGTATACAACTAATCTTGTTTATGACTGAGTATACAAGTTGGTGTCTACGGAAAGTGTGGCGTGATGACCCCTGTCCAGTTGCCGTTCGAGCAGCCCCATCCACTCCGGCCCGCCCCTGTACTGCACGAGCTGCGGACCCGCGGGCCCGTCCACCGGGTCCGTACCGCGGTGGGCGATGAGGCGTGGCTGGTCACCGGGTACGAGGAGGTGCGGCGCCTGCTGGACGACGACCGGCTCGGCCGCTCCCACCCTGCCCCGCACACCGCCGCCCGCACCGGAGAGTCGGCCCTGTTCGGCGGCCCGCTCGGCGACTACGGCACCGAACACGCCGATCACGCGCGCATGCGCGCACTGCTGCGGCCGCACTTCTCGCCCAAGCGCATGCGCGCACTGCGCCCCCGCGTGGAGGCGCTCACCACCGCCCTGCTCGACGACCTCGCCTGGCAGGGTCCACCGGCCGACCTAAACCGGGCGCTGGCCCTGCCGCTGCCGATCGCGGTGATCTGCGAGCTGCTCGGCGTTCCCCACGCCGACCGCGACCGATTCCGCGTCTGGACCCAGGCCGCCGCCGACGTGCGCGACCGCGCCCGCTCCGAACAAGGCCTGGCCGACCTGTTCTCCTATGGGCGGGAACTGGTGGCCCGCAAGCGGCGCGAACCCGGCGACGACGTCATCTCGCACCTGTGCGCGACCGATGGCGTCGGCGACGACGAAGCCGCCATGCTGGGCATGTCGCTGCTGTTCGCCGGGCACGAGACCACGGTCGTGGCCATCGGCCTGGGCGCCCTGCTGCTGTTGGCCCACCCCGACCAGTGGCGGGCCCTCCTGGCCGACCCCGGGCTGGTCGACACCGCGGTTGAGGAGGTCCTGCGCGCCCCGGCCAACGCGGGCGGCGGCATTCCCCGCTACGCGCACACCGACCTGGACATCGCCGGAACGCCCGTCCGCCCCGACGAGCTGGTGCTGCTCGACACCGGCGCCGCCAACCACGACCCCGCCGTCTTCACCGACCCCGACCGTTTCGAGGCGACCCGGCAGGCCGCCGGCCACCTCACCTTCGGACACGGATCGCGCTACTGCATCGGCGCGCCCCTGGCCCGCATCGAGCTTCGGACCGTCTTCGCCCAGCTCATCCCGCGCTTTCCGGCGATGCGGCCGGCCGTGGAGGTAGCGGAACTGACCCTCAACCGCGACGTGCTCACCGGCGGCCTGACCGAACTTCCCGTGACCTGGTGAGGACCACCGTGCCCAGCGCGCACCACCCGATCTTCGCCCGCCTCTACCCCCGCATGAGCCGGGCCATGGACCAGGGCGGCATGGCCGAGCAGCGCCGGATACTGCTCGCCGGGCTGACCGGCGAGATCATCGAGATCGGCGCCGGCGACGGCGGGAACTTCGCCCACTACCCGACCACGGTCAGCCACGTCCTGGCGGTGGAGCCCGAACCGCGCCTGCGCGCACTCGCAAGCGCCGCCGCCCGGCACGCCCCGGTCCCCGTCACCGTGGCCGACGGCCTGGGAGAGGACCTGCCCGCCCCTGACGGCAGCCGAGACGCCGCCGTCTTCGCCCTGGTGCTGTGCACCGTTCCCGACCCCGGCGCGGTTCTGGCCGAGACCGCCCGCGTGCTCAGGCCGAGAGGGCGGACCCGTTTCCTGGAGCACGTCCGCGCACCCACCCCCGGTCTGGCCCGACTGCAACGCCTACTGGACGCCACCGTCTGGCCGCCACTGGTGGGCGGCTGCCACCTGGGCCGCGACACCGCCGCGACCATCGAACAGGCCGGGTTCAGCATCGAGCGGATCGACCACTTCCTGTTCCCTCCGACCCGCAGTCCGGTCTCCTTCCACATCCGCGGCACCGCGTACCGCCCCTGACCGCACACCTCGCCACTGGGTTCGGGGGACACCCCCGACACGGGCTGCGCACGGTAGGCACGCCTTGACAGCTCCTCTGCGCCGGCGATGACCAGGTGCACAGAGGACGGCCGCGGCGTGTTCGCTGTTCCTCTGCTGCGCGACCGCCCCTTCTGGGGTGTCTCTTCCCCTGTTTCTCACCGGCGAAGGTGCTCCGGGAAACCGATCACCCCGTTTGACCTGGATCTTTGCCCTATCGACCCGCGTGGATCCTTGTCGGGGCGGGCAGGAGCGAAAAAAGAGCTCGCAGCCGTCCGGAGGGCGGTCAGCAGCCACCGTGGAAGTCGCGCGTTCGGGTGCGGCGCTGGAACAACCGCCCCGCTGCGTGCGCTCGCCGATGGCACCCTCCACTCGCGACTGTTCAAGGAAAAGGCCAAGGGGGAAGCCGTGACCGATCGGACATTGGTTGATCGGCTGCTGCGGACCCGGGGTAGCGCTGTCATCTCCGCCTATCTCGGGCTGCCCAACGATCCCACCGAGCAGCGGGGAGTTCCGATCCGGCTTGAGGAACAGCTGTACCAGGCGGGGATCGATCCACGTGCGGCGCCTGCGCTCAGGCGCGATGCCGACACCATTCGCGACGCCGTCGCCGGCCTCTACGACACGCTGCGAAACGGGGTGGCGCTGTTCGTCTCCGGGGAGATCGGACTCTTCGAGCAGGTGTGGCTTCCCCGCATAGTGCCCGATCGGGTGATCGTCGGGCAGCGTCCGTACGTGCGCCCCCTTCTCGCGACACAGCAGCGCTGTCCGCGGTACTGCGCGGTGGTCACCGATCACCAGCACAGCACACTCCTCATCGCCTCGGCCGATGGGCTGTGGGAATCCGACCACCTGGTCAGTCCAGGGGTTCGCAAGCCCAACTTCGCCGGCTGGTACGGGCTGGCCGAATACACGGTCCGAAACCGGGCAGAGGGGCTGGTCCGCCGACACCACCGACACACGGTGGAAGCGGTCGAGAACGCCTTGAGGCGAAACGGGTGCGAACTGGTCGTTGTGGGGGGTTCGCGGCACAGTGTCGCCGAGTTCCGCACCGTGCTGCCGCGGCATCTGCGGGAGCGGCTCGCCGGGTCCTTTACCACGAACCCCCGTGTGGCCACACCGGCGGAGGTGCGGCGAGACGCCGACGAGGTCGTCGACCGCTGGAACCGGGAACGGCAGAGGAGGCTTCTCGACGACATCCGGGCGCACGCGGGCACGGACGCCGCCCGCGTGGTCAGTGGGCTCACCGGATGCCTTTCCGCCGTGAACGAGCGGGCGGTCGACCTCCTGGTCGTCCGGACCCACGACACCGCGCCAGGCGTCGTCTGCGACAACTGCGACCTCCTCGCCTTCGAGGAGAGGACCTGTGCGATCTGCGGCACCGAGAACCGCCCGGTCCCCGACGTGTACGAGGAGATGGTCGTGGCCGTGCTCGACTCCGGCGGAACCGTCGAACAAGTCGACTCCGACGCGCCGGTGCCGGGCCACCCCGTCGCCCGCCTGCGCTTTCCCGTTCCAGCGGGCGGCTGACTCGCCGCGGGGCGCTTCCGGGGCGGCCAGGGGGCCGTGACCGCGTACGTCGCGGTCGGGATGGGCAGGGGCAAGCGTAAGGGGCCGGTGGAGGGAGGCGGATCGGAGAGCGTTCGTCCCGGTCGCCGCTCCTTGAACCGTCGTAGGCCTGCGGAGTCGCCGGGGCTGTATTGGAGGAGGGGGACGGTGTCGTTCACTGGTGTTGAGAACCTCGACCGAAGTATCCATAAGACCAACACGTGGCTTGCCGATGTGGCCGAAAGGTTCGGAACAACGGACCGGCAGTTCACGTATCGGGTGGTCCGGGCGTGGCTGCACACGGTGCGTGACCGGCTGAGCGTCAATGTCGCCGCGCACCTGGCGGCGGGTCTTCCCGAGCTGCTGCGCGGCGTGTTCTACGACGGGTGGAATCCGAGCCGGGTGCCCGGCAGCTACGATCGCGACGAGTTCGTGAACAGGTTCGCCAGAGAGGCGCGGGTCGCGAACGCCGACGCACCGGGGAAGATCTCGGTGGTGTCCGCGGTGTTCCGCGACCATCTCGGGAACGGCGCGTTCGACAACACTCTGCAGCAGCTTCCCCGCGACCTCCGCCGGTTGCTGGGATCGGAACCGGTGCGCCACCCCTCGACCGAAGAGGAGACCGGCCGTTAGCGCCGCGCTCCTCTCGTGCCGCTCCGGGCGGCCAGGGCCGGAGACTCCAGCAGGCGAGCGAGCATCGCGGGATGTCCCGGGCGGGGATCCTCTCCGCCCGGGAGGGCGTCATCGTCCAGAACAGCGCAAGGGCGCCGGTGAGGCACGGCGGGCACACAGCGCCCGTCCCGTGTCCGCGCGCCGCCCGGCGCGCTCACTTGCCTCTTTGCACGGGAATGCGGCGCTCCTTCTTCTCCTTCTCCTTGGTCGGAATCGGCACGCTGACCTCGAGGATCCCGTTGTTGTACGTCGCCTGTACGTCGCTCTCGTCCACCCCTTCAGGCAAGGTCACGGTGCGGACGAAGGAGCCGTAGCGAAACTCCGAGCGGTGCTTCTCCTTGCTCCCCTCCCGCCGCTCGCCGCGGATCGTCAGCCTGCCGGAGGCGACGGTGATGTCGACGTCCTTCTCCGGGTCGATGCCCGGCATCTCGGCCCGCACGACATAGCGGCCGTCCTCTTCGAAGTCCTCGACGCGTATCCGGTACATGCCGGGCCGCTCACTGAAGAACGGCATGTCGAACCAGTCGGACAGATCAGGAAACAGCGTTCCTCTGCGTGACAGCTCAGCCATGGTTGTCCCCCCCTCAACCCCTCTGGCTTCCGTCGTCCTTCTGCCTGGCACTACCCGAACAGCACCTCCGTATCCGGCCGAAATCTCTTCCGGACGCGGACCAGGGCGGCATGGCCGAGCAGCGCCGGATACCGCTCGCCGGGCCGACCGGCGGGCGGCATCGAGACCGGGGCCGGCGGCCTCGGAGAGAACCTGCTCTCTACACGGGCTCGGCAAACAGGACTTCCGGGACATGATCCGTGTATCCAAGCATGTTCATGGGTGGGTTTCCGTTTCCGCCGCGGCCGTCGGAGCACTCGCGCCGGGGCGCGGCTCGAATCGAGGGCGCGGCAGTCCAACCAGGCGAGGTAGCTCGCCTCGGGCCGGGCTCGCGGAGTGGGCTCAGGGATGCAGTAGCTGTTCGCGAAGTGCCTCGACCAGGTCGTCGTCAACACCGAGCTGTTCGGCGGCGTAGCCGTAGAACTACGACCCGCGCCCGCCCGACCACGCGGTCTACAAGATCGCTCCCGGGCGGCAGGGTGAGATGTGACAGGAGTGCTCGGAGGGCGGCTTCATCTGCGTCGGCTGGG
>NZ_LAJC01000067.1 GCF_000981225.1 Allosalinactinospora lopnorensis
CCCGCCGCTACCGGCCGGCCGCGCGCGGTGCGGTCGACCCGCGCCGCACGGTGCGCCGTATGCTGCGCCACGCGGGCGAGCCGACCCAACTGGTGCGCCGGCGCCGCGGAACCAAGCCGCGCCGCCTGGTGCTGCTGCTGGACGTCTCCGGCTCCATGGCGCCCTACGCCGATACCCTGCTGCGGTTCGGGCACGCGGCGGTACGCCGGCGGCCCACACTGACCGAGGCGTTCACGGTGGGTACCCGGCTCACCAGGATCACCCGGGCGCTGCGCCACCGGGACCCCGACACGGCGCTGGAGGCCGCGGGCCGGGCGATCCCCGACTGGCACGGCGGCACCCGGCTCGCGGACTCGGTCAAGGCCTTCCTCGACCGCTGGGGGCAGCGCGGCATGGCGCGCGGGGCCGTGGTCGTGGTCTGCAGTGACGGGTGGGAGCGCGGCGACCCGGCCGAACTCGCCGAGCAGATGGCGCGTATCTCCCGGCTCGCGAACCGGCTGGTGTGGGTGAACCCGCATCAGGGTAAGCCCGGGTACGCGCCCCTTGTCGGCGGCATGGCCGCGGTGCTGCCCTATCTGGACGACTTCGTCGCCGGACACAGCCTCGCCAGCTTCGAGTACCTCGCCGAGGTCATCTCGCGCGGGTGAGGGCCGCGCCGTCCGCGCAGCGGTGCTCCGGGGGAGCGAGGCTCCGCTGCGGGCCGCGAATGAATTCTGTTCGACCTGCTGTTTGAACTTTCCGTGATTCCGTGAAAGCTATTTGTGACTTCCCTCGTGCCACCCTTGCGTATCCGGCCGCGGAGGACTTTG
The DNA here is from genome assembly GCF_000981225.1 of Allosalinactinospora lopnorensis. GTDB lineage: Bacteria > Actinomycetota > Actinomycetes > Streptosporangiales > Streptosporangiaceae > Allosalinactinospora > Allosalinactinospora lopnorensis. The sequence goes on from NZ_LAJC01000067.1 coordinate 810, forward strand.
CTGGATATCCAGCGCGCACCAGGGCTTCGCGCCGTCCGGCGGAACGAGGGAGTCACGACCACGAGGGGGTGGAGCGCGCCGCGGCGTCCCGGCGACGCGCTGCGAGTGGACCGATGGTCCGACCATCGGCCCAAGTGGGTAATTCACAAGTTGAGCGCCGGTGAGGCGACCGAACGACCCACGGCCAGACAAGCGCTTGTCACACGCGGGAGTGCCCATGAGCCGCATCAGCCTGAAGGTCGACGGAGTCCGCTACGACGACGACGTCGATCCCCGCACGCTTCTCGTCCACCACCTACGCGAACACCTCGGCAAGGTAGGCACGGTGGTGGGCTGCGACACCACCAACTGCGGCGCCTGCACCGTCCTCATGGGCGGCAAGAGCGTCAAGAGCTGTACCGTCCTGGCGGCCCAGGCCGACGGACAGGAGATCGAAACGGTCGAGGGCCTGGCCGGCAAGGACGGCAGCCTGCACCCGGTGCAGCAGGCGTTCCACGACAGCCATGCCCTGCAATGCGGCTACTGCACGCCGGGGATGATCATGGCGGCCGTCGACCTGCTCGCCGAGAACCCCGAACCGACCGATGACGAGGTGCGAGAGGGCCTTGAAGGCAACCTGTGCCGGTGCACCGGGTACCAGAACATCGTCCGCGCGGTGCAGGACGCCGCGGCGGTCATGCGTGCCGAGGTGCCGGCGCCACGCGACGCCGGGACCGAGCCGATGGAGGGCACCCGGGGCACGACCTCGCCCGCAGCGGAGGAGGTAGCGCGATGACCACCGCCGAAGCCGGCCCGACCCCCCAGGTCGGGGCCGCACGCAGCCGCAAGGAGGACGCCCGGCTGATCACCGGCCGCACGATGTGGACCGAGAACATCACGCTGCCGGGCATGCTGCACCTGGCGATCCTGCGCAGTCCGATGGCGCACGCGCGGATCACCCACCTCGACGTCGGTCCCGCACTGGAGGCGCCCGGGGTGATCGCGGCGTTCAGCGGGCGCGACGTCGCCGACGTCCAGGGCAGCATGCCGTGCGCCTGGCCGGTCACCGAGGACACGGTGGTGCCGGACTACCCGCCGCTCGCCGTGGACGAGGTGCGCCACACCGGCGAGCCGGTCGCGGTGGTCGCGGCCCGCGACCGGGCCAGCGCCATGGACGCCCTGGAGGCGATCGAGGTCGACTACGAGCCGCTGCCGGTGGTCCTCGGCATGGAGGAGGCGCTGGCCGAGAACGCGCCGCTGGTTCACGGCGACCAGGGCACGAACAAGTGCTATACGTGGACGTTCGACTCCGTGCAGGCCGGCACGGGCGGCGACGTGGCGGCCGCCGAGGCCGACGCCGAGGTCGTCGTCAAGCGCCGCTACACCCAGCAGCGGCTGATCCCGGCGTTCATGGAGCCGCGCAGCGTGGTCGTCGACCCCACCGGGGACCAGATCACGATGTGGTCGGCCACCCAGATCCCGCACATCCTGCGGCTGATGCTCGCCATGGTCACCGGGATACCCGAGCACAAGGTGCGCGTGGTCGCCCCGGACGTCGGCGGCGGCTTCGGCGGCAAGCTGCAGGTGACCCCGGAGGAGTTCATCGCGTTCGTCGCCGCCCAGCGGACCGGTCGGCCGGTGAAGTACACCGAGAGCCGGTCGGACACGATGATGTCCGGACACCACGGCCGGGACCAGATCCAGGACGTCACCCTGTCCGCCCGCAGGGACGGCACCGTGACCGGGCTGTCGATCAGGCTGCTCGCCAACATGGGGGCCTACCTGGGCATCGTCACGCCCGGCGTGCCGATCCTCGGCGCGTTCATGTACAACGCGATCTACAAGTTCCCGGCGTACCGGTTCGAGTGCACGGGCGTCTTCACGAACACCACGAAGACCGACGCCTACCGGGGGGCAGGGCGGCCCGAGGCGACGTTCGCGATCGAGCGCGCCATGGACGAGCTCGCCGCCGAGCTGGACATGGACCCGATCGAGCTGCGCCGGCGCAACTGGATCAAGCACGAGGAGTTCCCGTTCACCACGGTCGCCACCCTGACCTACGACTCCGGGAACTACGAGGCGGCCACCGACCGGGCGATGGAGCTGTTCGGCTACGACGCGCTGCGGCGCGAGCAGGCGGAGCGCCGCCGGTCGGGCGACCGGGTGCAGCTCGGCATCGGCGTCTCGACCTACACCGAGATGTGCGGCCTGGCGCCGTCGCGGGTGCTCGGCTCGCTGCGGTACGGGGCCGGCGGCTGGGAGAACGCGAGCGTCCGCGTCCTGCCGACCGGCAAGGTGGAGGTGATCACCGGGACCTCCCCGCACGGCCAGAGCCACGAGACCGCCTGGAGCCAGATCGCGGCCGACCAGTTGGGGGTGGCGTTCGAGGACGTCGAGGTGCTGCACGGCGACACCCGGACCTCGCCCAAGGGCCTGGACACCTACGGGTCCCGCTCGCTGGCCGTCGGCGGCGCCGCGCTGGTCCACGCCTGCGAGAGGGTCGTGGAGAAGGCGCGCCCCATAGCGGCGCACCTGCTGGAGTGCGACCCGGCGGACCTGGAGTTCACCGACGGCGCGTTCCGGGTGCGGGGCACACCCGAGGCGGCCAAGACGATCGCCGACTGCTCGCTTGCGGTCTTCACCTCGCACGACCTGCCTGAGGGGGTCGAGCCGAGCCTCGACTCCGACGCGACCTACGACCCGGCGAACTTCTCGTTCCCGCACGGGACCCACCTGTGCGCGACCGAGGTGGACACCGAGACCGGGCGAGTCCGGATCCGGTCCTACGTCGCGGTGGACGACGTCGGCCGGGTGGTCAACCCGACCATCGTCGAGGGCCAACTGCACGGCGGCATCGCCCAGGGCATCGCCCAGGCCCTGTACGAGGAGGCCAGCTACGACAACGACGGCAACCTGCTCACGGGCTCGTTCGTCGACTACCTGGTGCCCGGCGCGCCCGACCTGCCCCACATGGTCACCGACCGGACCGAGACCCCGGCGCCGGACCACCCGCTGGGCGCCAAGGGGGTGGGGGAGGCCGGCACCATCGCCTCGACCCCGGCGGTCGTCAACGCGATCGTCGACGCGCTGCGGCCGTACGGCGTCACCGACGTCCCGATGCCGTGCATGCCGGAACGCGTCTGGCGTGCGATCCGCGACGCCCGCGAGGGGGCGCCCGAGGGGAGTGAGCGGTCATGATCCCGGCCCAGTTCGAGTACGCCCGGCCCTCCAGTGTGCAGGAGGCCGTACGGGCCCTCGCCGAGGCCGGCGAGGACGCCAAGGTCCTCGCCGGCGGCCAGAGCCTGATCCCGATGCTGCGCATGCGGCTGGCCGTTCCGTCCACGGTCATCGACCTCGGCGGGGTCTCGGACATGCGCGGTGTCCGCGACGACGGTGACGCCCTGGCCATCGGGGCGATGACCACCTATGCCGATGTCATACGCGACCCGATGGTGCGCGAGCACGCGCCGCTGGTCGTGCAGGCCACGGAGACCGTCGCCGACCGGCAGGTGCGGCACATGGGGACGTTCGGCGGCGCGCTGGCGCACGCCGACCCGGCGGGCGACATGCCCAGTGTCGCGCTCGCCCTCGACATGATGTTCGACATCGAGGGGCCGGGAGGGCGCCGCGCCGTTCCGGCCGGGGAGTTCTTCGTCGACTACTTCACCAGCGCGCTCTCGCCCGACGAGATCCTCGTCTCGGTCCGGGTGCCCAAGCTGCCCGGGTGGGGGACCCACTACGAGAAGTTCAACCGGGTGGCCCAGGCGTGGGCGATCGTCGGTGTCGCCGCGGCCGTCCGGCGGTCCGGCGACACCATCGAAAAGGCGCGGATCGCGCTGACCAACATGGGGCCGACACCCGTCCGGGCCAGGGGAGTCGAGGAGGCACTGGCCGGAGCGCCGGCGACCGCCGAGGCCCTGGCGTCGGCCGCCGCGCGCGCCGATGAGGGGACCGCGCCGACCGGCGACGTGTCCGCCTCATCGGAGTACCGCAGCTACCTCGCCACTGTGCTCACCAGGAGGGCGGTCGCCGCGGCCGCCGGAATCCCGCAGGACGGGTAGAGGAAAGGAGTAGTTCCGTGCGGCTTGACCACGACTTCACCGTTCCGGTGCCCGTCTCGGAGGCGTGGAAGGTGCTGCTGGACGTCCCGCGGGTGGCGCCGTGCATGCCGGGGGCGACACTCACCGAGTTCGACGGCGAGACGTTCAAGGGCACGGTGAAGGTCAAGCTGGGCCCGGTCTCGCTCACCTATCGCGGAACGGGCCGCTTCGCCGAGATCGACGAAGCGGCCCGCCGGGTCGTCATCGAGCGTCGGGGAAGGAGAGTCGCGGTTCCGGTACCGCGAGCGCCACCGTGACGGCCACCATGGTGGCCGAGGGCGACTCGACCCGTGTCGACGTCGGCACCGATCTCACCATCACCGGTCGGCCCGCGCAGTTCGGCCGCGGGATGCTCTCGGACGTGGGCGGGCGGCTCATCGGCCAGTTCGCCGACTGCCTGGAGAAGACCCTGGCCGGGGAGGAGAAGGAGGAGAAGGCCGGCGGGGCCGCGGCCGAGGCGCCGGGCCCCGAGCGGGCACCGGAAGCCGCCCAGGGGGCGGGCGGCACCGCGGCCGAGCCGAGTGTCGGTATGACGACCAGGGAGGACCGGGAGGTCCAGCCCATCGACCTGCTGGAGATCACGGGGATCGGCGCGACCCTGCGCAGGTACGCGCCGCAGTTGGCCGCGGCCGCGGGCGTCGCCGCCGTGTTCTATCTGCTCGGCAGGCGCAGCCGCCGCAGGAGGTAGGCCGACCGGGGTGCGCCCGCACAGCGCCCTCGGCGGCGGAAGTCGTGCCGCCACCGCCCCGGAGCGGTGGCGGCACGCGTGCGGAGGGGCGCTCTCACAGCAGGTGCCCGTGGAGCAGGGGTTTTCCAATCCGGGTGGCTAGACCGCAATCATGGTCTGTGAAGACGGCGCCGCTGTCCGAAGCCAAGACCCATCTGTCCGAACTGGCCGAAGAGGTCGACCGTACGCACGAGCGCGTGACCATCACCCGGAACGGGCGCGACCACGTCGTCCTGATGTCCGTCGAGGACCTGGCGGAGATCGAGGCCACCCTTGAGCTGCTGAACGACCCTGAGGCCCGGGAACGCGTCAAGCGGTCTGAGACGGAGATCGCGCGAGGCGAAGCCCTTTCCGCTGAGGAGAGCGCCGCTCTCCTGGAGTCGTTGCGCAAGAAACCCGCGAAGTGACCTACGAGATTCGGGTGACTCCTACCGCCGCCCGCCGGCAACGTCTACCGGAATTCGCCGCCGCCGCGTGCGCGGAGTTCATCATGGGGCCTCTCGCTGAGGCCCCGCACCGTGTCGGGGCGCCGTTGCGCAGCCCGTTCGATGGTCGACGCCGCGCCCGCCGGGGAGAGTACCGCGTTCGGTACCGCATCGACGACGACACCAAGACGGTGTTCGTCCTCGACGTCGACCACCGCCGGGACGCCTACCGCCGCTGACCACGTGGAGGTGGGCGGACCGGCCGAGCCGGAACGCGACCGCGGTGGGACCGCCCAAAGGGCCGGTGTCTCAGCCTGCCGTCCTCGCCGGTGGATAGCCGAACTGCTCCAGGCGCTTGCGCGCCGTCTCCAGCGGTCCCAGATCGGCCGGCATCCGCCGGAAGGCCGGAAGTAGGTCGCCGAGTAGTGGGGCCTCGCTGCGCGCCCGGTCGTAGATCGTGCGCATCACGTCGGCGAACTCCCGCGTGAGCGAGGGCAGGGGCAGCGCTGAACGTCTGCGATGGCATCAGCGCCGCCTGGCCACCACCCGGTCGACGAAGCCGAGGGCCAGCCGGTCGTGCCGTTCCACGGCGAACCCCTGCTCGACGACGAGTTCCAGCGGGCGGCGCCGGGGCGCGGCACGCAGGTGCTCGATCCAGCGGAACGGAACGCGGGTGTACTCGATGTGGTCCACCAGCAGCAGCCGCCCCTCCGGGCGCAGCACCCGGTGCATCTCCGCCACCGCGGACCGCTGGTCCGGGATGGTGCACAGCGACAGCGTGCACACCACGGTGTCGAAGCTCCCGTCGTCGAACGGCAGTTTCTGGGCGTCGCCTTCTCGCAGGTCCAGCGGACGCTTGAGCCCCGCGGCCCGACGCCGGGCCGCGGCGAGCATCTCCGGGCTCAGGTCGATGCCGGTGAGCTCCGCGTCCTCGCGGTAATGGCCCAGGTTGCGGCCGGTGCCCACGGCGATCTCCAGGGTGCGCCCGCGCGCCTGTTCGCACAGCCGGGCACGGGTGTCGCCGATGATCCACCGTTCCATGCCGTCGCCGCGGCGATCGTAGCCGGCCGCCATCCGGTCCCACCGCCGCCGGGTGCGGGCCGTGGCTTCGTCCAGGTGGCCACCGCTCGGTTCGCCTGTCATCCCCGCACACCCTCTCGTCGCCGCCGCGGTTGACTGCTACCCTCAGTCTGGAAGTTAATGTCAACATGAAGTCAACCGGTACTGAGTATTCGATCGGCGAGATCGCCGGGCGGTTCGGATTGGCCACCCATGTGCTGCGGCACTGGGAGGCGGCGGGGGTGCTGCGGCCGGCGCGGCGGGTCAACGGACGCCGCCGTTACGACCCGGAGCACCTGGCGCAGGTCGCCTGATCCTGCAGGGGAAGGAAGCGGGGTTCAGCCTAGAGCAGATGAGCGAGCTGTTCCAGGCCGAGGACGGCGCGGCCCGGCGGAGCATCCTCGCCCGGCACGCGGCCGAGCTGGACCGCAGGATCGCCCGTCTGCAGGCGGCGCGGCGCGTCGTCGAGCACCCCATGCGCTGCCCGGAGGAGGACTTCCTGCGCTGCCCCAACCTCTGGGCGTCGATCCAGGAGCTGATCCCGGACGAGCGGCGGTAAGGCCCGGTGGCGACGTTCCCGGGGCCCTCCTCCGCGTTCGGCCCCGGGAACGTCGCCACCAGCGCGAGGAGGGTGGGAAGAGCCGCCGTCGCCGCCGTGCGCGGCAGACCGCGAAATTATCGGAACCGCGCGGAGCAATGGCCGGAATTGGCCAGAGAAACATTGCGAGAAATGTCAACGCATACCCTGCGGTCCGGATGGAAAAACGTGGAAAATGGGGCGAGGGGTGGCCGGGTCCTGCCAGTCGGGTGTTTTTTGGATGCAGTGTGGCGCTCCTCACGCCGTTCCCCTGGTCGATCTTCGCGGTACGAGCCGCTGCCGGAGAATATCGCAGGCCAAGGCTTTTCTCGGCATAGCAGTGCGCGTGTCCGCCGAGGTGTGATCGGCGTATCGGGCGAGCCCGAACGGTATTTTCGTGTCGCCTGCAACAAACCGGTCGCCCGAAAACAGGTCGGGTCGGAAAAACCAGAATTAAAGGATCCAGGCGAGAGTTAGGGTTCATTCCGCCTCTTTCTGATGGGAGAGGTTTTCGTGAATCCACCGAAGATCCGGATCGGGTGGGAACCAGCCAGGAATGGATCTGTACATGTCTCTGATCAAGAAGGCGGCGCTTTTCGGCGTCGCCGCGGCGACCGCCGTTGTGGGAACCTTCGCCACGGCCACCCCCGCGGCCGCGGCGGCGTACAACGGCGCCTGCGGCGACGGATACGGCGTCGTCAACCAGCGGACCATCAGCGGCAAGGGCACCGTCTACCTGACGTACAACTCCGGTAACGGCTACAACTGCGTCGTCACCATCCGCGACAATCCCGGCGCGTCGCTGCCCATGTTCGCCGGCATCGCCCGCGAGTCCGACTCCGCGTGGGCTGCCACGGACCAGGGTGACTACACCACCTACGCAGGTCCGGTGTACCGCCACGCGCCGGGCGAATGCGTCACGTGGGGCGGCGCGATCGACGGCGACTACAACGGCGGCAACAACACCAACTGCGGCTGACCCGCTCGGCAGCCCCCGACGACCAGGGCCCCGGCTTGGCGGGGCACGGCAGTACGACAGAGAGGACCGTATGAATCCGCTCAAGAAGGCAGCCGTCGCGGTCGGCGTCGCCGCGACCGCGCTCGCCGGAACCGTCGCCACGGCGTCGCCCGCAGTTGCGGCGACCTACGCAGGCGAATGCGGCGGCGGGTACGGGGTGGTGAACTCCGCCCCGATCGGCAGCGTGGGGACGGTGTTCCTGACCTACAACAGCTCCAACGGCTACAATTGCGTCGTCGCCAAACGGAACGCCGCCGGCTCCCCGGTGATCATCGAGGCGGGGCTGTCGATCCACCCGGCCGGAAACCACTGGGACGTCTACGAGGGCGACTACTTCACCAGCTACGCCGGGCCGATCTACCTCCATGCCGCGGGCCAGTGCGTGGACTGGATGGGCCGAATCAGCGGTGTCGAGGGCGGCAAGCGCGGCACCAACTGCGGCTGACAGCGCACACCCCCAGCGTCCCGCGGGGCTCTGCCCGCGGGACGCTCCCGTGCGCGGCCGGTGGTACCGGAATCGACGCCGGCGGGCTCGGAAACGCAGCGGAAATCCCGAACCATCGAAACCAGCCGATGGCTGCGGATGGGGAAACCGGGATCGGCCGCGAAACACCGGAATCAACGTTCCGGAATGCCTGTGCTCATTTCGGAATACCGGTGCGGCCGCGCGAACAAGGGCGAAAGGTCCGAGGTGGCTTCGGACCCGGGGGTGGAATGGGGATCGGCCGTGTCAGTCCTTGTAAGCGCGCAGCGGGGTCTGCCCGTAGTTGCCGACCTCGACCGTCTGGCCGCCGAAGAACTTCGTCGTGCACTCGGTCTTCCCAGCGGACACGGGAACGTAGGTGCGGACCGGGAACGTCTTCGAGACGTGGGCGACGTAGCCCATGCCGCGCTGGTCGCCGCTGTTCTGGAAGCAGATTTCCGTCGGCAGGACCGAGTTGGTGGCGATCTGCCGGTGTCGCCCTCGTTGGGCAGGTCGATGGCCTCAGCGGCCTGCGCGGCGCCCGCACCGGTGAGCAGCATCATCCCCGCCAGCACGGTGGCGCCGGTAACGGAAAAAACGGCGCGCTGAACAGATCTCTTCATCAAATAATTCCTTCCCGAAACAGGCCGGGAGTTCTTTTTTCCCGACCGGACAAGAAGATATCGCACGGAACGGGGACGCCATGCGCGGAAGGGTGCCAAATCCGGCGTGGCGCTCCCCATGCCGAGGGTGTGAACGACGTTTCCCCGCACTTTCAGGTGTCTCCCGCGAGCCGCGCACCTTAAACGGATACTTCACCACCGGGTTGGATTGGTGTTCGGATGGTTCCCTTGCCAGCCCCGGCGCCGATCCTGTTGAAATTATTCCTTAAATAGAAGTGAAGGAACGGTTTTCCCGAGACCGGTGAGGGGTGCGTCCCGGATCTTCCCCGGGGCGGTTGCCTTCTCCGTTGAGCCGTGGAACTATGCCGAAGAATCTCGCTACATAGAGTAGTGGAATGTGTGTAAGGAGTAATATGTCGCGTTTTTTCGCCCGCTCGGCGGGCCTGGGGCTGCCCGGGATGGCGATCGCCGGCGCGTTCGTGATCGCGTGGGCCGGACCCGCGGCTGCGGTTCCGATGGCCGACGCGGACCCCGCCTCGCGCGCCGACAACCGCTACTGCGCGGTCCTCGTCGGCAAGGACGCTGATCCGGATGCCCCCTCCTCGGCGCTCGCCGCCGCGTGCTCCGACACCTCCCGCGACGATGCGCGGACCAAGATGAGGCAGGCCGCCGAACGGACGGCTCCCCGGGCGGAAGCCGCGTCCAGCGACCTGCTGATGACCTGGTTCGACGACGCGCACTACAACGGAAGCTCAACGGACATCTACGGCGACTCCGGCCCCTGCGACAGCGCCGGCTACGAGATCCAGCTCTCGACGACCTGGCCCTGGTCCTGGGGAAACACGATCAGCTCGGCCGCGGGAACAGAGACCTGCGATACCGCCGACTTCATCTCGCAAAGCGGCACCTACGCGAGGACGTTCAATCTTCCCGTCCCCTACATCGGGAACACCCTGAACGACAACGTCAGGACCATCCGGGTCTGGAACGACTAGTAGTGCCTGGTTGACCCACGCTCGGCGGGTGCGGCTGCGCAGCCGGTGCGGCAGGCATGGTGCGCACCGGTCCGGCGCAGCGGCACCCGGAAGAGCGCCGAGAGCGCCGGGTTCCGGGGCCGGCTCGTCGTGGTACTGCCCATGTCCGCTGGTATCGCATACCAGGCCGATCCCGCCTGGGCCGCCACGGACGAAGGAAACCACATCACCTATGCCGGTCCGGTGCGCGGCCAGAGATGACGCTATCCGACCGTATCCCCTACCGGTTCCCAATCGGGGGGTAGCCATATACGCATGCCCAATCGAGCGAACGTGGCGGGGGCATCGCGGATGGATTCCCAGTTCCGCCTGGTCAACTGGAGGGTCTCGTATTGCCGCGGATGGCGCTTGCCAAGGCGTGCGCAGATGTCACTGAGGTCCTCCGGAAAGGCCAATGCCCCGACGACGCGCAGATCCTCGAAGAGGACGAGCATGTACCAGTGCACATCGGCGATGCGGTCTACCGTGTGCTCATTGACCCAGGCTCCCCGATCGCGCTGCGGGTTGGCGAGGTACCGGACCTGTACACGTCCACCGTCGTGTTGTTCGATATCCCAGCCTTTTTGTACGCGGTTCGGTGCCAGCGTTCCGCTGGTCAGTCCAGCGGCGAACTGCTCGGCGAACTCGGCCAGCGGGTCCCGCTGTGACTCCGCGAGACCGCAAGTACGTAGGAGGCGCTGTCGGGCTGATCGGTAAAGGGCCAACTCGGCGAGCAGACCATCAACTTGGTTCATACGGGGAGCGCTCCAAAGACCGAGGGGCGGGCGTTGGCGGCCCTCGGCGGAGCCCTGCCCAGCCTGCTCAGACTCTCATCGCAGATAGTGAGCTGGGAGGTAGCCCGGGCCGGACACCTCGGCAGGAAGGGCGCCCCCAAGAGACGTCCACACCTGCGCGACCACTGCGACGTGTTCCCGGTCCTTGTCGGTGGCGCCTTCCACGGTGGGCTGGGGGCTCTCGCCGGGTATGTTCTCACCGTGACCGAACAGATCACGACGCCCCTCATCGCGTTTGTCGTGGGAGTTTCCGCGCGGTCCATCCTCCGGCAGATAGCGAACGTGAAGGTGCACCTCTTCGACACCGCGCCGGAAAACGCGGGAGAGACGGAAGCGAAAGAGAGCCGGACCGCAGAGGCCGAACGTCGGGAACCCCGTTCCATCAAGACGCGAAGCGGCCCCGAACCGTCTGCGAACCTCGAAAGGACAGTGGAGAGCCACTCGGTAGCAGTCGAGGGGGAAGAGATTGAACCCGGTCGCTAAGCGGATCCTGGCGGAGATATTCGGGGTTCCCGCCCCTGTTCCCAGTAGAGAGCACTCCCTGGCGCAGCGGATCCGAGCGGAGATTTTGGGAACCTCGCTGCCCGCCCCGAAATCCCCCATTCTTGTCTCCGCGCCCGATGAGCCCCTGGTCGGCGAGCAAGCTTTCCGAGCGGAGAGACCTCAGGCGGAACGGCAGAAGGAAGGAGAGGAGGGACGGCTGGCAGAGTCCGCGATCGCCGCTTTGGAGGGGGTCCTGGCCCGCCTGAAGGCCACCGACAGCCCTACTCGTCTTACACTGCGGCCTTACGTAGAGGGGGGTGCTTTGCTTTCCGGATCTGCTCGCGATCTTGTCAGCGCCCTTGATCGCACCCTTGAGCTTGACCGTGATCTTGTCGGTTCCCTTCACTTTGACCGGGATCTTGTTCGCGATCTAGCCAGCGATCTTGTCCGAGCCCGCGCCTTGGCCAGCGACCTTGCCCGAGACCTCGACCGTGCCTGCGTTCTTGCTCGTGATCACGACTACAAAATCGCCATCAAAGCCACCGAGGCAATCCAGGATTCTCATAATCTCAACGAGGCATTGGGACAGGTTCACCGCCTAACCGCTGCCCTTGAGGCCCTTGCCGAGTTCTCTGGAATGGAGAGTCACCTTCGGGCCACCGAGAAAGCTTCCCGGATTCTCGATGAGATGGAAGAGGCGTGCAGTGTTTTCTATGACACTGACCTTGGCGGGGCGGACTTGACCGGTGTCGACCTTGAGGGTGTGCGGTGGAGTGCGGGAACCCGCTGGCCTTCGGAGTATGAGGAAGAGATCCGTCGGGACTCGCACATGATCGCCCCGGGAATGTACGAGATCCGCCGGGGCCGCAGAATCGAATCGCCCTCGGGCCTCAACGTCTAAGAATACGCTGATCTTGAGAAATCGTCCCTTCGAATCCGAACGAAGGAACGATTTTCTCAAGATCGACAGAGGGTGGCGGCTATACCGCGCCGAGGGGTTCGGCGCGGTGGGGGAGGGGCTGCTGTTCGGGTAGCCACTGCAGGAGGAAGAAGGTGCCCTCTTCCAGCGGGGTGAGGGTGCCCCATGTGGTGGCCAGGGCGCCCACCAGGTGCAGGCCGCGCCCGGATTCGGTCCACGGGGCGGCCGCCACCAGGCGGGGTACCGATGACAGCCGCCGGGGTAGCCGGGTGCGGATCTCGCCGCGCACGCCCTGGGTGTCGACCTGGACGCGGAGGTGGAAGGTGCGACCCGGGTCGCCGCTGCGGGTGTGCACGATGGCGTTGGTGCACAGCTCGGAGGCGATCACCTCGGCCTTCTCCACCACCTCAGCGGGCACTGTGACGGCGGGGGCGATGCGCAACGCCCCGGCCACGAACCGCCGCGCGGCCGAGACGTTCTCCAGGACGCCCGGAAAGGACGTGAAGCACACGCTCACCGGGACACCCCCGATACGGGCCGCAGCACATAGGGGCGGACCCGGGAGGGGCGCGGGCCGAGGGGGATGGGGCTTCGAGGGTTCCATATGGGGCGGGCAGTAGCCTGATCCATGAGTCACCACCTGGTTCCGTCAGGTCGGGGGCTAAGGCCCTGATGCGGTGTTGTGAGCACCGGTCAGGGCCGCTTGCATTAGAGCTCTACAGCGAATACAGCCATCCTGTAGATGAGCTAACACGCTCTCACTAAGAGAAATCATCTTCCAGTGACTCCACTGCCTTGGGGATTTCGGTCAAAGCCAGTAGCCAAATCGGTTAGTTTGTGTTGAACTGTAGAGCATGGTGGACAAGGTGCACCCAACATGGACTCGGTTTGGTGCCGAAGTCCGAAGATTTCGGCAGCTAGCAGGGCTGTCGCAGGCCCAGCTAGCCAAGAGCGGTAACGTCTCCCCCTCGATGTTCAGCGCTATCGAGCGCGGAACGCGCATCCCTAAAAGGGATTTCGCGGAAGCCCTCGATGCCGCTCACAACACAGGCGGATCGTTCACCCGGCTTTGGGTCAATCTCACGAACCAGGAGGAGGTCCCCGACTGGTTCGCCAACATTCTCGTTCTTGAACGAGCAGCGACAGAGATTCGCGAGTACCAGACGGTGCTCATCCCTGGCCTGCTTCAGACCGAGGGGTACGCGCGGTCGGTCCTTCGGGAAGGACGCCCCTGGGCTGGCAAGGACGAAGTGCAGCGACTCGTGGAGACCCGGGTAAAACGGGGCGAAGTGGTCATGAAACCCGACCGACCACTACTGTGGTTCGTGGCGGACGAGATCGTCATTCGCCGCAGAATCGGATCACCTGAGGTCATGCGAGGACAACTGCAGCACATAGTGGACCTGCTCGACGAAGAGCTGATCAGGTTCCAGGTGATCCCTCAGGACGCTTGGGTGCCTCACCCCGGCCTGTCCGGACCGTTTCGCATCATGGCATTCTCTGACCGCCCCTCAATGGCTCATGCGGAGCACATGATGGGGGAGGTCGTCATCGATGCCCCCGAAGACGTCCAGCGGTGCAACATCATCTTTGGTGCGTTGCAGGCAGAGGCTCTGTCTCGGCGTGACTCGCTCAAGATCCTTCGCGAAGTGATGGGAGAACTCTCATGACTGAGAGCCTTGACTGGCACAAGTCCAGCTACAGCGGCGGCAACGCCGGGGCCTGCGTCGAGATCGCCGAGACTTTGCGCTCGGTGCTGGTGCGGGACACGCAGAACCGGGAGTCGGGGCACTTGGGCTTCGGGGTGTCGGCGTGGGCGGCGTTTCTGGCTGATGTGAAGGCCGACTGTCTGTAGCGGCTCCGGGGCTCGCCGTATCCAGACCGCCCCCTCAGGGAGTGCTCTTGGTGGTGTGGCCGAGGATCTCCTCTGCCAGGAGCGGCACGATCAGCGGGTTCAGCGCGTGGCCCATGCCGGGGACGGTGACCAGGCGCGCGCCCGGGATGGAGTCGGCCAGGCGGGCGCTGTGCGGGGGCGGGTTGACCGGGTCCTCGGGTGCCTCGACCACCAGGGCCGGGGTGCGGACCGAGGCCAGCTCCGCGCCGCGTTCCAGGCCGTCCTGCGCGGCGCGCGCGTGCGTGGCCGGGTTACGGTGCGTCCCGCTGTGCTCGACCACGCGCTCCTCCAGCCGCCGGAACGCGGCGGCGTCGAAGGGCAGCACGGAGCCGTTGAGCAGCCGCCAGTGCTCCACCCGCCAGGCGATCTCGGCCTCGCGGTCGCGGGGCTCGGCCATGTGCTCCCACAGCGCGAGAAGCTCCGCGTCGGGGCCGGGGAGCTCGGGCCGGTCCGGGGTCCCGTCCCCGGAGGCGAGGCCGGAGCCGAGCGCCGTGGTGTTCAGCATCGTGGCGGTGTGCAGCCGCTCGGGGCGGTCCAGGCACAGTAGCTGGACCAGGATGCCGCCCATCGACATCCCGACGACGTGGGCGCGGTCGACCTCCAGGGCGTCCAGGACGGCGACCGCGTCGCCGGCGAGGTCGCGGACCGCGTACGGCTCGGTGTCGAAGGCGTGCGTGGAGCGCCCGGTGTCCCGGTGGTCGTAGCTGATGACGTAGTGGTGCTCGGCGAGCCGGGCCACCAGCTCCGCCGGCCACGTCACGCCCGGCGCGTTCGCCCCCATGACGAGCAGCAGCGCGGGGGCGTCGGGCTCACCGGCGGTCCGTACCCACAGCCGCGCGTTCGGTGTGACGTCTACGTAGCGTTCCATGCGGTCGATCCTGGCGGTCGCCGCGGTGCTGGGGCAACGGAATTATTCCGACCGGGCGCGGAAGGCGCGGCGGTAGGCGTGCGGGCTGGTGCCGACGAGGCGTTTGAAGTGCTCGCGGAAGGTCGTCGGCGAGCCGAACCCGACGTGCGCGGCGACCCGGTCGACGGAGTGGTCCCCGCTCTCCAGGAGGTACTGGGCCCGGCGCAGCCGCGTGCGGTTGAGCCACTGCAGGGGAGCGGTGCCGGTCTGCTCCCGGAAGCGCCGGTTGAGGGTGCGGGTGCTCATCCGCGCCCGCGCGGCGATCTCGTCCAGGGTGAGCGTCCGCTGCAGGTTCTCCGCCATCCAGCGCAGCAGGGGTTCGAGGCTGCCGCTGTCGGGGAGCGGGGGCTCGTGCACGATGAACTGGGACTGCCCGCCCTCGCGTTCGAGGGGCATCACGGAGGTCCGCGCGGCGTCGGCGGCGACGGCCGAGCCGTGGTCCCGCCGGATCATGTGCAGGCACAGGTCGAGTCCCGCGGCGGCGCCGGCCGAGGTGAGCAGCCGACCGTTGTCGACGTAGAGCACGTCCGGGTCCACGCTGACGCGGGGGTGGCGGCGTGCCAGCTCGGCGGTGGCGGCCCAGTGGGTGGTGGCCCGCAACCCGTCCAGCAGCCCCGTTGCGGCGAGGGGGAACGCGCCCACGCAGATCGACGCGATCCGGGCGCCGTCGCCGGCCGCGCGGTGCAGCGCGTCGCGCACCTCGACGGGTACCGGGGCGCCGTGGTCGGCGGTGCCGGGCAGGACGATCGTGTCGGCCCCCGCCAGACCGTCCAGCCCCCAGGGCGCCCGTATGGCGAACGTGCCGGTGCCGACCTCGCCGCCGGCCGCGCAGACGCGCACCCCGTAGGGGGAGCGCCCGTCGGGCAGGCGGGCCCGGCCGAACACCTCGATCGGGGTGGACAGGTCGAAGGCCACCACCCCGTCCAGGGCGAGAACCGCCACGGTGTGCATGGCCGGATTCTACGGTGCCGCCGGATTCACGCCAGAAGGGGACCGGTACCGCGGTGCGGTGACCGCC
Organism: Allosalinactinospora lopnorensis; assembly: GCF_000981225.1. Taxonomy (GTDB): domain Bacteria; phylum Actinomycetota; class Actinomycetes; order Streptosporangiales; family Streptosporangiaceae; genus Allosalinactinospora; species Allosalinactinospora lopnorensis. The sequence continues at coordinate 16,809 of NZ_LAJC01000067.1, forward strand.
CTTAATGGTTTGGGCGGGAATCGGGGGCTGGCGGGAATCCGGTGCTGTTCGGCACCGCGGCCGCTTCTGCGCGGCGCCGGACGACGGATTATTCATCGTGTCGGCGCGCGGCCCGTGCGGGGGTCCGCCCTGCCCTCGGGGCGTGCGTCCAGAACCGTGGTGGCCACCACGAGAGCCGTCATGACCAGGCCGATGGTCAGCACGGGCCAGGGCGTGAGCACCGCCGCCAGCACCAGGGTCGCGGCGAGCGGGTACAGGAGGGTGCGCAGCGCGCCGGGGCGCTGCGGGCGGACATGCAGCACCCAGAGCGCGCCCAGGAACAGTGCCACCGGGACCGCGACCGAGGCGCCCGCCGCCTCGGCGCCGATCCCCGTGTCCCGGGTGACATGGTCGACGCTGACCGCCAGGCCCGCCCCCACCGCGGCCACCGACGCGTAGACGGCGTAGTGCCCGTACCCCCACACGAACCCCTCGCGGCTCGATGTCAGGAAACGGTGCCCGGGTTTGGCGAAGTACACCCACCACATGGAGAACACGAGCAGCAGCCCGCCGACCGTCACCACCGCCAGGCCACCGGCTCCTGACTGGGCGTCCAGCTCGGAGCGCACCGCGTGGGTGGCGGCGAACACCGACTCCCCGAGGACGATGAGCGTGAACAACCCGTACCGCTCCGCGGTGTGGTGCGGGTGGCAGGGGGCCCCGGCGGTGCGCTCGGCCCACAGCGGCACCGCCAGCTCGACGGCGGCCATGGCGAGACCGCCGGGGAGCAGCCAGCTCCCCGGGAGCGCGAACACCACCACCGCCCATCCGAGCAGGGCGGCGTTCTCACCGACGGCCGAACGCAGCATGGCCGTACGGCGCTCCGGGACGTCCCGGGCGGCGCGCAGCCGCTGGGCGAGCAGGCCGAGGCGCATCACCACGTATCCGGTGAAGATGGTGCTGAAATCGAGCTCCAGGAAACCGCGCTCGATACCCGCGGTGATGATCAGGCGCCGGTGATCTGCACGAAAACCGAGAGCCGGTAGGGCACGTCGTCGGAGTCGTAGGTGGAGGCGAACCAGGTGAAGCCCGTCCACGCCCACCAGACCGCGAAGAAGGCCAGGACGTAGCTGAGCACCCCGATGGCGATGCGGTCTTCGACCACGGCGTGGTGCAGATGGGTCGACGTATGGGCCACCGCCACGACGAAGCACAGGTCGAAGAACAGTTCCAGCGGGGTCGCCGCGCGGTCCGTTTCGTGGCCGTCGCGCGCCACCATCGGGCGGCGCCACACCGGACCGGTGTAGGACGGGTGAAAGGCCATGGGCTTTCCCGGCATTCGTGACGGAGAACAGCGCGCTGCTCCGGCCCGCCTCTGGAGCGACCACGCGTGCCGGAGGGGCGCCCGTGCGGCACTGGACGACCCGCCGCGGACCCGTGTCTCCGGGGCTCCTCCCCGCTGCCCGTACGCCCTTACCGGGACCTTCTCCTCTGTTACCGCCCGCCTTTGGTCACCACGACCCGGCCCGCGTCGGCGTCGACCAGCACCCGGTCGCCGGTCTCGATGGCCTCGAAGGGGTCGGTGTCGAAGTCGGTCATGGCCGGGGCGCGGGTGACCACCGCCCCCAGCGCCATCTTGGTGGTCATCGTGGTGAAGAGCATCGCGGCCGGGGCCGTACCGGCGAGCCGGGCGGTGTGGAACGTCGCCGACCACCCCGACGACCCCTTGGCGCCCGGGAAGAGCAGCACCCTGCCGGCGAAGGAGACGCCCTGCAGCTCGTGCCGGGACTCGATGACCGACCCGGTGCGCGCGTCGACGCCGCCCCACCCGGAGATGGTCTCGCGGGTGACGAGCGCCTCGCCTTCGGCGCGGCCGCCCACCACGCACCGGCCCCTGATCACCAACTCGCTCACAGTGCCTCCCCGGGCCACCGGCCGGTCACGGCCGCCTCGACACACGTCTCGACCGAGCCGAACCGGCCCTGCACCCCCATGATCGCCGGGAGGTAGTGCACCTGCTTGGCGGAGTCGGTCGCGATGACCCGCGTCCCATCGGGGAGGAACTGGCCGATGGCCGGGCAGGTGTCGCTCATGAGAGCCGCGCCCGCCGCCGCGAGGCGCTCGGTGAACCCGTTGCGGTCGGCCAGCGCGCGGATCTGGCTGGGGGTGAACACCCACAGGTGGGTGCCATCGGCGACCCGCCGCCCTTCCAGCAGGGTGCACACCTGGCGTACCTGCTCCATGGTGGCGTGCGGGCAGCCGATCATGACGAGGTCGATGTCGTCGCCGGCGCCGGCGGCCGTGGAGTTGAGCGCCTCGTAGGTCTCCCGGCGCTCCCGCGGCCCGTAGCCGAACACCCGCCGCGGTTCTGCGCCGCCGAAGGCCTCCTCCTCGGTCCGGGCCTCCGCCGTGACGCCTGGGATGTGGTACAGCTCGACCCCTCCGGAGGAGGACGCCGCGGCACCGAAGTGCTTCAACCGCACCAGGTCGGGGGTGGTGGTGATGCCGCGGAGCGCCGGGATCCGGTCCTGCACCACGGAGCCGACGAAGTAGCCGAGCAGCCCCCAGTCCAGCACCGACTCCGCCTCCACCCGGACGTCGACGAGGTCGGTGGCGAACCGGTTGCCGGGGTCGTGCAGCCCCCAGTAGGGGATGCGCCTGGTGAGCATCGCCGCCCCCGTGCTCTCGCGGCCCTCGACGTTGCTGCGGGCGCCGAGCACCGAGTTGATGTAGACCACCGCCGAGGACTCCATCCAGGCGCAGTGCTCGCCCCGCACCGGGACGTTGCCCACCTGGTACGGCGTGCAGGTGCTCAGCAGGTGGATGCCGTGCCGTCCGCTGTAGCTCTCGCTGTCGGCGATGGCGTCGCGGGCCTGCCGGGAGAGCCCCTGGAGCTCCCAGTGCCGGCTGTCCATCGGCCCGATGAGCTGGCAACTGTACGCCCGCACCTGCGGGACCTCCACGACCTCGTCACTGTCGAGGCTCAGCTCGGAGAACGCCTCGTCGTGGCTGGTGATCGTCCGTGCGGGGTAGTTCAGGTGCCGGGCGCCGAAGATGTTCGCGCCGCAGACGTTATTGGTGTCGACGAGCTGTTCGGCTCCCAGCGCCTGCCCGTAGCGGACCAGCAGGTCCATCGCCCGGCCGACGGCCGGGCCGTGCGCGCCGTCGAGCATCGCCCTGTCGGTGTCGGTGAGCCGCATTCCGCCGCCTCCTTTCGCGGTGCCGGCTTCGGGTCAGTCCGCGCCGCCGACGTTGTCGGCGATGCGGGCGTGCAGTGCCCGGATGTCGATGGCGTGCACGGAGCCCTCGCCGACGATGTCGAGCGCGTGCGCCGCCGCGGTCCCCATCGCCATGCACGGCCCCATGACCCGTACGCTCGACAGGGCGGCGGTGTCGCCGTCGATGCAGCGGCCCACGGCGACGACGTTGTCCACGTCGGGCGGTGTGAGGCTGCGCCAGGGCACGTAGTGCACGTGGTCGGTGTCGAACGGCTCCCACCGGTAGCCTTCCTCGCGGTCGTGCAGCTCGATCGGCCACGCGGTGCGGGCGACGGCGTCGGGGAACGCGGCGCCGGAGCGCACCTCGTCCACGGTCAGCTGGTGGACCCCGGTGATCCAGCGGGTCTGGCGGATCCCCGGCAGGCCGAAGGCCCGGATCCGGCGTCGGCGAAGCACCGCGGGAACTCGCCCTTGAGGAAGTCCAGGGCCCGCGCGGCCTCCAACCTCCCCCGCAGGCCGTTGGCCGACAGTTCCACCGGATCCAGCGGCGTGTCGATGTGGGTCATGTTGACCAGAGCGATCCCCCGGCCCTTGAACGAGAAGGCGAAGCCGTCCCTGCGGGTTAGCCCGTACTCGCGCCCGCGCTCCCAGAGGCGCTCCGAGACCAGGCCGCGTTCGGGGGCGTGCTCCTCGTCCAGGTTCTCCACGACCAGCATCTGCGTGCCGTAGATCGGGCCGTCCTCCGGTTCCCGGCACGGCAGCCCGGCGTCCCAGACCAGCGCGGCATCACCGGAGGCGTCGACGAAGCTCGTCGCCTCCACGCTCACCGGGCCGTACCGCGTGGCCACGTCGATCCGGCGCACCCGGCGCCCGTCCCGCTGCACCGACCGCACGAACGCGCCGGTCAGGGTGGTCACGCCCGAGTCGAGGATCTGCCGGTCCACCCACCGGGCGAGTGCGACCTCGTCGTACATGACCACGGTGGTCATCGGGCCGTGGCGGTAGTGCAGCGCCCCCTGCGCGCCTAGGTCGCCCAGCAGGTCGTCGGCCAGCCCGTGCGTGAGCTGCGGGCCGTGGCTCCCGTTGCCGAACAGCCCGCAGAAGGTGCCGATGATGGAGTGCACGGCCTGCCCGCCGATGGCCGGAAGCCCGTCCACGAGGAGCACGTCGAGCCCCAGCCGGGCGGCCTCGACGGCGGCGGTGACACCGGAGATCCCGGCGCCGAGGACGCACACGTCGGCGCGCAGCCGCCGCGTGGGCGCGGCGGCCTCGCGGGTGACGGTGCGGGTGGCCGTGGGGAACGGGCCCTGGTGGAACGCTTGGACCGCTGAGGCGGCGGAGGTGCCGGATGCCGCTGCGACGCTCGTCATGGGGAGCAACCTCACTGTTCTCTCGGTGGTGCTGACTGTGCTTCGCTTCGGGCGTTGGCGCCCCGCGTCACCGCCCGCGCAGGGTCGCGCCCTTGGGGAGGGGCTCGGCGGAGCGGGCGTACAGCGACAGCCACCCCGCCGGTCGGCCCCCGGGGGTGCCGGTGCCGCGCCGGTCCTGTGACCGGCGGCGGTCCAGTTCTTCGGCGTCCACGAGCAGGTCCACCCGCCGGTCGGGAAGGCGGATGTCGATCTCGTCGCCGTCGCGCAGCAGCCGCAGTGGGCCGTCGTCGGCCGCTTCGGGGGACACCTCGCCGACGACGATGCCCTGGTTCACCAGCCCGGAGAGCTGCCCGTCGGTGACGACGGCGACATGGCCGGCCAGGCCGGCGCCGTCCAGGGCGAAGACCACGCTGGAGGCCATCCCCATGCCGGGGTTGCCGAGGCGCCCGAGCCCGCGCAGCACCAGGACCTCTCCGCGGCGGACGCGGCCGGCCTCGACCGTCTCGATGGCGGCGGCGGGATCCTCGAAGACCCGCGCGGGGCCGCGGAAGTCCGGCGTCCGGCGCTCGGTGACCGAGAGCTTGACGATCGCGGTGTCGGGGGCCAGCGAACCGCGCACGACGAGGACGGTCGGGTGGTCGCCGCGCGGGTGCTCCACCGCCCGGATGGTCTGCCCGTCGTGGACCTCGGCGCCGAGGAGCTCCTCGCTGACGGTGCGCCCGGTCACGGTCAGCGCGCCGGTGTGCAGATACTCCCGCAGCCGGTGCAGGACGGCGCGTGCGCCGCCGGCGTCCTCGAACATCTCGATCGAGTCCGGGCCGTTGGGCCGGACCGCGGCCAGCGGGCGGACCGTCTTCGCGTACTCCTCGAACAGCCGGTAGACGTCGATGTCGGTCTCGGCCTCCCGGGCGACGGCCTGCAGGTGCTTCACCGTGTTGATGGAGGCGCTGACCGCGAGCATGGCCATCACCGCGTTGGCGAAGGCGCCGGCGGTCAGGACGCGGCGCGGCCGGAGGTCCCGGGCGATCGCGTCGAGGATCGTCGCGCCCGCCGCGTCCGCGGCGGCCCACATCCGCTCGCTGTTGGCCCGCACCGGTGTCGACCCGGGCCGCGCCATCCCGAGCGCCTCCGCGGCGATGTGCATCGAGTTCGCGGTGCCCATGCCGGTGCACACCCCCGGGCCCCGGATGGCGCGCGAGCTGAGGTAGCACAGGCCCTCGAAGGTGGTCCGCCCGGACGCGAGGTGCCCCGCCTGGACGAAGACCTCCTCGATGTCGGCGGGCTCCCCGCCGTCCGCGGTTCCGGACCTCTGGTACCCGCACGAGACGACGAGGGTGGGGACGTCGATCCGAGCGGCGGCCATGAGCTGGCCGGGCGTCGTCTTGTCGCAGGAGCTCAGGCAGACCATCCCGTCCAGGAGCGCACCGTCGACCACGGCCTCGATGTCGTTGGCGAGCAGGTCCCTGCTGGAGAGGACGTAGCCGCCGCGCCCTCCGGCGCTCATGATGAAGTCCGTGGGGGCGACGGTCCGGATCTCGAAGGCGACCCCGCCCGCCTGCTCGACGGAGCGCTTGACGGCGGCGGCCACCGGGTCGAGGTGGCTGAAGCAGGGCGCGAGACCGGAGGAGGAGTTCACCACGGCGACCTTCGGCTTGTCGAGGTCGCCGTCGGTGAGGCCGAGCGCCTTCCACTGGGTGCGCCGGGTGGCCCAGCGGGGGCTGCCGACGGGCAGGTCGCTGCGCAGGTTCATGCGGTCACCACTTCCGTCGTGGGCGGGGGAGGGGCCGGGGCGCCCCTTTTCGGACCGGCGGGGCTCACGTGACGCCGTTCTGGCTGTACACCGACTCGTGCCAGGGGATGACCAGCCGTTTCAGGCCGTTGATCGCGAAGTACAGGAGCAGCCCGAGCGAGGCGAGCAGGACGATCACCGCGAACAGTTGCGGGCCGTCGAGCTGGTTGAGGGAGACGACGACGAGGTAGCCCAACCCCTCACTGCCGCCGAGGTACTCCCCGACGATGGTGCCGATGATGGCGAAGACGATGCCGACCTCCATGCCGGTGAACACGTAGGGCAGCGTGCTCTTGAACTCCAGGTGCCGGAACGTGTTCCAGCGGCTCGCCGTGAGGCTGCGCATGACGTCGCGCTGGCCCGGGTCCACCGAGCGCACCCCGAGCAGGACGTTGAGCATGATGGGGAAGAAGGCCAGCATGGCCGCCATGATGATCTTGGAGGTGAGTCCGAAGCCGAACCAGATCACGAACAGCGGGATCAGGGCGACCTTCGGCACCACCTGGGCCGCGATGATCATGGGGCGCAGGGCGCGTTCCAGCAGGGCGGACTTGCCCAGTGCGACACCGGTCGCGACACCGAGGACGACCGCGGCGAGGAAGCCCGTGATCGCTTCTGTGGCGGTGATGGCCGCGTGGTGCCAGGTCTCGGGGTCCTGCACGAGGGCGACCAGGCTGACCAGCACGGTCCCCGGGGACGGCAGGACGAACTCGGAGACGCCGAAGGCGCGGATGAACAGCTCCCACGCCACCACCAGGAGCACGATGACGACCGGTGTGCTGAACCACGGCAGCAGTTTCACGAACCTGTCCTGACCCATCCTCACCCCTCCTCGTCCAATGCGTGCCGCAGCTCCCGCACGATCCGCTGGAACTCCGGTTCGCTCTGCGCGTCCCGGTCCCGCGGCCGGGGGATGTCGACGCCGCGCACCTGGCGGATGCGTCCCGGGCGGGGCGACAGGTGCACGACACGGTCGGACAGGAACACCGCCTCGGTGATGTCGTGCGTGACGAAGACGACGGTCGCCTCGGTGGTCTGCGCGATCCGCTGCAGTTCGAGGTTCATCCGCTCCCGGGTCATCGCGTCCAGCGCGCCGAAGGGCTCGTCCATGAGAAGCACCTTGGGCTGGTAGCTCAGTGCCCTGGCGATGGCGACCCGCTGGCGCATGCCGCCGGACAGCTCCCGGGGGTAGGAGCGCTCGAACCCGCCCAACCCCACCAGCTCGGCCAGTTCGGCTGCCCTGGCGTGCCTGCGCGCCCTGTCGGTGCCGCGCAGTGTCAGCGGGAGGGCGATGTTGTCGAGCACCGTGTACCAGGGGAACAGGTTGGCGTCTTGGAAGACGACGCCGAACCGGCCGGCCACCTCGGAGTCGACCTTCTTTCCCCGCCACAGCGACCGGCCGCCGATGACGACCTCACCGGAGGTCGGGCCGGTTAGGCCGGCGATGACCCGCAGGAGGGTCGTCTTGCCGCACCCGGAGCGGCCGATGACGGAGACGAACTCGCGCCGGTCGATGCTGAGTTTGATGTCCGACAGGGCGTGCGTGCTGCCGCTGCGGGACCGGAACTCCTTGCCGATCCCGCGCAGCTCCAGTTCGGGAGTGCGTGTCGGGTCGTCGGTATCGGTCATATCTTTCCTCTCGCGGACGGGCCGGCGCACGACCGCGGGGCGGTGCCGCCGTCCGCTCCGGTGGTTCAGCTCTGCGGCACCAGGCCGTTGTCGATCCAGTCCTCGGGGGAGAGGCCCGGATCGACGAACCCGGTGGACGTGAGCTCCTCGTAGCCATCGATCCAGTCCTGATCGTCGGTGTGCAGGAGCGGGCGTTCGTTGTCGGCGGTCCAGGAGCTGACATACCGGCGCAGGCTCTCCTTGGCGACCGCGTCGTCGTCGAGGCTGGTGAAGGAGTAGGCGCTGCGCAGTTTCTCCAGCGTCTCGTCCAGCTCGTCGTCCGCGGCGATCTCCGCCATCGCGCCGTGCACGGCGGTGATGTAGCGCTGCAGCAGGTCCTGATCGCTCTCCAGCGCCTCGGGTGTGGTGACGTAGACCTGGGCGTCGGAGCTGATCATCGTTCCCGGATCGAACACCACGACGTCGTCCTGCTGCTCCTCCAGGATGATCGCGGTGTCGAGCCCGACGACGTAGCCGGCGACGCGCCCCTCCTGGACGAGCTCGAACGTGCCGGGGCTGAGGCCCACCACCTGGCGGTCGACCTCCTCGGGGTCGACTCCTCCGTTCATCAGCACCAGATCGAGGACGGTCTCGCTGGTGCCGCCCTCCGAGGGGATGCCCATCGTCTTGCCGACGAAGTCCTCCGGGGAGTTCAACGGCTCCCCGGCGGCGGAGATGAACCGGACCGAGGATCCGCGGATGACGGAACCGATGTTGATCATCTCCGCGTCGCGCTCGCCGGCGGAGATCATCAGCTCGATCTGCCCGAGCCGGGTCAAGAGCGCGCTGCCCGACATGAGCAGCTGGATGGCCTGCGGGGAGCCGCGGGTGGTCTCGAAGTCGACGGTGAGCCCCTGCTCCTCGAAATGGCCCGCCGCGTCGGCGAGCATCTCGGGAGCGAAGGTGAGGCTTTCCATGGGGAGGTAGCTCAGGAAGGTGATGGCGTCGCCCCCCGCCGGAGCTCTCGTGCCGGAAGCGCAGGAACTCAACAGCGGTGTGCTCGCCGCCGCGAGCGCGAAGGCCGAGCCACCCAGGAGGGACCGGCGGGTGAGACTGTGCCGGGGGGAATGCGCGCGGGGGTCGAAACGGGACACGGGTGCCTCCTCGGTTCGGGCGGTCATGCCCCGTGCGGGAGCTCGACGGCGGGCGGCGTCGACCGCCGCACCCTTCGGGGCATGAGGGGAGAGTTTCAACCGAGGAGAATCCGGGATAGCCGGGTTTTCACTTGTTGGAAACATATTCCGCGAACCGGTTCACGTGGCAGGACTCGGGAGCGGGTCAGCCCGCCCGGGAAACCGGCTGCGGAAGGGAGGAGCCGCGTGCGCTCGGGGCGCCGAGGGCGCGCGCGATGCCGCGCGTGGTGGTCCGGACCAGCTGGGACAGCAGCGGAAAATGCGCCTCCCGGTACGGCACGACGAGGGAGAGAGCCGCCGCGACCTGGTCGTCCGGCCCGTGGATGGCCGCCGCCACGGAGAGGAGGTCGGTGTTGATCTGGCGGTCGCTCACGGCGAAACCGGTCCGGCGCACATCAGCGAGTGCCTGACGCAGCCGCGCGGGTTCGCGGTAGGTGTAGGGGGTGAAGCTCCGCAGTGGACCGGCCAGGATGTTCTCCTGCAGCTCAACGGGAGCGTGGGCGAGCAGCACCAGCCCCACGGCGGTAGCGTGCAGCGCGTACCGGCCGCCGACCCTGGGGCGGGACGGAACGGCGTCGTGGCCGATGAGGCGTTCGACGAACACCACCTGGTCGCCTTCGCGGACAGCGAGATGCACGCTTTGGTGGGTGGTCTCGTAGAGGTCCTGCATGAAGGGCAGAGCCACCCGCCGGACCCCCGCGGCGCGCGGTGCCAGGCACGCGACCTCCCACAGCTTCAGCCCGATGCGGTAGCTGCCGTCCTCGGTCCGCTCCAGGGCGCCCCACCGTGTCAGCTCGGAGACGATGCGGAAGGTCGTGGAGAGCGGTACGTCGGCACGGCGGCTGAGTTCGGAGAGGTTGAGGGATTCGGCCTCGGCGCCGAAGGTGTCGAGGATCCGCAGGGCGCGCTCCAGCACGGACCGCCGGACTGTCGATACCACAGCTTTGACCTGCCTCTCCCCGGTCGACGAGATCGCAAGAAGCACCGCCGCACCATCATGCCCCTGGCCGACCAGGCGCGGGAAGGGGCGGACCGGCGCCGGCGCCATGGCGGACAGGGATCGTCGCTGATGGCAGTGGGGAGAGGGGGGTACCCGGCCGCGTCCCGGCGGGGCGGTCGACCGCGCCCGCCTTGTGGCACGGCGTATCCGGGCGCGTTCGCTGCGCTGTGCTCGGTCAATTCGACTTTAGGTGACCTTGACCACGTCTGCTCTGACGTGCTTACATCAATGGCCAACTGGATGAGCCAGTGATCCGCATCACCAACAGACTCAGGATCCCCGCTCGCCGATGGGGTCCTTTCTCGGAGAGGAGTCGCGGCATGGCGCGACAACGGTTCAAAACGTGCGTGCTGGGGCCGGGGGCGATACTCGCGGCCGGTGTGCTGATCAGCGGATGCGGGCTCGCGTCGGGGCCGGACTCCGACGGTGAGGTGACGCTGCGGCTCTCGCACCAATGGCCCGCCGCCGACGAGGGCGAGGGGGACTTCCGCGCCGTGCTGGCGGAGCGCTTCGCCGAGGAGGTCGGGGAGCGCACCAACGGCGAGGTCACGATCGACCTCCATCCGAACAACTCGCTGATCGAGGACCCGACCGAGCAGTACACCGCCATCAGGGAGGAGACGCTCGACATGTCGGTGTACCCCCTTGACTACGCCGCCGGCGACGTCCCCGAGTTCAGCATCACCTTGATGCCCGCGATGGTCCGCAACCACACCCAGGCGCAGAACTGGGAGGACGCCGAGATCGGCAAACGCGTTTCCGAGATCGCCGAGGAGAACGGCGTACACATCCTGACCTGGGTGTGGAACGCGGGTGCCATCGGAGCCAGCTCCGACGAGCCCATCCTCACCCCCGACGACGTGCCCTCGGGCAGCGTGACGCGCGCCGCCGGGCCCAAGGTGGAGGAGATGCTGGAGGACGTCGGCTTCGGCCTGGCGAGCATGCCCTCCTCGGAGATCTACAACGGGCTGCAGACCGGCACGCTGGACAGCGCCATCACCTCGACCTCCTCCTTCAGCTCGTACCGGTTGTACGAGCAGGTGGGCGCGTTCACCTCCCCGGCGGGCGGCAACACCTTCTGGTTCATGTTCGAGCCGCTCATCATCGGCACCGAGGCCTACAACCAGCTCACCGAGGAGCAGCAGCAGATCCTCGACGAGGTCGGGGCGGATCTCCAGGAGTTCGCCTACACCGCCTCGGAGGAGGACGACGAGCGGGTGCACGCGGAGTTCGAGGAGAACGGCGTCAACGTCGCCGAGATGAGCGACAGCGACTTCGAGGAGTGGCACGAGGAGTCCCAGCCGGCCTGGGAGGGCTTCGCCGACGAGGTCGAGGGCGGACAGGAGCTCATCGAACTGGCCGAGAATGTGCCGGCGGAGTAGGCCGGCCCGGACCGCGGGCCCGTCGCGCCGGAGGACCGCGCCGGCGCAGGACGAGGAGGACCGTGTCTAGATCCCGCTTCCTGCGCGGCATCGACCGGCTGTCCGAGGCCGCTGGACACGCCAGCGGCCTCCTCATCATCGTGTCGATGCTGGTGGTCTGCTACGGCGTCGCGCTGCGCTACGTGTTCGGAGCGTCGACGGTGTGGCAGACCGAACTGTCGATCTACCTGCTGATGTTCGCCGCCTTCGTCGGCGGCGCCTACGGCCTGCGCCACGGCGACCACGTGCGGATCACCCTCGTGGTGATGAAACTCCCGGGGCGGGTCCAGCTCGCCGTGCGGTTCCTCGCCGCGGTGCTGGGACTCGTCCTGGTCGCCACGATCGCCGTGGTGAGCGGCTTCATGTGGTGGGAGTCCGTGGAGTCCGGCGCGCGGTCGGGGACGGCGTGGAACCCGCCGCTCGCCTACCCCTATTTCATCGTGCCGCTGGGCATGGCGCTGATCGGGTTGCAGTACCTGGTCGTGGCCGCGGAGCTGTTCCGAGCGCTCATCGCTGGTGAGGCGGGCGGGCCAGCTCCGGACCAGCCCGACAACTCTGCGGAAGGAGGGCCGGGGCATTGAGCGGCCTACTGATCGGGGCCATCGTCGGCATCATCCTGCTGACGCTGCTGGCCCTTGGTGTTCCGGTCGCCTTCGCGCTCGGGCTCACCGCGCTACTCGCGATCGTTCTGTTCCTCACCCCGGCGCAGTTCGGCTTCTTCGGCAACTTCGTCTTCGACTCGCTGAACAGCTTCGCGCTGCTGGCCATCCCGCTGTTCATCCTGATGGGAGCGGTGTTCGGCCGGTCGAAGGCCAGTGAGGACCTGCTGGAGGCCGCGCACATCTGGTTCGGCCGGATACGCGGCGGGCTGGCGATGAGCGCCGTGGTCGCGTGCGCGATGTTCTCGGCGCTGACCGGGTCGAGCCCGGCCACCTCCGCCGCGATCGGCAAGATCGCGATCCCGGAGATGCTGCGCCGCGGCTATCCGAACGACATCGCGACCGGGGCGATCGTGGCCGGTGGGACCCTTGGCATCCTCATCCCGCCCAGCGTCACCCTGATCCTGTACGGCATCTCCACCGAGCAGTCGATCGGGCAGCTGTTCCTCGGCGGTGTCGCCCCCGGCATCCTGATCACCCTGCTGTTCTGCGTGTGGATCTTCGTCGCGCTGACGCTGAAGCGGGCCCGCGCCGGCGCCCCGGTGATCCCGGCCGCCGTCTCAGGCGGAAACGGCGGGCAGGAAACGGCGGAGGAGGCGCCCCGGCCGATCGCCGCCGCCGAGGAGTACCCGTGGAGCGCGCGGCTGCGGCAGCTTCTCAAGGTGTTCCCGTTCCTGGCGCTGATCGTGTGCGTGCTCGCCGCGCTGTACCTGGGGGTCGCCACCCCGAGCGAAGCCGCCGCGGTGGGCGCCCTGGCCGCGTTCCTCCTGGTCGCCGTGATCTACCGCTCCCTGAGCTGGCAGAAGATCCGCGACGTCGGGCTGGAGACGACGCGTACCAGCACCATGATCCTGATGATCGTGGCGTTCTCCGCGGTGCTCGGCCAGGTGCTCAGCTTCCTGGGTGTGCCCCAGGAGCTCGCCGAGGCCGTCGCCGGGCTCGACGTGAACCGCTGGATCATCTTCCTGGCGATGAACGCGATCTTCCTGGTCCTCGGGTTCTTCCTGCCCCCCGTGGCGATCATCCTGATCACCATGCCGGTGCTGTTCCCGATCGTCACCCAGCTCGGCTTCGACCCGATCTGGTTCGGCGTGGTGATGACCCTCAACATGGAGATGGGCCTGATCACCCCGCCCGTGGGGCTGAACCTGTACGTGGTCCAGGGGATCGTCCCGAAGGTGCCGCTGCGGGACATCCTGGTCGGGTCGCTGCCCTATGTCGGGGTGCTGGCGGTGGCCATCGTGCTCCTGTGCCTCTTCCCGGGCATCGTGACCTGGTTGCCGACCCAGATGTTAGGCGGCGGCTAGCCCCTTTGAGCCGGGGCCGCGGACGGGGGCCGCACCTGTGCCGTCCGCGGCCCCTTCCGGGGCACGCCCGCAGTGGATCCCGCTCCGCCGCAGGTGGGTGGGCTATCGTCGAGTTGTGGAGGACCCGGCTCCGGAGGAACGGCAACCACGCAGCACGGGCTGGCACGAGCGCGGCACCGACGAGTTCTCCCGGGTGCTGGCCTTCAGCGACGGCCTGTTCGCCATCGCCATGACACTGCTGGTGGTCGGGATCTCGCTTCCGGTGCTGCGGGTAGCCGGCGACGAGGCGGAGATGGTGCGGGCGCTGAACGACCTGGGGCCGCAGATCCTCAGCTTCGTCATCAGCTTCGCGGTCATCGGGCGGTACTGGTACGCGCACCACTCCTTCTTCGCGATGCTGCGCGCGGTCGACTCGGGCTGATCGCCATCAACCTCGTCTACCTGGCGTTCATCGCGTTCCTGCCGTTCCCGACCGGCCTGCTGGGCAGCTACTTCGAGAATCCCGTGTCGGTGGCGTTCTACGCGGTGATGGTGGGGTGCGTGAGCGGCCTGGAGGTGGTGCTGTTCCGGCACGCCCACCGGGTGGGCCTGCTGCGGCGCAGCATGCCCGACCGCGTGTACCGGTGGAGTGTCCTGATGTCGCTGATGCCGGTCGGGTTCTTCGCCGCCTCGGTGCCGGTGGCCTTCTTCAGCGTGAACCTCGCGGTGGCGGTGTGGTTCCTCTTCGTACCGGTGGAGGCCCTGCTGTCGCGCCGCAAACCGGCCGGCGCCGACGACTACTTCTGACCGCGCGGCCCGGACGCCGGGCCGGGCGGGGTCCCCGTGACACGGCGACGCCCGTTCCGCAGCCGATCTCCGGGATGTCGTCGTCGGAAGCGGGGGCCGGCAGCCGCACCGCCCACTGGACGCGCCCGGGAACGCGCGGACCGGCCACGGGCCGTGGCCAGCGGCCGCGCGCGGGCATAGCGCTGAGGACACGGGGCCTCCGGCGGACGGCGGCTGATCACCGTCCGACATCATGGGGAGGCATCACGGCGTGCGAAGACCCGCTCAGGGAGGCGGCCAGTGGACGAGCGGCGAGCGGAAGAGGACGCGTTCACCTTCGACGAGGTCGTGGTGGAGCTCGGCGGGCAGCGGGCGCTGGACGGCCTGTCGGCGCGCGTTCCCGCGCAGGGCGTGACAGCGCTGTTCGGCCCTTCCGGCTCTGGCAAGAGCACCCTGCTGCGGCTGTGCAACCGGTTGGAGGTGCCCACAGCGGGGCGGGTGCTCTTCTTCGGCGACGATGTTGCCGATCTGGATCCGCTGCGGCTGCGGCGCCGGGTGGGGATGGTCTTCCAGCGGCCCACCCCGTTCCCGGGAACGGTGCGGGACAACCTGCTGACCGCCGCACCCGCGGCCGGGCGCGCCGATCTGGAGCGGGCACTGGAGCGCTCCGCCCTGGAGGGGCCGTGGCTGGACCGGGACGCCACCGTCCTGTCCGGGGGCGAGGCCCAGCGGGTGTGCATGGCCCGCACCCTGGTGGCCGAGCCGGAGGTGCTCCTGCTGGACGAGCCCTCCTCGGCGCTGGACGAGGAGGCGACCGCGGTGCTGGAGCGGGCCGTGCGCGACCTCGCCCGGCAGGGCATCACCGCCGTCTGGGTGACGCACGATCCGGACCAGGTGCGCCGGGTCGCCGACCGGGTGCTGCGTATCGCCGGCGGCCGGTGCGTGAGCGAGCCCCCGTCCCCGGCGCCCGTGGACCAGGAGAAGGGAAGCCCCAATGGATGACCTGGTGACCCTTGGTGGGCTCGTGACCTCGATGGCACTGGTCGCGGTCGCCGCCGCGATCTCGCTGTGGCGCAGGCTGGGCCTGGAGCGCCAGATCGTGTGGGCCGCGGCCCGAGCGCTGACCCAGCTGCTGCTGGTCGGCGCGGCACTGACCCTGATCATCGATCCCGGCCAGCCGCTGGTCTGGTCCTGGCTGTGGGTGGCGGCGATGGTGCTCTACGCGGGCGACGTCGCCCGGCGGCGCGCGCCGGAGGTTCCCCGGATCATGCCGCTGGCGATCGCCGCGTTCGGCTGCGCGGCGGTGGTGACCCTGGGGGTGCTCTTCGGTACGGGGGTCTTCCCGCTGGAAGGGCGCACACTGGTTCCCATCGCGGGAATGATGGTCGGCAACTCGATGACCGCCACGGTGCTCGGGGCGCGCCGCCTGGTGGAGGAGCTGCGGGACAAGCGCGACGAGGTCGAGGCCCGGCTGGCGCTCGGCCAGCCGGGGCGGCGCGCGGCCGTTCCCTACGTGCGCTCCGCGCTGCGCTCGGCGCTGCTCCCGCAGATCGAGACCACGAAGGCCACCGGGCTGGTGTTCCTGCCGGGAGCGATGACGGGGCTGATCCTGGCCGGGGTTCCCCCGGTCCAGGCCGTGCTCGTCCAGGCCGTGGTGATGTTCCTGATCCTGGCCTCCGTCACGACGACCGCGGTCGTGGTGGCGCTGGGGCTGGTGCGGCGGCTGTTCACCGCCGACCACCGCCTGCTGGCGCTCCCTCGGCCGGCGGAGTCGGCGGCGTGAGCCCCGGCTCCCCGCCGCGCGGGGGAGCGGCCGTCAGCCCGCCGCCATGGTGAGGACCGCGGCGCCGTTCACCCTGTCGGCGGCGAGGTCGGCGAGAGCCTGGTCGGCCCGGTCGAAGGGGTAGGGCGTGACGGCCACGCGCGGCGGGTGACGCCGGGCGATGGCGAGCAGGGCGCGGCCGTCGGCGCGGGTGTTGGCGGTGACACTGCGCACGGTTCGTTCCTGGAACAGGTGCTCCTGGTAGTTCAGCGCGGGGATGTCGCTCAGGTGGATGCCGGCGATGGCGAGCGTGCCCCCGCGGTCCAGGGCGCGCAGAGCCGCCGGGACGAGTTCACCGGCCGGTGCGAACAGGATCGCGGAGTCGAGGGGTTCGGGCGGTTTCGCGTCGGCGGCGCCGGCGGAGGCGCAGCCCAGTTCGAGCGCGAGCTTCCGCGCGGCGGCCGAACGGGTCATGACGTGCACCACGGCACCTTGCGCGAGCGCGACCTGCGCGGTCAGGTGCGCCGAAGCGCCGAAGCCGTAGACGCCGAGCCGCCCGCCTTCGGGCGGCTCGGCGCGGCGCAGCGCCCGGTAGCCGATGATGCCGGCGCACAGCAGCGGGGCCAGGGGCGCGGCATCGGCGTCCTCGGGCAGCGGGTACACGTAGCGCTCGTCGGCGGTCAGGTACTCGGCGTACCCGCCGTTGGCGTCCCACCCGGTGTAGGTGGCGGCGGGGCAGAGGTTCTCCATGCCCCGCTGGCAGTATCGGCAGTGCCCGCACGTGGAGCGCAGCCAGGCGACCCCCACCCGCGCGCCCGCGGTGACCTCCCGCACCTCGGGACCGCGGTCGACGACGCGGCCGACGACCTCGTGGCCGGGGGGCGGTCAGC
>NZ_LAJC01000068.1 GCF_000981225.1 Allosalinactinospora lopnorensis
CACGCGGGCGAGCCCCGCCCCGGCGCGGCGGACGGGGCCGGCGGTCACAGCGCGAGCCAGACCGCGGTGTCCGGCGGAAGGCGGTCCTCCTCCAGAGGGCCGCTGGCAAGCAGCACGCGTCCGCGGGGGAGCGGACAGGGCCGGTTGGACAGGTTGGCGACGCAGCCGAACCCGGGGGCGCGGGTGAAGGAGAGCGCTCCCTCGTCCGCCTCGCTCCACTCCAGTTCACCCTCGCCAAGGGCGGGATGTTCCCGGCGGAGTCGCAGCGCCGTCCGGTACAGCCCGAGCACGGACTCCGGACGGCCGTCCTGCGCCCGTGCGGTGTACTCCTTCCACTCCTCGGGCTGGGGCAGCCAGGGCTCGGCGCCGCTGCCATCCGGGGAGAAACCGAACGGCGGAGCGGTGCCCGACCACGGCAGCGGTACCCGGCAGCCGTCCCGCCCGCGTTCGGTGCGCCCGGACCTCTCCCAGATCGGGTCCTGCAGCACCTCGTCGGGAAGGTCCTCGACCTCCCAGAGGCCGAGCTCCTCTCCCTGGTAGACGTAGGCACCGCCCGGCAGGGCCAGCATGAGCAGCGCGGCCGCCCGGGCCCGCCGGAGACCCAACTCCAGGTCGAGCGGGGTCTCAGCGGAGAAGCGCCCGCCGTAGGGCCACTCCTGGAGCGAACGGCCGTAGCGGCTGGGGTGGCGGATCACGTCGTGGTTGGACAGCACCCAGGTGGCGGGTGCGCCGACCTCCTCCAGGTACGACGTGGTGGTGTCGATGACCTCGCGGAAGGCGTCGGCGTCCCACGGACAGCGCAGGAAGTCGAAGTTGAACGCCGTGTGCAGGCGGTCGGAGCGCACGTAGTTGGCCAGCCGGTCCGGGGTCGGCGTGTGCGCCTCCGCGACGAACTTCCGGTCGCCCGGGTACTCGTCGGCCACCCGCCGCCACGCGCGGTAGATCTCGTGCACCGCGTCCCGGTCCTGGTGCGGGTGCGCACCAGCGGGGTAGGCACTGGTGTCGTCCAGCAGGTCCGGCAGGTCGGCGTCCTTGACCAGTCCGTGCGCGACGTCGATGCGGAAGCCGTCGACGTCGCGGTCGAACCAGAACCGCAGGACGGACTGGAACTCCGCGTGCACCTCCGGGTTCTCCCAGTTCAGGTCCGGCTGCTCCGGGGCGAACAGGTGCAGGTACCACTCTCCCGGACTGCCGTCCGGGTCGGCGGCCCGCGTCCACGCGGACCCGCCGAAGGCCGAGCGCCAGTTGTTGGGGGGTTCGGCGCCGTCGGGGCCGCGGCCGGGGCGGAAGACGAAGCGCTCCCGTTCCGGGCTGCCGGGGCCGGCGGCCAGCGCCGCCCGGAACCAGACGTGCTGGTCGGAAACGTGGTTGGGGACGATGTCGGGGATCACGCGCAGCCCGTGTTCATGGGCCTCGGCGATCAGTGCCTCCGCCTCGGCGAGGGTGCCGAACCGGGGGTCGATGTCGCGGAAGTCCGCGACGTCGTAGCCGGCATCGGCCTGCGGCGAGGGGTACCAGGGGGTGATCCAGAGCGCGTCTACGCCCAGGTCCCGCAGGTAGGGCAGCCGGGAGCGGATGCCGGCGATATCGCCCATGCCGTCACCGTTGCCGTCGGCGAAACTGCGGATGTAGATCTGGTAGATCACGGCGTCCCGCCACCACGGGGCGGTCCCGGACCGCGCCGAACCGGTCGCGTCGGTGCCATGCATGCGGGGTTTCCCTTCTCTGTGGCGTCCACCGCCGGGAGAGCGGCGGGTGCCGGTTGTACGCGGGGTCATTTCACTCCGCCCGCGGTGAGACCGGCGATGATGCGGCGCCGGCAGATGAGCACCAGGAGGACCAGTGGGATGGTGACCACAACGCCGGCGGCCATCTGGGTGCCGAAGGGCAGCTCGAACTGCTGGGCGCCGGTGAACTGGGAGATGGCGACGGTGACCGTTTGCATCTTGGGTCTATTCACTATCGTCAGGGCGATGATGAACTCGTTCCAGGCCATGATGAAGGTGAGGACGGCCGCGGTGAACATGCCGGGCAGCGCGATCGGGAGGATCACCTTGCGGAAGGCCTGGCCCGGCGTGCAGCCGTCGGCCTGGGCCGCCTGTTCGAGATCGAACGGCATCTGCTTGAAGAACGTCGTCAGCAGCCACACCGTCAGCGGCAGCGCGAAGGAGAGGTAGGGCACGATCATCGCCTGGTAGGTGTTGATCCAGCCGATGTCGGTGAAGAGCTTGAGCAGCGGCACGATCAGCGAGATACCGGGGAACATGACGGTGGCGATGATCGCCGCGAGGACGATTTTCTTGCCCCGGAAGGTCAGCCGGGCCAGGGCATAGGCCGTGGTCGTGCCGATGACGAGCGTGAGGGCCGTCGTGATGCCGGCCACCAGGAAGCTGTTCAGCAGCGCCCGGTGGAATCCCACGCTGGGGTCGAACACGGCGATCAGGTTTTCCGGTGACACCGATCTGGGGATGAGGCTGTTGTCGAACTGCTGGTTGGGCGGGCGCAGGGTGGTGGCCACCATCCAGTAGAACGGGGTCAGACAGAACAGCACGATCGCGGCCACACCCAGGTTGGGCATCCACCGCTTCCAGAGGGGTACCCCTGTCCTCGCCGGTCGTGTGGTCCTGCTGGTGGCCGGGGTTTCGTCGCGGGGTCCTGGAGCGTGGACGGCGCCGGAGGGGCGGCGCCGCGGCCACCAGGGGTCCGGATGCGGTCTGCTCCGGCGGCTGCCGTGCCGCGGTGGCGCCGTGGTCACGGAACACGCCGTGCCGCGAATCCCGGGGCCGGTGGGCCTCGTCGATGTTGGCCACGGCTTCTTCCGTTCCGTCGAACCGGCTTAACCAGGACTCCACGGGACCATACTGTGCCCCACACCTTAATGCAAGCGTTTGCAAAAAATCATGACAATCTTCGATACACACCCTGTTTATCAGTCAATTTCTGCTCAGTAGCGCTTGCAATGCTGCGGCGAAGGTGGGCACAGGGCACCCTCCGCCGGCCGCGCCGGCGGAGAGGGAGCACGCTCACCTGCGTGTGTTCAGATCCGCGCCGCGCGGCGGGTAGGGGTCGGCCGCGCGCAGGTCCGCGGCCAGGGCCAACCGTGATATGTCCGTCGGCGAGACGACCCCGATGACCCGCCCGACCTCGTCGAGTACGACGGCCCGGCCGTCGCTGCATCCGTACATGCGCGACAGGAGTTCCGTGATGGGCTCGTCGGCCGTCGCTGTCGGAACCTCCTCAGGGGCGCAGGCGATCTCCTCGAGCCGGGTGTCCGCCCGCCGGTCGGCCGGCACCGAGCGGATCCGGTTCAACGTGGCCAGACCGCTCAGCCGGCCGTACTCGTCGACCAGCGGGTAGGTGGAGAAGCGGTGCCGCAGCACCACGTCGCCGATGAACTCGGCGACCGAGGCCTGCGGCGGCGCCGTCACGAGGGAGTTCGACATCACTTCGCGCACCCGGACCCCGTGGAGCCGCGCCCCCAGCCGGACCTGCTCCTCCTCCGCGGAGGCCGCGTGCACCATGAACAAGCCGATCAGCGCCAGCCAGAGCCCGCCGATCCCGGCCAGGAACAGCAGTTGGGCGATCCCGAGCCCGATCAGCGCCAGGCCGAGGAAGCGGCCCGCGCGGGCGGAGATGGTGGCCGCGCGGGCGCGGTCCCCGGTGCCCCACCACAGTGCCGCCCGCAGTACCCGGCCGCCGTCCAGCGGCGCCGCGGGAAGCAGGTTGAAGACCGCGAGGATGATGTTCGCCGAGGCGAGGAAACCGAACACCGCGACGGCCGGCTCCCCCCATATGGGGATCACACCGGCCGCACCGGTGAGAATCCCGAACACGATGCCGAGCCCGAGGCTCGTCGCCGGGCCGACGGCGGCGATCGCCAGGTCGCTGCGCGGTGTCGTGGGTTCCCCCCGCATCTGGGCGACCCCGCCGAGCAGCCACAGGGTGATGCCCTCGATTTCGACGCCCATGGCCCGGGCGACGAGGGCGTGCGACAGTTCGTGCACCAGGATCGAGAACACCAGCAGCAGCGCTGCGACCAGCGCGGCCAGTGCGTGCGCGGTGAACGACCAATCGGGGAACCAGATGGGGAAGACCCCGTACGTCAGGCCCAGCCCGACGAGCAGGATGATCACCAGTACCCCGATATTGACGCCTACCGGAATTCCGAACCAGCGGCCCAGCCCTAACGTGGTTCGCATCGTCGCCCCTGTTCCCGGGCGCCCCCCGCCCGTGCGGTTGCCCCTACGGTCGGTGATGCCCGCTACCCGGTCAGCCGCAACCCATGTGGCGGGACGGAAAGGCCGCCGGGGTCTCAGGAGGTCAGGTTCCGCGTGCTGCGAGGGGTCGACGTCGACTGGCGCACGACAAGCCGGGTTTCGAGCTGGACGTGCTCGGGTTCGGAGTCGGGAGCGTCGATGACCCGGTCGGCCAGCCGGGCCGCGCACGCACCCATGTCGAAGACGGGCTGGGCCATGGTGGTGAGGTCGAGGAGTTCGGCGGTGTCGCTGTCGTCGAACCCCATGACCGAGACGACCTCGGGAACGTCGAGGCGCGACCTCCGCAGGACCCGCAGCACGCCCATGGCGACGTCGTCGGACTCGGCGAACACCGCCGTCGGCGGTACGTCCAGGGACAGCAGGCGTCCCGTCGCCAGCGCGCCGCCCTCGTGCCCGGGCCGTTCCGTGACGACCAGCGGTTCGGCGCCCGCTGCGGCCATCGCCTGCCGGTACCCGCGCAACCGGTCGCGGGAACTCCACGAGAACCCGGTCGCGTCACGGGAGTTGATGTAGGCGATCCGCGTGTGGCCGAGGTTGAGCAGGTGCCTGGTGGCCGCCGCGGCCGCCGCGCTGTTGTCGATGAACACGCTGGGCCGGCACTCGACGAACTGGCTGCAGAAGACGACCGGCACGCCGATCTCGTCGAGCTGGGCGATCTCCTTCTCGTCGAGGTCGAGGGCGATCGCGACAACGGCGTCCACGTTGCTCCGCAGGGGCAGCGAGCGGATGCAGCCGTCGAGCTCGTCGACGTCCCCTACCTGGTAGACGAGCATGTCCCGACCGCTTGAGCGCATCTGGGTGTTCATTCCCGCCAGCGCGACGCCGAAGAACCACGGCTGCAGGAACGGGACGAGTACCGCCACACGCCCGGTGCGCCCGGTGACCAGGCTGGAGGCCCCCCGGGAGACCACATAGGACAGCTCCGCGGCGGCGCGCTCCACGTTCTCCCGCACCTGCGGGGCCACACCCGGGGCTCCGCGCAGCGCGCGGGAGACCGTCGAAAGGGAGACGCCCGCCCGCTCAGCGACGTCGCTCATCCGGGGATGCTCAGGAACCGCCATGTCAACGATGCTACTGAGGGTCCGCCGCCGGCTGGGCGGCGCGGGAATATCCCGGCCTGTCGCGGGCCGCTCCGCGCGGCCTTCGCCGAGGACCGCTGCGCTCGTCTCGGCACACCTTTTTGGTAGCGTTCCCAGGCGGTTTTCCACTGCTATTTTTCCACTACCTGCGTGCAGTTGATTTTCGATTGACTTCACCGTGGTGCGATTGGCATCGTTTGCAGACACTTCGGCGGCAGTGGTCCCGCGGTCCGGCGAAAGGACACCATGACGGTCGAGCAGTCCACCCCCTGGTGGCAGAGCAGCGTCGTCTACCAGGTCTATCCGCGCAGCTTCTACGACAGCGACGGTGACGGCATCGGCGACATCCCCGGGATCACCGAGAAACTGGACTACCTGAGGCTGCTGGGGGGTCGACGTCGTGTGGTTCTCACCGGTGTATCCGTCGCCGGGCGACGACAACGGCTACGACATCAGCGACTACTGCGACATAGCGCCGGAGTTCGGCACGATCGAGGACTGGGACCGGCTGCGCGACGGGCTGCACGCACGCGGGACGCGCCTGGTGATGGACCTCGTGGTGAACCACACCTCCGATCTCCACCCGTGGTTCGTCGAATCGCGCGCCTCCGTTTCGTCCCCGCGCCGCGACTTCTACATCTGGCGCCGGGGTGTGGACGGCGGCCCGCCGAACAACTGGGGCTCGGCGTTCTCCGGCTCGGCATGGGAGTACGACGAGCGCACCGGCGAGTACTTCCTGCACCTGTTCGGGCGCCGCCAGCCCGCCCTCAACTGGGAGAACCCGCGGGTGCGGTCGGCCGTGCACGAAGTCATGCGCTGGTGGCTGGACCGCGGCGCCGACGGCTTCCGCATGGACGTCATCAACTTCGTCTCCAAGGACCCCGACCTGCCCCGGCCGAGGCGGCCGGGCCGGACGGCCCGCGGCTGGTCCTTGGCAACTACCGCGATCCGTCGGGCTTCGGCGAGCTCGCGCCCTACGAGGCCAAGGTCTACCTCGACGGCTGACCGCCCCGACCGGTGCGGCGACCGCCGTCCTCGCGGCCGCGATCCGTTCTGCGGGGCCGAGGCACGGGGCGCCCGACACCGCAGGCGCACGGTCCTCAGCCGGCTGCGGTCAAAGCCGCCCAGCCCGGCGCTCCGCCGTGAGCAGCCACACGAGGTAGCCGCCGCCCAGGAGGCCCGTTACGACGCCGACCGGCAGTTCGTGCCCGGGGAAGGCGCGTTGCGCGACCCAGTCGGCGACCACCAGCAGGGCCGCTCCCATGCACAGCGACGCCGCCAGGTTCGGGCCCGGAGCCCGGGTCAGCCGGCGCGCCAGGTGCGGTGCCGTCAACGCGACGAACAGCACGGGCCCGACGGCGGCGGCGGCGAACGCGGCCAGCAGCACCGCCGCCGCCAGGAGCGTCAGCCGCACCCGCTCCACCCGTACACCGACCGCGTTCGCGGTGTCGTCCCCCATCTCCAGCATCTGCAGCGCGCGCCCGCAGCCGAAGAGCACCACCGGCACCAGCACCAGCATCGCGCCCAGCAGCGGCAGCGCATTGGCCCAGTCCCGGCCGTCGAGGCTTCCGGTCAGCCACAGCACGGCGCGCGCCGCGTCCACGATCTCCGCCCTCGTCAGCAGGTAGCCGTTGACACCGGTGAGGATCGCCGCGGTGCCGATCCCCACCAGAACGAGCCGGTAGCCGTGCAGCCCCCGGGGCCACAGGACCGCGTAGATCAGCACTCCGGTGGCCACTCCGCCGAGCACCGCTCCGACCGACAACCCGAAGCTGTCCGCACCGAGGAGCACGATCGCGGTCAGCGCCCCCGCTGCCGAACCCTGAGTGAAGCCGAGTATGTCGGGACTGCCCAGCGGGTTGCGCGTCAGCGCCTGGAACACCGCTCCCGACAGCGCCAGAGCGGCCCCCGCGAGCAGCGCCGTGACCGTTCTGGGTAGCCGTATCCCGTGGACGATGAAGACGTCCGCCGGAGCGCCGGCCCCCGTGAGAGCGCGGAGCACATCGCCGGCGCTCATCGGATACGGGCCGCTGCCGATGGCGAACACCGCCGCCACCACGGCGGCGAGCGCGCACGCCGCCCCGACCGCGAGCGTCCGCGACCGGAAACGGATGGACCAGTCCCCGCGGCGTATGACACTCATGCCCGCGCCACCCTTCGCCGCCGGACCAGGAACAGGAAGAACGGGCCGCCCAGCACGGCCGTCATAATGCCCACCTGGAGTTCCGCCGGCCGTGCCAGGATCCGCCCCAACACGTCGGCGCCGAGGAACAGCACGGGTGCGAGCACAGCGCAGTAGGAGAGCAGCCAGCGAAGGTCGGGTCCGGTCAGCGCGCGCACCAGGTGCGGCACCGCCAGCCCGACGAAGACGATCGGCCCGCAGGCCGCCGTGGCCGAGCCGCACAGCAGTGTCACCGCTGTCATGGCGAGCGCCCGGGTGCCGACGGGGGTGGTTCCGAGCGCGCGCGCCGCTTCGTCGCCCAGTGCGAGGGCGTTCAGCGGCCGGGCCAGAGCGAGCGCCAGCAGCAGTCCGGCGAGCACGAACGGGGCCACCTTCGCCACCGTTTCGATCCGGGCGTCGGCCAGTGAGCCGACCGTCCAGAAGCGCATCCTGTCCAGTGAGGCGGTGTCCAGCAACTGCACCGCGTTCACGTAGGAGTAGAGCGCCGCGCCGATCGCGGTCCCGGCGAGCGCCAACCGCGCCGGAGTGGCCTCGCGCCCGCCGCCGACCACGTAGACCAGAACGGAGACCAGTGCCGCACCCAGGAACGCGAACCAGATATAGCCGGTGAAGGTGGCCACCCCCAGGAAGGAGATCGCCGAGACCACGGCCGCCGACGCACCCGCGTTGATCCCCAGGATCCCCGGGTCGGCGAGCGGGTTGCGCGTCAGCGCCTGCATCACGCCCCCGGCGAGCCCGAGCGCGCTCCCGGCGAGCAACCCCAGCAGCGTGCGCGGCAGCCGCATCTCGTGCACCACGGTGTAGTCGGCCGAACCGCTGTCGACGAGGCCGTGCCACACCTGCTCCAGGGGCAGGTGCTTGGCGCCCACCGCCAGGCTGAGCGCAGAGGCGGCGAGCAGGAGCAGCAGGGCGCAGAGCAGTCCGGCCGCGCGCGCCGCGTGCGGACCGGGGACCGGCCGGCTGCCGAAGGGCTGGGGGGTTGCCGTTCCCGCCTCGGCTCGTTGGGAGGAGCGGAGGGACACGTGCGGGCTCCGGTTCGGGAGGGGGACCACGGACACCGGTAAAGGTATTGGTTAGATTAACCTAACACAGGTTAGGCTAAGCTACTCTTTGCTTCGGTTGCTGCCCCCAGCTCCGGATCCCCCATGCAGTGAAAGGACGCAAGCTCATGCCGCGTGTTCGTTCCCATCCTCTTTCCCGCCGCGGACTGCTGACCGCTTTCGGTGCGCTCGGTATCGGAAGCCTGGCCACCGCGTGCGGCGGCGCGCCCTCCGGCTCCGAATCGAAGGGAGGTTCCTGGAGCTTCGAGGACGACCGCGGAACGACGGTGCAGACCGACGGGCGGCCCGAGGCCATCGTCGCCTTCGTGGGAACCGCCGCTGTCCTCCACGACTACGGAATCGAGTGCGTGGGGGTGTTCGGCCCCACGAAGGGCGAGGACGGTGAGGCCGACGTCCAGGCCGGCGACCTCGACGTCGACAAGGTCACGGTCCTCGGCAACGCCTGGGGCGAGTTCAGCATCGAGGAGTACGCGGCACTCGAGCCGGACGTGCTGATCTCCAGCATGTACGAGGAGGACACCCTCTGGTACGTCCCTGAGGAGAGCGAGGAGGAGATCCTCAGCATCGCCCCGAGTATCGGGCTGAACGTCGCTGACGTCTCGCTTCCCGAACCGCTGGAGCGCCACGCCGAACTCGCCGAGGCTCTCGGGGCCGACCTGAACTCCGAGCAGGCGACCGAGGCCAAGAAGCGCTTCGACGAGGCCTCCGACGCCCTCCGGGAAGCCGCCGAAGCCAACGGCGGCATCAAGGTCATGGCCGCCTCCGGCGACGCCGACCTGTTCTACGCCTCCAACCCCGAAACCGCTGCCGACCTGCGCTATTTCCAGGAGCTCGGCGTCGACTTCGTCATCCCGGACAATCTCGACGAGGGCGGCTTCTTCGAAAGCCTCAGCTGGGAGAACGCCGACAAGTACAGCGCCGACCTCATCATGCTCGACAACCGGAGCTCGGCCCTGCAGCCGGAGGACCTCGGCTCCAAGCCGACGTGGAAGGAGCTGCCCGCGGTCGAGGCCGACCAGGTCATCCCCTGGGTGAGCGAGCCCCGCTTCTCCTACGCGGGGTGCGCTCCGCTGATCGAGGACCTCGCCGAGGCGATCCGGGAGGCCGAGAAGGTCGGCTGAGCACGCTCTCCGCGAAGGCGCCCCGGAAACCGCCGTGTCCCACCCGCCCAGCGCCGCCGAGGACGGTGACCTGGGACCGTCCATCCACGAATCAGGAGTTCCCGCGCAATGGCCACAGCAACAGCCGCCACCGCCGTGCCGTTCCGCTTCTTCGAGCTGAGTGTCGTGCGGACCGAACGCCTTGGGCCCACCATGCTCCGGATCACCTTCGGCGGCCAGGAGCTCGGCGGCTTCGCCACCGGTAGCCGCGACCAGCGTTTCAAGCTGTTCCTGCCGCACCCCCACCAGGAGACTCCGGTCGTTCCCACCGAGGCGGGGCAGGAATGGTTCGCGAGGTGGCGGGCCATGGACCCGGCGGTCCGGGGCATCATGCGTTCCTACACCGCGCGCGACCAGCGCCGCGATCCCGACGAGCTCGACGTCGACTTCGCGCTGCACGGCGACAGCGGTCCCGCCTCCCGCTGGGCGGCGCGGGCCCGCCCCGGCGACCGCGTCACCGTCCTCGGCCCGGTCGTCGAGGACAACGGCGGGGTCGACTTCCGCCCGCCGCCCGGTACCGACTGGACGCTGATCGCCGCGGACGAAACCGCGCTGCCCGCTGTCGCCGGGATCCTGGAGTGGCTGCCGGCGAGCGCCCGCGCCAAGGTCTGGATCGAGGTCCCCCACCCGGACGACCGGCAGTACCTGCCCACCGAAGCCGACGCCGAGATCACCTGGCTCTTCCGTAGTGAGGCCGCCCAGCAGGGGCGCGGCGGCCTTCTCGACGCCGTGCGCGCCGCCGAACTGCCCGAGGGCGCCCTCTACGCCTGGATCGCAGGGGAGGCCGGAAGCGTCCGGGCCATGCGCCGCCATCTCGTCGGCGAGCGCGGATTCGACCGCAGGGCCGTGACGTTCACCGGCTACTGGCGCCTGGGCGCCACCGAAGAGGAGCTCGTCGCGGAAGCCGTCTCCGCCGCGGCCCCCGGCCGCGACGACTGACAGCCGGGATGGTGGAGATGGCGCCGATCGGGGGGCCGACCAGCGCATGACTGGTGCTCCGGCTGTCCTTGGCGGGAATCGGATCCCCCGGTCCTGTCCGCGGGGAGGTAAAGTCGCTCAAGCTTGCCATAGCCGAAGGAGGAAGCTGTGGTGGGAATATGGGCGTGGCTGCGCCGCTGCGGGCAGAGGTACGCGGTGCCTCTCGTGCTGGCCGGCGGGATCATGGGCGCTGTCGTGCTGGCCTCACCCGGGGCGGCCGGCGCCGTCACCGACGAGATGAGACGTGCGCTGTGCACCGTGTTCGGCGGGACCTACTGCGCCCCACCGGAGGAGGCGGCCGTCTTGGGGGGTACCGAACGGGAGAACTGCTCCGAGTGGGCCGGGGCCGAGGAGGCGCCGCCCGCCCGCGCTGATGGCAGCCGGCGCGAAAGGCAGCGGATCGGCACGTTCAACATATACGGGAGTCTGGGGCACGCCGGCGACGCGGAGCCGATCGTCAGCACCGTCGTCGACAGCGTCAAGCAGCGCACACCGGTCTTCCTCGGACTGCAGGAGGTGTGCGAGACCCAGTCCTTCGCCCTGGCGGCCAGGCTCGCCCCCTATGGCTACAACGTGTACTTCGACCCGACCCCGAAGGACTCCTACGACTCCGGCGAGTACGCCACCTGCAAAAACGGCGCGCGTTTCGGCAATGCGATCGTGTACCGGGCGGACTTCGCCGACGACATCGCCAAAAGCAGCCACGACCTCAACACCCCGGACGGGCAGAGCACCAAGAGGCGGGCACCGTGCGTGAGCTCGGAGTCCAAGGGGGCCGTGTTCTGCACGGCCCACCTGACCGCCAAATCGGAGAAGGACGACAGAGAGGCGGAGAGGCGGGCGGAGGCGGCGGCCCTCAAAGACGTCCTAGCCGAGAAGTACCAGGGCATGACCGTGCTGCTCGGCGGTGACCTCAACGACGAACCGGTTTCGGCCGCGCTCGACGACTTCTACGACCCGCGCTACGGCGCCGGTGCGGACGGCGACCTCAAGGAGGCCGACAGTGTCGGTCAGGGGAGCGGACGAAACGGCGGCTGCCGGGACGGCGCTCTGACCCTCAGGGTCATCGAGGAGCGGTCCGGAGTGGCGGTCGAGGTCACCAAGTTCAAGCTCGACTACCTCTTCGTCTCCAACGACGTCGAGATCCACGGAACCGAAGTCGATGAGGACAGGGTCTCCGACCACAACTCCCTCTGGTCCGATGTGACCTTCTGAGACACCCGGTGCGGGAGCGGCGCGGAAGCCCCTTCCCGGTGGGAACCGGTCTCTCGGTACCTGACCGCGCCGGCCGGGTGACCGCGGACTCACGCACACCGGAGCCGGCGGACCGCACCGCCGACTGGTGCCCACCGGGGCTCCCGATCCCCTCCCAGCCGGGCGGTTCCGACCCCGGCAGGATGGCTCCCACCGGCCTGAACTTGACCCGAAAATGACCGTGGGCGACCTTCATACACGCGGCGTGACCTGCCTACGATGTGCCCAATGGGCAGCCCAAAGGGCCCAATGCCCGCGTGGGATCCTGCGGCGGGTGCTCCGCGGACCGGCACCCCGCCGCCAGAGGCGTGGAGCCGCGAGCGCCTTTCCAGCCGTTGCGATCTCTCCTCCCTCCCCGTGTTGTTCGACGGCCGTGATGAGAAGGGGACTCCGCGGCCAGTGCCGAGTGCGGTCGACGTGCCCGTCCCTTTCCGCGTCCTGATCGGCCGCTGGCCGAGAGCAGGCAGCGCGGGGCGTTCACCGGAAGCACCGGAACGCCGCCCGCAAAGGGGCGGCGCCCGCGATCCGCGGGCGCAGCCTGTGGCGGCACACATCCTCCAGACTCGAGAAGGAGCAAGCCCATGGCTAAAGCAGTCGGTATCGACCTGGGCACGACGAACTCGGTGATCGCCGCGTGGGAGGGCGGCGAAGCCGACGTACTGCCCAACGCCGAGGGCGCGCGGACCACACCCTCGGTGGTCGCGTTCAGCGAGGAGGGCGAGCGCCTCGTCGGGCAACTGGCGCGGCGCCAGGCGATCCTGAACCCGAAGGGGACGATCTACTCCGCGAAGCGGTTCATCGGGCGCCACTACGACGAGGTGCCCGAGGAGGCCAAGGCCGTGGCCTTCGACGTCGTGGCCGGCCCCAACGGGGAGGCGCGCTTCGAGGTGCGCGGAAGGCAGTACGCGCCCGAGGAGATCAGCGCGCTGGTCCTGCGCAAGCTCGCCGAGGACGCGGGCAGGTCGCTCGGCGAGCGCGTGACGGAAGCCGTCATCACGGTTCCCGCCTACTTCAACGACGCCCAGCGCACCGCCACCAAGGACGCCGGCCATATCGCGGGCCTCGAAGTGCTGCGGATCATCAACGAGCCGACGGCCGCGGCCCTGGCCTACGGCTTGGACAAGCGCGAGCACGAGAGCGTGCTCGTCTTCGACCTCGGGGGCGGGACCTTCGACGTGAGCCTCCTCGACGTCGGCGACGGGGTCGTCGAGGTGCGCGCCACCGCGGGCGACTCCCATCTGGGCGGCGACGACTTCGACCGGAGAGTGGTCGACCACCTCGCCGCCGAGTTCCAGCAGGCCAACGGCATCGACCTGCGGAACGATCCCCAAGCGCTGCAGCGGCTCTTCGAAGCCGCGGAGAAGGCGAAGGTGGAACTGAGCTCGGTGACCCAGACCCAGGTGAACCTCCCGTTCATCACCGCCGACGCTTCGGGTCCCAAGCACCTCACCACCACGCTCATGCGTTCGACGTTCGACCAGCTCACCGCGGACCTCGTGGAGCGCTGCCGGGGACCGGTCCGCCAGGCGATGGCTGACGCCAAAGCCTCCACCGACGACATCGACGAGGTCATCCTGGTCGGCGGCTCCACCCGCATTCCCGCGGTCCAGAGCCTGGTGCGCAAGCTCACCAACGGCAAGGACCCGAACATGAGCGTCAACCCGGACGAGGTGGTG
This sequence comes from Allosalinactinospora lopnorensis, assembly GCF_000981225.1. GTDB lineage: Bacteria > Actinomycetota > Actinomycetes > Streptosporangiales > Streptosporangiaceae > Allosalinactinospora > Allosalinactinospora lopnorensis. The sequence continues at coordinate 13,668 of NZ_LAJC01000068.1, forward strand.
GCCGTCGGCGCGGCGATCCAGGCGGGGGTGCTCAAGGGCGAGGTCGAGGACGTCGTCCTACTGGACGTCACCCCGTTGTCGCTGGGCGTCGAGACGCAGGGCGGCGTGATGACCAGGATCATCGAGCGCAACACCACCATCCCGGTACGGCGCGGCGAGGTGTTCTCCACCGCCGAGGACAACCAGCCCGCCGTCGACGTGGTCGTCCTCCAGGGCGAACGCGAGCGTGCCGCCGACAACCGGGTCCTGGGCCGGTTCCGGCTTGAGAACATCAGGCCGGCACCGCGCGGGGAGCCCCAGATCGAGGTCACCTTCGACATCGATGCCAACGGCATCCTCCATGTCACCGCGAGGGACAAGGACACCGGACGCGAGCAGAGCATCACCATCAGCGAGAGCTCCAATCTTGACCGCTCCGAAATCGAGCGGATGGTTCAGGAAGCGGAGCGCAACCGTGACGAGGATCGGGCGCTGCGTGAGACCGTGGACGCCCGCAACGCCCTGGACAGCGCCGCCTACCAGGTGGAACGCAGGCTCAGTGAGCTGGGCGAGGCGGCGCCGCAGCATGAGAGGGCGCGAGCGGAGATGCTCGTCGGCGAGGCCCGCCAGGCCGTCAAGGACCAGGCGCCGGCGGAGCAGGCGCGTGCGCTGACCTCGGACCTGCAGCAGGCCCTGCAGTCGCTGATGAGTCAGCAGCCAGGCGAGCAGGGACCCGAGGTTCCGAGGAGCAGGGACGGTTCCGCCGACACGACCTCAGACGACGACGTGATCGACGCCGAGTTCGACCGGGGGTGAGGTGGGTCCATGACGAACGAACAGCCGGACCCCGGCGCGGGGGCCGGGGCCCGCTCCGCGGAGCGGGCCGCCGCGGAACCGGAGCGGCCCCGACCGGAGGAGGAGAGCGAGGTGGACTCCCGCGTGCGGGAGCTGGAGGATCGGTGGCGCCGCGCCCTGGCCGACCGGGAGAACCTGCGCAAGCGGCACGCGGCGGAGCTCACCAGGGCGGTTGCGGCCGAACGGGCCCGCGTCGCCGAGGCCTGGCTGCCCGTCGTCGACAACCTCGACCTGGCGCTCGCCCACGCCGACTCGGAGACGGGCGCCTTCGTCGAGGGCGTGCGAGCCGTCCGCGACCAGGCCGTAGAGGTACTGGCCCGCCTGGGCTACCCGCGCTACGAGGAGGTGGGCGTGCCCTTCGACCCCCTGTGGCACGAGGTCGTCGAGGTGCGCGGGACCTCCGAGGCACCGGCCGGGCACGTGCTGGAAGTGCTGCGGCCCGGTTACGGCAGCGCTGAGCGGCAGTTGCGCCCCGCGGCGGTGGCCGTCTCCGGGAAACTCGCCGAGGGAGCCGCGGAAGCCGAGGAACGGGTGTGAGCTGCTCATGGCACGCGACTACTACGAGGTCTTGGGGGTCGACCGGAACGCGAGCGCCGAGGAGATCCAGCAGGCCTACCGCCGACTGGCCCGCCGCTACCACCCCGACGTCAACTCCGACCCTTCGTCCGAGGAGCGGTTCAAGGAGGTCAACGAGGCCTACCAGGTGCTGTCGGACCCGCAGACCCGCTCGCGCTACGATGCCTTCGGCCCGGACTTCCAGCGGGTGCCCGAGGACGTCGACCCCGGCGCATACGCGCGGGCCGGAGGGGGCGCGGGGCAGCAGCGCCAGTGGTGGAGCCGCGGTGAGGCGCCGCCGGACTTCGGCGATGTCGGATTCGACTTCGAGGACCTGTTCGGCAGCCTGTTCGGTGCCAGGCGGGCCAGCGGCCCTCTGCGCGGCGCCGACCAGCAGGCCGAGCTGGAGCTGAGCGTCGAGGAGGCGTACCGGGGCGGGATCCGACACATCACCCTGACGGGCCCGCAGGGGCCGCGCGAGTACGACGTCACCATCCCGGCGGGGGTGGTGGAAGGCCAGCGCATCCGGCTGGCCGGGCAGGGCGCGCAGGGCGTTGGAGGCGGGCCGTCGGGCGACCTCTACATCACCGTGCGGATCGCGCCGCACCCTCTTTACCGCCTGGTCGGCCGCGATATCTATGTCGACCTGCGCGTCGCGCCCTGGGAGGCGGCGCTCGGCGCCACCGTGCCGCTCACCACCCCGGGCGGGGAGACCAAGGTGCGGATGGCACCGGGATCCTCCAGCGGACGGCGCCTGCGGCTGCGCGGCGAAGGGTTGCCCAACCCGAAGGGCGCTCCCGGCGACCTCTACGCGGAGGTGCGGATCATGGTTCCGCCGAACCTCTCCAACCGAGAACGCGCGCTGTTCGAAGAACTGGCGGCGGCCTCGAACTTCGACCCGAGGAGGTGAGGGCAATGGCCGCGAGTCCCGGTCAGCTCCGGGGGAGCTACCCGCTGGCCCGGCCGCGCGGGCTCGGCCTCGACGACGCCGCGCGGCTGTGCGGCGTGCACCCGCAGACGCTGCGCCGGTTCGTGGCGCTGAGCCTGGTCGACGCCGCGCGCGACCGTGCGGGCGAGCTCCGGTTCGGCACCGACGTGCCGCTGAGGGTCGCCCGTATCCAGCGCCTGCGCCGTGACCTGCCCCTCAACTACGCGGCGATCGGGCTCGTGCTCGACCTGCTGGAGCGCATCGACCGGCTCGAAGCGGAGCTGCGCCACGCGCGGGAAGGTGGACGACCATGGACGTGAACCGACTGACCCAGAAGTCCCAGGAAGCCCTGCAGGAGGCGCAGAAGCTCGCGGAGCGCTCCGGGCACGCCCAGGTCGAGGGGGAGCACCTGCTGCTCGCCCTGCTGAACCAGACCGATGGGCTGGTGCCGCGGCTACTGGAGTCCACCGGGGTCGACGTCGCGGCGCTGCGCGCCGACGTCGAGTCCGACCTGGCCCGGCTGCCGCGCTCCACCGGGCCCGGGGCCGAGCCTGGCCAGGTCGCGGTGACGCGCCGGCTGGCGCGGCTGCTGGAGGCGGCGGAGCGCGAGGCCGCCCGACTCAAGGACGAATACGTCTCCGTCGAGCACCTGATGCTCGCCCTGCTGGAGGAGGGCACGGGGTCGGCAGCGGGCCGGCGGCTGCACGAGCACGGCGTCGAACGGGAGGGGTTCCTCGCGGCGCTGACCCGGATCCGAGGCAGCCAGCGGGTCACCTCGGCCACCCCGGAGTCGGCCTACGAGGCGCTGGAGAAGTACGGCCGGGACCTGGTCGAGGAGGCCCGAAGCGGCGCGCTGGACCCGGTGATCGGCCGGGACACCGAGATCCGGCGGGTCATCCAGATCCTGAGCCGCAAGTCCAAGAACAACCCGGTCCTCATCGGCGATCCCGGAGTCGGCAAGACGGCGATCGCCGAAGGGCTCGCCCAGCGGATCGTCCGCGGCGACGTACCCGAAGGACTGCGCGACCGCACGATATTCGCACTGGACATCGCCTCACTGGTGGCTGGGGCCAAGTACCGGGGCGAGTTCGAGGAGCGGCTCAAGGCGGTCCTGGCCGAGGTGAAGGCCGCCGAGGGGAGGATCCTGCTGTTCGTCGACGAGCTGCACAACGTCGTGGGCGCGGGTGCCGCCGAAGGCGCGATGGACGCCGGCAACATGCTCAAACCGATGCTGGCCCGCGGCGAGCTGCACATGATCGGCGCGACGACCCTCGACGAGTACCGCAAGCGCATCGAGCCCGACGCGGCTTTGGAGCGCCGCTTCCAGATCGTCCTGGTGGACGAACCCAGCGTCGAGGACACCGTGTCGATCCTGCGCGGGCTGCGCGAGCGGTTCGAGGTCTATCACGGGGTGAAGATCCAGGACAGCGCACTGGTCGCCGCGGCCACGCTGAGCCACCGCTACATCTCCGACCGGTTCCTGCCGGACAAGGCGATCGACCTGGTCGACGAGGCGTGCGCGCGGATGCGCACCGAGATCGACTCCATGCCGGCCGAGCTCGACGAGATGACCCGCCGGCTGACCCGGCTCGAGATCGAGGAGGCGGCGCTGGCCAAGGAGAGCGATCCCGCAAGCCAGGCCCGCCTGGAGGAGCTGCGGCGCGAGATGGCCGACCTGCGCGCCCAGGTCGACTCCGCCCACGCCCAGTGGGAGGCCGAGCGCCAGGCCATCCGGCGCGTCCAGGAGCTGCGCGGGGAGCTCGAACAGGTCCGCCGCGAGGCCGAGGAGGCCGAGCGCTCCTACGACCTCAACCGCGCCGCGGAGCTGCGCTACGGCCGGCTGGGCGAACTCGAACGGCGCCTGGCCTCCGAGGAGGAGCGGCTGGCGGCCAAGCAGGGCGGGACTCCGCTGCTGCGGGAGGTCGTCACCGAGGACGAGATCGCCGAGATCGTCGCCCAGTGGACCGGGATTCCGGTGGCCCGGCTGCGGGAGGGCGAACGCGAGAAGCTGCTCCGCCTCGACGAGATCCTGCGCCGGCGGGTGGTCGGGCAGGAGGAGGCGGTCCAGTTGGTGGCCGATGCCATCATCCGCTCCCGCTCGGGAATCCGCGACCCGCGGCGTCCGATCGGCTCCTTCGTCTTCCTCGGCCCCACCGGGGTCGGCAAGACGGAACTGGCCAAGACGCTCGCCGCGGCCCTGTTCGACACCGAGGACAACATGGTCCGGCTGGACATGAGCGAGTACCAGGAGCGCCACACCGTGAGCCGGATGCTCGGCGCCCCGCCCGGCTACGTCGGCTTCGAGGAGGGCGGCCAGCTCACCGAGGCGGTGCGCCGCAGACCCTACTCCGTTCTGCTGTTCGACGAGATCGAGAAAGCGCACGCCGACGTGTTCAACACGCTGCTCCAGGTGCTGGACGACGGCCGGATCACCGACGCCCAGGGCCGCACCGTCGACTTCCGCAACACCGTGATCATCATGACCTCCAACCTCGGCTCCACGTACCTGCTCGACGGCGTCACACCCGAGGGGACGATCACACCGGAGGCGCGCGAACTGGTCATGGCCGAGCTGCGTTCCCACTTCCGCCCCGAGTTTCTGAACCGGATCGACGACGTGGTGCTGTTCGCCCCCTTGGGGCTGGAGCAGATCGAGCGCATCGTCGAGCTGCAGTTCGACGAGCTGCGCGAGCGCCTCGCCGAGCGCCGGATCACCCTCGAACTGGCCGAGGAGGCCGCCGGGCTGATCGCCCGGGAGGGGTTCGATCCGGTCTACGGGGCGCGGCCGCTGCGCCGGTTCATCGCCCACGAGGTGGAGACCCGTATCGGCCGGGCGCTGGTCGCGGGAGAGGTCACCGATGGCGACACTTTGCGGATCGGGGCGCGCGACGGCACCATCACGGTGGAGCCCAGTGGTCCGCGCGCGCCGCAGGAGGCCGCGGCCTGATCGGGCCGCGCCGAGTACGAGGGAGGAGGCGGTGATGACGACGGCACCGACGACCTGCCCGAACTGCGGGCGGAAGAACCGGATCCCCCCGGCAGAGCAGGGCACACCGCGCTGCGGTGCCTGCCACGCTCCGCTGCCGTGGGTGGTGGAGGCAGGCGACGCCGACTTCACCGACATCGCAGACCGGGCGTCGACGCATGTCCTGGTGGACCTGTGGGCGCCCTGGTGCGGGCCGTGCCGCCAGGTCAGCCCCGCGCTGGAGGAGATCGCCGCCGAAATGGCGGGCCACCTCAAACTCGTCAAGGTCAACGTGGACGCGGCGCGCGGGGTGGCCGAGCGCTTCGACGCCTACTCCATCCCCACCCTGGTACTGCTGAAGGGCGGGCGCGAGGTGTCGCGCCAGGTCGGGGCGGTTCCCAAGCAGGCTCTGCGCGAGTGGGTCGGGAAGACGATCGCCCCGCAGTCGGCCCAGGGCTGAAGGCGGGCGGCGCCGAGGTGTTCGGACGGGCCGCTCCGGTCGGCGGCTCGCCCCGGTGGCGGAGCAGCCGCCCCTAGCCCACGACGCGGTACTTGATGTGGGTGACGCCCGGCGCGTCGACCGCGCGCACCTGCTCGAGTTCGAGTTCCCCGACGCCCTCGAACAGCCGCTCGCCGGCACCCAGCAGGACGGGGGTGATGTGCAGGTCGAACTCCTCGACGGCGCCCGCGGCCAGGCACTGCCGGAGGACGTCGGCCCCTCCGGCGATCAGCACGTCCGTGCCGCCGGCCGCCCGCTTCGCCTGCCGCAGGGCGGAGTCGGCGCCATCGGTGACGAAGTGGAAGGTGGTGCCGCCCGCCATCTCCAGAGGTTCGCGCGGGTAGTGGGTGACAACGAACACCGGGGCGTGGAAGGGCGGGGTGTCCCCCCACCAGCCGCGCCAGGGGTTCTGCCCCCACGGTCCCGGGCCGCCGCCGAACATGTTGCGGCCCATCACGACGGCGCCCACGTTGGCCTGCGCCTCCTCGACCACGGGAGTGCTGGCGTTGACGACGCCGCCCGCCATCCCCTGGTTCCTGCGCCAGGCCTCCAGCGCGAAGACCCACTGGTGCAGCCGCATTCCGCCCACACCGAGCGGGTTCTCCTCGCTCTGCCGTGGCCCGGCCATGTAGCCGTCCAGTGAGATGGCGATCTGGAACCTGGTCTTTCCCATGCGCCCTCCTCGGTCCCGGCGGCTCGGCCGCCCTCTGCCCCGTTGCCGTACATACTGACCGGGCAGGGCGGTAAAACTCATCGCCCGCCTCGCTCTGCGACCGAAGCCGCACTACCGTCCGCTGCGGGAAGGACGTGCGGGCGGCCCCGTGCTCCGGGACCGCCGATGCCGGATGGGAAGGACGCGGGCTGCTACACGGGGCGCGCGGCCGGGGAACCGGCCTGCTGGGCCGAGGCCTTGGCGACGACCGGGGAGCTGCCGAAGGCGCGGGCCACCCTGACCCACCAGAGAAGTTCGCTGTCCAGGTTGCCGTCTCGGGCGTCGTCGTGGCGAGGGGTGGGCGGGTCCGTCCTGCCGCGGTCGGTGGCCCCGCTGCGCTCCCAGGTGCACAAGGCGGCCTTGAGCTGAGCCGCCTCCACCGTGGTAGCCAGGTCCTCCGAGGCCAGATCCGCTTCCTGTCCCAGACGCTCGGCCGCCGCGCCGATGGCGGGGTCGAGCAGGGGGGCCAGGAGCAACTGCCAGTCGCCGAACTCGATCACCATCCGGCGCGTCCGGTGGTGGGGGTCCAGCCGCTTGCCCTCGGCGACGAAGACCTGCCCGGGCGCGACACGGCTCATCGCGCGGTGCAGCGGCCGCAGCAGGAAGAAGACCCGCCACTGGTCCACCCACAGGCGCAGGGCCCGCCACCGCGCACCCAGGAGCGGAGCCACCAGGGCCGCCCCGGCGAACGACGCCCCGACCAGCGCGGTCAGCGGCACGATCGCCTCGAACACCTGGTTGAGGGCGTCCATCCGGAGCCAGGTGGCGACGACGATGCCGGCCGACACGGCGCCGTAGACGGCGAAGCACGATGACGCCGCCGCCCACAGGCGCAGGGCGCGCCGCAGCCACGGCAGATGGTCGAAGTCGGGGGACCGCGCCCAGGCGAAACAGCACAGGGCGATACTTCCCGCGGTGATCAGAGCCGTCACGAACCGGATCATGAGGAACGCGCCGACCGTCGGCTGGGTCGCGTACTCGGTGATGAAATCGGCGAACATCCGCTCCTTGGGCACCGACGACATACCGAACAGCACGACCATGGCGGCGATGTCGAGGCCGTAGAGGGCCAGGACCCAGCGGATCCGGCGCCATGCCGCCTCTGGAGGGTAACGCCAGTACAGCGCCAGCACCACGACCGACGCCGCGTTGATCGTGGCGGAACAGAAGATCAGCGGCATAGCGATGTTGGAAACACCGGTCACCTCGTTGACCCGGCTCGCGTTCGCCGGTGCGCTGAACCAGAACTCCAGGCCGCCGAAGAGGATCAGGCTGCATATCGCCCACAGTTTGGGGTTGGCCCGATTGCGGTAGAGGTGACGGAGCTTGTAGGCGAGCACCGCGGTCAACGTGGCGGCGGCGATGAGGTAGATGGCGTCGCGGGACTCCATGCCACTCCAGCGGTTTCGTTCCGGTCCGGTGCTCTTTCCCCTCACCGCCTGCCGGGCGAGAGAGAGGACAGTCAACCACCATCGCGCTGCGAACGCGATCCACGGCTCTTTCGGGGATACGGGGGAGCGGGAGGACCGGAGTGGGCGGCCGTCGCTCCCGGTCCGCCGCGCTGTGTCCCCGGCCTGCCGGTTCTGCCGCGTTTTCCAGGTCCTGCCGGTCTTCACCGGCGGTGTCCGGTGGCTCAGCGGGTTCCTCGGCGCCGCAGCCGCCGGTTTCCCGACTCAAGCGCGGGTCGCCGGCACCTCTACCAGCGGCTGTCCTGAAACCTCAGGGAGCACTGAAAACGCAGGGGGATTACCGGAACGCGGCATGGCCTCAGCGGTGTTGCCCATCATTGCTGCGGGGCCAGCTGACCTCCAGGTCAGGAATGGTGCACCCCCGGGGAATCGCTCTCCAACCCCGAAGATTAAAATAGAGGTATATCGCGGAATAGTCAGCTCGTTGACGAGAAAGTGACTCCAAGTGCGTTCCGGTTAATCCGGCGGCCGATTAACTCACCCCCAAGATCATCCTTCTGTGGAGAAATAGAGCATTCTGCCAACATGAAGACCGGCGAAGCGGGGATATACAGCGGGACTGGCGGTTGGTCGGGAACACGCGCGTAACAGGCGCGTTAGTACTGGTCACGGTGCTGGATGCGCCGGATGAACCGAAAGATGCCGATGGTGATGCGCGACGGAAAAGATGTGAGTAACTGTGGCGCCGGTGGTCAGTGTGCGGATTTTTCTCACGCGGTGGCCGAGACCGGCCACGCGTGGACCGGCTGGCGGAGCGCGAGTTACAGTAGCAACGGCCAGAATCAGAATGACTGTATGCAAGTCCGGATTGGGTCGGGCCGCGAAGTAGAAGTAGCGGTACGCGATTCCAAGTATCCCGAGGCGGTAGTCCTGCGGATCCTCACCCGGGAATGGGGCGCGTTCCTGGGTATGCTGAAGAGCGGCGCTGGCTGACCGAGACGGGCCGCCGCGATCCCCATCGCGGCACAGCTCACGGCTGGCCCAGATAGATGTCGGCGCTGCCCCGGACCTCGCGCCGTACGGAGAGCGTCGCGGGATGGTCGGGCCCCAGGACTTCCTGGTAGAGGCGCTCTACCTCATCGAGTTCCCCGGAAACTTCTTCACCGAGCGCGGCGCGGCTCACGGCGAGGTTACGCCGCGCCAAGAGGCTGATGGGATGCCGCTCGGGCAGGAGCCGATGGCACTGTTCCAGGTTCTTCTGATCGAGCTCGTGCGCACCACTGACATCGCCCGACTGGAACAGGTCGCTGGCCAGGTTGATCGCACAAGAGAGTGTGCAGGGATGGTCAGTACCGAGTTTGGCGAGGAACACTTCCAGCGCCCGTTCATCGAGGCCGCGTGCCTCGGTTATTCGGCCCATCTGCCGCAGGGTCACCGCCCGGTTCACTTCCGCGGCGGCGACGTGCGGGTGCTCGGCGCTGAGGAGAGCAGTGTAGTGCGCGACGGCGTCTTCGGCCAGCTGCAGTGCCTCACCCAACCGGTCGACGGTGCGTAGGGCCGTCGAATGAGCCAGCGCAGCGTAGAGGGCGTCGTCGCTGTGCGGGCCGAAGCGGTCGCGGATCTGTCGCCAGACCTGCCCGGACAGTCTGACGGACTCCTCCAGTTGGCCGGTGCGGCGCTGCATGATCGTCAGCGTCAGCTGGTTGCCCAGCGTGCCAAGGTGGTCGTCGCCGAACAGAGCCCGGGCCCGATCGACGTTCTCCTCCTGCAGCCGGATGGCGGCGAAGTAGTCGCCCGACTCCATCAGAGCGTCGGAGTAGCCATCTGCTGAGCCCAGGGTCTCGGGGGCGTCCGGACCGAGAATGACCTCCCTGCGCCGGTACACGTCCTCGTACAGTTCCACAGCCTGCGAATAGGCCCCTGTCAGGAGCAGCGCGAAGGCGTACTCGTGCGCCGCGGACAACGTGGCGGGATCATCCGGGCCGAGCAGCCGGTGATACTTTTCCAGCGTCTGCTCGGCGAGTTCCCGGCAGGCCTCGAACTCCCCGGCGAAGCGCAAGTCCCGGATGAACACCTTCGACGCTTCCAGGGTCTCCTCCGCGTCCGGTCCGTGGATCCCGGCGAGTGTGTCGCGCGTCGCCCGGCACAGCTCGTAGGCGTCGCGGAGCCGGCCGAGACTGCGCAGCGTCCGGACCATTCGCAACGCCAGGAGCAGGGTCTGCGGCGCGGTCTCACCGAGTTCCTCCCGCCAGACGCGGTGCGCGATCTCCCCCAGCCGCTTGCCCTCCGTGTACTCGCCCCGCATCTCGGCGACGTAGACCTGTTGGATGACGAGGTCGCGCACCCAGGAGTCGGTGCACTCCCACGCCCGGGAGGCCCATACGTGCGGGAGGAGTTGGGCGTAGCGAGCGCGGGACTCCACTGAGGTGTTCTGCGGGTCGCTCCGGGCCAGCAGCAGGTGCGCGCAGTGCCGGTACTCCTCCTGCTCGGTCTCGGGCAGCGGCAGCTTCACGGCTTCCTGGACGAGCCGGTGCAGTTGCAGGGTGTGCCGCCGGTTGTCGATCTGTACCAGCCCGAACCGGCCCAGGTCGCGGATGGCGCGGCCCAGTCTGGTGGAGTCGCCCAGTGCTTCGCTGAGCTGTGGCGGTGCCGGGACGTCGCGGGCGAAGGTGAACAGGTAGCGGGGGATGGGGGCGGAGGCGAGGAAGGAGCAGATTTGCAGCAGCTGCAGTGCCGCCGGGTTGATCGTGGTGAGCTTGTCCAGAGACAGGTTCCAGGCCGCGAGGGCGGGAACCCGGTAATCGTGGTGGGTGGGTCCCAACGCTGTGAGCACGTCGGCGCGTTTCTCCTCGAACTGGGCCAGGTACTCGCCGACGGGGGTCGCGCTCTCGTACAGCCACGCGGCGGCCTGGTCCAGCGCCAGCGGCAGGTCTCCCAGTGCCTCGGCGAGGCGGTTGGCGTCGGTGTCGTCAAGGTCTTCGGGGCCGCGCTTACGCAGCAGTTCGATGCTCTCTTCTCTGGGGAAGACGTCGACGACCAGGAAGTCGTCCCGCCCGCGCAGCGTCCATCGGGAGTCCCGGGAGGTGACGATGACGTGTCCTGGCCCGTCCACCGGGATGTAGCGCTCCAGCGTCTCGGGCTCCTCGGCGCTGTCGAAGACGATCAGCCAGTTCCGGTACGGCTCGCCGCGGCGCAGCGCCTCCAGCACCCCCTGGACCAGATTGCTGGTTGTGGTGCCCGCCTGGGCCAGGTGCAACCGCTCGGCCAGTGACGCGAACGACGCGTGGATCGCGTTGTCGCGGTTGGCCTGCACCCACCAGATCAGGTCGTAGTCGTTCCGGTGCAGGTAAAGGTACTGCTTGGCGAGTTCCGTCTTACCGATACCCGACATGCCATGGAGCGCGGTCAGCGCCAGCCGCCCGGAACCCGCGGTCAGCTGCTCCCGCAGCCGGGCCAGCAAGTCGACCCGCCCGGTAAAGGCCGGGTTCTGGCGCGGGACCGGGCCCCACACCGTAGTCGAGGAGGCATCGGAGCGACCGCTCGCCCGTGGGCCGGTTGCCGGTGAGATTGGAGCGTCAGTTGTCATATCCTCTTGACCTGCGAAATCTCGACCTTCGGAATTTCGGTATACGGTGAGGTTGTTGACGGAGTTGCCGGATATGCCTGCACCGTCTCGGAATCGGCCACGGACGGAATTCGGCCCCTCTTCCAAGGCTAGCGTACCGATGGGCTCAGGAACGTCTGCTGAATTTCGGACAGCCCGGAACAAATCGCTGTATTGATCAGTGATGGAAATGCTCTCCAGCGCCGGAAGAGTGTCCATCGCCAACTGCGGCGATGTTCCGGCCAGCGACAACTCCGAGATATTCTCCCGGCGCAGAATCCTCCCGAGAAGCTCGAACCACGGATCGCGGTCGGCGAACCGCTCGGACAGTTCGGTGAGCAGGTCGCTGATCTGGGTTCGGCGGCCGCCGAGGGCGAGCAGCGCTTCGCGCAGACCGGCCCGGTAATTCCAGGCGGCGCGATCCTCCGTGATGCCTTCCGGGGCGTCCTCGATGACCTGGATCAGGCCGCTGAACAGTATCTCGGTGAGTTCTGGTGGACTCGCCCGCCCGACGGTCCGATCGCACACCATGCCGATCATGGCCGGAGCCAGCGGAACCGTGGCCAGCGCCACGGCCAGGCGGAACGCGGCCGGGGAGGAGCTCTGGTGGAAGTGGCGGACCGCCGCCGCCGGATCATCGCCGGCGAGCGCCCGGGTCGTCCCCGGGGGGCGGGCCACCGGGGCGCGGCCGGGGACCACCCGCAGTGCGCCTGTTCGCAGCCGCCGCCCCGGGAGTTGCCCCATGACGAGCCCGGCCCAGTCGCGCAGCGGTGTGGCACGCAGCTCCATGACCGGGATGAGCAGGCCGCTTCCCTGCTCACCGGTATCTCCTCCCGCGATGCCGGGCACAGGCGGATCGGGCGTGCGCGCCACGTAGTGCCGGTTGGCGGTGGCCCGCCCCGACGACACGGCCAGCTCCACCAGCCGGGGCCGGATACCGGTCCGATCCCACTGCCGGGATTCGAGCAGGTGGACGATACCCACGGGGAAGCGCCGCGCGAGACGGCAGAGCCACTCCTGGACGACCTCAGTGTGCCAGCCCGCGCCGAGCCCGTCGCTGAGCACCATGACCACGTGCGGGTCGTCGGACGGGTCGGGTTTCGCGGCGGGGCCGGTGCCGAGGTCGGGAAGCCGGGCGCCGGAGGTGTCGGCAATGTCGGAATTGAACGGCACCAGCCGGACCGCGCGGAAGGCGACGGACTCGCGTAGCAGCGCGACGAACTCCGTTACCATCTGCCGCTGGAGCAGCATCGACGGTCCTTGGTCGGCCAGTACGGTAAGGCGGCACGCGCGCTCGTGCCGGGAGGCCTCTATCGGGCGGAGTATGGCTCTGGGCCGGGTGTGGCCCTGCGCGTAAGGCGCCTTGGCGGCCTCCAGCAGCGCCCGCGCGTACTCGCGGGCGGTGGTCTCGTGATCGAGCTCCGAGGAGCGCGGGTTGGGGAGGCGCAGGTGGAACGGGCGCAGCGCCGCTGTCAGCCGCTGCCGTTCGCGCAGAGCCGGGATCTCCGGTTCCAGGAGAGGCTCCGGGATCCAGGAGGCGGTCGTGGAGGAGCGGTGCGGCGGATCGGGGGGCGGCGGCTCCACGGATACGGGCGCGGCGGGGGACGGCGGAGAATCCGAGGACCGGTCCTCGTTCTCGTCCGAGCTTCCGGAATCGATGGGCGAGGCGTCGTACGGATCGGGAACGCTCTGGTGCTCCTGGTGCCCTTCCGGCTCTGTAGGCGCACCGGGCGCGGCCCGGGGCCGGCCGGATTCGGCACCGCGGCGCCCCGACCGCTGCGCACACCACGCCGCGAGGTAAATCGCCTCCGCCCATTCGATCCCGGTCAGGCGGGCACCAGAGGACGCGCCGGCCCGCCGCGCCGGCGAACCACCGCCACCCGCCGCAGTGCCGTCCTCCCGGTCACCTGGGCGGGTCATTCCGAGGCTTCCCTGAGCTGGTGCCAGAGCAGGTCAGAGAGGAAGCCCAGGAATTCCTGGTCCAGCGGTCCCTCGGCCCCGGGAACGAGGGACGATGTGAGTTCGACCGCGTTGAGCAGCTGGTCGATGGCAAGTCCTTCACGTTCCGCGCTGCGCTCCAGGAACGCGGTGATCACCGATGGGGCGTGTTCCGGCAGCCAGCCGGAGAAGTGCGCGGCGACGATCTCGGCGAGTTCCTCCGGCGAGGGCAGCTCCAGCCGCAGCGGGATGCACCGCCGAAGGAAGGCCGGAGGAAAAGCGCGGTCGCTATTGCAGGTCAGGATGACGATGGGGAAAGCGGAACACTCGACGCGGCCGCTGACAACGGTCGCCTCGCGCCCCGGGTCGTCGGTCCCGACGGTGATGCGCGGCGCGGCCGGGGCCAGGCGCACGAGTGGGGGGATGCGGAAACTTCCTTTCTCGAACAGGTCGAGAAGCCCGTCGGGAAGGTCGTAGTCGCCCTTGTCGAACTCGTCGACGAGCAGTACCCGCGGGTTGCGGTAGGGCAGGAACGCGGTTCCCAGCGGGCCGAGGCGCAGGTAGCGCCCGATCCGCTCGGCGGTGCCGCGCAGCCGTGCGGTTTCGGTGTCAGGGGTGGCCGCGTAGCGGCGGTCCGGGAGCCCGGACGCCTGATGATACGCGCTGTCCAGGTTCAGGTCGTGGATCTGGGCGAGCGGATCGTAGTCATAGAGGCCGTTCGTGACGGTTGCGCGGCTCGTCACCGGCCAGCGCAGTACCCGACCCAGGTTGAGCTCCCGGGCGAGGAGGTCGGCCAATGCGGATTTGCCTACCCCGGGCGGGCCGGTGACCAGTAATGGGCGTCGCAGGTACAAGGCGGCGTTGATCTTGGACAGTACGGTGTGCCGCGTGCCCTCGGGCGTGGCACCGTTGGGTGAAGTGTGCGGTGCGGTGCTCACTCCGGCCACCGGTCCGAGAATCCGCCGTGTCTCCTCGTCGCTTTCGTCAGCGGTGGGTGGGGGCTCCAGGTGCGGGCCGCCCTTGTAGGCACGCCATTGCGGTGGTGGCGGCAGCTCCGCCACGAGATCCAGCAGTGGGCGAGGCTGGCCGGTACCGTGGAAGATCCACCAGTCGGGAGCCGCCGACTCCGTCTGGGAGGTGGCGCGCGGGGTCTCGGGTGTGGCCATGGGCGTGCCTCTCGTGCCGTTCGGCCTTGCTTCCTAACGAAGATTGTCTGTGGTCAGGTCATTCCCCTCGTCGGGAACGACGGGAAGAGGGTCGTGGTAGATGACGGATATGTCGTAGCTGTGGGCCGCCAGGTCGTCGTCTCTTGGGGCTTCGCCGCGGCGCAGTGCGCGCAGTCTCTGCGGCAGGGCCTGGATACCCCGCACCGGAACCCGACCGTTATCCTCCTCCAGGAATGGCCGGAATCTGAGATGAATGTTTCGCGCGGTGTGTGCCGAACACCACACGATGACTGGAATACCGCACTGCACGGCTGTCATCACGTCGTTCACCAGATTTCGCTGGTCGCTGGCCAGGAAAGCCACGATCTCCTCGCTGCCGAGATGATCCGCGAATCGGATACCAGGTGGTAGCTCCTTCCGTCTCGTGCTGTCTATTGCAAGCCCATGTCCGGCACGATCCAGTAGCTGCCATCGTTGCACGCATGAGTTTCGGGAAAAACCGTTGCTTTCGCCAAAAACGAATTCGTGGCTGCGGTAGATGACCTCGAACCGCGATCCTAACCGGGCAGGCTCGGTGGATTCCGGTGCCGGCAGTTCCCAGCGCGCCGCTGGAAAGTGCATAAGCAGCGAAAATGGGACGATAATCTCCAGGCGGAGCCGGTCGTGGCTGTGCCGCCGGGCCTGGGACTCCGCCCCGTGGACCGCCGCCGTGACGTAGTCGCGCAGCTCCTCCGGTGCGAGCCGGGTGTGCTCGAGGCCGCTGAAGACCGTGGTGCTCCCTCTGCCGGGGCAGAGTCCGGTTCGGTGGGTCACCCGGAGCAGGCCCGGGTCACCGGGATCGTCCACGATGTGCACGATGAGCCGGGCCGGCCCGGCCTCGGGAGCCTTCGCCGCGGTGGCAGGGGGCGCCTCCGGTCTCGCGGAGCGCTCCGTTTCCTTTCGGCCCGGCTGGGTGGCGATCCAGTCCCGTAGCGCCGCTGCCAGGGCGGTGTCGGAGGCGGTGTCGGCAACCCGCTGGGCGAACACCACGGCGGGCAGCTCGCCTTCCAAGGTCCTCGGTAAGTCGTAGAGGTCGACGAACGCCTCCCACGCCGATGCGGGAGGGGGCGTCAGCATATCTGCGAGGTGGGCCTGCACCGCGACGTCGTAGGCGTGGGCGACGGCGGCGAAGGGCAGCACGCGCAGCGGCTGGCGAAGCCGCCCCGGTATCCCTCGCCCGGCATCGCCGTCCACCCGTGCGAAGAACTCGGACTCCTCACCCTCCACCATGGGGGCGGCCGCCTCTACGGCCCGGCGCGCCTGCGGGGAGTCGTGGTCCCAGTGGCGCAGCCAGCGCAGGGTGGTCGCCAGTTCTGCGTGGTAGAGGCTGGCCTCGACCAGCCGGTGGGCGAAGGCCATGGCCGTCCCGGAGGCTACGACCTCGCTCTTGGTGCGCGGGGGGAGGTAGCTGTGGAAGACGGACCGGGGGTCGGGGTCGTAGACGCAGCGCACACCACATAGCGCGGTGACGAGTTCGGCCCGGGCACGCGTCATCGCGGGAGATTCCGCCCCAGCAGCGGCTCGGCGGCCGCCCACACCTGGCCCATCGGTGCGCTCCCCTCTTCCAGCATGTCGAGTGTGGTGAGGACGTCATGGAGCAGCCCGTGGTACATCGCGGCGTCGCACAGTTCGAACGCGAAGAGCCGGGCGGGCCGGTCCACACGGGTGTGGTGGCGGATGCGCCCGTCGAGCGAGGCGAGAAAGTGGGAGCGGTAATCCGGATCGGCGATGCAGCGGACCTCGCAGAGTGCGACGACCAGCTCGTGTTTCGATCGCGGCGACGAGGGCGGCTCATCCTGCGGGGCCGGGTGGCCGCCCCACACATCGGGGACCGCCTCAACGGGGATCATCCAGCAGATCTCGCCGGAGCGGCCCGCCCCATCGTCGTAGTTCTGGCACACGATGCCGAGGAGCCCTCCACTGCGGTTCTCGCGTACTCCGCTGCCGCTGAACCCCTCGACGACCCGGGCACCCACCGGCGACTCCAGGTCGATCTGCACATACATCGAGTGCGGACCTCCGCGGCCGCCCAGCAGGCCGTAGGCCCAGACCCCGGCGTCCACGTCGGAGACGAAACCCACCATGCTCACCGCGCGGCGCGGACCAGCCGACTCGCCCCACCGCCGCAGGAGGGCGGGCGGGGATGGGGCGGGTCGGTCCAGTGACAGCACGGCCGCGTCCCATGGGGGGCGGTCGCCGAACCAGCAGCCCTCCGGGGCCGTCGCCCGTCCTTGCCACGAGTGATCGCCGCGCGGGTCATCCAGGCGGACCTCCCCCTGGGGGCGGGGCACGGAAGCCCTGCCGTCCCACGCTTCGCCCAGGGCATAGGCCACCACATGCGCACAGGTGAGCACGTGCCATCGGGAGAGGACCACTCCGGCGCCGACCACCCGGCCATCGACCGCGGCGCGGACGCGCAATTGCCAGTCGGGAGTGGATCGTTCCAAGGGGGATAGGGGCACGGTAAGGGAAGTCTTCCTGCGGAGGATTACAGGGGAAGGAGAGGCTCAGCGAGGTCGGTTAGCACGTTACTTGTAACACGGTCGCATTCTACTGTTTTACTCTCCTGTGCCGCTCGAATGCGCGTTGCCGGTCTTCCTCGGCCCGCCGTGCGTGGATAACCGCAGAACACCGCGCCGTACGCGGAGGATGTCAAGCCGAGGCGGCGCGGGAGCCCGGATTGGGAAGTGGCGTCTTCTTTTCCCCTTCTTCGCACAGGAAGTTCCGGCAGACCGGTTTGGTGCTGCGCTGGACCACGGGGACGCCGGGGAATGGAGTTCTGGGTGGTGGGCGGTATTCGTATCAGAATCCAACAGATACTCGCCTGCAGTCTTATGTGGCATCCGCCGAGTACGCGCCCTGGTGGCCACGCTGACGGTTTCCCGCAGCCCGCGACGCCGCCGCACCTCTCACCTCCGATGGAGCAAGACGAGCCCCGGATCGCCGAATAGTAACGGGGGGATCACTTTTCCTGCTGGGTGGGGCCGTTGCGAGATTATCGTTCCCAACGGTCGAACCCGATAGGCACAAGAATTCCGAGGTGCTGCTCTTGTCAGTCCATCTGGTCGAGGTCGAACTGAGTGATCACCAGGTCATAATGGCCGAAGTCGACGCTCGGGGGCCGATCCCGGTAGGCGCGAATAAATATCGGTTCAACATGGAGACGTTCCGTTCGGAGGTCGCCGGCGTCTCCAAAGCAGTGATCGAGTCAGTGCTCGACGGCCTGCCCGATCCGCCGGACAGGCTGGGCCTTCAGTTCGGTCTGAAGCTGGTCCTCGAGTCCGGCTCCGTGGCCAGCGTGCTCGCGAAAGCGAGCGGTGAGGCGTCGATCACCGTGCACCTGGAGTGGGACCGGTCTGTCCACGGCACGTGACAGTTCGATGATGCGGAGCTCGTGCCTTGGTCGGGCGGAAGGAACGGAGAGGGACTCCTGCGGTGGCGCCGCACGGGGGTGCGGTCGAGGGGCCGGTTTTCCATACTCGGCTGATCACCGACGACGCCGACTTCCTATGCGATGTCAATGCCTTGACCAGGAACTTCCCGGTGGCCAAGATCGGACGGGAAAGCCGGGCAGCGGCGTTTCCCGGCGAGGAGCGCCGCTGCCGGGAACGCCGCCGCACTCAGGCCGCCACAGAGAACGAGAGCCGCCGCCCATGAACGACACACCTGACACACCAGCGCGCGGCCGAAACGGCACCGGCAGCCCTCCCGCCATCGACACAACGATCGCGCACCCGGCGCGGGTCTGGGACTACTGGCTGGGCGGGAAGGACAACTACCTCGCCGACCGCGAGCTCGGCGACCAGATCCTCCAAGCCATGCCCGACTGGGTGATGTTCGCCCAGGCCGACCGCGAGTTCCTGGGCCGGACCATCCGCTACCTGGCCGGCGAGGCGGGCATCCGCCAGTTCCTCGATATCGGCACCGGCCTGCCCACCGCCAACAACACACATGAGGTCGCTCAGGCCGTCGTGCCGGACGCCCGTATCGTCTACGTCGACAACGACCCCGTTGTGCTGGTGCACGCCCAGGCCCTGCTGAGGAGCACCGCTCCGGGCGTCACCGACTACATCCACGCCGACCTGAACGATCCCGACTCGATCCTGCGGGGCGCGGCCGAGACGCTCGACCTCACCCGGCCGGTCGCGATCACCCTGCTGGGGATCGTGGAGTTCATCACCGACACCGAGGAGGCGTACGCGCTGGTGAATCGGCTGCTGGACGCCGTCCCGTCCGGGAGCCACCTGGTGATCGCACACCCCACCACCGACGTGCAGGGAGAGGCGATGACGAAGATCCTGCGGATGTGGAACTCCAGTGCGGCGACTCCGGCCACGTTCCGCACGCGCCAGGAGTTCACCGGGTTCTTCGAGCGCCTGGAACTGGTGGAACCGGGCGTAACCACGCTGCCCCAGTGGCGACCTGACACCGACACCCGCTACACCGATCGCGAGATCGGGTTCTTCGGTGCCATGGGGCGCAAACCCTGAGGGCGGCCGCCCTTCTCGACGGCGCCCTGCTCCCGGCGCGGGCGAGGGGGCCTCACCCCCTGGACTCCAGAGGGCCACTACCGGTTCCGGCGGTGTCCGGCCGCTGCGGGGTCTCCGCGGCGGCCGGCACTCTCGGATGGCAGTCATCGGCCGCGGTGTGCGGTGAGGGCGCCTCGGAGAGCGGCGTGCGAGCCAGCCGCCGGAACGTCTCCTGGGTCGCAGAACCCGGTTCGGCGCAGTAGATGATGAGGCGCTGGTCGGTGTCGGGGATGTGCAGCACCTGGCAGTCGAACGCGACCGGTCCGGCTATGGGGTGGTCCACCCGCTTGACGATCCGGCGGCGCACCTCCACCTCGTGCGCCGCCCAGATCTCGGCGAAGCGCGGTGAGGCGTCCAGCAACTCGGCGACCAGCCTCCCGATGTCGGGGTCGCCGGGGTACTGGGCGTAGGCCGCGCGCAGGTCGGCGACCGAGGCGCGGGCGAAGGAGACGGTGTCCGGGTCGCCCCAGCGCCCGTGCGTGTCGTTCTCGGGCAGGAACATCCAGCGGATCAGGTTGCGCCGCGACTCGGGGACGGCCGAGAGGTCCCCGGTGAAGAACGTGGCCAGCCGGTTCCAGGCGAGGACGTCGTACTTGGCGTCCATGACGTAGGCGGGTGTCTCGGTCAGGGTGTCCAGCAGAACCCGGATCGCGGGCGGCACCTCGCGGTTCGGGCGCAGTGAGGGCAGCGGGTTCTCGCCGGCGATCCGGAACAGGTACTCGCGCTCGTCGATGGTGAGCATCAGGCGCGCGCCAACGCGGCCAGGATCTGTCGGGAGGGGCGGGGACCGCGTGCCTGCTCCAGGCGGATGTAGTAGTCGATCGACATCCCGGCGAGCTGGGCGACCTCCTGGCGGCGCAGGCCGGGCGTGCGC
>NZ_LAJC01000069.1 GCF_000981225.1 Allosalinactinospora lopnorensis
CTGACGCGGCCGCGCGGATCGCCCGCGGCCTCGCCGGCCGCGGTATCGCCGTGCTCAGCTTCGGCTTCGCCGGGCCGAGCGGCCCCGGCGGCGCCCCCCGGTGTCGGCGATCTCGTACGGGCCGCCGAGCACCTGCGCGAAACCCTCGCGCCGCCGTCGGCCCTGATCGGCCACTCGCTGGGTGGTGCCGCCGTACTGGCGGCCGCGGAGCGGGTATCCGGTGTCCGGGCGGTCGTCACGATCGGGGCGCCGGCCGATTCGGACCGCGTGCGCGAGCTGCTCGAAGCAGACCCCGAGGCGACCGGGACCACGGGAAAAGCGAGGTACGGCTCGCGGGGCGGCCCTTCGCGATCAGCCGGCGGTTCCTCGCCGACATCGCCGAACGGCTGCAGCGCCGGCGGATCGCCGCCCTGGGAGCCCCGCTGCTGGTGCTGCACTCCCCGCAGGACGAGACCATCGGCGTCGAGAGCGCCCGGGCGATCTACGAGGCGGCCCGCGACGCAGCCTCGTTCGTGGCCGTCGACGGGGCGGACCACCTGCTGACCCGCAGTCAGGACAGCGGCTACGTCGCCGACATCGTCGCCGCGTGGGCCGGGCGCTCCCTCGCCGCCCCTGAAGCCTCCGACCGCTCCTCACCCGGCGAAGCGGACGGGCCGCGGGCCACGGTCGTCACCGAGGCCGGCGGGAACGGCTACGCCCAGCACATCACGATCGGGCCGCACACGCTCGTCGCGGACGAACCCGCCTCCGCCGGCGGCACGGACATCGGACCCGCCCCCTACGATCTGCTGCTGGCGGCGCTCGGGGCGTGCACGTCGATGACGCTGCGGATGTACGCGCAGCGCAAGGGGTGGCCGCTGCGCAATGCCACGGTCACGCTGCGGCACAGCCGCATCCACGCTGAGGACTGCGAGCACTGCGAGACCGAGGAGGGCCGGATCGACCACATCCGGCGCGAGATCAGCATCGAGGGCGACCTCGACGACGACCAGCGCGCCGCGCTCATGGAGATCGCCGACAAGTGCCCCGTCCACCGGACGCTGCACTCCGAGGTCGTCGTCGAGAGCCACCCCGCCGTCGGCGGGTGAGCCCGGTGTCCCGGCGGCTCCGCGCGGCGTTCGCCGACCTCTGCTGATCACCCGCGGCACCGCGTCGCCGTCGGCCCGCAGCGGTTCCTCGGGGACCGGCAGGTTCCTTCGGTGGCAGCGCGAGCGGCCGGCCGTTCACCGCGGCGACTTCTCCCAGGGGGAGGGGAACGGGAAGTGCTCCTCAAGGAAGTCGCGGACCATGCGGTCGATCTCTTCTCTGCGCTCGGGCGGGGTGTCCACGTCGTTGAGGCAGAAGTAGTCGTGGCCGCGCTCGGAGGCGAGCTCTGCCAAGCGCTCTTGTGCGTCGGGCGCCGCGACGTCCACATAGCGCAGGCGGTACTCGCCCGGGACGGCGCGGCCCGTGAGCAGCGCGTGGTGATGGTGCAGCGTCGTCGCCATCGCGATGTCCCCGGTGGAGCGGAACCGGGAGGCCGCGGTCGCCTCCACGTGCGCGGCGAACTTCTTCTCCAGTTCGGCCATGGTCTCGCGGATCTGGGGGTGCGGGGTGTGCTTGGCCTTGTTCGTGATGAACCGGTCGTGCTCCCGCTCCAGCAGCGCGCGCACGTTCTTCCCCGCCGAGTTGGGTGCGGGCTCTTGCGGGTGCGGCTCTCCCAGACCGATCTGGAACGGAGAGAAGGGGAGTTTCGCGATTCCGTTGGCGTGGAAGAAGTCCTCGGCGGCGGCGGGGCGCCCGAAGAAGACGTCGTCGTTGAGGTAGAGGTAGCGCTCGCTCAGCCGGTGATGTGGTGCAGCTGCGTCTCGATGGCGTGTGAGTTGAACACCGGCAGGACGTCTGTGTCGCTGAACACGTCGCGGTGGTCGATCACGCTGACGCCGTCGGCGGAGCTGTCCAGCCACGGCGGCGTCTGCCTGTCGGTGACGATGTAGATGTTCCGGACGAAGGGCGCGTAGGCGTGTACCGACCGCAGCGAGTACTTGAGCTCGTCGCGGCTGGTGTAGCGGGAGGCGCCGGTCTCCCGCTCGGCGATGCGCGCCGCTCGGCTTCGGTGGCGCGCCCGCTCGGCCGCCAGTTCGGGGTCGTCGCCGTCCATCCAGGTATAGACGACGTCGATGGGGAAGTCGACCTGGTCCACGCGCGGGCGGGTGAACGGTTCGAAGGTGGGGTGGCGGCGGCCCGCGACGACCGCGGCGGCGGGCACGCGCTGGTCGGCGGGGAGCACGTCGGCGACCCTGTTGCGGCGCGGCGCCACCCAGGAGCGGGCCAGGACGTCCTCGGGCACCTGAACGCGCAGGCGGGCGTACTTGTCCGCGTAGGCGGGGTCGTCCAGGAACTTGTCGCCGTCGCGCCAGAACTCCACGTCGCAGCCGTGCTCCAGGCCCGCCAGCAGCCGTCCCGAGGGGCCGAGGAGGTAGCGCGCGAACCGGATGACGCCGGCCTTCTTCACCTCCTCGGGCAGCGCGCCCTCGGCGTACAGCGCCGGACTCGCTTCGAGGGTTCCGCCGGATGCGGGCTTTGCCGCGTATACGGCACTGTCGCGGTACAGCTCGCGCATGGCGTTCAGGAACGTCTTCTTGTCGGCCCGGCGTATCCCCACCACGTGGCGGGTGCGCGACCTGCCGGGAACGAGGAAGTAGTCCACGCCCGCGCGCACCGCCGCCTCGGTGACCAGGTCCAGGTTGGCGGCCGAAGCCTCCCGTGTGGTGAAGGCCTCCGCCCGCAGGCCGATCAGTCCCTGCCCGTCGGGGCCGTCGAAGGGGCGCAGGCGGTCGTCGGAGGCCAGCAGCGACTCCCTGCGCCGGGCGATCCGCTCGGCGTGCCGCCGCGCTTCGGCGGCCTCCCGCTCCCGGTGCCGCTGCTCCGTTCGGCGCGCCCGCACGGCCGGCGGCAGGAGGCGTTCCCCGGCTTGCCTGATGCGTATTGCTGCGCCCATTTTCGCTGTCCTTCCGGAGGGGGAACGGGGGAACGCCTCGTCGTTTCGCCTGTGGCCCGCATTCCGGGCATGCCTTTGTGGCCTGCGTTTAAGCGACCTGGTGGACGCTACAAGCGAAAGGTGGAGTGGACATAACGGTAATAACGATACGAATTATTCTGTGATCGAGGCTGACCACAGGCTTCTCGGGAAAGTCCTGATCAACCTGGGTGAACTCTCGAATTTGCACACAAAACGTCACAATCGGTCAGGAAAGATTCTTGTGTGATCTATATCACCGATTGCGTCGATGACGAGGGGTGCATATATTTATCCACGCTTTATGCGTCGGTCGACAGTTTCTGATCGCCGCTCCGGCCGCCGCCGAGTCGGCAGATCCCTCGTCGACCGAGAAAGAGCAGGCCCGCGCTTGGGCCGGTGGGGTCACGGCGCCGGGGCAGGTCATCGCCTGGCGGCGGGCTCTCCGCTGTGGTGCGGGAGGCGGAGGGTGACGACCAGTCCGCCACCGTCGCGGGGCGCGGCGGTGATCGTGCCGTTGTGGGCCGTGGTGATCGATCGGGCGATCGACAGACCCAGGCCGCTGCCCGCCTTCTCACGGTGCAGCCGGGCGTCGCTGCCCCGGTGGAACGGTTCGAACAGCCGCTCGGCACCGACCACCTTCGGGCCGCTGTTACTCACCCGCAGCACCGAATCGCCGCCTAGCACCGCTAACGTGACCTCCACCTCGCCGCCGGGATGGTTGTAGCGGATCGCGTTGTCGGTCAGGTTCCGGGCGAGTTGCTCCAGCAGCTCGGGGGCGATGTCCACGGCCATGCCCTCACCGCGCAGCCCTTCGGCGACCGTCTGCGCGAGTGACGGCTCGTCTTCCACGATCAGCACTCGCACTCCGTCCTCCAAACGTTCGGCAGCACCCGTGCATGGTGGCGCGTCCACGATTACCGGTCCCCGGTTAGCCGGGGGTTAGGGACCGCTTAGAGGAGCGCTTCGTCGCAGATCGCCCCTGCTAACCACGGCGTAACCGGACGGGTGCTCGTATGAGGGGCGTTCCGGAAAGGTCCGGAATACCCGATGGAGGAAGCACGGAAAGCGAGCGACACGATCATGCGAACGACCGCGGGATATGCGGTGGCCGCGCTCCTGAGCGGAGTGATGCTGGCGGGCTGCGGCCCGCAGAGCGGTGACGGCGGCGCTTCGGCCAGTGGGAGCGACACCGGCTCGGACAAGGAGTTCGAGGACGGACTCCTGGAGTTCACCCAGTGCATGCGGGACAACGGAGTGGACATGCCCGATCCCGAGGGCAACGGGGCGGTACCCGCGCTGCCCGCCCCCCAGGACGGCGGTTCCGGTCCTGAGAGCAAGGCCCTGCGGGAGTGCGAGGAGCTCCTCCCCGTCGACGAGAACGCGCCTTCGGAGGAGGAACTGCACGAGCGGAACCTCGAAATGGCCCAGTGCCTGCGTGAGGAAGGCCTGGACATCGACGACCCCAAGAAGGGCGAGGGCCTTGGGATCCCGGTCGAGGAAGGCGACGAAGTGACGAAGATGGTGCAGCGATGCCAGGAGGAGACGGGAAACGAGCCCGACGCGGTCGGTGAGAAGGCGCAGTGAGCATCCAGGACAGCGAGGACGTGACCGAGCCACGGCCCGACCCGGAGGAGGTGGCGCCCGCGCCGGGCCGTCCCGGGGCCCGGTTTGTCGTCGCGCTGCTCCTCAGCCTGCTGCTACTCGCGATCGCCGCCATGGCCTGGGTGCTCACCCGGGGCGCGGCCCGCGAGGAACCGGACGCCGCTGACATGCCGGAGGCCACGGCCGAGGTCGAGCGCACGACACTGGAGGAGCACATGACGATGAGCGGCACCCTCGGCTACGGCAGTGGTGCCACCGTGTTCGCGGGAGCCGACGGCGTCCTCACCCGGCTGCCGAAGCAGGGTGAGGACGTGGCGCCGGGGGAGGCGCTCTACGAGGTGGACGGGCGACCGGTGGTGCTGCTGCGCGGCGAGCGCCCCGCCTACCGCGTCCTCGAAGCGGGCGTGACGGGCACGGACGTGCGCCAGTTCGAGCAGGCGCTCAGTGAGCTCGGCTACACCGGGTTCACGGTGGACGACGAATACACCGCGCTGACGGCCGCCGCCGTGGAGCGCTGGCAGGGCGACATCGGTGTGCCGCGGACGGGCGAGGTCGAGCCGGCCGGTGTGTGGTTCGCCAAGAGGAAGGTCCGGGTCGCGGAGCTGGAGGCCAAGGTCGGCCAGCGCGTGGCGCCCTCCGTCCCGATCCTGAATACCGGCTCGACCGGGCGGGTCGTCCGGGTGGAGGTGGAAGTGGCCGACCGCGCTCTGGTGGAGGAGGGCGGCGAGGTCGAGGTGGCCCTTCCCGGAGACGAGCGGGTGAAGGGCGAGGTGACGTCGATCGGGGCCGTGGCGAAGGAGCCGGACGACAGGGGCGGCACCGGCGGGGACGGTGGCGGGGAGCCGACCGTGGACGTCACGATCAGCCTGGACAGCGGCGCGGAAACCGGTGACCTCGACCAGGCGCCCGTGGACGTGTCATTCCGGAGCGCACGGAAGGAGGACGTGCTGGCCGTGCCCGTCAGCGCGCTGATCGCACTGCCGGGAGGCGGATACGGGGTCTCCGTGGTCGACGGCGAGACCGCGCGCGACGTCCCGGTGGAGACGGGGATGTTCGCCGACGGCAAGGTCGAGATCACCGAAGGCGACGTCGACGAGGGAACGACGGTGGTGGTGCCGGCATGACCGCGACCGTCGTCTCCCGCCCTCAGCACACACCGCCGGCCGCCGAGCTGGACGGGGTGGCGCGGCACTACCCCGGCGGGGTTCGGGCCCTGGACGGGGTGAGCATGCGTATCGGCGCGGGCGAACTGGTGGGCATCGTCGGCCCGTCGGGGTCGGGCAAGTCCACACTGCTCAACCTGCTCGGTACGCTCGACGCGCCCACCGAGGGCAGCGTCCGCATCGCGGGCCACGATGTCGGCGCGCTCAGCGACAACGGCCGGTCCGCGCTGCGCGCGCAGGGGATCGGATTCGTGTTCCAGCAGTTCCACCTGGCCGCGAATGTCACCGCGCTGGACAACGTCGCCGACGGTGTGCTCTACACGGGCCTGCCGGTCCGGCGGCGGCGCGAACAGGCCGCCGCCGCGTTGCGCAGGGTCGGGTTGGCCGACCGGGCCGGGCACCGCCCGCACGAGCTCTCGGGCGGGCAGCAGCAGCGGATCGCCATCGCCAGGGCCGTGGTCGGTGATCCCGCTCTGATCCTCGCCGACGAACCCACCGGCGCCCTGGACACCGCGTCGGGCGAGGCCGTCATCCGGCTGCTGCGCGGCCTGCACGCCGCCGGGGCCGCGGTCGTCGTCATCACGCACGACCGCGAGGTGGCGGCGGGGCTGCCCCGGCGGATCCACGTCCAGGACGGCCGGATCGCCGCCGACGAGCGGCCCGCACACACCGGGGCAGGGTCGTGATCCGGGGGCGGGGGTGTCTCCCGCGCTCCGGTCCCGGTGCGGCTGTCAGCGGCGGACCTGCTGCGCACGGGGGCGAGCGGGCTGCGCGCCCGACCCCTTCGCGTGGTGCTGTCGGCGCTGGGGATCGCCATCGGCATCGCGGCGATGGTCGCGGTCGTCGGCATCTCCACGTCGAGCAGGGCTGAGCTGGACGCGCGCATCGCCCGGCTCGGCACCAACCTCGTCACCGCGGCCCCGGACGACTCGCTGTTCGGTGGGAAGGCGAAGCTGCCGCAAGGGGCCGCGGCACGCGCGGAGCACATCGACGGTGTACGGCGGGCCTCCGAGGTCGCGCAGGTCACCGGTGTCTCCGTGTACCGCAGCGACCGCATCCCCGAAGAGGAGTCGGGCGGGATCACCACCTACGCCGCGGACCTCGGTCTGCTCGAAACGCTGCGGGTACGCATGGCGGAGGGCGAGTGGCTGAACGCGGCGACATCGGAGTACCCGGCGGTGGTCCTCGGGGCGAAAGCCGCCGAGCAGCTCGGCGTTGACCGGGTCGGGCCGGACACCCGGGTGCTGGTCGGCGATGAGTACCACAGCGCCGTCGGAGTACTCGCTCCCGCCGAGTTGGCGCCGGAACTGGATCGCGCGGTCCTGGTGGGGTGGGACGCGGCGAGCGACCGGCTCGCCATGGACGGCCACCCGACCACCGTCTACGTACGCGCCGACCCCGAGCGGATGTCCGGCGTGCGCGACCTGCTCGGCCGCACTCTCAACCCGCAGCGTCCGCACGAGGTGAAGGTATCGCGGCCCTCTGACGCGCTGCAGGCGCAGGAGGCCGTGGACCAGACGTTCATCGGGCTGCTGCTGGGACTCGGCGGGGTGGCGCTGCTGGTGGGCGGCGTGGGCGTGGCGAACACGATGGTCATCTCGGTGCTGGAGCGCCGCAGTGAGATCGGCCTGCGCCGCGCGCTTGGCGCGACACGGGGGCAGATCCGGGGGCAGTTCCTGGTGGAGGCGATGGCGCTGTCGGCACTGGGCGGTGTCTCGGGCACGGTTCTGGGCGCGCTGGTCACCGCGGGATACGCGCTGTCACAGGGCTGGCTGGTCGCGATACCCCCGTGGGCGCTCGTGGGCGGTGCCGGGGATCCCGTGCCCATCGGCGCGCTCGCCGGTCTCCTCCCCGCGGTGCGCGCGGCCCGGACCTCCCCTACGCGGGCCCTTAGGGCGGGGTGAGCGCCGGGCCGCGGTCTCCGGCCGGAGAGGTCGCTGCGCTGCCGCCGCTCACGCCAGGTAGCGGTACACCGCCTGGGCGACGCAGGCGGGCTTGTCGGCCCCTTCGAGCTCGATGGTTCCGTCAACGAGTACCTGCACGCCGTTGGGGACGTCGGTGATCTCGCCGAGGGTGGCGGCCAGCCGGATCCGGGAGCCGACCGGGACCGGAGCGAGGAAACGCACCTTGTTCAGTCCGTAATTGATGGACATGCCGATTCCCTCGATCCTGAGCACCTCGGTGAACAACGGGATGATCAGCGACAGGGTCAGGTAGCCGTGTGCGATCGGCGCGCCGAAAGGGCCCTGCCCGGCGCGTTCGGGATCGACGTGGATCCACTGGTGGTCGCCGGTGGCGTCGGCGAAGGTGTCGATGCGTTCCTGGTCGACCTCCAGCCAGGAGCTGCGGCCGAGATCCCTGCCGGCGGCGTCGCGGAGCCCGTCGAGCCCGTGAACGGTGATGGCCATGGTCTCCTCCGAAGCGGGAACAAAGGATCGGGGCGGGTGGTCAGGGAGTGCCGTAGGTCTGGCGCAGCCGGGTTTTGAGCAGCTTCCCGGAGGCGTTGCGGGGGAGGGCGTCGGTGAAGAGCACCGACGTGGGGATCTTGTACCGGGCGAGCCGTTCGCGGCAGTGAGCGATCAGCTCCTCCGGTGTGACCCGGGCCCCGGGCCGCGCCACCACGATCGCCCGGCCGGTCTCGCCCCATTTCGCGTCGGCAACACCGATCACGGCGCATTCGGCGACGCCGGGGTGATCGTAGAGGGCGTTCTCCACCTCGGCGGGGTAGACGTTCTCCCCACCGGAGATGATCATGTCCTTCACCCGGTCGACGACGTAGACGTAGCCTTCGTCGTCGACCTTGGCGACGTCCCCCGTGCGGAACCACCCGTCATTGGTGAACGCCGCGGCGGTGTCGCCGGGCCGCCCCCAGTAGCCGCTCATGACGTTCGGGCCGGCGACGGCGATCTCCCCTGGTTCGCCCGGGTCGGTATCGCTCAGGTCGGGGCGGACCACCCGGACGTCGGTGAAGAAGCTCGACTTGCCGGCCGAGCCCGCCTTGCGCACGCTGTCGGCGGCGCCGAGGAAGAGAGCACCCGGGGCGGTCTCGGTCATGCCGTAGCCCTGGAGGAAGGTCAGACCGCGTTCCTGATAGGTCGCGATCGTGGTTTCCGGGACCGGTGCGCCGCCGGCCTCCAGCACCCGCAGGGACGACAGGTCGGCCTGGTCCCACCGCGGTGAGGCGGCCAGCGCGTTGAACATCGCGGGAACGCCGAACATCCAGGTGATCCGGTGCGTCGAGAACAGGTCGATGGTGGCTTCGGCGTCGAACCCGCGGGTGATCACCACCCGTCCGCCCTTGAGCAGGGTGGGCAGGCAGGTCATGTTCAGCGCGGCGGCGTGGAAGAGCGGGGCGCTGACCAGCGTCACCTCGTCAGCGGTCAGATCCACCTCGACGAGGACGTTGACGCAGTTCCATGTGATGTTGCCATGGGTGAGAACGGCCCCTTTGGGGCGGCCCGTGGTGCCCGATGTGTACATGATCATGCAGGTGTCGTCGAGGCGGACCGATTCGTCGATCGGGTCCTCGCCGGCGCCCGCGATCAGCTCCTCGTAGCCGGAGGCGCCGTCCGCGGAACCGGCCACGGCGATGAACTTCCGCAGAACGGTGCGTGGGCGCAGCGCCTCGGCGGTTTCGGCGTGCTCCGCGCCGTAGACGAGTGCGCTCGCCCCGCAGTCGTCGACGATGTAGTCGAGTTCGGGCGCGGTGAGCCTGGTGTTGAGCGGTACGAACACCGCGCCGATGGTCCCGGCGGCGAACAGCGTCTCCACCAGCGAAGGGTGGTTGGTCCCCAGGTAGGCGATCCGGTCGCCCGCACGCACGCCGAGATCCCGCAGGGCGTGTGCCAGCCGCAGGACGCGCTGCCGCAGCTGCGCGTAGCTGAACGCGCGGTCGTCGTGGACGACGGCGACCCGGTCCGGTGCCATCCGCGCGCGGCGGACGGGCCAGGAGCCGATTCCCTCGTTGCGCATCGGTATCCCGCCTTACTCGGGGCCCTTCGCCAGCCCGAGGAGCCGGGCCGCGTTGTCCTTGAGGATCTTCGGGCGGACCTCGGGCTTGATGTCGAGCTTGTCGAACGAGGCCAGCCAGCGGTCCGGTGAGATGACCGGATAGTCGGAGCCGAACAGCACCTTGTCCTGAAGCAGGGTGTTGGCGTAGCGGACGAGCTGGGCGGGGAAGTACCGGGGCGACCAGCCGGACAGGTCGATGTGCACCCGGGGCTTGTGCGTGGCGATCGACAACGCCTCGTCCTGCCACGGGAACGAGGGATGGGCGAGGACGATCGGCATGTCCGGGAAGTCCGCCGCCACGTCGTCCACGTAGAGCGGGTTGGAGTACTTCAGCCGGATGCCCCCGCCCCCGGGCGCGCCCGCGCCGATCCCGGTCTGGCCGGTGTGGAACAGCGCGATCGCGCCGAGTTCGGCCAGCGTCTCGTACAGCACGTAGACCGATCGTTCGTTGGGATAGAACTCCTGCAGGTTGGGATGGAACTTGAACCCCTTGACCCCGAGTTCCTCGACCAACCGCCGCGCGCGCCGCGCGCCGAACTTCCCCTTGGCCGGGTCGATGCTCGCGAAGGGGATGAGCACATCGGAGTGCTCGGCCGCGGCCTCGGCCACCTCCTCACTGGGAACGGCCGGATGTCCGGTGGTGGACTCGGTGTCCACCGGGAACACCACGCAGGCCATGCTCCGTTCGCGGTAGTACGCGGCGATCTCGGGCAGGGTGGGCTTACGCTCGCCCTCGACCCCGAAATAGGCGCTGGACGCCTCGTGCAGCTCCTCGTCGAGGGAGACCGTGCCGTTCCGGGACACCTCGGCGTGGGTGTGCACGTCGATGGCGACGACGCTGTCGAGGTCGATGCCGTTCACCGGGTGCCGCCTTCCGGCGCCGGGACGCCGACGCTCTCCGGGGCCCGTCCCACCGTGGAGGCCCAAGCCGCTGCGACGTCGTCGGCGCTCCAGCCGCCGTCGCGGTAGGCGACGGCGGTCTCCTTCGGGTGCGACCACAGCGACAGCCGGTCCCCGCCGACACCGATGCACTGCCCCGTCACTTCCGCGGCGCTGTCCGAGGCCAGGAAGGTGACCAGTCCGGCGGCGTCCGCGGGCATCCCGAACCCCTCGGTTTTGCGCATCCAGTCCGGGAGAGGGGCGCCGTGCTCCCGCGCGGCCTCGACGTGCGGTGCGAACGCGGGAACGGTGGCGGTCATGGCGGTCGCGGCGACCGGGATGACGGCGTTGACGGTGATCCCGGCCTTGGCGCACTCCATGGACCAGGTGCGCGCCATGGCGGCGATCCCGGCCTTGGCGGCGGAGTAGTTGGTCTGGCCGAAGTTGCCGCGCTGGCCGGCGGGTGAGCCGATCATGACCAGCCGGCCGCCCTCGCCGCGCTCGCGCATGTGGGTCACAGCGGCGCGGGCGCAGGTGAACGTGCCCCGTAGGTGGACGTCGATGACAGCGTCGAACTCCTCGTCGGTCATCTTCCAGAGGACGCGGTCGCGCAGGATTCCCGCGTTGGTGACCAGGATGTCCAGCTTGCCGAAGCGGTTCACCGCCCGATCGACCAGCCGCCGGGCCACCTCGGACGATCCGACGGCCGCCGCCTCGGCGATGGCGCTCCCGCCGTCGGTTGTGATGCGCTCGGCCGACTCTTCGGCCGCGGCCTCCTCGGTGTCGTTCACCACGACCGCTGCGCCCGCGCGGGCCAGGTCCCGTGCATAGGCCAGGCCGAGCCCGCGGCCGGCCCCCGTCACCAGAGCGACCTTTCCCGACAGCTCCATGGAAATCTCCGCTCGTCCTGCTTCCGGTGATCGGCGCCGGCCGCTCCGGCGCATCGCGGGTGGGTGACCTGGGTCACTCGCCCGCGCCGCTCCAGAATTTAGGCGTTTTCTCGACTGCCGTCAATAACTTGCCTAATATTGATCGTGAAGAGGGTCGGAGGCCGCACTACTGTGGGCGGTGGAAGGAGAGCGCATGACGGAAGAGGGGCACGGGCGGGGCACGGTGGAGGAATCGCCGGACGCTGCCCTGAAGGCGCGTCCGCAGTCGCTGATGCTCACCTTCCTCGGCACCTTCGTGCTGAGGCGCGACATCTGCGTGTTCTCCGGCAGCTACATCGATGTCTTCGCCCGGCTCGGCGTCTCCGAGCAGGCCGTGCGCTCTACTCTGAGCCGCATGGCCCGCCGCGGCCTCCTCAGCCGCCGGCGCCGCGGCCGCCGCGTCTACTTCGGGCTGACCCCCCACAGTGCGGAGATCCTCGCCGACGGGGAGCGGCGCATCTGGGAGACCGGCGTCCTCAACCTCGACGGCGACGCCCCCTGGACCCTGCTGGCGTTCTCGCTGCCGGAGGCATGGCAGCGCCTGCGGCACGACCTGCGATCCCGTCTGGTGTGGGCGGGCTTCGGGCCGCTGCAGAGCGGGCTGTGGGTCGCGCCGTCGCGGGTGGACGTCACCGGCATCATCACCGAGCTCGGGCTCGACGCCCACGTCCGGGTCTTCCGCGCCCGGCTGGGTCCTCCCACCGAGACCGCGCAGATCATCGCGGACGCCTACGACCTCGACGATCTGCGCGCCCGCTACACCAGCTTCCTGGAGCGCTGGGATGTACCGCATCCCGTACCCGAAGCGCCTGATGACCTCGCGCGGCTGCTCCTGCTGATGACCGAGTGGCTGCGGATCGTGCGCGCCGACCCCCGGCTTCCGCTGGCGCACCTGCCGGAGAACTGGCCGGCGGTGCGGGCGCAGAAGATCGTCCAGGAACTGCACGCCGATTACCTCGGCCCCGCCCGCAAGATCGCCGACGAGATCCTCGACGTCATCCCGGCCGATCCGGCCTCTGCGGCGACGGTGCGGCCGGATGCCGGGGGCGGCCCCGACCCGGCCGGCTGACACGGCGGGGCGGACGCGCTCCGTCCGCTCAAATGCCGGGGGTGCCGCCGCTCGGCGCGCGGCGGCACCCCCGAACCGCTGTCTTACTGACCGCTCAGAGGTTGCCGGTGCCGGCGTGCGCGCCGACCCGACCCGGAACGCTCTGCGTGGGGTGGACGCGGTCGTGGAGGGTCGGCTCCCAGCCCACGGTGTCGCCGAGCTGCTCGTCGGCGACCGCGTTGTACTCCTCCAGCATGCTCACCCGGTGGTGCGGGCTGCGCCCGTTGAGGAGGCTTCCGGACTCCTGCATCTCCTCGCCCCTCCAGTCCCGGACGACTTTGGGGACGTCGGCGTCGTTCTCGATGTCGAAGTAGTTGTTCTCCGCGTAGAGCTGGGACTCGTAGCCCACCCCCCAGGAGTAGCTGAACTGCTTCTCACCCTCGGGGTTGTCCGGTATGACGTAGTGGTTGTTGTAGACGTGCACCTGTCCCCAGCGCACCCGCGGCGCCCGCTGCAGGACGTTCTCCCATCGGTTGTGGTGCAGGGTGACCCGGAGCTCGCCCACGTCGTAGGTGGGGGAGTCGGTGCTGCCGATCAGCATCGTCTTGTCGTGCTCGCTGAAGTCGTTGTAGGAGACGGTGACCAGGTCGGCGCCGTGGGTGATGTCCAGCAGCCCGTCGTGCACCTGGTACTCGCGGCCGTGGTACTCGGGCAGCTCGCTGTCCGGCATGCCCTTGTCGCTGAACTCGTTGTGGTCGATCCACACATTCTCGGCGCGGCGCACCGACATGTTGTCGAACTCGGAGTTCCAGTTGCCCTCGGAGCCGTCGGTGGGATCCCATTGCGGCCAGCAGTCGTGGGCGTTCTCGAAGCCGATGTTGCGGACGATGACGTTGTCCGCGCCGTCGATCAGGATGTTGCCGCCGAGCACGCGGGCGTCGTCACCCAGGCCGATGAGGGTGGTGTTGGAGTTCAGGTGCAGCTGGATCTGCTCCTGCTGGTTGCGCATCGAGCGGACCCGGGCCTCCTCCAGCGGACCGGAGGGCTCCTCCTCCATGCCCCAGTTCTCCGGTGAGTAGGTGTCCAGGTAGGCGTCGAAGTCGAACTCCGAGTCCTGGTAGTCCGAGCAGCCCAGCTCGTCGCCGTCGGCGTCGACGTGGGCGTTCAGGGCGCCGTCGATCGCGATGATCCTGGGAGTGTCGTCGCCGCGCGGTCCGACCGCCTCGCGCAGCTCCTCCCAGGTGCCGACCACGTGCACCTGGTCCGCCTCGGCAGCGGAGCCTCCGGTGGTGCCGTCGCCGTGGGCCGCCCAGCCGTCGCGGTCCCCGAGGACGGCCCTGGCCAGCCGTTCGTCCCCGGGGGCGAGCTCGTCCGCGTTCGCGGACACCTGCGTGGCAGCCAGCAGGGTGAGCGGCACCGCGACGGCGATGCCGAGTCCGATCGTTTTTCGCATTGTTTCTCCTGATTGCGGACCGACCGGTCCCGAACGGCCGTTTCGGGGGTGGTCCTTCTGGGGGTAAGGAGTAGGGGAAAGCGCTTACCGTGACGATAGTCACAGCCCTCCCGGCTGTCAACGCTCATGCGGGCGCGGTGCGCCCCGAGGAGCAGCCCGGTCCTCTTCGCGCACCGCCGGAGGCTGGAGCCGTCCGCAGGGTCGTGACCACGGTCATCACCGGGGCGTTGCCACGTTGATTCGATTGATTCGGTGGCACAGCGTGTTCGGGTGGCGGGTCGAAGGAAAGGACGGTGTCGCCGTCGCCGATTCGGGCAGTGGCGGTGCTCCCGGTGGCCTCTCACCGGACCACGAAGCGGTCGGCCCACCTTCCGGTACCCGCCGGCGGAGAGTCGTTGCCGGCACCGCAGGTCACGAAGTCGCGCTGGGTGTTAGGGCCGGCCGTTCGCCGGCGGGAGGCCCGCCTTCCCGGGGTCTCGCCCGGCTGTGTCCAGTGGAGTGCGGGGCGGCGCAGACCACCGCCGGACGATCCGGTCGCGGAGGGCGGGCACGACGCCGTGCGGGAGGAACAGCAGGATGAGGATGAGCAGCAGCCCGTACACGGCATAGCTCAGTACGGCCGGCGCGTAGTCGGGCATCCCGCCGGCGGTGCCGAGCATCCCGAGGTAGGAGACGATGAGCTTGACCGCGGTGGTCCCGAACAGCGCCCCCCAGATCGAGCCCATGCCGCCCACGGCCGCCATGACGACGAAGGTGATCGACATCGACACGGGGAACATCCCGGGGGAGAGGAAACCCACGTAGTAGGCCCATACGCTGCCGGCCAGCCCGGCGAAGGCCGCCGAGAGGGCGAATACGGTGAGCTTGTAGCGCCCGACCGGGATACCCGCGGACTCCGCGGCGGTCTCGCTGGTGGCCAGGGCGCGCAGCGCGCGGCCGGGCCGCGAGGTGATGACGTTGTGCGAGACCAGCACCACCACGGCGAGCACCCCCCAGCTGACGAAGGCGATGCTCCGGTGGTCGGCGAGATCGATTCCCCCCACGCTGAACCCCGGAATGCCCATGAGCCCGACGTTGCCGCCGAGTGTGTCGGACTGCTGCACGACCACCAGGAAGATCAGGTGCACGGCGATCGTGGCGAAGGCCAGGTGGTGCCCGTGCAGCCGTAGCAGGGGGACACCGAGCAGCAGCGCGACGAGCCCGGCGGCCACCGGGGCGGCGAGCAGCCCGACCAGTGGCGGGACGTCGTTGAGCACCAGAACCGCCGCGGTGTAGCCGCCGATCGCGAAGAACACCGCCTGGCCGAGGGAGACCTGGCCGGCGAACCCCATCAGCAGCGAGATGCCCACCACCACGCAGGCGCTCAGCGCGATGTCGATGTAGAGGGCGAGCCCCCCGCGGTCCAGCACCAGGGGCAGCAGCAGAGTCGCGAGCGCGGTGGCCGCGATGCCCCCGAGAACAGGGGAAGGAAGGCCCGTTCGCGGGCGGGCGTAGGCGGCGTGCGGTTCCGCCGGACCGCGCCGTGCCTGCCGCGCGCCGTGCCGTGCCGAGATGCTCACACCGCCTCCTTGTGCAGGGTCGGACGCCGCGCGGACTGCCAGATCATGATCGCGATCAGGAACACCAGGGCCCCCACCGTTCCGTAGGAGGCGTCGCCGTAGGCCCGGATCATCACCTCGGTGATGCCCAGCAGCACCCCGCCCGCCAGCGCCATCATCGGCCGGGTGAGCCCACCGAAGATCGCCGCGGCGAAGCCTCCGACGATCAGGCTCACGTCGGAGTCGAAGGAGATGGGCCGCAACGGTGCGACCAGTACTCCGGCGACGCCGCCGAGCACACCGCCGAGAGCGAAGGCGATGAAGGCCATGCGGGTCACGTCGATCCCCACCACCCGGGCGGCGTAGGGGTTGGAGGCGCAGGCCGTCAGCGCCTTGCCGAGGTAGGTGCGGGCGAAGAACAGCCACAGCAGGACGAAAACGACTGCGGTGACCGCGATCACCAGGAGGTACTGGCGCTGGACCGGGACGCCCAGCAGGGCGGCCCGGCCGTCGAGGCCTGGCAGGGATCTGGGCTGGTCGCCCCACACGAGGACCTCGATCGCATAGGCGAGGAAACCGACGGCCAGGGTGACCAGCAAGGCGGTCAGCGGCTGGGTGCCGCGCCTGCCGACGGCGACGACCCCGGTGGCGAGACCGGCGAACCCGCCGACGAGCACCGCCATGAGCTCGGCGACACCGTGCCAGATCCCCAGGGCGACGAACGAGGTCGCGCTGAGCGCGGCGACGACGGCGAACATGCCCTGGGCGAAGTTGACGACGCCGGTGATCCGGTACACCGCGACCAGCCCGCTGCCCACCAGGGCGAACCCGCAGCCGATCGCGATCCCGTTGACCAGGAACATCAGGAACTGTGTCATGTGGCTCCCTTGGCTTCGCCGCCGGACGCGGGCCGCGGGAGAGGAGCGGTGCGGGGCCGGTTCCCGATCACGGCTCCTCCCCGGTGCCGCCGCCGAGGTAGGCGCGGGCCACCTCGTTGCTGCGCGCCAGCTCCTCGCAGGCTCCCGAGACGACCATGCGCCCGGCCTCCAGCACATAGGCGCGGGAACACAGGTCGAACGCGAGTCGGGCGTTCTGCTCGATGAGCAGCACCGCCGTGCCGCGTTCGGCGTTGAGCGCCCGCAGGTGCGCGGCGAGACCGGTCACGACCTTGGGGGCGAGCCCGAGCGAGAGCTCGTCGACGGCGATGACGTCGGGCCGGGCCATGAGTGCCCGGCCGATCGCCACCATCTGCTGCTGGCCGCCTGACAACGCCGCCGCCTTGCGGCGGGCGAGCCCGCGCAGCTCGGGCAGCACCGCATAGACCGGTGCCGGGTCGCGGTCGGAGCGTCCCCAGGCGCCGATGAGCAGGTTGTCCTCGACCGACAGCTCTCCGAAGAGCTGGCGGCCCTCGGGGACGTGGGCGAGCCGACCCCTGATCCGGATCGTGCCCGAGGCGGGTCGGACGATGCCGGAGAGCGCGTTGACCAGGGTGGATTTTCCGGCCCCGTTCGGCCCCACCAGCGCGACCGCCTCACCGGGCCCGACCGAGAATGAGACCCCCTGCAGCGCGGTGGCGGCGCCGTAACGCACCACGAGGTCGGCGACCTCGATCACGCTCTCCCCGTGCGGTCCGCCGGGCCCGCTGTCCACGGCGGTCTCCGGCACGTTGCTCACGGTTCCTCCGATCCCAGGTAGGCGGTGATCACCTTGGGATCGGAGCGCACGTCGTCGGGGGCGCCGGCGGCGATCACCCGGCCGAGGTCCATGACCGTGACCCGGTCGGCGAGCCGGGACACGAACGCGACGTCGTGTTCGATCAGCATGGTGGTGACCCCGGTCGACTTCAGCTCCTCGATGACCCGGGCCAGCCGCTCCCGCTCCTGGGCACGCAGGCCGGACGCCGGTTCGTCCAGGAGCAGCAGGCGCGGGTCGGCGCAGACCGCCCGGGCCACCTGCATGGCGCGCTGCTGGCCCAGCGGTAGTGACTCGGCGTCGCTGTCGGCCCACTCCAGCAGGCCCACCCGGTCCAGGGCCTCCTCAGCGAGGGCCCGGATGGTGCGCTCGGCCGCGAAGTGCGACGGGAGCCGCAGGACCGCCGAGGGAAAGCCGGAGCGGGCGCGTAGGTGGGCCCCCACCATGACGTTCTCCCGCACCGTCATGTGCCTGAAGATGCGGGCGGACTGGAAGACGATGGACACGCCTCGCTTGGCCCGCCGGTGCGGGGGGAGCCGGTCGATCCGGTCGCCCGCCAGCTCCACGCGCCCTCTCTCCGGCGGCAGATGCCCACTGATCAGGTTGAACAGCGTGGATTTGCCGGCGCCGTTCGGGCCGATGACGCCCCGGGTCTCGCCGTCCGCGACATCGAGGGCGACGTCGCGGACGGCGTAGACACCGCCGAAGGACCGGGTCAGTCCCGCCACGTGCAGCATGGCTACTCTTCTCCGTAGGTCTCGCCGAACCGCTCCGTGGACCAGTCGGTGGGGACGAACTCGCCGTCCTCGACGACGTTGACGGAGATGGCGTCCCCGGTCAGGCCGGCGTGGTCGGTCTCGCTGTAGTCGAAGGTGCCGTTGGGGGTGGTGAGGGTGAGGTTCTCCAGGGCGTCGCGGATATCGGCCCGCTCGGTGCTGCCGGCCTCCTCGATGGCCGCGGCGAGCAGCATGACCGCGGTGTAGCCGTCCTGGGCGAACTGCGGCGGCGCGTAGCCGTGCTCGGCCTCGAAGACCTCTGTCATCTCGCGGATGACGTCCTGCTGCTCTCCCTCGGGCAGGTGCTCGCCGACCACTCCGATGGAGCTGAGCA
The DNA here is from genome assembly GCF_000981225.1 of Allosalinactinospora lopnorensis. Classification (GTDB taxonomy): domain Bacteria; phylum Actinomycetota; class Actinomycetes; order Streptosporangiales; family Streptosporangiaceae; genus Allosalinactinospora; species Allosalinactinospora lopnorensis. The sequence continues at coordinate 18,427 of NZ_LAJC01000069.1, forward strand.
CGGTCACCCCTTCGGCGCTGTCGCCCGCGGGGTCGGTCCACAGGTGGCTGGCCTGCGAGCCGGTCATCACGAGGGGTGCTTCTATGTCCGCGCCGGCGTACTGCTCGGCGATGGTGATCCCGGGCGGACCGCTGGCCCAGACGATCGTGGCGTCCGGCCCGACTGACTCGATCTCGGCGAGGATGTGGCCGAAGTCGGTGGTCTCCTGCTCGAACGCCTCCTCCACGACCAGGTCGACCCCGTGCTCGTCGGCGCCTTCCACCATGGCCTCGTAGCCCGCCTCCCCGTAGGCGGTCTCGGAGTAGGTGACGGCGACCTCGTCCATACCCTCGTCGCTGAGGTAGTGCAGGGCCCGCTCGGCATAGGTCCCGGCGATGGCCGGCACCACGAACACGTGGTCGCGCACCGGGGCGACCTGCTCGTCGGCGGGTGTGGGGGAGATGTAGGGCACCTGCTCCCGCTCCACGTGTTCCAGCACGGCCATGGCGCTGTTGGATGAGGCGGAGCCGATGACGGCGACCGGTTCGTCGTTCATGATCTCGTTGAACGCCAGGATTCCCTGGTCCGGGTTGCTCTCGTCGTTCTGGGTGATCAGTTCGATCGGGCGGCCGAGCACGCCGCCGTCGGTGTTGATCTCGTCGACGGCGGCCTCGACGGCTTTCTGGTTGTCTTCGCCGAGGTTGGAGAAGGCGCCGGTCAGCGGGGTGATGTAGCCGACGGGGATCGAGTCGTCGTCGCCGGCCGATCCTTCGCAGGCGGTCATCGCGACGACGAGGGTGAGACTGGCGAGCAGAGGCGTCGACCTGCGCACAGTGTTCTCCTCATTGGGGAGGTGGGCAGAGGCGTGCGGCGCGGTGCCGGCGGTCGCGCCCGCTGGGACGCCCCCGAGGGGCGGGGCGAGCGGCGGGAAACGTGTGGCGTGGGTCACTGCGGTCGGGTGGTGTACGCGAACTTATGCATTTTTGCGACCATAGTCAATATCTTGCCCAACATTGGTCCGCCTGATACTCCGCGGAGGCAAACGGCGCCGGACCGGGGCGCGTAACGCCGGCGCGCAAGCTGACTGACCTGCGAACACGGTGATCCGGGGAGGAGGCGGCCGACCGTGTGGCCGGACCCGGGGGAGGAGGGGACACTGGATGTCTCCGCCGAGGAGCAGGTCTGCCTCCCCGCCACTGCCGCCTCGGGGGCAGGGGCGCGGAGTCCCGGCATGTGCGGGGGCCCCGGGGAAGGGGAAGGGAGACCTCAAGAGCACATCGGACCCAGCGGGAACCCACCATGGTCGAACGGCGCGGAACACGCCGACGAGTCGTGCTGCGGGCCCTCATGGCGCTCACTGTGCTGATAGCCGGGATCACCGGTGCGGTCTCCTGGCGGCTGAGCGTCTACGACCGCGGCATCGAACGGATGACCGAGGCGATGCCGGAGGAGACCGGACGCCCGCACGAGGACCCGGGGGAGAACTGGCTGCTCGTCGGCTCCGACATGCGGGGGGAGCCGACCGGCGGAAAACGGGCTCCCGGCGAGGCGCACGCCGATGCGTCATGCTGCTCCACGTACCCGAGAGCGGGCGGAACGCCTACGTCATCTCAATTCCGCGGGACTCCTACGTGCCGATCCCCGGCCATGACGACGACAAGATCAGCACCGCCTTCGCGAAGGGCGGGCCGCGGCTACTGATGCAGACCGTGGAGCAGCTGACCGATATCCGCCTCGACCATGTCGCCGTGCTCGACTTCAGCGGGTTCAAGCGCATGACCGACGTCCTGGGGGGTGTCCGGGTGCGGGTGAGTGAGGACATCGTCGATCCGAGCAACGGCTGGTCCTGGTCCGCGGGAGAGCACGACATGGACGGTGAGGAGGCGCTGCGGTTCGTCCGCGAGCGCAAAGGTCTGCCCGGCGGCGATGTCGACCGGGGCAGGCGCCAGCAGGCGTTCATCAGGGCCATGGCCGAAAAGGCGACGAGTGAGGGTGTGCTGGAGGACCCGGTGCGGTTGGACGGGTTCCTGCGGAGCGCGAGCGAGTCGATGGCCGTGGACGACGACGTGAGTATGGGAACTCTGCGCGGTCTGGCCCAGCGCCTCTCCGAAGTCGGCCCGGAGCGGATCACGTTCGCGAGCCTGCCCGTCGCCGCCACCGACTGGGTCGGGCCCCAGAACGTCGTCCGGCTGGACGAGAACCGGGTCGAGGAGCTGTTCGACGCGCTGCGCGGCGGCGAGCTCGGCGACCACCTCTCCGAGCAGGAGCTTGAGAACGACGTCGACGAGGTGAACTGAGGGGCCGGCCGCCTGCGCGGCCGGTCCGGGGCACGCCGCTCGCCTTGCGTACGGGCCTTCGACAGCACGCGGAATTTAGTTCATAATTCAACTGTTTTCCGTGGTGGAAACGATGTCGAGCGATGACGAACCAGAGAAGGTGACCGATGATGGACGTGCGGCCGGCGGGCATCCACCATGTGACGGCGATCGCCGCCGATCCGCAGGCGAACGCCGACTTCTACCTCAACGCCTTGGGCATGAGGATGGTCAAGCGGACCGTCAACTTCGATGCCCCGGACACCTACCACTTCTACTACGGTGACCGCGCGGGCAACCCCGGAACGATCATGACCTTCTTCCCCTGGCCCGGCGCCCCCAAGGGCCGGCTCGGGGCGGGGCAGGCCACCACCACCTCGTTCTCGATCCCCGAAGGGTCCATCGGCTGGTGGCAGGAACACCTGTCCGGACTCGGGGTGGAAACGAGCCGCCCGGCCGAGCGGATCGAGGAGGACGTGCTCACCCTGCGCGACCCCGATGGTCTGGTCATCGAGCTCGTCGCCAGCGCGGATCCGCACGGCACCGAACCGTGGGACGGCGGATACGTTCCCGTCGAGCACGCGATCCGCGGCATCCGCGCCGTCACGCTCAGCGAGCACGACTACGAGCGCACCGCGAGCATGCTCGCCGGCAGGCTCGGCTTCGAGCTGACGGCCGAACAGGGCAACCGCTACCGCTTCCACACCCACGGAGACGCCGCCGGAGTAGGCACCGTTGTGGACGTGCTCGCCGACCGTGCGCTGCCGTCCGGCCTGGTCGCCGCGGGCACCGTGCACCACGTCGCCTACCGGGCGCCCGACCGGCAGGCGCAGGCGGACTGGCGGCAGCGCCTGGTCGACGAGGGCGTCGGCGTGACCGAGATCCGCGACCGCTGCTACTTCACCTCGATCTACTTCCGCGAGCCCGGCGGAGTACTGCTGGAGATCGCCACCGACGGTCCCGGCTTCGACTACGACGAGCCGTTGCTGGACCTCGGCCGCGCCTTGAAGCTGCCGCCGTGGCTGGAGCCCAACCGCGCCCAGATCGAACGCGCCCTGCCCGCCGTTCAGACGGGAGTCTGAGTATGGATTTCCAGCACGTGTTCCATCCCGCCTCCACACCGGGGGCACCCACCCTCCTGCTGCTGCACGGCACCGGCGCGGACGAGCACGACCTTCTCGGGCTCGGCCGCGTACTGGCACCGGGCGCGGCCCTGCTCTCGCCGCGCGGCAGGGTCAGCGAGAACGGCGCCAACCGGTGGTTCCGGCGACTGCGCGAGGGCGTCTTCGACGTCGACGACGTCATCGAGCGCACCCACGAGCTCGCCGGATTCGTCGAGGCCGCGGTCGAGAAGTACCGCCTGGACACCGAGCGGCTGATCGCGGTCGGCTTCTCCAACGGCGCGAACATCGCGGCCGCCACACTGCTCCTCCGCCCTGAGCTGCTGCGCGGCGCCGTGCTGTTCGCCGCTGCCGCTCCGTTGCAGGACCGAGAGCCCGAGCGGGTGGACCTGTCGGAGACCTCGGTGTTCATAGGGGCGGGAGCCATGGACATGATCACCCCGATAGACCAGGCGCACCTGCTGGCCACCCAGCTCACCGAGCGCGGCGCGGACGTCGAGTTCCGGGAGCACCCCGGCGGCCACGCTCTTCCGCCCGCGCTGCTCGACGGAGCCAAGGGATGGCTCTCCGACCTGACGGTCGGGGAGCGCGGCTGACACGAGCGGCGGCCGGGCGGTGCGTACGCACCGCCCGGCCCGTTCAGGGCCCGAGCTCGAGGACCCGCTCGGTGATCCGGTCATCGGTGGAGACCACCGGGGCCTCCGAGACCACCCATGGGGCGCCCTCGAAGTAGCGCTGGAAGATCTTCTCGGCGGTCCGGGTGGCGACCGCCTGTGCGGTCAGGGTCGGGTTGGGCCCCCCGAGCGAGTTGGCCAGAGCGGAGTTGTCCGCGATGAACAGCCGCCGCACCCAGCGCGCCTCCGCTTCGGGAGTGAGCACCGAGTCGTCCTCGGAGGCGCCCATACGCATGCTCGATTGCACGTGCAGCAAGAGCGGTGCCCAGTCGATCCGGTAGATCCGCTTCGCGCCCGCGCCGCGCAGGATCTCGGCGGCCTTCCCGGCGAGGAAGTCGCGGTTGGCCGTGGTGCGCGCGGTGCGCTGCCGGCGCGGAAAGGTGACCTTGGCGACCGGTCCGTGCTCGTCGGCCGGGAATGCCGACAGGGTGACGCGGTTCTCGGCCTGCACGTCGTCGTCGGAGATGACCAGGATGTTGAGGAGCCGGTCGATCCCCTCGCCCATGAACTCCTTCAGTTCGGGTCCCACGAGCCGCCCCGCGGAGCCGTCCCAGGCGCCGGTGGGACCGCGCCCGTTGGTGTACTCACCGCGGATGCCGCTCTCCGACAGCAGCATGGAGAACGCCTGAAGGCCCGGCGTAAGGCCCACGTTCTCCAGTCCTCCGTACCCCGGGAAGTCCGCGCGCGCCGAGGAGGCGGCGCCTTTGCTGTTGCCGGTGTCGGAGTCGAAGGAGCCGATCACCCAGTCGAAGGCGTGGTCGGTGTAGCCGCGCCCCACCCAGCCGTTGGGATCGGGCAGGCCGCTGTTCAGCCACAGCCGCGGGTTCTCGGTGCAGCCGCCGGCCAGCACCACGACGGCGGCGTCCTCGCGCCGCGTCTCACTGCTGCCGCCGTCCCGCCAGGTCACGCCGGTGGCCACCTGCTCCCCGCCGCGCTCCTCGGTGTGGATCCGCGTGACGAAGGCACTCGTGATGAGGGTGGCCGCCTTGCCTCCGTCGGCCCAGGCGTCAGCGGTCAGCGCCATCGGGACGTAGCTGTTGTCCGTGGAGCGCCGGGCGAACAGGTTGCGCGGCGCGTTGATCGGCTGCCGGCAGCCTGGTAGCAGTGCCCGCAGAAAGTGCAGCCGCTGGCCTTCGGGTGCACCAGCAGGTCGGGGTCTGTGGTGCGGCCCGCGTTGCCTCCCGGCTGCAGGATCGCGTTCTCCTGCGGGCGGAAGGAGGCGCGGGTCGTGGTCTTGGTGGTCTGCACCGGCAGGCCCACCGACTCGCACCCGCGGAAGAACGTGTCCTCCTTGGTGCCCATCGCGGCCGTCTGCACCGGAAGCGTCGCCTCCACCCACTCGTAGTAGGGGATCAGCTCGCGGTATCCGAAAGGGAAGGAGTGGCCGGTGTCGTAGGCGGCGGCGTCCTCGCCTTCGTAGTCGTCGAACACCCCGGGCATGGCCCGCGGCGAGTTACCGAAGTAGTGCTGGGTGGTGCCGCCCACCCCGGCCAGCTGCCAGAGGAACGAGTTCTGCGGGGTCTCCCGGTACCAGGCGGCGCGGGCGCGCTCAGCGGGGCCGAACCGCAGGAAGCCGGTGAGCGGGTTGTTTGCGTCGTTGTCGAAGGGCGTCCACTCCTCACGGGGGTCGCCGTGCCGCGGACCCGCTTCGAGCAGGAGCACGTCCAGGCCGCGCCCGGCCAGCTCGGCCGCCACGACCGGGCCGCCGCCACCGGCGCCCACTACGATGACGTCCCGCATCAGTCGCTCACCTCCGTCCGGTCCTCGTAGTAGCCCAGGAAGTCGTCCCAACCGTCGTTGGGACCGGTGGTGTCGGGTTTGTAGCCGGTGAGCTCCCAGCCGATGGGGCGCTCGGTGAGCTCCCTGCTCTCCGGGTCGAGGACGGCCTGCTCGGAGTAGGCGCCGAACCCGGGGAACTCCAGCAGCGCTCCCGCCACGAACCGCAGCAGCCCGGAGACCGACGACCGCCACGGCTGCGGGAACTCGGCGTGCAGGGTCTCGACCAGGTCGGCGTCGCTCTCCTCCAGCCGCTCGAACACCCGCGCCTTGTCCTCGAAGGACAGGCGGGCGAACGGGGAGCCGAGCCCGCCGGTCACAGACCGCGGTTCGACCGTGGTGGCCAGCAGGTTGAGCAGGAGCGCGATCGCCAGCGACAGGGGAACCGTGGAGTCGTTCTCCAGGATGCGCCGCAGCGCGTCGTCCAGCGCCGACACCTCGGTCAGGGGAAGTTCGCCGAGCTCACCGGGGAGTTCGATACCGAGGTCGTCGACCCCGGTGGCCACGGCGGCGGCGATCGGTTGGGCGATCCGGTCGGGGAACGGGACGAAGTTGTCCAGCGCCTCGATCATGAAGTCGGTCGCCCGCATCTCGATCGCGCCCGCCTCTTCGCGGGGGGTGCCCTGGGCCTTGGAGTAGGCGTCCGGTCCCGGCACCACGAACACGGACAGGCCGTTGAGCGTGTCGCGGGCGAACTCGGCGAGGGCGGGGCGGAGCAGCTCCACGACATCGGACACCGGATCCCTGGGGAGGGAGGCGGCGTGCGCGGGGACGTGTGCGAGGGCGCCGGCGCTCACCGCTGCGCCTAGCACGCCCGCACGGGCCAGGAAGGCCCGCCGCGCCAAGGGGACGGTGGTGATCATGTTCGGGGGATTCGCTTTCTTGTCGAGCGGCCGTGAAAGGGGGGCACGCCGCTAACGGGTGGCCGCCATTCGAGCACGAGTGATCACATGTCGTCCACAGGTGCATCCGCCCCTTTTCGCGTTCCGGCGGCGCCGGCGGGCCGGGTGCGCCCCCGGTCGTCTCTACATCATCAGGTTGTCTTGACGTATGTACTTAACGACCTCCTGAGTAATTGGTATGGTCCTCGTGTGACGACCCGGCCGAGCCCCGAAACGGAACCCCGAGCCACCTGGAACCCGGCATCCGAGATCGTGGTGGACTCCTCGACCCCGGTACCCCTGTACTTCCAGGTCGCCAGCCAGATGGAGGCCGCGATCGACTCCGGAGCGCTGCCCCCGGGGGTGCGGCTGGTCAACGAGGTACAACTCGCCGAGCACATCGGGCTGTCGCGGCCCACGGTGCGCCAGGCGATCCAGACCCTGGTCGACAAAGGGCTGGTCGTGCGCAAGCGCGGGGTCGGAAGCCAGGTCGTGCACAACAAGGTCAAGCGCTCGCTGGAGCTGACCAGCCTGCACGACGACCTGCTCGCGATCGACCAGCGGCCCACGACCCGCGTGCTGAAAAGCGCGGTCGAGCCCGCCTCGGCGGCTGTGACACGCGCCCTCGACATCTCCGAAAGCACTCGTGTCTGGCATCTGGAGCGGGTGCGGTTCGCGCGGGGCGAGCCCATCGCGCGGATGCGCAACTATCTGCCCGCCGACCTCATGGAGATCCCCGACGAGTCCGTCCTCGCCGCCCACGGCCTCTACCAGCTCCTGCGCGGAGCCGGGGTGCGGCCGCAGGCCGCCGGCCAGAACATCGGAGCGCGATCCGCGGCCCGCGCTGAGGCCGAACTGCTCAACGAGGCCGAGGGCGCTCCGCTGCTCACCATGGAGCGCACCGCTTTCGACGTCGAAGGGCGGGCCGTCGAGTACGGCACCCACCTGTACCGCGCCTCGCGCTACTCCTTCGACCTTTCGCTGCACGTTCCCGGGTAGCACGGGACCGCCGCGGCGGCGCGCCGGCCGCCCCGATCGCCGTGGAGGTGCTCTCCGGCAGCCTCGACGCCCTGCCGCCGCACCTCGCCGCCCGGCGGGCCCACGACGCGGCGGTGCGGATTCTGGACCGGGCGTCCTCCGCCCAGCGGTGCCCCGCGCGTCAGCGGTCGCCGCCGGACCACTCCGGGCGGTGCAGACCATGCAGGCCCGCGTAGTCGGCGCGGGCCGGAGGAGACCAGCCCTCCAGTAGCTCCGCCGCGGGGCGGTAGACCTCCACCGCGAGCGGCCGGCAGACCTCCAGCGGCTCCCGTGCGTCCGGGCCCCACAGGTCGACGGACAGGTCGCCGCCCGGGCACGTCGACATCGCCATCAGCAGGTCGAGCTCGGCGAAGAACTCGATGTAGTCGCCGGGCCGTGCGGGACAGGCCTTCATGAAGTAGCGGTCCTCGTCGTTCAGGCCGGTGCACTGGAAGACGTTCAGCACATCGTGCACGTCGAACTCGGTGAGGCCGTAGGGCAGTACCGCGCGGGTGAGGTTGGAATGGCAGTGGAAGTCGAAGTCCTCGCCGGCGAGCAGCCGGTTGACGTAGGGGTCGCAGCGGGTGCCGAGCAGGTCGTGCACCCGGCCTCCCTCGCCGTCGGCCCCGTACCAGGACAGGGAGTCCGCCGTGATGGTGACCAGGGGCCGTAGGAAGGGCAGCGTAGACCACAGCCGGTCGAACACGGTGACATGCGCGGCCTGCATCTGCCGGGTGCGCGCGGCCCACATCCGCTCGCGCGGGTCGTGCCGGCTCCAGATGTTCAGGTCACCCACCTGGGGCCCTTCCGGGGCGACGATGCGGCACAGGTGGCCGGCGGGGACCTCCCATGCCCTGCCGGAGCGGACGGGGACGGTGAACCCGTGCACCCGCTCGCGGCGGCCGGTCGCCGAGGCCAGCCGCGAGTAGAGGTCGCGGTCCACCTCCAGCGCGCTGCCCGGCCCGGGGCGGTATGCCGGTGGCGGTGTTCCCATGCTCAACTGCTCCCCGTTCCGTCGTCCGACGTCGTGGCCGGACCCATTGTGCCGGTGGCGGCACGGGAGCACGACATGGCAGGGCCCCGGCCGCGGCCCGCCGAACGCGCCCGCCACGCCTGTTCCGCGGTCGCCGGCACGGGATCGGCGGGAGGGCAGGACCATCCAGCGGCGGCCGATGCGATAGAACGGCACTCATGACCGAAACGACTGATGGCAGCACACCTGGATGGTTCTCCACCACGGAGTTGGACACGATACGCGGCCGACTGCCGATCCTCTACATCAACGCCGTGCCGGTGCGGGTCGACGACTCCGGCACGGTGACGCACGTGGGCCTGCTGCTGGGGGTCGGCCCGGACGGCACCATCAGTCGCGCCGTGGTGTCGGGCCGGGTGCTCTACCACGAGCGCATACGTGATGCACTGCTGCGCCACCTGGAGAAGGACCTCGGCCCCATGGCGCTGCCGCGCGTTCCCGCCTCGTTGCAACCGTTCACCATCGCCGAGTACTTCCCCACCCCGGGGACCACCCCCTTCCACGATCCCCGCCAGCACGCGGTGTCGATGGCCTACGTCGTTCCGGTCGCCGGTGACTGCGAGCCCCGCCAAGACGCGCTCGACCTCGTGTGGTTCACACCGGAGGAGGCGGCCGGTTCCGGCGTCCAGCAGGAGATGACCGGCGGCCAGGACGTGCTGCTGCGGCAGGCCCTGGCGCACGTCGGGCGGCTGCCCTGAGCGATCCGCCCCGGTCATGACCCCTTGTACTCCGTATGCCAGGATCGGTGTCGCCGTCCGGACCGCGCGGAGCCGGGCCGGAGCGGCACCGAAACCCTTTCCAGGACACAGGCCCTGCGACGGTTTGGAGGGGACGTGCGGCTACCCACCGCGCCGGACGGGAACCGGGGGTGCGCGGCCCTGGGGCGCTACCACGGCGAATCCCACGCCGGCACGGCGAGCCGGACCGCGGGATGGCTCCTCATCGAGCATCCGGGGCCGTGGCGGCACCCGGCCCTGAGCAGCGACGGACTGGATCCGCGGGTGGTGGCCGAAATCGAGGCCCGCATCGGCGCGCGGCCCATCCGCCCCCAGCTCATCAAGAGAACCCGGGGAAACGGCGCCGGGGGAGCGCGCACGGCCTACTTCGTGCGGTCCGCCCGGGAGGGCGCCTGGACCCGCAGGGTGGAGTTCCGCTCACTGGAGGAATTGCTGGCCCACGACACCACCGCTGTGGAGCGGCCCGAGCCCCCGGACTTCGGCACCCCGGTGGAGCACCCGCTGTACCTGGTGTGCACGCACGCGAAGAAGGACCCGTGCTGCGCGCTCTCCGGCCGGCCCGTCGCCGCCGCGCTGGGACGCAGCCACCCCCACGTCTGGGAGACCACGCATCTCGGCGGAGACCGGTTCGCGGCCAACCTCGTCGCGCTGCCGCAGGGGATCTACTTCGGCCGACTCACCCCGGACACCGCGGAAGCGGTCGTGCGCGACTTCGAGTCCGGCCTCCTCGACGCCGAGCACCTCAGGGGCCGGTGCACCGACACGCCGCACGTCCAGGCTGCCGAAGCCGCGGTGCGCAGGCACCTCGGCCTGTACGCCGCCGACGCGCTGGAACCGCGCTCGGAGCGGCGCACGCCCCAGGGCTACGAGGTCGTCTTCCGCCATCGGGAACGGAAGCTCACCGCCGCCCTCACCGAGACCGAGGGACCGGCGTTCGTCACCACCTGCTCGGCGGCCGAACCGAGCACCTCGGTCCGGTACCGGGTGACGGCCATCGGCTGAAGCCCAGGGGGCGGCCCTGCGGTGCCGTCTACATCCTCACTGTCAGTCGAAGAGGCCGTCGACGGTTCCGGTGGTGACGGCGCGGCGGAGCCATTCGTCGAGCTGGGCCAGGTCGGTGCAGGAGGTGATGCGTTCGCGGGTTTCATCGGGCACCTGGAAACCGCGCGTGACGAGGACGGTGATGATGTCGTTGGCCTTTCCTTCGGCCTTTCCTTCGGCCTTCCCCCTGTCGACGTAGCGCTGGGTGAACTCACTCATGTACTCGAAGGTCTCGGCCGCCATCAGCTCCTCCATATACTTCCGGGCAGCTCCAGAGAGCAGCGTGAGGACATACTCAGTGTAGAGACGCGCCTGCGCATGGTCGATCTCCGCTAGACCGGTGCACAGCGCGTCGATCACCTCGGTCTTGCTCACGCTGCCATGGGTCAGTGTAGAGAGCACCGCCAGTTCCGGGCTCTGAGCGGCCTGGCCGGGGTCGGTGATCACCGGGACCGCGTCGGGGCCGATCACCAGCGGCCTCAGCGACCAGTCGGGGTGCCCGATATCGATGGGGTTGGCGCACCACCTGGCCACCGCCGGGTCGGGGCAGATCACCAGCAGCACGGCCGGGCAGCCCACACGGGCGTGCAGGGTGGTCAGGTACACCGGCCAGCTTTGGCGTTTCCCGTGGTCGCGCTTGCGCTGGACCTCGACGATGATGGACATCACCGCCTCGTCGGTGCGCAGCGTGACCACGGCGTCGGCGCGGAGCTCGGTGGGCCGCACGTCGCCGAAATCGCCGCATGCCAGGGAAGCCCGCGTGTGCGCGGGAACGTCGAGACCGAAGACTTCTCCCAGCAGGTCAGGCGCGAGCTTCGGCTGGTTCTGGAAGAGCTTGATGAGGATCTCGTGCTCGGGGGTCGGAGGCATAGCGGGATATTACCGATGGTCGCGTATCAGTAGTGCAGAGTTACGAAACACTGGACGTCTCCGGACTCCGGCCGCCGTGTCCCGGACGTCCGCGGACCGGGAAGCGGGATCCCGGGCCGGGAAACGCGCTGGAGGGCCCCGTCCAGAGTCACGCGGGACCGCAGCGGGTAGGAGGGAACTGGAACGCTCGGACACGGGCGTTCCATTGCCGGGGACCGTACCCGCGATGGAACATCACCTGGGGGACGTGATGATCGCCGTCTCGGAGCTCGACGGGGTCGTCTTCGACACCGACGGGGTGATAACCGATACCGCGAGCGTGCACGCCGCGGCGTGGAAGCGCGCGTTCGACGCGCTCCTGGCGGAGCAGGGCGCCCGCATGGGGGAGCGGTTCCGGCCCTTCGACGCCCGTGACGACTATCTGCGCTACGTCGACGGCCGCCCGCGCGACGACGGTGTCCGCGCCTTCCTCGCCTCCCGGGGGATCGTGCTGCCCGAGGAGGCCTCCGACGCGGACGAGGGAGCACCGACCGTCGCCGGTGTGGGGGAGCGCAAGAACCGCGACTTCCTGGAGCAGTTGCGCGAGCACGGGGTCACCCCGTTCGAGTCCACAGTGGCGCTGATACGCGGGCTGCGGCGGCGCGGTGTTGCGGTCGCGGCGGTGTCGGCGAGCCGGAACTGCGAGGCCGTGCTGAGGGCGGCCGGGGTCAGCGACCTCTTCGATGTGCGCGTCGACGGTGTGGACTCCGCCCGGCTGGGCCTGGTCGGAAAACCGGCACCCGACCTCTTCCTGGAGGCGGCGCGGCGCCTCGGCGCCGAACCGGACCGCTGCGCCGTGGTCGAGGATGCGCTCGCCGGTGTCGAGGCGGGCCGCAGAGGCGGCTTCGCCCTCGTTGTCGGCGTGGACCGCGCGGGGCAGGCCGCCGACCTCTACCGGCACGGCGCCGATGTGGTCGTCACCGATCTGGCCGAACTGGAATGGGCGACACCGGAAGGGAGCACCCCGTGAGCCGCTGGTTGCTCAGCTACGGCGACAGCGATCTCGAAACCGTGGAGGAGGGGCGCCGCGAAGCCTTGTGCACGCTGGGCAACGGCCGCTTCGCGACGCGCGGTGCCGCCCCTGAGGTGTCCGCTGACGGTGTCCGCTACCCGGGCACCTACATCGCCGGCTGTTACAACCGCCTCACCTCGGTGATCGACGGTCGCGAGATCGACAACGAGGACATGGTGAATGTGCCGGACTGGCTGCCGTTCACCTTCCGCATAGGCGAGGGCCCCTGGTTCGAGGGCGCCGCCGGCGAGATCCGCGAGCAGCACTGGGAACTGGACATGCGCCGTGGAGTGCTCACCCGGCTGCTCAAGGTGCGCGACCCCGAGGGTAGGGAGACGCGGCTGGCCCAAAGGCGCTTCGTCTCGATGGAGGCTCCTGCCCTGGCCGCCCTGGAGACCACGATCGTCCCGCTCAACTGGAGCGGGCGGGTCACGGTGCGCTCCGCTCTGGACGGGCGGCTGACCAACTGCGGGGTCCCGCGCTACCGCGACCTCGAGGGCAGGCACCTGCGCCCGCTGGCCACCGGAGCCGACGAACCCGATACCGCCTGGCTGCACACCGAGACGGTCACTTCGGGGATCCGGATCTCGGTGGCCGCCCGGACCACCGGGGACCGGCCGCACGACGACTCCTTCGTCCAGGCCGCCGACGACGCCTGGATCGGCCACGATCTGCACTGCGAGGTCGAGGAGGGCGAACAGACCACGTTCTGCAAGGTGGTGTCCCTGCGCACCTCGCGCGACCACGCCATCGAGGAGCCCCTGGGGGCCGCTCGGCGCGACGTGGCCGGGGCCGGCGATTTCGACACGCTGCTGGAACGCCACGAGCTGGCCTGGAGCCAGCTGTGGCGGCGGTGCGCGATCGACGTGGACGACGAGGACACGCAGCGCGTTCTGAACCTGCACATGTTCCACATCATGCAGACACTGTCGCCGCACACGGCCGACCTGGACGTCGGCGTGCCGGCCCGGGGGCTGCACGGCGAGGCCTACCGCGGCCACGTCTTCTGGGACGAGCTGTTCATCTTCCCGTTCTTGAACATGAACTTCCCGGAGACCGCCCGGGCCCTCCTGCGGTACCGGTGGCGGCGGCTGCCCGCGGCCCGCGAGGCCGCCGCCGAGGCGGGCTACCCCGGGGCGATGTTCCCCTGGCAGAGCGGCAGCGACGGCCGGGAGGAGACGCAGCACATCCACCTGAACCCGCGCTCCGGACACTGGATCGAGGACCGATCGCACCGGCAGCGCCACGTGGGCATCGCCATCGCCTACAACGCCTGGCACCACTACCAGTACACCGATGACCAGGAGTTCCTGGCCGAATACGGCGCCGAACTGATCCTGGAGATCGCCCGATTCCTGGCCGGGATCGCCAGCTACAACAAGGCGCTGGACCGCTACGAGATCCGCGGGGTCATGGGGCCCGACGAGTACCACGACGGCTACGTCGACCGGAAGGAACCGGGGCTCGACAACAACGCCTACACCAACGTGATGACGGCGTGGGTGCTCCAACGTGCGCTCGAGACGCTCGCGCTGCTGCCCGACCGCCGCCGGCGGGAGCTCGAGGAGCGGCTGGGGCTGAGCCGGGTCGAGATCGACCGGTTCGAGGATGTGAGCCGCCGGCTGCGGGTGCCCTTCCACGACGGGGTGATCAGCCAGTTCGACGGCTACGAGTCGCTCGCGGAACTGGACTGGGAGAGCTACCGCGAGGCCTACGGGGACATCCGGCGGCTCGACCGCATCCTCGAGGCCGAGGCCGACACCTGCAACCGCTACAAGGCGTCCAAACAGGCCGACGTCCTGATGCTGTTCTTCCTGCTGCAGTCGGACGAACTCACCGAGATCCTGAACCACCTCGGCTACGACTGCGATCCGGAGCAGCTGATCCCGCGCACCGTCGACTACTACCTGGAGCGCACGTCGCACGGCTCGACGCTCAGTTCGGTGGTGCACTCCTGGGTGCTGTCGCGAACCGACCGCGCGTCGTCCTGGCAGTTCTTCGTGCACGCCCTGCGCTCCGACATCGACGACCTCCAGGGCGGCACCACGGCGGAGGGCATTCACATCGGCGCCATGGCCGGAACCGTCGACCTCCTGACCCGCTGCTACGCGGGCCTGGAGACGGAGGCGGGCACCCTCCGGCTCCGGCCCCGGCTGCCGGAGGAGATCGAGCGGCTCACCTTCACGCTGCGGTACCACGGCCACTGGGACGTCCTGGTCAACGTCGTTCCCGGACAGGTCAGCGTGGAACTGCCGCACGGGCTGGGACCGCCCATCCGGGTGGAGATCGAGGGCGAGACGGAGGTCGTCCTCCCCGGAGCGGCGTGCCACCTGGCGTGGTAGCCGTACCGCTTCCCGCGGGCGCGGGAAGCGGTCGTGCCGTGCGCGGCGCCGCGCAC